>CAMSZT010000042.1 GCA_947066815.1 uncultured Lachnotalea sp.
GTTTTGACCGATGGCTTAGCACCATGTTTTTTCATCTAACTTCGGAAGTCAGGTACCATTATCCGGAGAAAGTTGCAAGGAGAAACTTCTGTAAAAAGGCGGCATCCAGAAAAAGGCCCTCTGAATATTCCGCGTAGGGAGGATTTTTTTTGTATTCGGGATAAAAGAGAGGGAGGTCCGTCTCCATGCCGGGCGGCAGAGGAATAAATCGCCCCGCGTGTTTCTGGTAACAGGTTTTTGCCGTCGCCTTTTTCCGGTGGGACGGATCCACAAAGGAGGCGACGCTTTTGTGGATGGCCCGGTCTTCCTCAGGCAGATAATAGTAGTCGGCCGGTTTCCCGAAAAAATATTTCAGGGTATCCTCCAAGAGGGGGATACGGAGTGTGAGGCCGGATTCCCTGCAGGATACCAGAAAACTTCCGGAACGAAACCGACAGGGTACGGGCAGGATCTCGGAGACGCTCCTGCAGGTGACGAGCAGCTCTTCCGGACCGGTCTGCTGTTCCGATCCCGGGAGGAAGCTGCCGTGAAAAAAATCCCGGAAGGAAAGAAGGGAGAGGAGGGCGGGGAGGCCCCTGACATCTTCCTCGTTGTGCAGGAGGAGGGCACTGCAGAGGGCAGCCTCCCCGGTGCGCAGATACTGCCGGTAGAAACGGATCAGCTGCCCGCCGTCGTAGGGGTCCTCCCGTCCGGTCCTGAGAAGATTCTCCAGGGTCTTCTGGCGGCAGTCCGGCAGTCCGAGCAGTTTCTTGAGCGGCCGCAGCTCCCGGTAAAGATCAAGGCTTTCCGGCATACGGCCGGGGACGGGCGTATGGTGACGGGAAGCCCGCTCCTCTAAAAAGGGCAGGTCAAAGGCAGAGCCGTTGAAATGCACCAGCAGGGAAAAACGGGCGGCGAAGAGGAAAAAATGGACAAGGAGCTCGGCCTCGGCCCCGGCAGAATCGGCAAACCACTGCTTCATGTGCCAGATGCCGTCCCTCCGATAAACACAGCCGATCAGATAGATCATGTCCCGTTTTGCGGAAAGGCCGGTGGTCTCGATATCGAAAAACAGGAGACGCTCCGGGTCGCCGAGGCGGGACAGATCATAGGAAACAACAGGGCTAAATTCTTTTGTAATGGTCTTCATATCCCCATTATAGAGGGCTCTCCCCATTCTGTCAAGAGAAAGTAGAACACCTGTGCGAAAACACTTGCCTTAACGGGAGAACTATGCTAAACTGTTTGTGGAAAACAGGGGGAAGAGGGACAGGAGAGCATGATTTCATATATCAAAGGAACGCTGCGGGAGATTTACGAAGAATCCCTGATCGTGGAGACCGGCGGGATCGGATATCAGATCCAGGCGCCGCTCTCCCTTTTGTCGGAGGCATCCGTGGGAAAGGATATCCGGGTCTATACCTATCTCTACATCGGGCAGGATCAGACGCCGAGGCTCTACGGCTTTGCCGCCAGGGAGGATCTGGAGGTGTTCAGGCTCCTGATTGGAGTGAGCGGCATCGGGCCCAAGGGCGCCATGGGGGTACTGTCTGTGATCTCTCCGGACGATCTGCGCTTTGCGATTCTCTCCGAGGATGCAAAGAGTATCGCAAGGGCTCCCGGGATCGGAGTCAAGACGGCAAAGAAGCTGATCCTGGAGCTGAAGGACAAATTTAAACTGGAAGACGCCTTTGAGTTAAAGCGGAGCCATGAAGAGGCGGCGCTCCAAAGGCCGGAAGGCGGGAAGGATGGCAAGAGCGAGGCGGTACAGGCCCTCGCGGCCCTCGGGTACAGCGCCTCGGAGGCCATGAAGGCCGTGAACCGGGTCGAGGGGGCGGACGGGCTCTCCGTGGAGGAACTCTTAAAAGAAGCACTCCGGAGGATGTGACCGGGATGGCTGGCCGCTGCAGGCTCCTGCCGGATATTTGATGAATATTCTGGCAATATTTCCGGGAGAAGCCCTCTGCGCCGTGGAGGCAAGACCAGAGAAGGCAGGAGGGGCGGATCCCGAGTGACTTCTGCGGTTCTGGGCTTGCCGGAACGGTTGGCGCTGCAGGCTTTGGACGGACATATTGCCAGAATATTTCCTCAATTTAGGAGAAAGGAAACATCGGCCCATGGAGAGTCGGATGATCAACACGGAATTTACCACGGAGGATCAGGGGATCGAGAACCATCTGCGCCCCCGGTCCCTGGATGAATATATCGGACAGCAGAAGGCAAAGGATATGCTGAGGGTGTACATCGATGCGGCCAGGTCCAGGGGGGAGGCCCTGGACCACGTGCTGTTTTACGGGCCGCCCGGACTGGGAAAGACGACCCTGGCGGGGATCCTGGCCCATGAGATGGGGTCTGAGCTTAAGATCACGGCGGGCCCGGCCATCGAGAAACCGGGGGAGATGGCTGCGATCTTAAACAACCTGAAGGACGGCGATGTGCTGTTTGTGGATGAGATCCACCGGCTGAGCCGTCAGGTGGAGGAGGTACTCTATCCGGCCATGGAGGATTACGCCATCGATATCGTCATCGGAAAGGGGGCCTCGGCCAGATCCATCCGGCTGGATCTCCCTCATTTCACGCTGGTGGGCGCCACCACCAGGGCCGGCCTTCTGACGGCGCCCCTCAGAGACCGGTTCGGGGTGATCCATCATCTGGAATTTTACACGGAGGAGGAGCTGCTCGCCATCATCCTGCGGTCGGCCTCTGTCCTCCAGGTGGAGATCGAGAAGGGAGGAGCCAGGCAGATCGCGTCCCGCTCCCGGGGGACCCCCCGCCTGGCCAACCGGTTTTTGAAGCGGGTCCGGGATTTTGCCCAGGTCCGGTATGACGGGGTGATCACGGAACGGGTGGCCTCCGACGCGCTGGATCTGCTCGACGTGGACCGTCTGGGGCTGGACCACACGGACCGGCGGATCCTCCTCACCATGATAGAAAAATTCGGAGGGGGACCGGTGGGCCTGGAGACGCTGGCGGCGGCTCTCTCGGAGGATGTGGGGACCCTGGAGGACGTCTATGAGCCCTATCTTCTGAAAACCGGTTTCCTCAACCGCACTCCCAGGGGCCGCGTGGCCACCAGGATGGCTTATGACCACATGGGCCTTGCCTGCCCCTGCGAATCTGGTGTCGAAAAACCAAGATGATACTATATCTTGTGCCTTTTTCTCCGTCCGCTGCATATTTCCGGTTGTTTTTTATGGGAATTCCCTTTATAATAAGATTAAGAATGTCCAGAACAAGTACAGAGGGGTTATTGTCTGCAGGTCGGTCTGTGAACAGTAGCGTGTGAGGAGAAACGGAATGAATTCCAGGAATTACACAGATGTGATCATTGCCGGAAAAGTATATACATTGGGCGGCCATGAAAGTGAGGAATATCTTCAGAAGGTGGCCGGTTACCTGAACGGGAAGAACGCAGAGCTTCGGAGGATGGACGGGTTTCTCCGCCAGCCTCCGGATTATCAGAACGTGATGCTCCAGCTGAATGTGGCGGACGATTATTTTAAGGCCATGGGGAGGCTTTCCGAGCTGGAGGCCCAGACGGAGGCTCAGGCCAACGAGATCTACAGCCTGAAGCATCAGCTGGTGACGGTCCAGCTGAAACTGGAGGAGATGAAGCGGGAGCTGGAGGAAAAGGGACAGAAGAGATAATGGTCGGGGGCAGCGGATTTTTGGCGGGCCCCCTTTTCAATGACGGAGTATCCGGGAGCCGGCGCCGCATCGGGACGGTGCCGCCGTGCCTGGGGCAGAACGGAGTGAAGAATGAAAGAAGAGCGGAAGATCGAGGTGCTGGCCCCGGCCGGTTCCTTTGAGAGCATGAAGGCGGCGGTAAGTGCCGGCGCCGACGCGGTCTATATGGGAGGAACGAAATTCGGAGCCAGGGCCTACGCGGAGAATCCGGACCGGGAGCTTTTGCTGAAGGCGGTCGATCATGTCCATCTCCACGGAAAAAAGCTGTATCTGACGGTCAATACGCTCCTCAAAGAGCGGGAACTGTCGGAGGAGCTGGTTGATTTTCTGGCGCCTGCCTACGAGGCGGGGGTGGATGCGCTGATCGTCCAGGATCTCGGCGTCTGGCGGACGGTGCGCCGGTGCTTTCCGGATCTCCCCCTCCACGCCAGCACGCAGATGACCATCACCGGGGTGCCCGGCGCCAGGGAGGCGAAACGGCAGGGGGCGGCCAGGATCGTGACGGCCAGGGAGCTTTCCATAGAGGAGATCCGGAGGATCCATGAGCAGGTGGAGGTCGAGATCGAGGCCTTTGTCCACGGCGCTCTCTGCTATTCCTATTCCGGCCAGTGCCTGTTCAGCAGCCTGGCGGGGGGGAGGAGCGGGAACAGGGGCCGTTGCGCAGGCCCCTGCCGTCTCCCCTATGAGGCCTGGGAGGGGAAAAAAAAGCTTTCGGATCCGGCCGGGAGATACCTGCTAAACCTTAAGGACCTGTGCGGGCTGGACAGCCTGGGAGAGCTCCTGGATGCGGGAGTCTGCTCCCTGAAAATAGAAGGACGCATGAAAAGTCCCCGATATACGGCCGGAGTGGTGAGTATATACCGAAAATACGTGGATCTATATAAGAAAGTGGGGAGTGCGGGCTGGAAGGCGGCGGCACAGGACAAGGAATTCCTGCTGGAGCTTTTTGACCGGGGCGGCTTTTCGGACGGCTATTTCCATGCCCACAACGGGAAGGGCATGCTGACTCTCTCGGAAAAGCCCTTCCGGCAGGCGGACGCCGCCCTCTTTGAAGAACTGGACCGGACCTATGTGAGTTGTGAAAAAAAAGAAAAAATCAAGGGAAACATAAGGATTACGCAAGATTTTCCTGTTACACTGTTTTTTGAGACTGGGACGGCCTTTGTCTCCGTGGAGGGGGAGGCGGCGCTTCCGGCAAAGAGCAGGCCCCTCCTGGAGTCTGATATCCGGCGGCAGATCGAAAAGCTGGGAGACACCCCCTTTGCCTTGCAGGACCTGGAGGTTTCCCTCTCCGGAGACTGCTTTGTGCCGGTGGGGAGGCTCAACGAGCTTCGAAGAAGGGCCGCGGCCGCCCTGGAGGAGGAAATCCTGAGGCCGTACCGGAGGACTCTTTCCGTTCCGGCAGGGGAGGACGGTGCCGGGGGACCGGAAGAGGACTGTGCCCGGAAGAGCGGGGCGCCGGAGGGAGGCTGTGCCCGGAAGAGCGGGGAGTCCGGAGGCGGCTCCGGGCTCCGGCCGGCCGGGACGGGAGGACGGCCCCTCCTCTCCGTTCTGACAGAGGAGGAAGAACAGCTCCTTGCGGCGCTCCGGGAGCCCGCGGTAGACAGGGTCTACCTCTCCGTGGACTCTGCCGCCCCGGAGCGGATCCCCCGGCTGGCAGAAGCCTGCCGGGCGGCGGGAAAGGAGTGCTTCCTCGCCCTTCCGAGGATCTGGAGGAAGGGCGAGGCTTTTGACCGGGAGCCCTTCCGAAAGGCGGCCCCGGACGGGTTTCTTGTGCGGGTCCTGGATGAGATCTCGTTTCTGGACGGGGAGTGGGAACGGCCGGAGGGAGGAGGGGCCTGCAGATTTGTGGCGGACGCCTCCCTCTATACCTTCAACCGGGAGGCCAGGAGGGCTCTGGCCCTGCGGGGGTTTTCCATGGATACGGCGCCCCTGGAGCTCAACAGGAGAGAGCTTGGGGAGCGGGGGATGGACGGCAGTGAGATGATCGTCTACGGCCGTCTGCCCATGATGGTCTCGGCCCAGTGCGTCCGGAAGACGGTGCGGGCCTGCGCGGCGGGGGACGGGGCATCAAAGAACGCCGGGAAGGAACCTGCCGGAGAGCTGTTTTTGAGCGACGGAAAGCGGTTTTCCTTTCCGGTGAAGCAGTACTGCCGTTCCTGCTACAATGTGATCTACAACAATGCCCCCCTCTGGCTGGCAGAAGAACTTCCGGCCATCGCGGCCCTGGGGACCCGGATGGTGCGCCTTTCCTTTACCATGGAGGGGCCGGAGGAGGTCTCCGGGGTGATCCGGGCCTTTGCAGCGGCTCTGGAGGGAAGGGAATACGGCGGTGCGCCAAAGCTTCGGACCAGAGGGCACTTCCGGAGGGGGACAGAGTAAGGCGGTGAGGAGAGCGTGACAAATATCGGAATCCAGGCGGCAAAGTATATCATGCTGGTGTTGATCGGGCTGTATACCATGTCGACCTATCATTATCTGAGGATGAAGACCCACAAAAGGCGGAACCAGGCCTGCGGGATGCAGCTGTTCTGCATGTTTGCCCTGCACCTGACCGGCTATCTGGCCATCATCCTCTATACCAATGAGAGATCCATGATCTATTTTTACGGGGCCCAGGTGGTGTTTTTCATCCTGTACCTGGTGCTGTTCCGGGTTTTTTATAAAAAGGCGTCCAGGCTGCTTTTGAACAACACCTGCATGCTCCTCGCCGTCAGCTTTATCATGCTGACCAGGCTGGGGCCGGAAAGGGCAGTCCGGCATTTTGTCATCACGGCAGCTGCGGCCGCGGTCGCCATGGCCGTGCCGGTGATCGTGAGGCGGATGCGGTATCTGTGGCGGTTCTGCTGGATCTATGCGGGGATCGGTCTTTTGGCCCTGAGCGTGATCCTGGTGTTCAGCACGGTCAGCGGCGGAGCCCATCTGTCCTTTGATATCGGGGGCCTGTTTTCCCTGCAGCCGTCGGAATTTGTGAAGATCACCTTTGTGTTCTTTGTGGCCTCCATGTTCCAGACCAGCCTGAGTTTTAAACGGGTGTTTGTGACCACGGCAGTGGCGGCCCTCCACGTGCTGATCCTGGTGGCCTCCAAGGACCTGGGGGCGGCCCTCATCTATTTTATCGCCTATCTTTTGATGCTCTTTGTGGCGACCAGGAGCTATTTTTATCTTCTGGGCGGGGCTGCGGCCGGAAGCCTGGCTTCGGTGCTGGCCTACAAGGTATTTGCTCATGTGCGGGTCCGGGTGCAGGTCTGGCAGGATCCCTGGATGGACGCCACCGGGGACGGCTGGCAGATCCTGCAGTCCCTCTTTGCCATCGGGAGCGGCGGCTTCCTGGGGACAGGGCTCTATCAGGGGATGCCAGAGGTCATCCCGGTGGTCCGCTCGGACTTTATCTTTGCCGCAATCGCCGAGGAGTTTGGCGGGATCTTTGCCATCGCCCTGCTCCTCATTTGCCTGAGCTGCCTTCTGCAGTTTTTGTGGATCTCCACCTGGATGGACGGCATGTTCTATAAGATCATCGCCTTCGGGCTGGCGGCCGTCTACGGAGCCCAGGTGTTTTTGAATGTCGGCGGAGTCATCAAATTCATTCCCTCCACGGGGATCACGCTGCCCTTTGTCAGTCATGGCGGAAGTTCCATCATGAGTACCTTCATCATGTTTGGGATCATACAGGGGCTCTATATTTTAAAACAGGACGAGGTGGATCGGATTGAGCAGGAAGAAAAGCTGGAACGAAGGCGACAGGCCCTATACGAGAAAAGATATGAAACGGGTGCGGCGGGCCCTGGAAAATCAGGAAAAAGAAGAAGAAGAGATCCTTCAGGTAGAAGAGCGGACCAGGACCGTTAACCGGGAGATCCGTCTGGCTGCCGTGTTCTTTACGCTGATGTTTTTATCCACCATCGGATATTTCTGCTGGTATATCGCCGCAAAGAGTGAGGAGACGGTGGACAGCTCCTACAATGCCAGGCTGGACACCTTTTCCCAGCGGGTCGTCCGCGGGGAGATCCGGGGGAAGAACGGGGAGGTCCTGGCGAGGACCGTGGAGGATGCCAAGGGGGAGGAGACGCGGGAATATCCCTACAGCAACCTCTTTGCCCACGTGGTCGGCTACTCGGACGCGGGGACGACGGGGCTGGAGGCTTCGGCAAACTCCTATCTCCTGGCGACCCATGTGAGCCTGCTCGACCAGGTCAGCAACGAGGCCGCGGAGATCAAAAATCCGGGGGACAGCGTAGTGACGACCCTGGATCCGGCCCTGCAGCAGCTGGCCTGCGACGCGCTGGGAGACTATAACGGCGCCTGCGTGATCCTGGAGCCGGATACGGGGAAGATCCTGGCCATGGTCTCGAAGCCGGATTACAACCCCAACACGGTCGCGGAGGACTGGGAGAGTCTGATCTCGGAGGAGAATACGGGGGCGAATCTTTTAAACCGGGCGACCCAGGGGCTCTATCCGCCCGGATCCACCTTCAAGCTCCTGACGGCCCTGGAATATATCCGGGAAAATCCTGCGGACTGGCAGGATTACCGCTATGAATGCGGGGGGACCATGGAGTACGGGGATGCGGTGATGAGCTGCTACGAGGGACACGTCCACGGGGGGCTGGACCTCAGGCTCTCTCTGGCCAACTCCTGCAATACCTCCTTTGCCACCATCGGGCAGACGCTGGATCTGGACAGCTTCCATGCCCTCTGCGAGAGCTTCCTCTTCAACAAAGAGCTCCCCCTTCCGGCAGGGATGGAATACCGGCAGAGTTCCTTTGTGCTGGACGGCACTTCGGGGCTTGCGGAGCGTGTGCAGACCGCGATCGGCCAGGGGAAGACCATGATCTCTCCCATGCACAACGCCATGATCGTATCGTCCATTGCCAACGGAGGGATCCTCATGTCCCCTTATCTTGTGGAGCGGGTGGAGAGCGCCGACGGGAAGGTGGTTAAGCAGTTCATGCCGGAGTCGGCGGGCAGGCTGTTATCCGTGGCGGAGTCGGAGACCCTAACCAATTTTATGGTGGCCGTGGTCAACGAGGGCACCAGCCCTTCCCTCCGGTCGGACTCTTACCAGGTGGCCGGAAAGACCGGTTCCGCGGAGTTTAATTCCAACAAGGAGGACAGCCACGCCTGGTTTGTGGGATTTGCCCCGGCGGAGGATCCGAAGATCGTGGTCAGCATCATCTATGAGAACGGCGGCACAGGCGGCTCTGTGGCGACCAAAGGGGCGAAAAAAATTTTTGAAGGATATTTTTCGAGGTGATTGCGTCCTTTTCGGAAATGGGGTATACTAGGAACAATAGACTTGCACACCAGGACCAGGAGGAATTGCGATGATCGAGGCAACAAGCTGCGGCGGTGTGGTGATATTCCGGGGGAAGATCCTTGTCCTCTATAAGAATTATAAAAACAAATATGAGGGCTGGGTGCTGCCCAAGGGAACGGTAGAGAACGATGAGTCCAGGGAGGAGACGGCGCTCAGAGAGGTGAGGGAGGAGACCGGCGTCCGGGCATCCATCGTCAAATACATCGGAAAAAGTCAGTACTCCTTCCACGTTCCCCAGGACACGGTGGAGAAGGACGTACACTGGTATCTGATGATGGCCGACAGCTACTACAGCAAACCACAGCGGGAGGAATATTTTCTGGATTCCGGATATTACAAATTTTATGAGGCTTACCACCTGTTAAAATTTCAAAATGAAAAGCAGATCATGGAAAAAGCGTATCATGAATATCTGGACCTGAAGAAAAAAAGCCTCTGGACCGGCAGAAATATTTAACGGAAAACGGGATACAATAAAAAGAGAGGATGCGAAAGTGTCCTCTTTACTCATGTATGCGCTGCGGGAAGAGGGCCGCGCATGGAAAGAACGAGGTGCGGAGGGAGATATGGAAGAAAAGCTTGCGGATATCCGGAAAGGATTTTCTGACTTTCTGGAGCGGGAGAACGCCCTGCGGACGGCGCTCACCCTGTTTGACTGGGACAATGAGACCCTTGCGCCGGAGGCGGCCTCGGAGCGGACCGCCAAGGCCTACGGGATCCTGTCCGCCGCCTATCAGGAGCTTTTTGCACAGGACGGCCTGGAAAAGATCTTTGAGGAGATGCGGGCGGCAAAAGACAGTTCTCCTCTGGAGCGGGCCCTGGCGCGCCGGGCAGAAAAGGAGCGGAGAAAGCTGCTCTCCATTCCGAAGGAAGAGTACCGCCGTTTTTCTGAGCTGACGGCCGGTTCCGTGCAGAAGTGGAGCCTGGCGAAGAAGCAGGATGATTTTGCCTCTTTCGCCCCGGTGCTGGAGGAGATCCTGGATATGCAGAGACGGTTTGCCTCCTACCGGGCGGAGGAGGGGCAGGTTCCCTACGATGTGTTCCTCTCGGATTATGAGGAGGGGTTTACCCAGGAAAAGCTGGATGCCTTTTTTGAGGAGCTGAAACAGGGGATCCTTCCTCTGGTAAAAGAGGTGGTCCAAAGGAACAAAGAGCGGCCGGTGTCCTGTGAGTTCCTTTTTCAGAGCTTTGATACGGAGAAGCAGAGACACTGGAACAAATGGCTGGCCGCTTACCTGGGCTTCCGGTTTTCCAGGGGGGTCCTCGCGGAGAGTGAGCATCCCTTCACCACCAGCCTCCACAGGGACGATGTGCGGATCACCACCCATTATTATAAGAACAATCTGGAGAGTGCCATTTTTTCCACCATCCACGAGGCGGGCCACGGGATCTTCGAGCAGGGAAACGACGGGGAGGTGACCCAGACCCTTCTCGCCGGCGGTACCTGCGGGGTCCACGAATCCCAGTCCCGGTTTTATGAAAATATGCTGGGACGGAGCAGGGCATTCTGGGAGCCCATCTACGGGAGACTGCAGAAAACCTTTCCGGAGCAGCTGGAAAAGATCTCCCTGGATGCCTTCCTTAAGGCCATCAACCGTTCGCAGCCGGGGCTCGTCCGCACGGAATCCGACGAGCTGACCTACTGCCTCCACATCATCGTCCGCTATGAGCTGGAGAAAAGGCTGGTGGGAGGGGAGCTTTCCGTCCGGGATCTGGAAAAGGAGTGGAAGCGCCTCTATGAGGAGTATCTGGGCGTCATCCCGAAGACGGCCGCCGAGGGGGTCCTCCAGGACGTCCACTGGGCCATGGGGGAATTCGGGTATTTTCCCTCCTACGCCCTGGGCAATGCCATGGCGGCTCAGCTCTACGTTCACATGAACCGGGAGATAGATCTGGAGAAGCTGCTCCTGGCAGGCGACCTGGACCGGATCTCGGGCTATCTGCGGGAGCACATCCACCGGTACGGGGCTTCCAAAGGCATGGAGGAGCTGCTCTGCGAGGTGACGGGAGAAAGCCTGGATCCGAAGTATTATCTGGAATATCTGAAGAAAAAATATGCATGAACCGCGCGGGCATCCGGCGGGGGGGGGGATCCTCTGCCGGACCTGCCTGCGGGTATTGGCAGAGGGGGAAACTTTTATGAAGATTACATACATCCATCACAGCTGTTTTTCTGTGGAACTTGACCGCGCCGTGTTCCTCTTTGACTATTTTGAGGGGGAGCTTCCGGCTTTTCCGAGGGAGAAGGAGCTGGTCGTCTTCGCGAGCCATAAACACCACGACCATTTTGACCGCGCCGTCTTCCGGCTGGCGGAGGAATACCCCGCAGTGTGGTTTCTCCTCTCGAAGGACATCCGCATGAGTGAAAATTACCGGAAGAGGATGGGGATTTCCGACCGGGCAGCGGAGCGCATCACCTATGTGGGAAAGAATCAGACCCTGGAGTTTCCTGTGGGCGGACAGCCTCTAAAGATCGAGACGCTCGCCTCCACCGACGAGGGCGTGGCTTTTGTACTGGGATATGAGGGCAGGAGTCTGTACCACGCGGGGGATCTGAACTGGTGGACCTGGATCGGGGAGACAAAGGACGAATATGAAGATATGACCGGGCGGTTCAAAGCCGAGATGGAAAAACTGAAGGGCCGCCATTTCGACGCGGCTTTTGTGCCCCTGGATCCCAGGCAGGAGGAGCGGTATTTCTGGGGATTTGACTATTTTATGAGGGTGACCGACACGGACCGGGCCTTCCCCATGCATTTCTGGGGGGATTTTTCCGCGATCGACCGGTTGATCCTGGATCCCGTGTCGGAGCCTTACCGGGAAAAGGTGCAGAGGATCTCACGGCGGGGCGAATCGTGGGAGTAGATCCGGCAAGACGCGCCGCAGCGGAGCCCGCCCTCTGGGTATCGAGGAGCCTGCCCCTGGGGCATCGGCGCGCTTTGCCGGAACATTCCAATGTTATTGATCGAAGTTGAGCTCCAGCTGCCGGAACTCATTTTCCCGCTTTTTGTTGTATTTGGCCACCAGCTTCTGGATCTTTTCCGTGGGATCGATGATGCTGTTCAGGGAGTGGTCGTGGTTGATGGTGTTGATGATGGCGGCCGTGAACTTGGACATGTCGGCCTCCAGATACCAGTCCCTGGTCAGAAGCTCGTCCGGGCGGTAGTTCAGATTGGTGGTCACCACGTAATCAAAATATCCCCGCCGGTGGAATTCGTCAAATTTTTCGAAGCCGTCGGTGAAAAGGCCGAAGGTGCAGCAGATGATGACTTTGCTCGCCCGGCGTTCCTTTAATTCCCTGGCCGTGTCCAGCATGCTCTCGCCGGAGGAGATCATGTCGTCGATGATGATCACCGTCTTTCCGTCCACATCCGCCCCCAGGAACTCATGGGCCACGATGGGGTTGCGGCCGTTCACCACGGTGGAGTAGTCGCGGCGCTTGTAGAACATGCCCATGTTGACTCCCAGGTTGTTGGCGAAATAGACGGCCCGGCCCATGGCGCCCTCGTCGGGG
The DNA here is from genome assembly GCA_947066815.1 of uncultured Lachnotalea sp. Lineage (GTDB taxonomy): Bacteria > Bacillota > Clostridia > Lachnospirales > Lachnospiraceae > Lientehia. The sequence continues at coordinate 12,498 of CAMSZT010000042.1, forward strand.
CTGATGATCATCAGATGGTCCTTGTCGATGACGAGGTCATGGTCCTTTTTGAAGATCGCCTTGATGAACTGGTAGGGCGGCATGAAGTTGTCGAAGCCGTGGAGGGGGATGGCGTTCTGGACTCTCGGGTCGTGGGCGTCAAAGGTTACGATGTTGGAGACGCCCATGTTGGAGAGCTCCTCCAGCGCGTAGGCGCAGTCCAAAGATTCCCGCTTGCTGCGCTTGTGCTGGCGTCCTTCGTAGAGAAAAGGCATGATCACGTTGACCCGGTGGGCGTTGGCCACAGAGGCGCCGATGATCCGCTTGAGATCCTGATAATGATCGTCGGGAGACATGAAGTTCTGGTGTCCGCAGACAGTGTAGGTCAGGCTGTAATTGACCACGTCGACCATGAGGAACAGGTCGGTCCCGCGGACGGATTCGTGGATGACGCCTTTGCCCTCCCCGGTGCCGAAGCGGGGACAGGATGCGTCTAACAGATAGGAATCGCAGTCGTAGCCCCGGTATTCCAGGCTGGCCTGGCGGCGGAGCAGCTCTTCCGTATCGTTTTTCCGGAACCGGACGATGTGCTTGTTCACTTTTTTTGCGAAATCCCTGCAGCTTTCCAGGGCGCAGATCTTTAGGGGTGCCACAGGAATGGTGTTGTTGAATGCGTAATTGTTGGACATGAGGATCCTCCGAATGTGCTCGTGTCAATTGAAGGTACTTTATATACAATTTATAACATTTCCTGCGGTATTTCGCAAGTACAAAAAGAGACACAGAGGGAAGTTAAATCAGATAAGCTGTAAACTATTTGAGAAAGGTGAAATAGCTGTTTCTTTTTGATTTTTTGTGGGAAAGTACTATTAAAGTTGCAAAAAAGGCAAGATGGATTTTACGAATTGATTTCGTATTATGAAAGTATGCCAGTGCCATTAGAAGATGTGGAAGGGGATACGGCCATTATTGAATTATCATTTGTCGAAATACTAATTAGTAATATGGTTGGGGTGAATACCATTTCAGATGAACAATTTGAGGATTTTGCTGAAATAATGGAAATGAAAGAAAGTCAAAAATCTAAAGCGCCGGAGTTATATGGTGATGACCCGGGGCTGATAATATCAGATGTTGAAACTGAAATAGAAGGATGAATAATAAAATAGCTTGGAGGAGCATGATGAAACTGTATCGTCTTTTTGGAGTGGGCATTTTTGTAAGTATTTCAATTGTTTCTGCCTGTGGAAATCGTAATCAAACAATAGCGGCGGAAAGCTCCGGCCCAGAGGATACCGCAGTTTCTGCTGAAGAGGAAAAAAAGACGGGGCAGGCGGAGGAAACGGCTTTTTCCAAATCGGAGAAGCCAGAAGAGCCGGACGACCCGGATACACGGTATGAGTCGAAGGCCATGGAGCCGACGGTCTCTGAATTCACGGAAATATGGGAGGAGGAGAGCGACTGGTACGGGGATTACCAGTTTGTGGAATACATCCGGCCGAATACATGGTATACGCCGGACTTTGATGACGAGGCCATGGAACGGAAGATCAGTTTCAGAAAAAAAACGATCATGACGCTGGAAACAGATCTGGAGCGGACCTATATGGCGCTGGACAAGGAGGCGGATGTGGAGGACAGGGGAGGCTGGGCTGACTGGAACTACGACCATTACATCAATGAAAGCTATGTCAAATTGATCGCGTCGGTACTGGATGAAGAAAAGATCAGGCACATGGAAGAAAGGTGGGGAAAAGAATATGAGCGGGATGGGAGCCTGGCAGATTTTTCCTACAGGGCCATGGGAAATGAGAAGTATTTTGCGGATATGGATTTCCGGGTCCACGACTATGAAGGCAGTCCCCTGCTGATCTTTTATAATCCACAGCGTACTTCGGCCTACAAAGAAGAGACCTACCTGCTGGAGGCGGAAAATGGAACGGTCTATATGCTGGACGATGTAATGGTATCAAAGTGGCAGCGGCTGAGATGACCGTCCGCAGACCCCTAAAAACGGATACCGCCCCGGGTCCCGGACACAGCCGGGATCGTCGTCGACAGGGGCAGCCAGACATAGGAGGCTACGAATCTTTACAAAGAATGGAAATGCTGGTATGATAGGAGACGCGCCGGGAGCTTCCGGCGGGAAACGGGGTTTTTATGAAGAAAGTCATGAAAAAAGAGGGACACGTGATCACCTGTGTGCCGGCCGGGTCTCTGGCGGAGGAGCTGGAGCTTTCTGCCGGGGACGTGCTCCTGGAGATTGACGGGCACAGGATCGAGGACATTTTTGATTACCAATATTATATGGAAGAAACCTACGTGGAGCTTCTGGTGCAAAAGGCGGACGGGGAGGAATGGCTTTTGGAGGTGGAGAAGGAGGAGGACGAGGACCTTGGCGTCACCTTTGAGAACGGCCTTATGGACGAGTACCGTTCCTGCCGGAACAAGTGCGTGTTCTGCTTCATTGACCAGATGCCGCCCGGCATGCGAAAGACCCTGTATTTTAAGGATGATGACAGCCGTCTCTCTTTTTTGCAGGGCAATTATATTACCCTGACCAATATGAGCGACCACGACATCGACCGGATCATCGCCTACCATCTGGCACCCATCAACGTGTCGGTCCACACCATGGATCCGGCTCTCAGGTGCAGGATGCTCCACAACCGGTTTGCCGGGGAAGCCCTTGGGAAGCTGGACCGGCTTTACGGGGCAGGGGTGGAGATGAACGGACAGATCGTGCTCTGCAAGGGAATCAACGACGGAGATGAGCTGGAGCGAACCATCGGGGCCCTGGGGCGGTTCCTGCCCCACATGCGGAGCGTCTCCGTGGTACCGGTGGGACTTACCAAGTACCGGGAGGGGCTTTTCCCTCTGGAACCTTTGTCAAAGGCGGACATGGGGGATGCCATCGACCGCATCGAGCGGTGGCAGAGGCGGTTTTGGAAGGAGTCCGGCTGCCATTTTGTCCATGCCAGCGACGAGTTTTATCTGATGGCGGGGCGGCCCCTCCCGGAGGAGGAGCGGTATGACGGCTATCTCCAGCTGGAAAACGGCGTGGGGATGCTGAGACTTCTGGAGACGGAGGTCCTTGAGGCGCTCTCGGGCGAGGAATTCTCCAATAGAACGCTTTCCAATGAGATCCTTTCGGAGGAAGGGCTGGAGAAGGTTCCTCCCAGGAGAGTTTCCATTGCAACGGGGGAGCTGGCGGCGCCTTTTATCCGGGGGCTGGCAGAGAAAGTGTGTGTGCGGACTCCCGGCCTTTCGGTGTCGGTCTACGCCGTGAAGAACCGGTTTTTCGGGGAGCGGATCACCGTGTCCGGCCTGATCACGGGGCAGGACTTGATCGGGGAGCTTAAGGGGAAGGACCTGGGGGAGCGGCTGCTCCTTCCCGTCAACATGTTTAAGAGCGGGGAATCGGTCTTTTTGGACGATATTTCTTTAAAAGAAGCAGAAACTATTTTACAAACGAAGATAGATGTTGTAAAATCAAGCGGATGGGACTTTGTGGATTCCTTGAGGGGAACTGGAGAGTCCGGCGGGCCGGGGAGCGGAAAAGAAAGAGACAGCAGAAGCAGATGCCGGCCCTATGAAGGAGTGAATGGATGAGTAAACCGATCGTGGCCATTGTGGGCCGCCCAAATGTAGGAAAATCGACGCTTTTCAATGCGCTGGCGGGGGGGAAGATCTCCATTGTGAAGGATACGCCGGGCGTGACCAGGGACCGGATCTATGCGGACTGTACCTGGCTGAATTACAATTTTACCCTGATCGATACGGGCGGGATCGAGCCGGACACCAAAGACATTATCCTGTCCCAGATGCGGGAGCAGGCCCAGATCGCCATCGACACGGCGGACGTGATCGTGTTCATCACGGACGTGAGGCAGGGACTCCAGGATGCGGATGCCAAGGTGGCGGACATGCTCAGGCGTTCGGCCAAGCCGGTGGTGCTCGCCGTCAACAAGGTGGACAGTTTTGAAAAGTTTCAGGCGGACGTCTATGAGTTTTATAACCTGGGGATCGGGGATCCGGTCCCGGTCTCGGCCGCCGGAAGGCTGGGGATCGGGGAGCTTCTGGACGAGGTGGTCCGCCATTTTCCCGCAGGGACGGGGGCGGAGGAGGAAGACGAGAGGCCCAGGGTCGCCATCGTGGGCAAGCCCAACGTGGGGAAGTCCTCCATCGTCAACAGGCTCCTGGGGGAGAACCGGGTGATCGTGTCGGACATCGCCGGGACCACCAGGGACGCTATTGACACGGTGATCAAACGGAACGGAAGGGAGTACGTATTCATCGACACGGCGGGGCTCAGGAGAAAGAGCAAGGTCAAGGAGGAGCTGGAGCGTTACAGCATCATCCGCACGGTGACGGCCGTGGAGCGGGCCGACGTGGTGGTGCTGGTCATCGATGCCACGGAAGGGGTCACGGAGCAGGACGCCAAGATCGCCGGCATCGCCCACGAGCGGGGAAAGGGCATGATCATCGCCGTCAACAAGTGGGACGCCGTCGAGAAGGACAATTCCACGGTCAATAAGTTTTCGGCGAAGATCCGGGAGATCCTGTCCTTTATGCCCTATGCGGACATTCTCTATATTTCCGCCCTCTCGGGACAGCGGCTTCCCAAGCTCTTTGACCATATCGACGTGGTCATTGAGAACCAGAACCTGCGGATCGCCACGGGGGTGTTAAATGAGATCCTGATGGAGGCCGTGGCCCTGCAGCAGCCGCCCTCGGACCGGGGCCGCCGCCTAAAGATCTTTTACATGACCCAGGTGGCGGTGAAGCCGCCCACCTTTGTCCTCTTTGTCAACGACAAGGAGCTGATGCATTTTTCTTACACCAGGTATCTGGAAAACAGGATCCGTGACGCTTTCGGCTTCGGCGGCACGTCTCTCCGGTTCATCACCAGGGAGAGGAAGGAGAAAGAGTAATATCATGGAACGAATCATCTGTCTTGCGGCCGGCTATGCCTTTGGGCTCATTCAGACCGGTTATCTGTACGGAAAGGTCATTCACAAGGACATCAGGCAGTACGGGAGCGGCAACTCGGGAACCACCAACGCCCTCAGGGTGCTGGGAAAGAAGGCCGGGGCCATCGTGTTTTTGGGGGATTTCCTGAAAGCGGTGATCCTCTGCCTCCTGGTCCGTTATCTCTACGGCAGGACCATGCCGGAGATGGCGCCGCTCCTGGTGCTCTACGGGGGCTTCGGCGTGGTTCTGGGGCACAATTACCCTTTTTACCTGAAGTTTAAGGGCGGCAAGGGCATTGCGGCCACCTCCGGCGTGATCATCACCATGGACTGGCGGATTACCCTGGTCTGCCTGGCGGCCTTCATCATCAGCGTGGCGGCCACCAGGATCGTCTCCATCGGCTCCCTTCTGGTGGTGACCATTTTCCTGGGAATGTGGCTGGGCTTAGGTCTTGCGGGCCTTCTGCCCCTTTCCGGGGATTATCTGACGGAATCCTACGTGGTGATATTCGTGTTTGCGGCCCTGGCCTACTGGAAGCACAGGGCCAACATAGGGAGGCTTATAAACGGCACGGAGAATAAATTCGGTTCAAAGAAATAAGGAGGATATCATGGCAAATATCAGTATTATCGGTTCCGGGACCTGGGGCATGGCCCTCTCTCTGCTGCTTTACAAAAAAGGACACACCGTGAAGGTCTGGTCCGCCATTCACGACGAGGTGGAGATGCTCCGGAAGGAGCGGGAGCATAAGAACCTGCCGGGGGTTCCCATTCCGGCGGACATGGAGATCACCGGGGATCTGGAGGCCTGCGTAAAAGGTGCGGAGCTCATGGTCCTCTCGGTGCCCTCGGTGTTTACCAGACAGACGGCGAGGCGGATGAAGCCCTTCGTGGCAGAGGGGCAGATCATCGTCAACGTGGCCAAGGGCATCGAGGAGGAAACCCTGATGACCCTCTCGGAGCAGATCGAGGAGGAGATCCCCCAGGCCAACGTGGCGGTGCTCTCCGGTCCCAGCCATGCGGAGGAGGTGGGCCGGGGAATCCCGACCACCTGCGTCGTGGGAGCGAGGGACAGAAAAACTGCGGAATATATCCAGAATATTTTTATGTGCAGCGTGTTCCGGGTCTACACAAGCCCCGACATCATGGGCATCGAGCTGGGCGGCTCCCTAAAGAACGTGATCGCCCTGGCGGCCGGCGTGGCCGACGGGCTGGGCTACGGGGACAACACCAAGGCGGCCCTCATCACCAGGGGCATGGCGGAGATCACCAGGCTGGCCCTCAAGATGGGCGCCCGCATGGAGACCATGTACGGCCTTAGCGGTGTCGGGGATCTGATCGTGACCTGCGCCAGCATGCACAGCCGCAACCGCCGGGCCGGGATCCTCATGGGCCAGGGAAAGACCATGGAGGAAGCCATGAAGGAGGTCCGGATGGTGGTGGAGGGCGTGTACTCCGCCAAGGCTGCCGCCGCCCTGGCCGACAAGTACGAGGTGGAGATGCCCATCACCAAGGAGATTAACAAGGTGCTCTTCGAGGGGATGAAAGCCTCCGAGGCTGTGGAGAACCTGATGCTCCGGGACAAGGGGATTGAGCACCCGAACATTCCCTGGGGGGAGTGAGGAGAGATTCCATCCGGCGCCGGTAGTGGGTGAAAACTGAGCTGTAAAAAGCCGCCGGTATTTAAAATTTGGGGCGTGAGCCAGCAAATTTTTGGTACCGGCGGCTTTTTTATGACCAGATTTATTTTTCATGATAGTGGGAACGGCATTGTGCAATCTCAATCTGTCCGTCGGCGACCCGATAGATCAGGCGATTGTTGCTGTCGATCCGGCGGCTCCACCATCCGGAAAGATTGCCCTTTAAGGGTTCTGGTTTGCCAAGGCCTTTATAACCGTTTCGGTCGATATCCTGTAAAAGCAGGTTAATACGTTTCAAGGTTTTCCGATCTTGCATTTGCCAGTAAAGATAATCTTCCCACGCTTCGTCCTGCCAGATCTTATTCATTCGTCAACCTCGATCAATTCGTGCGCTTCTCCCCGTCCTGCTTCAAGGTCGGCAATCGCTTTACGCAAGTGACGTTGGTTTTCTTCACTGTAGAATGGATCTGCTGAGATTTCAAACGGTATTTTATTTTGACGCACGACGGCTTTTGTAAACATGGTGATGGCAGTGGTCATATTCAATCCCATATCGTCGAAAAGAATCTCCGCCTGTTTTTTTAAGTTTTCATCCATACGTATCGTGATACTTGTTGTTGCCATGCAATCAGCTCCTTTCGTACATACAGTATAACAGAAATAATGCGATTTATCAATGCACAGTATGTACAAGTTTGAAAAAATGAACCCAAGCTCCCCTTACTCCGGCAGGCTCTTAAGCTGCCTGTCGTAGGTCTTCTTCAAGAAGAATACCGCCAGCAGGATGGAGGAGATCTCCGCGATGGGGAAGGAGAACCAGACGGCGTCGAGCCCCAGGGTGACGGCAAACAGGTAGGCCACGGGGACGATGAACACGATCTGGCGGACCACCGACATGATCAGGCTGTAAAGGCCGTTGCCGAGGGCCTGGAACACGGAGGAGCTGATGATGCCGGCTCCGGCGAAGATGAAACTGATGCTGATGATCCTAAGGGCCGGGACGCCGATGGCGATCATGTCCGGCGAGTCGTTGAACATGCGGATCAGGGTGGCCGGCATGATCTGGAAAATCGCAAGGCCCACCAGCATGATGCCCACGGCGATGGCCACGCTCAGCTTGATGGTGGCGATGATCCGTTTCCGCTTCTTTGCGCCGTAGTTGTAGGCGACGATGGGGATCATGCCGTTGTTCAGGCCGAAGACCGGCATGAAGATGAAGCTCTGGAGCTTGAAGTACACGCCCAGCACGGAGACGGCCGTGGAGGAAAACATCAGCAGGATCTTGTTGAGCAGAAAGGTCATGACCGACACGATGGACTGCATGATAATGGAAGGGATGCCCACCTTGTAGATCTGGCCGATCACGTAGAGGCTGGGACGGAATCCTCGGAAACGAAACTGCAGTTCCTTGTTTTTCTTCAGATTGAAGATCAGGGCCATGACGGCGGCGACGCACTGCCCGGCCACGGTGGCGATGGCGGCCCCTGCCACCTCCATGCGGGGGAGGCCGAAATAGCCGAAGATCAGGATCGGGTCGAAGATGATGTTGATGATGGCTCCGGTCCCCTGAGTGATCATGGTGTACAGGGTCTTCCCGGTGGACTGGAGGATCCGCTCCAGGATCAGCTGCATGAAGATCCCGATGGAGGTGATGGTACAGATGCTCAGATAATCCGTGCCGTAGTCCACGATCTCCGGGATGTCGATCTGGCTGGCGAAATATAAATGGCTTCCGAAGAGGCCGAAGAGAGCGAAGGCCACGTAGGAGAGGAAGGCCAGGAAGATGCCGTTCAAGGCGGCGGCATTGGCCTGCTCGAAATTTTTCTCTCCCAGACTCCTGGAGAGGTAGGCGTTGATGCCGACGGCGGTGCCGCTTCCCAGGGCGATCATCAGGCTCTGGACGGGAAAGGCCATGGAAACGGCCGTGAGGGCATGCTCGGAAACCCGTCCGACGAACACGCTGTCCACCACGTTGTACATGGCCTGGACCAGCATGGAAATCATGATGGGAAGGGACATGCTGACTAACAGTTTGTTAATGGGCATGATTCCCATTTTGTTTTCCTTCTGGGCTGTCATTTTTTCTTCTGTCATACGAATCACTCCATTTCTTTGGTCAAAGGTTCCTGTTTTTGGCGACAATGACAAGCATAACACAATACAAATTTTGCCGCAACCTCTTCTTATACAATTCTTCTTGTGAAAGAGGGGAAAATATGCTATTTTTAAAGGAAAGGGGGAATTGCCATGGCAAGGGACATGACGGTGGGAAAGCCTTTTCCCACGCTTTTTAAATTTGCGATGCCCATGGTGGTGGGCAATCTGTTCCAACAGCTTTACAACGTGGTGGATTCCATGGTGGTGGGGAATTTCGTGGGCGAGGACGCCCTGGCCGCCGTGGGGACCACCACCTCGATCACCTTTCTTTTTATCGCCGTGGCCGTGGGCATGGGGATCGGATGTTCCGTGGTGATCTCCCAGCTTTTCGGGGCGAAGCACACGGAAACCATGAAGTCGGCCATCTCCACGTCGCTGATCGCCATGTTCGTCCTGGGAGCCGGACTGTCCCTCTTTGGCCTGGCGGCCCACAGGCTGATCCTCACCTGGCTTTCCGTGCCGGAAAACATTTTCGAGGATGCGGCCGCCTATCTGCAGATTTACTACATGGGGCTTATTTTCCTGTTCATGTACAATATCCTGAACTCGGTGTTCAACGCCCTGGGAGAGTCCCGGTTCCCACTGGTGTTCCTGACCCTGTCCTCCCTGCTCAACGTGGCGCTGGACCTGTATTTCGTGATCCGTTTACATATGGGAGTGCCGGGCGTGGCCTGGGCCACCCTCATCGCCCAGGGGATCTCCGCCGTCCTGTCTTTCTTCGTTCTGATGCGGCATTTCAGGCGCATCGAGACTGCGGAGAGGCCGAAGCTTTTTGACGGGCGGCTCCTTGCCCGGATGTTCCGTCTGGCCGTCCCCACCACCATCCAGCAGTCCATCGTCTCCCTGGGGCTGGTCTTCGTCCAGGGACTGGTCAACAGCTACGGCTCCGTGGTGATCGCCGGGTACACGGCGGCGACGAAGATCGACACCATCGCCATCGGCCCCATGGTCCAGGTGGGGAATTCGGTCTCCACCTTCACGGCCCAGAACATGGGGGCCAGGAAGACGGAGCGGGTGAAGGCCGGGCTCATTTCCGGCCTGATCATCTCGGCGGGGATCTCCCTCTCCCTGACGGCCGTGCTGTTTTTCTTCGGGGAGAATTTCCTGAACGCTTTCATGGACAGCAAGGAGAGCGTGGAGGCGATCCGCTACGGGATCGAATATATCTACGTGGTGTCTGCCTTCTACGTGCTGATGGGCACCATGAACGTGTTCAACGGAGTGCTCCGGGGGGCGGGGGACATGAAGGTCTTCATGGCGGCCACCTTCACCAATTTCGGCCTGCGGCTGATCTTTGCCCACGTCCTCTCCGCGACGGCCATGGGGCCCGCCGGGATCTGGTGGTCCATCCCCATCGGCTGGGGCGCCGGGATCCTGATCTCGGGAACCCGCTACGCAAGCGGGAAGTGGAAGGCGAAAAAGCTGGTGGCGGCGGAGTCGTGAATCGTTCAGGTAATTGTGAAACACAACAGTCTGTCGGAGCCTCTTGGCGCTGCAGGCTTTGGACGGACATATTGCCAGAATCCTCCCGTAATTTTCCGTTTCGCAATTACCTATTGAATGTTTTATTAGGAAGGAGCAGAAAAGATGGCTGATATCGTTCTTTTTGACCTGGACGGAACCTTGACCGATCCCTGGGAGGGGATCACCCGCTGCGTCCAGTACGGAATGGAGGCCGCAGGGTATCACGAGCCGGACAGAAGGAAGCTGACGCCCTTCATCGGGCCGCCCCTCATGGACATGTTCATGGGCGAGTACGGCTTTACGAAGGAGCGGGCGGAGCTCGCCGTTGAGAAGTACCGGGAGCGGTTTGGCGAGAAGGGCATGTTTGAAAATGAGATCTACGAGGGGATCGAGGACATGTTAAAAGCGCTTCGGAATTCCGGAAGGCGGTTGGGGGTGGCCACGTCCAAGCCGGAGGTCTTTGCCGTGCCGATCCTCGAGCATTTTCACATTGACTCCTATTTTGAACAGATTGTGGGAAGCGAGCTCTCCGGGGAGCGGGTGAGGAAGGGGGACGTGATCAGGGAAGCCCTGCGCCGGTTTGACGTGGAAGAGGCACAGGAAAAGCCCGTTGTGGGAGGAAGAGAAGAACTTGTCTGGATGGTGGGCGACCGGAAGTATGACGTGATCGGGGCCAGGGAGGCGGGAATTCCCTGCGTCGGCGTCCTCTACGGCTACGGCGGCCATGAGGAGCTCTCTGCCGCCGGGGCGGACCGGCTGGTCTCTACGGTTGCGGAGCTAAGGGAGCTCCTGCTTGCCCTATGAAGCCCTACCGGGATTTCGACGGGGAGATGAAACGGCAGTTCGGGAAGAAGCTGTACCGGTTGTCTCTGAACGGCGGGCTCGGATGCCCCAACAGGGAGGGGGGCTTCGGAGGGGGCGGCTGTATTTTCTGCAGCGAGGGCGGCTCCGGGGACTTTGCGGCGGGTAGGGGGCGTTCCGTCACGGAGCAGCTTGCGGAGGCGAAGGCCCTGGTGGCCGGAAAGCTCCCGAAGCGGATGCCCTATGGCTGCGTGGCCTATTTTCAGGCCTACACGGGAACCTACGGGTCGGTATCAAAACTGGAGGCCATGTTTTTGGAGGCCATGGAGGATAGGGAGGTGGAGGCGCTCTCCATCGCCACCAGGCCGGACTGCCTGCCGGAGGAGACGGTCTCCCTTCTGTCCAGGTTAAGCCGCAGGAAACCGGTGTGGATCGAGCTGGGACTGCAGACGGCCATCCCGGAGACGGCGGCCTTCATCCGCCGGGGATACCCGCTTTCCTGCTTCACGGAGGCAAGGAAAAAGCTCTTTCTGGCCGGCATCCCGGTCATCGCCCACGTGATCCTGGGGCTTCCGGGGGAGGGGAGGGAAGAGGTCTTACAGACCGTCGACTACCTCAATGAACAGAAGGTTGAGGGCATCAAGCTGCAGCTTCTGCACATTTTGGAGGGAACCGACCTGGCGGGGCTTTACCGGGAGGGGAAGGTACGGGCTCTCTCGTTTGAGGAATACGAAGAGCTTTTGTTTGCGGCCCTCATGAGACTCCGGCCGGAGACGGTGGTGCACCGGATCACCGGGGACGGGCCGAAGCGGCTGCTCCTCGCCCCCCTCTGGAGCGGAGACAAGAAGCGGGTGTACAACCGGCTCCACAGAGATATGGAGGAACGGGGCATTTATCAGGGGAGGGATTTCAGATGATTGTCATATAAAACTCTGCGCTTATTGCTTTTAACAGGATTTCCAAAGATTTTGAAAATTCTGCAAAAGAAGCCGGATTTGATACAGAGGATGATATGCAGGAATATATGAAAGAAATACGCAGCGAGGTAAGGGGGTATTAGCTTTTGAGGATTATGTTGGATACCAATATCCTCGTTTCAATGATTTTTTTCCCTTCTGCAATCACAGAGTATGATCCTAATGACAAAATGATAACTGCTCCGCCAGTTTTTTG
>CAMSZT010000043.1 GCA_947066815.1 uncultured Lachnotalea sp.
GAAACTTAAAATTCCTTGATTTTTTAAGGAAAATCACTTGACATTATAGGGAGGAAGCCATTTTGAAGAAAATCCTTTTGATCTCCACCGGGGGCACCATTGCCTCCACGCCTACGGAAAACGGCCTCACCCCCACCGTGAGCGGAGCGGACATGGTCCGGCTCATTCCGGAGCTGGAAGGCCTCTGTGAGATCCGTTACACGGAGCTCTTAAATCTGGACAGCAGCAACATGCAGCCGGAAGAATGGGCCGCCATGTCGAGCGCGGTCTTCACCGCCCTCTCCATCTATGACGGCGTCGTGATCACCCACGGGACCGACACCATGGCCTACTCGGCGGCCGCCCTCTCCTTCATGCTCCAGAACCTCAACAAACCGGTGATCCTCACCGGCTCCCAGCTTCCCATCGAGGACGAAAACACCGACGGCAAGCGGAATATCCTCAATGCCTTCCGCACCGTCGTGGACGGAAGGCTCTACGGTGTCTACATTGTCTTCGACGGGAGCATCATTCCCGGCATCAGTGCCAAAAAGACCTGTTCCCGCAATTTCCACGCCTTTGAGAGCATCAACCGTAAGCCGGCGGGGGAGATTGCCGAAGACGGGATCGTCTCTCTTTACGAAGAGCCGAAGGCGCCGGCCCTCATGAAACCGCTGACCTTAAACGCCAACTACGACGCCAGCGTGCTCCTGGTCCGGCTGACCCCCGGTACCAGGCCGGAGCTCATCGAAGCCGCCGGGAAACTCGGCTACCGGGCTGTCGTCATCGAGGCCTTCGGCCTGGGCGGAATCCCCAACCTGCGCCGGAACCTCCTGCCCTCCATCCACAGGCTCATCTCCCAGAAGGTGCCCGTGGTGGTCACGACCCAGTGTGTCTATGACGGCTGCGACTTAAGCGTCTATGATGTGGGCGTCGACGCTGCCAAGGCCGGCGTCCTCTCCGCCGGAAACATGACCACGGAGGCCATTATCGCCAAACTGATGTGGATCCTCGGCCAGACTGACGACTTTGAACAAATCACCTCCTGGTTCTCCCGGGATTTCATCGGCGAATTTAACAGAATGTAAAAAACTTTATATTTTTTCTTGACTTTCCCTTTTTAACGTGCTATAGTATTGACCATGACAATGGAGTCAAACGCAGCAGGTTCGACCTGCTTCTTTTGGCTCCATTTTTACGTATTCTTACGTTGTGAAAAAAACAGTTAGAAAGGAATTTTTATTATGTCCTATGTAGATGAGATGATCCAGAGAGCCGTCAACAAAAACCCCGGCGAGCCGGAATTCCACCAGGCCGTACGGGAGGTGCTTGATTCCCTCCGCCCCGTGATCGACAGGGACGAGGACATGTACCGCAGAGATGCCATCCTGGAGCGCCTGACAGAGCCCGACCGGGTGATCTCCTTCCGGGTTCCCTGGATCAACGACAAAGGCCATGTGAAAGTAAACCGCGGTTACCGGGTGCAGTTTTCCAGCGCCATCGGACCTTATAAGGGCGGCCTTCGTTTCCACCCTTCTGTAAATCAGGGTATCGTGAAGTTCCTCGGCTTCGAACAGATCTTCAAAAACGCCCTGACCGGCCTTCCCATCGGCGGCGGCAAGGGCGGCTCCGACTTCGACCCCAAGGGCAAATCCGACCGTGAAGTCATGGCCTTCTGCCAGAGCTTCATGAGCGAGCTCTACCGCCATATCGGCGCCAACATCGACGTTCCCGCCGGAGACATCGGCGTCGGCGGACGGGAGGTCGGTTACCTCTACGGCCAGTTCAAGAGGCTGACCGGCCGTTACGAGGGCGTACTTACCGGAAAAGGCCTGACCTTCGGCGGTTCCCTTGTCCGGACGGAGGCCACCGGCTACGGCCTGATCTACATCACCGAGGAAATGCTCAGGGATCACGACATGACCATGAGCGGCAAGACGGTCGTCGTGTCCGGTTCCGGAAACGTGGCCACCTATGCGGTGGAGCGGGCACAGCATTTCGGCGCAAAGGTTGTCGCCATGAGCGATTCCAACGGATACGTCTATGACCCCAAGGGCATCCAGGTGGATGTGGTCAAGGAGATCAAAGAAAAACGCAGAGGCCGGATCAAGGAGTACGTGGACGCGGTTCCCACCGCGAAATATACGGAGGGCAAAGGCGTGTGGTCCATTCCCTGTGATATCGCCCTGCCCTGCGCGACGCAGAACGAGCTGACCCTCGACGATATCAGGACTCTGAAGGACAACGGCTGCTTTGCCGTGGCCGAGGGCGCCAACATGCCCGTGACCCAGGAGGCTACCGATTTCATCCTGGAAAACAAGATGCTCTTCCTTCCCGGCAAGGCTTCCAACGCCGGCGGCGTGACCACCTCCGCCCTGGAGATGACCCAGAACAGTGAGCGGGTATACTGGTCCTTCGAGAAGACCGACTCCCGTCTGAAGGAGATCATGGTCAACATCTATGCACAGATCAGCACAGCCGCCAAGGAATACGGCGTGGAGGATAATTTCGTGATCGGCGCCAACATTGCCGCCTTCAAGAAGGTCTCCGACGCCATGCATTCCCAGGGCGTTGTCTAGTACAGCGCTGCATCAATCTTAAAGTGATCGGTGCTTGACCCTTGCTTATAATACCCATAACAAGGTATTGTAACTATACACCCCCTATTGTATTTTCGAAAAAGAGGAGACAGTTTTCGGACTGTCTCCCCTTTTTTGTTTTGAAAACAATATCATTATTATTTTAGAAATAATATCATTTCTTTTTCAACTTTCATATTTCTTTTTATTGGTCCACAGCGTGAAATTTCTATGGAAATTTTTTTATTTCTTTGTACTCTCCCTGCTTGCTCTTAAAGGGGCTTTGCCTTTTTTGCCTCTTCCGGAAGGACGATCGCATCCAGGTCGTTAAATCCGTCGTAGACGCAGCTAATCAAAAAGTTTTCCATATCTGTCAGCATCCCGAAGTCAATGGTGACCGAGAGGGGAAGCTTCGTCCTGCTGTCCTGATAGAGGGTTACGATCCCTTTGGCATTTGCCTCAACGGCGCTGGCCCTGAGTCCCGATGCCTTGATGACCTCCACCATATTTTTTGAGGTGATCTCACCTGTGATCACCATACAGGGGATCCCGTTGATCTCCGTCTCTTCTCCAAGCTCCCATTCGCTCCCCGATGTCAGGAGTATCTTCCTTCCCAGATCCTCCTCCACCGGCTTATGCTCATATACGGACCAGGCATCTTTCTCCTTTATATAAGAGTAAGCCAGATCCTCCTTCTGCCTGATCACATAGAGCTCCTGGGACGTGGAACCCCTTCCCTGGGTGACGGTCAGCACCGTATGGGAATCCATCGGCTCCTTCATCTGTTCAATATCCGTTTTCATCGCAATGGAGGATTCTCCCACGGGAGTCCAATCCACTGCAAGGCTCATTCGTACCGAGGTTACCTCTTCCATGGCGGAAGTCATCTCTTTGACAGCCTGCTCGCCGGGCGTTGCCTTTTTTCCGCAGCCCGCCGCAAGAAAAACACTAAAAATCGCGGCACTGCCAAACAAAAGGTGTCTTCTCAATGTCTTCTTCATAACTCAAGTCCCCTTTCACCTGATTCCCTTATTAATGTGTCGTGATTCTTTTCTTCTGGTTAAAATTATAACATACTTTTTTGTTTTTGAACACTACTTCTAGATAATTTTGTATTTATTTTTTTCTTGTCTCTTCATATATTCTATGTTAGAATCAAGAAAAGATTTCTTATGGAAAACAGGAATAATTTTATGATAATTTATGATGAGAATTTTTTTGAAAATCATCCTCCCTGATGTTCTCACGGTAGCAAATCCTTTCGGAGAAAGTATGGAAACAGAGGAAAAGGTCTTCTATTTTCAGGATCATGCCCTTGTCTATGCTCTGAAAAACAGTGTCGGGGAGCTGAGCCCTGAGCTCATGATGCCCCGCGGCCTGGCAAGACTCTTGCGGGAATCCGGGGAGGGAGCCGATTACTGGAGGACCCTGGAGGTTTATCTGGACCACGAGATGAATGCCTCCAGGACTGCCCGCGAGCTTTTTATCCACAGGACTACCCTGCAGAACCGCCTGAGCAGGATCAGCCGCTTTGTGGATCTAGACTCTCCGGAAAGCCGCATGTATCTGAGATACTGCATCTATCTCTACAGGCTCTTCCAGAAGTTTTAATTGCCAGGTATATTTTCATTCTTTTTGGCATTATTGTCATTTTTTCTCATTATTTTTCCTATATATTGCAGTATTTACAAATATATCCCTCTACTATACCATAAACGTTAGAGAAGTTGTTCTTCTGCATGAAATCCATGCAGGCGTAGGAAAGGAGAGGGATTTTTATGAGTAAAAAAATTGATCCGCGCATACCCAAGGAGGTCGGCTCCGGTCTTTATCCTGTGAAATCGCCCTGGGACAAGATGATCTCTTATCACGATGCCGCCCATTATGTCCAGCGCTATACCAATGTGGTGAGCGCGGCGATCATGCAGGCATTCCGCATGCTGGTCCCGGATTATGTGGAGCGGAGCAAAGCCATGTGTACCAATGCCTACAACCGTCTGAGCTATGTCTACCAGATGATCCCCGGTTATCCGGAGATGAATGCGGATGAACTCCACATGCACCCTTTCATGAGGGGCAATTTCGTGGGCGGCCTCATCGGCGATGCCGGCGACGAGGATCTTCTGATGTGCGGCCGGGTCAATGACTTCGGCACCTACCGGGCGGAGAAGGAACTGGACATCTGTTACTGGGATCTGGTGGGCTCCGAGCTCTGCCGTTCGACCACCCAGTCTCTGCAGGCCTGTGCCGACCATGCCGCCAAGCTTCGGCCGGAAGGACCCCACATTGAATACCACATGGTGGAAGCCAGGGGCTGCGGCGACCGCCACTGCCGGATCGTGGCGGAATGCCGCAAGAAATTCCCCATGCCGCCTCATGAGCAGTGGGAGTGCTTCGGCCCGGTGGCCACGGAAAATCAGATCAAGTTTACCAAGGAGGAAGACTGCATCGACGAGTCCATGATGTTCCGGGAGGAGACGGATTATCTCTTCTCCAACGGCACCAACATGGAGAAAGACTGGCGTTCCGCCTATCCCATGGTCACCAGATCCTACGGCGCCACCTACATCCTGCCCACTCTGGACGACCTGATCCGGGAGGGAAGGCTCACGGACGAACAGGTGGACTACGCCATCCACTGCCTCTGCGAAGCCGCCGGAAAGGCCACCTTCATCGACGATTTTGCCAAGGAAGGACTCCGGGTATGGCTGGGCGCTCCCCATGAGATCAGCAAAGACGACGGACGGCTCATGGGCGGTTACCTGGAAATGTTCCTGCAGAGCCTCCATGCAGCTTACGAAATCGAAGCCTTCAACGGGGAAGAGTGCATTTACGCCATTGACCGAGCCGCCCTTGCCAACAATATGCCCAAGATGGTGGATGCCTATCTCTGGTTCTGGTACGGCATGACCAAGAGCCTGGTCAACGCCCAGTGGTCCCTGTGGGAGGAGGATTCTCCGGAAGGAAAACTCCGGATCAAGATCGCCAAAAAAGTCGATAAGTTCTGCTGAGCCCCATCGTTTATTTTTTGAAAGGAGTCGATGATATGAATTATCCATATCCGGTTATGTATAAAAATGTCTACAAATATGACGATATGAAACGGGCCGAGCACATGGCGGTCCGAACCACCGTGGGCTGGTATCTGTGGACTCACCAGCTGGTGGAGGTCACTGGCCCGGACTGCGCAGCCTTCCTGGAGTACATCTTCCCGAAAAACATCGGCAATCTCGCTCCCGGCCGGGAACGCTACACGACCATGCTGGACGATCGGGGCGAGATCATCGACGACGTGGTGGTCTTTCGCATGAAGGAAAAGAAATTCTGGATCTCCACCCTGTTCCGCATGGACATGTTCCGCTGGTTTGAGGCCCACAAAGGCTCCTTTGATGTGAGTTGGACGGACATCACACCCCAGTGGGAAATGTATGCCGTGCAGGGTCCGAAATCTCTGGATATGATAAACGCCATGATAAAAAATCCTGTAGATAACATGAAATTCTTTGAGATCCGGGCAAATGAGATCGACGGTGTCTCTGTTTACATCAACCGGGCAGGCTATACCGGCGAAAAGCTGGGCTTTGAGATCTATTTCCCCAAGACGGAAGCTCCGGCCATGGAAGAAAAGCTCCGGGAACTGGCAAAGACCTTTGACGGCAGAGAGGTCACAGAATTCCAGGTCATGGCCTGGACGCTTCCCTGCGAAGCCGGATTTTTCTACATGCGTGACCTGCGCCACACCAATCCCTTTGAGGTAGGCCTGGAGGGCGGCATCAACTGGGAGAAGGACTTTATCGGCAAAGAAGCCCTCTTAAAGGTCCGGGAAGAGGGCCCCGCCCGTGAGGTAGTAGGCTTCACGGTCGCAGACGCAGACATTCACATCAAGGGGCGCAATATGGGAAACGAGGGGGAATTTGTTTACAAAGATGGCGAGTACGTGGGACGCTGTATGAAAATCTGCTACAGCTTTGTGAAAGATACCAACAACGGCACCATCATCTGCAGGAAGGACTCCTTAAAGCCCGGCGACAAAGTCACCATGCACGGCCATGAAGCCGTCATCTGCGCACCAAAGTTTATCTAAGGAAACACTGATTCGATCATGGTTTCCTCAATATAAAATTTTAGGAGGATACTAATTATGGGATTTGATCCGAAAGCAATTGCCGCATCGATCATGAGGGGATACATCACGGACACGCCCTCCCTCGAGGAAATGCTTTACGTGAAGGGAAAGGTGGCCATCGTCACCGGCGGGACCTCCGGCCTCGGCTTCTGCACGGCCCAGCGCCTTTTGCAGGGCGGAGCAAAAGTCGTGATTTCCGGCTCCACCGACGAAAAAGGCGAAAATGCCGTCGCACTGTTAAAGGAAGCCGGGTTTTCCGACATTACCTTCTGCAAAGCCGACCTCTGCAGCGAGGCCGACGTGGAATCTCTGGTAAAATTTGCAGCCGACACCTACGGCTCCGTGGACATTCTCGTCACCTCCGGCGGCGCATGGAGCTTTGCCCACATCTATGACCTGCCGGAAGAAGATTTTATGAAGACGGTCAACATCAATCTGGCCGGCGCCTATCGCTGTGCGAAACATGTGAGTAAATATATGATCGAACACGAAGTAAAGGGCAAGATCGTCCTTGTCTCTTCAAACGTGGCCTACATGCCCCAGCCGGTCTTCGGCGGCTACGCCCACTATGCGGCCTCCAAGGGCGGCGTCATCTCCATGACCTACGAGATCGCCAAGGAATTAAAACGGTACGGCATCATGGTCAACTCCGTGGCTCCCGGCGGCATGAAGACTCCCGGCGGCCTCACCAACGGCCCGGTCCGCTCCCTGTCCCCGGAAAAACAGATGGAGATCGGGAAGGAACTGCGGGTCGCAAAGCTGGACGCCGTTCCCACCGCCGACTCCGTCGCCATGGTCATCTACGGCATGTGTACCCGTATGGCCGACGGCGTCACCGGCGAATGCATCGTCGCCGACAGCGGCATGATGCGCAATATCGTCTCCTACCAGCCGGCCATCGAGGAATATCCGCCGAAAGAATGAGGATCAGACGAGTTTTCCGCTCCGGAATATTTCAAGCGATTCGGAAAACAGACCATATCCTGAGTCAGACTACAGGAGCCGGAAAGACCTGCTTCCCGGCTCCTGTGATCATGCTCATTTTGTATGTTATCTCTTCTCTTACCTGTCTTTTTATTTCCCGTAATATGCCTTCAGGTAGATTTCCTTCAGTTCCCGCATCAGAGGATATCTGGGATTTGCCCCGGTGCACTGGTCGTCGAAGGCCTGCTCCACCATCTCGTCCAGGGTCGCCAGGAAGTCTTCCTCCTTGATCCCGTAATCGGCGATGGTCTTCTTGATCCCAATCTTCTCCTTGAGATCCTCCAGAGCCCGGATCAGGTTCTCAAATACCTCCTGATCGTCCTTTCCGGTGATCCCGGCAAACCGGGCCGCCTCCACGTAGCGGTCAAAGGCATGAGGATATTTGTACTGAGGGAAGGTTCCCATCTTTGCGGGGGCCTCCTCCGCATTATAGCGGATCACGTAGGTCAGCACCAGGGCGTTGGCCACGCCGTGGGGCAGATGATGGAAGGCGCCCAGCTTGTGAGCCAGGGAATGGTTCACACCCAGGAAGGCATTGGCGAAGGCAAGACCCGCCATGCAGGAAGCGTCCGCCATCTTCTCCCTGGCCTCGGCGTCGTCCGCACCGAACTCGTAAGCCCTCGGCAGGTAGGTGAAGACGTTCTTGATGGCCTTGAGGGCCAGGCCGTCCGTGTAGTCGGAAGCCATCACGGACACGTAAGCCTCCAGCGCATGGGTCATCACGTCGATGCCGGAAGCGCTGGTGAGTCCCTTCGGCATGGTCATCATGTTGTCCGCATCCACGATCGCCATGTTGGGAAGCAGCTCATAATCGGCCAGGGGCCATTTCTTCCCGGTGGTCTCGTCGGTGATGATGGCAAAGGGCGTGACCTCGGAGCCGGTTCCGGCGGAGGTGGGGATCGCCACAAAGTATGCCTTCTCGCCCATCTTCGGGAAGGTGTAGACCCTCTTCCGGATATCCATGAAATCCATGGCCATATCCATGAAATCCACCTCCGGATGCTCGTACATCACCCACATGATCTTGGCCGCGTCCATGGCGGAACCGCCGCCCAGGGCAATGATCGTGTCCGGCTCAAAGCTGCGCATCATCTCCGCACCGGTCTTGGCGCATTTTAACTTGGGATCGGGCTCCACGTCGTAATAGCAGGTGTAGACGATGCCCATCTCATCCAGCTTATCCGTGATCGGCTTGGTGTAGCCGTTTTTGTAAAGGAAGGTATCCGTCACCAGGAACGCCCTCTTCTTGTGCATGATGGTTCCCAGTTCGTCCAGGGCCACCGGCATGCATCCTCTCTTGAAATAAATTTTTTCCGGCGTCCTGAGCCACAGCATATTCTCTCTCCTCTCGGCAACGGTCTTAATATTGATCAGCTCTCTCACTCCCACGTTCTCCGACACGGAGTTTCCGCCCCAGGAACCGCAGCCCAGAGTGAGGGAAGGCGTGAGACGGAAATTGTAGAGATCGCCGATCCCGCCCTGGGAGGAAGGCGTGTTCACCAGGATCCTGCAAGTCTTCATGGCCGCCTGGTGCTTCGCCATCTTGTTCCTTCCGTCCTCCGTGGCCGCATTGACATAGAGCACGGAAGTATGGCCGTAGCCGCCGTCGGCGACCAGGCGCTCCGCCTTTGCCACGGCGTCGTCGAAATTCTTCGCCTTGTACATAGCGAGAACGGGGGAAAGCTTCTCATGGGCAAAGGGCTCAGAAACCTCCACCGAATCCACCTCACCGATGAGGATCTTGACATCCGCCGGCACCTGGATCCCGGCCAACTCCGCAATCACGGGGGCCGGCTGTCCGACGATCCTGGCGTTGACCGTTCCCGCCTCCGTCAGAATGATGCCCCGCAGTTTATCCATCTCTTCCTCGCTCAGGAAGTAGCATTTCCTCTTCTTAAATTCCGCACGGACTTCTTTGTAAACCTTCTCCAGCACGATCACCGACTGCTCCGACGCACAGATCATTCCGTTGTCAAAGGTCTTGGAGTGAATGACGGAATTCACCGCCATCAGAATGTCCGCCGTGTCGTCGATGATGGCGGGCGTGTTCCCGGGGCCCACGCCGAGGGCGGGCTTTCCGGAGGAATATGCCGCTTTCACCATACCGGGGCCGCCTGTCGCCAGGATGATGTCCGCACCCTTCATGACCTCGTTGGTCAGTTCCAAGGAAGGCACATCGATCCAGGAGATGATCCCCTCCGGCGCTCCGGCTTTCACCGCCGCATCCAATACCACCTTCGCCGCCGCAATGGTGCATGCCTTTGCACGGGGATGAGGGGAAATGATGATGGCATTTCTCGTCTTCAGGGCGATCAAAGTCTTGAAGATGGCCGTGGAAGTCGGATTCGTGGTCGGAATGACCGCCGCCACCAGTCCGATGGGCTCGGCGATCCTCTTGTATCCGAAGGCTTTGTCTTCCTCGATCACGCCGCAGGTCTTTTCATGTTTAAATTTATTATATATGTACTCTGCCGCATAATGGTTCTTGATCACCTTGTCTTCCACCACGCCCATGCCGGTCTCTTCCACCGCCATCTTCGCAAGGGGAATCCTCTGATGGTTGGCAGCCATGGCCGCCTCATAAAAAATCTTATCTACCTGCTCCTGGGTAAAGGAGGCAAAAATCTTCTGGGCCTTCCGCATCTCTTCCATTCTTGCCAGAAGCTTATCCACACTGTCAATGACTCCATCCTGGGTCCCTGCTCTCTTTGTCATTTCTTCTGCCTTCCCTTTTTCCATCTTCGCTGTCTCTGTTTTTGCCATATTTTCCTCCTGCTCCAATCTTTCTCGATCTCGTTCCGGCAGCTTGTTTTCCATCACCTTTACCGCTCTCCGTGGCCGTCAATGATCGGGATGCTTTGATAACTTATTAACAATCCTCTCGTATTATACCTCTATGTTAATTATTTGTCAATCCCTGTTTTCATTTTTTTATTTGTATTCAATCGAGTAGGGGAAGTTTATTTTCTCCTAGTCTCCTGTGCCGGACCCCGTCAGCTTTTGCTGACACTCTTCCTTTGGAGTCCGTGTGCAAAAAAATTCTTATGGCCATCCGGCCAAAACAGCGTTTGACATTTGATCAGATCATAGTTTTTCTATTTTTTTCGAACACTGTATTTTTGGATGACTATAAGAATTTTTCTTGATTTTTGATCTTATTTTGATCAGGCTTCCGGCTTCTCATGCCCAAGGGCAATCTTTACTGCTTTCTCCTCTTCCCGTCCAAGGGGCGCTTCCGTCTCTCCCTTGATCACTTCCTTCACATATACATAGCAAGTCTCCCGGCTGTGTACGGCATTTAAAATATAACCGCTCCTGTTTTGATTCATCAAAGCCAGAGCAAAACTGGATTTCCCTCCCATTCCGGGAAACGCGTCATATTTTACGAGACCCGTTTTATGAAATGATTTTACCAGAACTTTATTGATCACTCTGAGAGCATCTTTGGTAGCTTTATCCTCCTCCTGAAGAATATGGATATCGTCAAATGCCTGTGCAAAAACTTCCTCTAAAGATTCCGCATCCCGTCCTCTCATAAACCGATCGTATTTTTTTGCCAGCCTGGAACTTTTTACGATCTGTACGATCACCAGCACTGTCAAGATCAGTACAATGACCGCCAGGCCAAGGATGATAAAGATGGGATCAAATCCCAATTGGTTCAAAATACTGTTTTCCATTGATGTTTTCCTCCTGATGCTTTTTTCTTATCCTTTTAAATGTTTAAACAGCTCCATAAGCCTTTCCAACTCTTCCATAGAATAATATTCTATCTCTATTCTTCCCCGGTTGTTATCTTTTCTATTTATATTCACCTTTGTCCCCAATATTTCCCGGATGTTGTTTTCAATATTTTTATAGATGATATCTGCTCCTGAATCAGGCGCGGCCGGAGCCTTGGGAGGCTTCGGATTTAACAGAGCCTTCACAAGTTTTTCTGTCTCCCGGACGCTGAGCTTGTTTTCGATTATTTTTTCAGCCGCCATGTACTGGGCTTCCTTGTCCTCCAAAGAGAGGAGGGTCCTCGCATGTCCCCCTGATATCTCTCCTTCGATCAACATAAGCTGGACCCGTTTATCCAACTTCAATAAACGCATAGAATTTGTGATCGCAGCTCTGCTCTTCGACACACGCTCTGCAATCTCCTCATGCTTTAAATGAAACTCGTCGATGAGCCTCTGATAAGCAGAAGCCTCCTCGATGGGATTCAGATCCTCACGCTGGATATTTTCAATCAGAGAAATCTCCATGATTTCCTGATTGCTGTAATCTTTTACAATGACCGGCACTTCTTTGAGCTTTGCCAGCTTGGCCGCCCGCCACCGTCTTTCGCCCGCAATGATTTCATAATAATCTTCTCTTTTCTGTACCAGGAGAGGCTGGATGATCCCATATCTTTTGATGGACTCCGCCAGTTCATTCAGAGCCTCCTCATCAAACTGTTTTCTCGGCTGTTCTCTGTTCGGCTCGACAAGGCTCAGTTTTAAAAGCACCGGCTGTCTTTTTTCATCTTCCTCCCCATCATGAGCCGCACTGTTTCTGTTATCAGAACCTTCTGGTCTTGGCTTTTGATCTGATTTCTGGATTCCCCCCAGACCCATTCCCATGGGGATCAAAGAATCCAGGCCCTTCCCCAAACCTAATCCGCCTTTTCTTGCCTGCGCCATGTTGATCTTCCTTTCTTGATATCAGTCGCATTCCACGATCGGTCACACCATATTTTCTGATCTTTAGTCCCCCCGTTGGATGACCTCTTTTGCCAGCAGACGATAGCTTTCCGCTCCCACCGAGCGGGGATTATACAGAGTGATCGGCTTTCCATGGCTCGGCGCCTCTGCAAGCCGCACATTTCTCGGAATGATCGTCTTATAAACGGCATTGTTCAGGTTATTTTTTACGTTTTCAACCACTTGAAGTGATAAGTTTGTTCTGGAATCGTACATGGTAAAGACAACTCCTTCCAGTTCCAGGGAAGGATTTAACCTCTGTTTTACCAGATTTATCGTGTGGATCAACTGGGAAAGGCCCTCCAGAGCGTAATATTCACATTGGATCGGCACTAAAACCGTGTCTGCGGTCGTCATCGCATTCACGGTCAACATATTTAAAGAGGGAGGACAATCAATGAGAACAAAATCATAATTGCTCCTGATCTTGTCAATTTCTTCCTTTAAAATAAACTCTTTTCCCTCTATACCGATCAATTCAATCTCTGCGCCGGATAATTCTATGTTTGAGGGCAGGATATCAAGCCCCGGAAGAACCTCTTTTAACAGACATTCTTCCACCGAACTCTGTCCTATGAGAAGTTCATATGTGGTTTTTTCCTGTTCGTTTTTATTGACTCCCAAACCACTTGTCGTATTTCCCTGAGGATCTAAATCCACAGTCAGCACTCTTTTTCCGGCTTCTGCGAGACAAGCCGAAAGATTGATCGCTGTAGTTGTCTTTCCTACGCCGCCCTTTTGGTTGGCAATGGCTATAATCCTTCCCATAAGCGTGAGTTCCTTTCTATATTCTTTACTATTATACCATCATATAATTTTTATTGCTACAACATTTTCTTAATTCTTTTATAAATTTTGTTTCACGTGAAACATCTCCTGTTTTTTATTTTCCTTTCCGGCCCATTTCCTCTTGGCTTTATCATAATAATCTCATGTTCCTGTGTCATTTTTGCTTTTTTATTTGAATGTTTCACGTGAAACATTTTTATCTGTACGGTTATATTATAGTTTGTCTTTATCGGGAAACAACCTTTTGAGAGGAGCGATAGAGATCATACAGTTATTGCAACTGTTGTTATGAGCATTTATCGACCACATTTCTGACTTTTCACTTGCTGATGTTTCACGTGAAACATTGAAGAAACGCTGATCAAAGCATTTCCCGCGCCGGATTTGCACCGCAAAAGAGAAACTGCGATTTGATCAGCTTTTCTTAGCCATAAGATTTAATTGTAAATTTAAAAACTCATCAACACTTTTCCTTGTGCCCGGCAATAAAATATATTATAATAAAAGAAACAGAAACCAGTTCATTTGCATTCCATTATCTGAGGGTTTTGATCTATGAGTAAAAAAAGCAACTTTGTAAAGGGAATTATTTTAGGTTCCTCCACTGCAGCCATCATCGCTGCCATCAATAAAGCATTATTTGTCCGCGCCACTTCAGAAAAACTCCTCGCAAGAGAAGAACATGGCGTTTATGCATGGAGATTTGGAGATGTCTTTTACACAAAGACAGGAGACGGAAAACCTCTGCTCCTGATCCATGATCTTGTAACAGCCTCCTCCGGCTATGAATGGAATAAGCTGATCAAAAGGCTGTCCAAAAACCATTCTGTTTATACTATTGACCTGCTGGGCTGCGGCCGCTCTCAGAAGCCAAATCTGACCTATACAAACTTTTTCTACGTTCAGCTCCTCACAGACTTTATCAAATCTGTGATCGGCCATAGAACAGATGTGGCTGCCAGCGGAAGCTCCTGCTCCTTTGTGATCACCGCCTGCAACAACAATACGGAGCTTTTTGACAAAATGATTCTGATCAATCCAGACTCCTTTTTAAAATGCGGACAGACGCCCAACCAGTATACCAAGATTTATAAGTTTCTGATCGATCTGCCCGTCATCGGCACTTTGATCTACAACATTGCAAACAGCAGAAGAAGCATTACAGAAAAATTTTTGACTGTCAATTATGCAGATCCCTGCAAAATTGAGCCAGAAACAATCTCCTGTTGCCATGAAGCCTCCCACCTGGGTGACTCCGGTGCAAAGGCCCTCTATTCCAGTATAAAAGGAAATTATACAAAACTAAGCATTTCTCATGCTCTGAAAAAAATCGACAACAGCATTTTCGTTATCGGCGGCGAATATGAAAAGGAGATCGAACATACCATTACCGAATATACCGTTCTTAATCCTGCCGTTGAGTCAGAGATCATAAAGGATTCTTCCCATCTTCCTCAAATGGAAATGCCGGATAAAACTGTCAAGATCATAGAAGATTTTCTTTCTCTCTAAAACATTGTTTTTACCGTTGCCCGATCATCTTCAGGCAACGGTATTTTTTATACATAGGAGCGCAAGAGGAAAAAATCACTTCTGCCAGAGCAGTAAAAGAAAGCACCCCCTGCTCGATCATGCAGGCTCAATGAGGAGAATTCCGGTACTCCCGCGGAGTACAGTCATAAAAACGCCGGAACATTTTCGCAAAATTGCTTGGACTGTCGAACCCGCAGGCAGAGGCGATCTCCGAGATACTTCCTGACAGATCGGACAAAAGCAGTCCCGCCCCCTGCATGATCCGGTATTTTAATAAGTACTGAACAGGAGAAACCTGAATGGTCTTCTTAAAACAGCGAAAGCATTCCCGTTCGCTGATATCTGCCGCCCTTGCAATCTCTTCCAGAGAAATATTTTCTGCATAATTTTCATGGATATAAGTGAGCATTTTTCGGACCCGGAGATTATCCTGGTTCAGAGAAACAACCCCTACATCCATCTGTGGCTCAAATTTTCGATACAGAAAAAGACAGATCCGGGAAAGCATCTCTCTCACGACAAATTCATAACCGTTCTCTTCCAGCTCCATCGCCTCAAAAGCCCTCTCAAACCAGTCTGAAATCAGACTATTATCCATATTCTCCACGAGACAGCCGGAAAAAAATTGACAGGAAACAAGAGGAACCATATACTTTTCCGCAAATACGGAACCGTCACTTCCCTGGATCAGTTCCGAATGGAACACCAGGGTCCGCAGTTTACAACGATCTTCTGTCGAAGCATAGTGAAGCATATTGGAGTTCAGCGCCAGACAGTCCCCCTTTTTCAAGAGAAAGACCCGGGAGGGGACCTTCACTTTCAGATCTCCCTCTTCTATATACATGATCTCGATCTCTTCATGCCAGTGCCAGGGGACAACGTCATCAGGATTATCTGTATAATGAGACTCATATCCCGCACAGGGAAATCCCTTTGTCCCGTGCAGTCTCAATTCTTTTTGCTCTTTATTTAAGACTCCCATCTCTTTTTTCCGCGATATCATCTTCATCCCTCCCACCGGTGCCATCTTCATTTTGGCGGTTTTCTTATATTATATGGCTGAAATCATATTGTATCAAGTACAATATTGCGGTATTCTTTTATCAGAAGACAAACCTTCTACCAACACTTTTTTATATTTCCGAAAACCCGCCTCTCACCGGCGGGTTTTCAGTATTCTTTAGTCGAAAATCCCAATCCTTCATCCATTTTTATTTCAGCAAAGCATCCCTGATCCATTTGGAACTCTGCAATGAAAAATCGATTACAAACATATTATACAAATTTTATGGAAATATTTTGGTATAAATATACAAAAAAATTGAAATATATAAGAGGAACCAGATTGCCGTCGTACTCTCCAGCCTCAGAAGGACAGACAGTATTGTCATGTTCCGGGGTATCAGCGATTTCTTCAGAGAAAAAAATAACCGCAGTCCTGTTCGAGAGTGACAGTGAATTTGAACGGGAAAAGGAAATCATACAGGAACTGGAACAGGAATGGATCGACGACATCATCTGTGCCAACGATCAGGTAGCTGCGGGAGCCTTAAATGCCTGCAGCGAGGCCGGTATCTGCATTCCTTCGGAGGCTGCCATCACCGGCTTCGGCGGCGTCGCACTCTCGATCGTCACCACTCCGGCCATCACGACAACGGTAACTCCAAAATACCAGATGGGGCTTAAGGCTTCTGAGTTTTTATTCAAAAGGATCGAAGCCTATGAGGGACCTCCCCGCCATGAAATGCTGAAGGCACAGCTGGCGATCCGAAATTCTACTTTGAGATCAGCAGCAAAATCGCTGGATGCGATCGTGCTTGACGACAGAAACATCATTTATAAATAACGATTATATGGATAAAAAAGGAGATCGATCATATTTAATTTTCAGTATTATGCACCTACAAAGGTTGTCTTTGGAAAGAACACGGAGGAGCGTGTGGGCGCTCTGATAAAAGAGTTTGGTTATAAAAAGGTCCTGATCCATTACGGCGGCGGCAGCGTCGTGGATTCCGCCAAGGCCATCGGCTACGGCCTTGCCAATGAGGGGGACATGTGGGATTTCTATGAGCACACCCGGTCTTTTCCATCTTAAACCCGGAACTTACCATGACTCTTCCGGATTATCAGACGGCTTGTGGCTGTACCGGCATTATCATGCACACCATGGAACGCTACTTTACCTCCGGCGGAAATATGGAACTGACGGACGGCATTGCGGAGGCCCTCATGCGGACTGTGATCCCCAATGCAAAGATCCTGAGAGACGATCCTGCAAATTATAACGCGAGGGCGGAGGTCATGTGGGCGGGAAGCCTTTCCCACAACGATCTGACCGGCTGCGGAAACGGCGGAAACGATTTCGCCACCCATATGCTGGAACAGGAGTTGAGCGGCATCTTTGACGTGGCCCACGGCGCCGGTCTCTCGGCCCTCTGGGGAAGCTGGGCAAGATATGTTTACCGGGACTGCCTGGACCGTTTCTGCAAGTATGCGGTCAATGTCATGGGCGTCAAGGGGGCTACCGACGAGAAGACCTCCCTCAAAGGGATCGAAGCGACAGAGGCCTTCTTC
Source organism: uncultured Lachnotalea sp. (assembly GCA_947066815.1). Classification (GTDB taxonomy): domain Bacteria; phylum Bacillota; class Clostridia; order Lachnospirales; family Lachnospiraceae; genus Lientehia. Next base: position 17,292 of record CAMSZT010000043.1, read on the forward strand.
AGGGAGATCCATATGCCTGTCTCCCTGAAGGAGCTGAATCTGGATCCCACAGAAGAGGAGATGGACCTGATGGCCCACAAGTGCATCATCGCCGCAGGTGGGAAGAAGGGCTCCGCAAAAGTTCTCTATGAGGAGGATCTGAGAAAAATTTTGGAAATGGCCAGATAAAACAGGAGCAAAAAATAAAACTCAACTGGCTCAGGAGGGAAACATGGACAGATAAAATAATTTGAACTTCCTGTGCTTCAAGTGAGCGGGGCCTTCGCCGGAATCCCTGCCTTTCTCGGGTATTTCGCGGAAAGCTCCGCTTTTCGTTCAATGAAGATCAAGCTCCTCCCCGCCCCGTCCAGGATAAATTTCTCAACGGCCCTTGTCTTGCAGCCAAGCTTCTTGATGGCGGGCTTTGCCGTCTCCAGCTCTTCCTCGATCTCCCCGGATTTGTAGGAAACAAATCTTCCCCCGATCTTCAGGAAGGGCGTACAGTACTCGGAGAGGGTAGAAAGGTTTGCCACGGCCCTGGAAAGGCAGATATCGTACCTTCCCCTATGATCCGGATCCCGGCCAAGATCCTCAGCCCTGCCGTGGATCAATTCCACTCCCGCCCCCTCTCCATTCAGCCCTAAGTGATCCACAACTTTGGAGAGAAAAGCTACTCTTTTCCCCAAAGAATCCAATAAAGTCACAGAAAGATGTGGATACAGGATCTTTATGGGGATTCCCGGAAAGCCCGCCCCGGTTCCCACATCGATAAAATTCCGGATGGCGGAGAAGTCAAAGTAATTTGTGACCAGGACGCTGTCCAGAAAATGTCTGCAGACGACCTCCTCGAACTTTGTCACGGCGGTCAGGTTCATGACCTTGTTGGTCTCAGTAAGCAGTTCATAATACTGTTCAAACTGCTGCGCCTGCCGCTCCGTGATGCTGATCTTTTCCTCTTCAAACCGCTTTTTTATATATTCTTGTCTTTCATTCAATGGTTTTTCCTCTGTTCCAAATAGACTAACAATACGGAGATGTCCGCCGGGGACACGCCGGAGATCCGGGACGCCTGGCCGATGTTCACCGGCCTCAACTGGTTCAGTTTCTGCATGGCTTCCTTCCGCAGTCCCTTGATGGCTTCATAATCAAAATCTTCCGGAAGCCGTTTTCCCTCCAGTTTTTTGAACTGGCGGACCTGGCTCTCCTGCCGCTTTAAATATCCCTCGTACTTGAGATCGATCTCCACCTGCTCTCTCACTGCGGGGGGAAGAAAAGGGCGTCCCTCGTCGATCTCTCCCAGGGCTTCATAGGAAAGCTCCGGCCGCTTGACAAGTTCTGCCAGAGTCACTCCGTTCTTTAACAACGTGCTCCCGCTCTTCTCCAGAAATCTCTGGATTTTTTCCGTTCCTCCGACGGTGGTTCCCTCCAGCCGACGGATCTCCTCCCTGATCAGCTCCTTTTTTTTCAATAATTTCCGGTAACGCTCTTCGTCAATGAGCCCGATCTCGTGCCCGATCTGTGTAAGGCGCAGGTCCGCGTTGTCCTGGCGGAGAAGCAGGCGGTATTCCGCCCGGGAGGTCATCATCCGGTAAGGCTCATGGCTCTCCTTCGTCACCAGATCGTCGATCAGGACTCCGATATAGGCCTGGGAACGGTCCAGAACGATCCCCTCCTGCCCTCTCACGCTCCTGGCCGCATTGACTCCCGCCATGAATCCCTGTACGGCCGCTTCCTCGTAGCCGGAGCTTCCGTTGAACTGCCCGCCGCTGAAAAGTCCCTTGATATTCCGAAATTCCAGGGTCGGGTAAAGCTGTCTCGCATCAATGCAGTCATATTCGATGGCGTAAGCGTTCCGGACGATCTTCACGTTCTCCAGCCCCGGTACCGTCCGGTACATGGCGTGCTGGACGTCCTCCGGGAGGGAGCTGGACATGCCGCCCAGATACATTTCGTTGGTATACTCTCCCTCCGGCTCGATAAACACCTGATGCCGCTCCTTATCCGCAAACCGAACCACCTTGTCCTCGATGGAGGGACAGTAGCGGGGGCCGGTCCCCTCGATAAAGCCGGAGAACAAAGGCGAGCGGTCCAGGTTTTCCCGGATGATCCGGTGGGTCTCCTCGTTGGTGTAGGTGAGCCAGCAGGAAACCTGCTCCCTCTGGATGTCGTCGGGATCGGTGGTGAAGGAAAACGGCACGATCCTCTCGTCCCCAAACTGTTCCTCCATCTTGGAAAAATCAATGCTCCTCCCGTCCACCCTGGCCGGAGTTCCCGTCTTGAACCGGTACATGGCGATCCCGTGGGCCTTCAGGGAGTCCGTCAGATGGGTGGCCGCCTGGAGTCCGTTGGGCCCGGTGGGATTGCTGACATTTCCAAAAATACACCTGGCCCTCAGGTAGACTCCCGTGGCAAGGACCGCCGCCCTGCACCGGTATCTGGCCCCGGAAACGGTCCCAATCCCCACAATCCGGTCTCCCTCCGTCTCGATCTCGGAGACCTCCGCCTGCCTGATGGTCAGATGCTCCGTATTCTCCAGAGTCCTCCTCATCTCCCCCGTGTAGCTCTGCTTGTCCGCCTGGGCCCGCAGGGAATGGACGGCAGGCCCCTTGGACCGGTTCAGCATTTTGGACTGGATAAAGGTTTTATCGATATTCTTTCCCATCTCCCCGCCCAGGGCGTCCAATTCCCGCACCAGATGGCCCTTGGAGCTCCCACCGATGTTGGGATTGCAGGGCATCAGGGCGATGCTGTCCACGCTGACCGTGAACATGATCGTGTCAAGTCCCAGTCTGGCGCAGGCGAGGGCCGCTTCACACCCGGCATGCCCGGCGCCGACCACCACCACGTCGTAACTCTCTTCCAGTATTTTATCTTCTTCCGCCACGGTTTTTTCGTCTCCTTTCCTGCAGAGTTCCCTTTTAGATAATTGCGAAACTGCCTAAGAGTTCCCTTTCCTCAAAATCCTCATTTTCCCATACAAAACTTATCGAATATCTCCAGCGCCAGGTCCTCGCTCACGGTCTCTCCCGTGATCAGTCCCAATGTCTCGTAAGCGTCCATCAGGTCGATGGAATAGAAATCCTCCGGCATTCCGTTTTCGATACTCGTCTCCACCTGCCCGAGACTTTCAAAGGCTTTTTCAAGGGCATGCTTCTGCCTGGCGCTTGTAATGTAGATCTCGTCGTTGAACCGGACCATGCCGGAGAAGAACAGGCGGGAGACCTCATCGGTAAGCTCCGAAAGTCCTGTCCCCTCCCTTGCGGAAAAAGATATGACGGGCCGCCCCGCAAAGAGCTCTTTTGCCTCCTCCACGGTCAGGGCCTGCTCCAGATCAGATTTATTGAACAGGATAACGGCCTGCTTTTCCTGGATGGCCTCCATGATCCGCTCGTCTTCCCCGGTCAGCCCGGCGGCGGAATCAACCACGTAGAGGATCAGGTCGGCGTCCTTCGCATGGTCCATGGCCCGTTCTACGCCGATCTTTTCTACGATGTCCTCCGTATCCCGGATCCCCGCCGTGTCCATCAGGTTTAAGCTGATCCCTCCCAGGACCAGATGCTCCTCCAGGGTGTCTCTGGTGGTTCCTGCCACATCCGTCACAATGGCCCGCTCCTCTCCCAAAAGCAGATTAAGGACCGAGGACTTTCCGGCATTGGGCTTCCCCAGGATCACCGTCTTGATCCCCTCGGAAAGCATCCTCCCCCCGGCGGCGGAGTCGATCAGGGCCTTTATCTCTCCCTTCACCTCTGCCATCGTCCCCCGGAGCCGTTCCCTGTAGCCGTCCAGAGACATATGCTCCGGGTCGTCCAGGGCCGCCTCCAGAAACGCAGTCTCATAGAGGATCCTTCCCCGGAGTCTCTCTATTTTTTCGGAGACGGATCCCTTTAACTGTCTCAGAGAACTTTTCCTGGCGTATTCGTTTTTGGAATGGATCAATTCCGCAACGGCTTCCGCCTGGGACAGGTCGATCCGTCCGTTCAAAAAGGCTCTTTTTGTGAATTCTCCCGCCTGTGCCGGCCTGGCCCCGTTTCTGACAACGGTCTCCAGCACCCGCTTCATGACCAGGACTCCGCCATGGCAGTCGATCTCCACCGTATCCTCCGCCGTATAGCTGTGGGGCCCCTTCATATAAAGTACCAGAACCTCGTCGATCATGGTCTCTCCGTCATAGACATGCCCGTATGTGACCGTGTGGCTGGGCAGCTTCGTCACTTCAAGTCCTCTCTTTTTGGGCTGAAAAATCCGGGAAAGGACCCAAAGAGCTTCCTTCCCGCTGATCCTCACGATCCCGATCCCGGAATCGGTCATGGCCGTGGCGATGGCTGCGATCGTATCTGTCTCCATAAGAACTCCTTTCTCCGATATTCGAACCGCACAGGAGGAAGGATTTCCTGTACGAAGAAAAGGAGCTGACATGAAGCTGCCAGCCCCTCTTTCTCTGTTTTATAATTTCCAATAGTCCTGCCTGTTCTCTCTGTTATAATATCTCCCGGGACGGTCATACCGGTCTTTTCTTCCTTCTCTTTTCAGAGAAACGACCACGTGGCGGTAAGGTTCCTCCCCCTCGCTTCTGGTCAACACGTATTTGTCACTCTGAAGGACTGAATGAATGATCCGCCTCTCATAAGGATTCATGGGCTCCAGGGAAACGGGGCGTTTTGTTCTCTTCACTTTGGAAGCGATGTTTTTTGCCAGGCTCTCCAGGGTCGCCTTTCGTCTCTCCCTGTAATTTTCCGTGTCCAGCTTGACGCGGAGGTACTCCTCTCTCTCTTTGTTTACGATCAGGCTCACCAGATACTGAAGGGAATCCAGAGTCTGTCCTCTTTTTCCGATGAGAACTCCCATCTCTTCGCCGCTCATGTCGATGTTCAGGCAGCCTTCTTCTTCATCCATGACGGAGGTGAGCGTCACCTCCATGCCTATGGTCTTGAATATCTTACGGAGAAAATCTTCTGCTACATCCAAATCTGTCATTATTTTTCTGGCTTTGATTACGGCCGGCTTGCTGTTGATAATACCAAGAAATCCTGTACTGCCTTTTTCGATCACTACATAATCCAGCTTGTCACTGGTTGTCTCCAGCTCAATCAAAGCTTTTGTAACCGCGTCGTCGACGGTCTTTGCAGATACTTCGATATATTCACTCATGACAGCAGTCTCCTTTTATTTTTTCTTACCCTTCTTCTCCTCATAATCCTGGACCATCCTGGCCCTGGATGCGATCGTTCCCATATTTTCTCTTTTCTGCTTATAATAATCTGTCGAGTTGGTAATAGGTTTCTTTCCCCTCTCCTCTTCCATCTCTTTCTTTTTGGCCGCCACCTCAGCCGCCCGGTTGGCGCTCTTGATCGTCGCATTGGCGTTGATGGGAGGTAATCCCTTCCTCTCCCGCTTTTTGTTTCTCTTTTCAATATTGGACTTGATCATCTCATCCACATCGATCTTCTTCATGTACTGATTGATACCAAGCTGCATGAAGATGCGGACCGTGCTGCTGGCCACCCAATAGATGCCGATACCGATCGGAAAGGTGATACAGAAGAAAACGGACATGATCGGCATGATGGTGTTCATGGACTTCATGGCCCCCGCTCCGGGCATATCCTCGTTCTGGGCGGCGTTGTTGTTGACGTTCATGGTCTTGACGCTGATCCACTGGGTAAGTCCCGCCAGGATCGGGATCAAGAGAGCAAGGGAAAATTTAAAACCGGGAGCTTCCGTCAGATTCAGTCCTCCCAGGAAGGAGTTGACTCCCAAAAACTTCTCCGAGCTTTCCGTGATCACCTTTTCCAAAGCGGGGAAGATTCCCTTTAATTCCTCCCAGGCCGCCGCGTTGAATTTTCCAAAGAGATCCACCATCTTGTCGGCCACGCTGTAGTCGATCTTGTCGATGGGCAGATTATTGGCCTTTGCCAGCTCCGCGATCTTGTCGATGTAACCGGGCTGCTCCATGACCGGGGTGACCACGTTCATCAGCATTTCCTTGATGGCGCCGATGTAGGCCGGGATCCGGTAGATCACCTGATACAGGGCAAACATGATGGGCAGCTGGATAAAAGTCGTCAGACAGCCGCCGGTCGGGGTCGCCCCGTATTTATCATAGATCGCCTGCTGTTCCAGCATCATCTTCTGCTGGGTAGCCTGATCCTTCCTGTCCTTGTACTTCTTCTGAAGGGCCATAAGCTCCGGCTGCATGATCGAATTCAGTTTCATGAACCTCTGCTGTTTGATGGTAAGGGGAAGCAGCAGGAGGTTTACGATCACCGTGAAGATGATGATGCACCAGGCCACATTGTGGATCCCAAGCCGATAGATCCCATCCATGATATAGCCGAGCAGGGTCGCGATCGGCCCTATGATAAATGTCGTACTTTTTGTCAATAATAGAAAATTCAACGTTCTGACCTCCTGATCCGGCAAAAGCGGTCCTATCGCCGGATAGTTCGTATTCAGGGAACGGGATCATACCCTCCCTCTGCAAAAGGATTGCATCTCAAGATTCTTTTCACTGCCAGAAAAGAGCCCTTCCACGGACCGTATTTTTCCAATGCCTCCACGGCATACTGAGAACAAGTCGGCATATAAATACAGCGGGTCCTCGTTTTCAGGCCCGAAAGATATTTCTGATAAAAATGTATGATTCCGATCAATATCCTCTTCACCATGGCTTCTTCTTTTTCAGATCAGATGATGGCTCTTTAAAAGGCCAATGAGGGCGCCTTCGATCTCCCGGTAGGTTCTCCCATTACTTTTTTCTCTGGCGATCACCACCAGATCATGTCCGACAGACGCCTTTTCACAGTTTAACCGATAGCTTTCCCGGATGAGGCGTTTGACCCGGTGCCTCACCACACTGTTCCCGACTTTTTTGCTGACGGAAATTCCTACTCTGTTTTCCCCATCGTCGTCTCTTTTCTTCACATATACGACAAGATACCTGTTGGCGAGGGATCTTCCGCTCCGGTAGACCGACTGAAAATCCCTGCTGTTTTTCAGCGAATAAAATTGACTCATCTTTTTCCCTGCATATCTTTTTTATGCGGCTTTTTAATTAAGGAAGGGAAAACAAAAGGCCACAAACCTGCGGCCTAAGCTGATAATCTCTTTCTTCCCTTTGCTCTTCTGGCTGCCAATACTCTTCTTCCACCTTTTGTACTCATTCTTGCACGGAAGCCATGAACCCTCGCATGGGACTTCTTTTTGGGCTGAAATGTCATTTTCATGATCGATCCACCTCCTTTTCCTCTCATTTTATCGAATATGATTCATAACAGAAAAAAAAGTGATAAAAACAAAAAAATCTTTCTTGTACTTGTGGGAATA
>CAMSZT010000044.1 GCA_947066815.1 uncultured Lachnotalea sp.
ACGAAAACGGTCAACCTGATGTCGTGATTCAGTCTTCTGTCAAAATCAAAAGCTTCTTCTAACCCTTCTTTTAATGACGGATAGATCAGCCGCAGGATCCGCAGCTCATCCTTCCTCAGCATTTCGATCTCCTGCGTTTTCGCTTCGATATACTGATGATACGACTGGATCCGTCCCTCACACTCTCTCTTATAATCCTTCTTCTCCTGTATATAAGTGACAATGGACATAACGACTCCCACGGACATGGAAACCGCACTGTAAATAACGAAAGTACCTCCGCCTCCGATGATCCCTCTGAGAACGATCGTCATTGCCAGCATGACCAAAGACGGGATCAGAGTCATCACAAGATTCTTTTTTGATCTTCTCGGCTTGGCTGCCGGCTGCTGGATCTCTATTTCCGCCTCCGGCATCACATATTGTACCCTGGTATTTCTGTTGAATTTCGGATACACCAGACTGGTCTTGGATTCCGTGTGGATCTGATAATGGATCCCGCTGTTCATGACAGCAATATTTTTTGATGTGAACATCGCGCTGGATCTATAGTAAAAGCTATAACTGTTCACTGAAAAAAAATCACAGTCTGTCAATTCCTGGTATCCCTCAACCTTGACTCCATTGACATAAACACCATGTGTCGTTCCGACGTCGCGGATCCCCCATCTCCCGCTGCTGTCCTGCGTTAAGATCACTGCACCTTCCGAAGAATATCCGTCGTCTATCCGGATATCCGAATCCTGCCCGTGGCTGATCTTTATCTGATCCTGCCCTTCCAGGGAAATCTCACAGCTGTAATCCTTGTTTTCATAATCAAAGTCGATCATATACGATAAACGGAATGCCTCATTATCCGATCCATCATATTTGATACTGACTTCATCCCCGTGCTTCAGATCCAGCGTCAATAATTTTCTCACATCGCCCAGAGAAAAATAGATCCCCTCGGAGCAAGTCACTTTCCACGAGGAATGATATTTAGAAAAAAACAGTGTGATCTTTCCAAAAAAATATTCTCTGTGCAGCCTCACATCTGCATCCGCATTGGTTCCGACCGTAAGCTGCTGCTGATCCGGCGTCAATTCAATTTCCTTATAAATATTTTTATTATATAAAATGATCTTATATCTTTCTTCCATCACATCTCCTCTATTCCATATAGGAAATCCTGCTCCCGTTCCGGATCCCGTATTCTGCCAATGTTTTATTTCCGCGCAGCAATGCGATCGGGTTTTCTGCTTTCAGATAGCATTTTTTAATATCTGACATATCCATTTGCAGGTCATATGCCTGATTTAAAGCAGAAGCCAGTTCATTTGCCGAAATATGGAGCGGAACTTCAAGTCTGTATGACCGTTTATCCTTATTCTGATAAAAAATAATTTCTGCTGTGTTCCTGTTCATCCGTCTCTCCCCTTTATAAAATCGAAAATGCCAGCTTCTGCACCTCGCTGTGTTTCGCCAGGGCCTCCAGGTCCTCCAGCACCAGCTCCGGGATGCGCTCGATGTAATCGCTCACCGTAAACCGGAGGGTCACGTCTGCCCGGACCAGCGCATTGCTCCCGTCCTTGTCGAAATTGTTGCAGACGAAGCTGTACTTGTCGGAATCGGTCCCATTGACATTGGAGACAAAGGCGTTCGCCGCATGGACCGCCCCCAGGCTCTGCCCCGTCACCACGATCACCTTGTCTGCCAGATCCAGAAGCTCTGCCTTATCCTCGTCAAAGGTACTTTCCGCATCGATGACGATAATATCATAATCCCCGCTCCTTTTTGCCGAGAGCGCGATCTTTCCGTAAACAGAGTAGGAAAGTCCCACGGACATAAGCGCTGCCTTGAAGGCCGGAAGATAGCTGAAGATCTCTTTGCGGATCACATGGCGGATGTCCTGATAGACCGGGCCCTCCGGCCGGGAAAGCCTTGTATAGACCTCCGGTACGGAGATGGGGGACTGATTATCCAGCATATGCTGAAAAACCTGCAGCCGGGCCGCATTGAGATACAGCACCCGTTTATAGTTTCTGGTAAGACAGGCGCCAAGCCCCATCGCCAGAGTGGTCTTTCCCGTTCCGCCGTCGGCAGAGGTTACCAGGAGGATCTGCGCCCCCTTCTGCTCCTCGCTTTCTATGTTCAGGATACCGGCGCTCTTGCCGACGATCTCGCTGAAGATTTCCTTCACACTTGTATATTTGCGCAGGCGGACCACATCCAGCCCATTGGTGTCCGTCTCCTCCTCGTTCTCTACCATCACAAAGATATTGGCGATATTATGCCTCTGCAGAGACGGATCATATAAGGTATCCGAAACGATCAGGATCTCTGCCCTCTGCGGCTTTGAAAAAAGCTCTTCAAAATATTCCCGGTCGGTTATGACCTCCAGATCGATCCGGTCGAAGAATTCTTTTACAAATTTCAGCTGCAGCGGTATGAGATATTCGATATCCATATCCGCGATGATCACTCTGGGCCTGCTCATTTAAATATCTTCCTCGCTTCCTATTCCACCCGGAACTCACTGTTTGCCAGACGGATCACATCCCCTTTTGCGATCAGGCACATCTGCCCCTTCGCGAGTCGTTTCTGATTCACATAGGTTCCGTTGGCACTGCCCTCGTCCGCGATATAAAAACTGCCGTTTTTCCTTACGATCCTGCAGTGCTTTCTGCTGATCAGCCGGTTGAAGGGGATCACCGCGTCCACAAGCTCCGCCTTTTTCCCGATGACCAGTTCCTCCCGGTCCACAAGGATCTCAAAATATTCCGGAAGGTTTGCCGCGACCAGACGTAAGCTTCCGGAAAGTTCTTCCGGCTCTTCCGGCGGTTTTTTTTCAAAGGACTGGATCCCGATCCCCTTCAGACGGCCGTAGATCTCCTCCAGGGTCAGAGATCCGTTCCGAAGGTCCTCCGCAAACAGCTCCAGCTTCCCTCCCGGCGCCGTAAACATCCGGGTGAGCAGCTTTACCACATTGGAACGCAGCTCGCTCTCAAATGCAGAATAGCTGTCAAACAGCTTCACATTGATCGGCAGATACACCAGTTTGACCTTTAAGGTCGCAGGATCCACAAAAACCTTGTCCCATACGATCTCCAGATTCTGACATTTCAGGAATCCGTTGCTGCGCACCGCAATGATATCGGCGAGCAGGTTCAAAAGGACTGTCGCCAGCATATCCGGCGCGATCCCGGTGAGCATGGAGGCCAGGGAGCAGCAGTTATCTGTCACATAATACAGTTCCGCTTTTCCGTTATACAGCATTTTCATGCATGGGATAAACATCCCATCTGTCTGGCTCTGCAGCACTCTGTAATCTGTATTGACGAAATAAGCATTCTTTCCCAGTATATAACTGAAATTTCCTCCCCGTTCCATTTCGCAGAGAACACCGTTATCCTTCAATGCATGCATAGCTCCCCCTCTTTTCTCGCTCTGTCTGCTCCTCGTCCGGATCAGGCAATGATCTCATCCGTGTGGATCAGGATCACCTCTTCGACCACGGTAAATCCAATCTCTTTGGCTATCTCGTTTCGCAGCCTTAAGGACTCTTCGTGCCACGCCCCCTGTTCTTCCGCCCCCAGGATCTCCGTAGTCTCTGCCTTCGAGGATCCCAATGCCCGCATCTTCTTTTTTCTTCCCTCTTCCATACGCCCCGCCTCACTCTGCCCTGATCAGCACTGCCGAAATATTATCCTTCTCTTCCCTGCCCTTCACAAGATCGATCACACGGCGGATCCTGTCCCGCATCGCCCGTCTGTCCGGCGTATTTTCCGGAGCGAGGAATTTCTTCAACTCGTCCTCCGTGACCTTATGGCGGAAACCGTCCGAACAGAGCATATAATTCCCTGTCCGCAGCCTGCCGGACAAGATCTGGGGCTCCACGGTCTTCGACGCGCCGACACACTGCAGGAGCATATGGCTCCCTCTGTCTGTTTTCGCCTGTTCCGGCGTCATCTCCCCCCGCCGGACGGCTCTGGCGCTGACGGTCTGGTCCTCCGTGAGCTGCCTGATCTCCGAAGAGATGGAGTACAGCCTCGTATCCCCCACATGGATCAGAAGGTATCGTTCCCCAAACATCAGGACTCCGGTAACCGTGGTCCCCATGGTTACCTCCGCTTTTTTTCCGTATTCCCGGATCCGTGCGTTCAGATCCCGGAGCATCAGTTCCCATTTATTCCCCACGATCCCAAAATCCATATTGGAGATCTCACCGGGCAGCTCGTGATCGAACCATTCGGAGAAAGCGTTTACCACGGCCGCACTGGCAACCTCTCCTTTTTCCAGACCGCCCATACCGTCGCAGACCACGGCAAGAAGGATCTCGCCGAATTTTGTATCTGCCCGCTTGATCAGCACACTGTCCTGATTTGTCTCTCTCTGTATCCCAATGTCCGTATCACCGACTGCACAAAACCTCATGGCTTTTTCCCCTGTCAAATATGGAATTCAAACTCTTCGTCTGCCAGCCGCAGGATATCCCCGTCATGGATCTCCTTCTCGATCTTGGCCGGAAGAACAATATCGTTGATGTAAGTATGATTCAGAGAATTCTGATCGTACACATAGGAGTGCCCGTCCCTTGTGATGATATCCGCGTGGATCCTGCTCACAACACCGTTATCGATCCGGTGGTCCACGCACCCTGCTCCCTTACCGAGTCGGAACACAGTCTTATCCACTTCGATTCGTTCTTTTGTCAGGCGGTGGATCAGCACAGCATAAAAGACCGGCGCTTTCTTTCCCTCCGAATCCGTCTCCTCCATAAAGCCGGTTGCATCCTGCTCCTCCGTGCTTTTCATCAGCACTGTCCGATCGGTATCTTCCTCTGCATCTTCCATCAGCGCTGTCTGCTCGCTCTTATCTGCCTCATCCTCCATCAACATGGTCCGTTCATCCCTGTTATCCAGACCTCTGTTGGCCCTGGAGATAAATGCTTTTATCGCATCCGGGTCAAGATCACTCTGCTTTCGGATAAAATCCCTGTATTTCGCAATGCTTAACTCCGTATCTTCTCCGATTTTTGCGGCATACAGGATTTCCTCCATGAACTTAAGTGCCCCGAGGCCTGCATAGCCGGACTGCATCGGAACATAAAGGAACAAAAGATCCCTGGTCCCTTCATTGACATACACATACCGAAGATCAAAAACCAGCCTGTTGATAAACAAGTTTCCTTCCCGGACTTTCCTGACTGCCTCCGCGATCTGTATCATGAAATGATAAAATTCCGCTTTGGAGATTGTCCTCTCCAGATATTTACCAAATGGAATCCCCGAGGAACCTGTATATTCCAGTACATTTCTCCTTATCTGCCTTGGTTTCAATATCCCCTGGATCTCTCTCGTGCCCAGGCTCTCCAGTTCCCTCGTGCTCAAGGTTTCCGACGGAGCAAATTTCATCCGTACCACCAGCCTGTTGTTTTTTACCTTCGCCCTGATCTTCATCCCGCATCTCCCCAAAACCATATTTCTTAAAATTTTATCCCAAATAAAAATGACAGACAATATGTGCCGAGAAATGTTCCCCGCGTGCGCATCTGTCTGTCACATTTTGCCGGATCTTCTGCCTTTTTCTCCGGCCCCAACGTCCGGCCGCGCGAAAGCGGAGTCATGAAGGGGCGTCTCCCTCCTCGTCCAGCCAGCCCTTCAGGTATGTAAGGGTCTCGGCCGCGGAGCAGACGTAGGCGCTGTCCTTAAAGCCCTCCAGGAATTCGTAGAAGAGCCTGGCCAGGGATCTCTCCCCCATGATGAAGCATCCGTTCATGTCTTTGGCGTAATAGTAGAGGGCCACATCGTCAAAGTCGTAGGCGTCGATCATCACCCCCTCCGGATAGCGGTATTTTCTTTCCTGGATCAGGTGAGGCTCGTAAAAGCCCTGTTCGGTCTGTTCGATCAGCTCCCTGAGGGCCCTGCACCGGTCTTCCCGGGAGAGCGGCCGCTCCATCATCACGTCCGGCAGCTCCTCGACGATCCCCTCCTCTATAAACCTGCGGATCCCCTCCTCCGTGAAATAGGACGTCACCCGGCAGCCGCGGCGCAGCATGTCCTCCCGCCCGCTCCGGATCCGGCCCTGCAGGGCCTCTGCCGCCCCGCCCATCTCCCCCGGCAGATACCGGCCGATCGTCTGCGCCGCCTCCAAAAAGCCCATGCAGGGCTGGTTCCCGATGCAGTAGAACTGGTTCGCCGCCTTTTGCTGAAGATAGTGAGCCATCAGCTCCTTCTCGTCGGTGAGCCGCTCATAGAGGGGCCTGCAGGTCCCGGCCAGCCGGTCAAACCGCCGCACAAAAAAGTCCCGGATCTGAGGATCCCGGTAGACGATCCCGTGTTCCAGCTCGTAATCCATATTTAACACGCAGTCCCCGGTAATAAGAAAATAGGGCATCATGCTGAAGCTGTTCAGGTGAGCGGAGACCCGGTCATAATAATAGTACACCCGGTAATCGGCCCGTCTCCGGCTTAAGATCACGGGGATCAGCATTTCCAGGAGCGTGATGTTTTCCGTCTTCTTTTCCTTTTCCAGGCACACGATATGCTCCGCCAGGAATCCCGGATTCATCCTGAAACCGTTTTTCAGGGCCTCCATGGCGCTCACGCACTCCGGCTGCAGGAACAGCCGCACATGACTTCTTTCCTGTCCAATCGGCTTCCTGCCGTTTTCCCGCTGTCCGATCATCTCCTGTCCCGCTGCTTTCCGCTGTCCAGTCATCTCCTGTCCCGTCGTTTCCCGCTGTCCGGCCACCTCCTGTTTTGCTGACCACTGTCCGGCCGCCTCCCGCTCGATCATGACCCGGATCATATAGGCAAGGTCCGCATTCCCCTCCACCAGGGAAACCTCGGGCAGGGCGTACTCCATGCGGACGGCCCCCTCCAGACGGGACACCTGCCGGAAGCTGGAAAGGAAACTCAGCATTTTTCTGGTGAGCCCGTACTGCTCCTTCCCCAGCCGCTCCTCCAGATACAGGTTCCACAGCTGTGCGTATTCCGCCGCCGTCAGACTCAGCGCGTCGAAGAGCTTCGTCATCCGCTCCGTGTCCGGAGAGATCCGCTGCCCGTTTTTCAGACGCGCGATGTAGCTCCTGCTGAAGCCGGTCGCCTGGGCCAGCTGAATCTCTGATAACCCTGCCTGCAGGATGTGCTGCTCCAGCATATTCGAAAATTCTGACATTTGTTTTCCCCCCGCCGGCTCCGTCCCGGCCGTTTCTGCTGTTGTTCCCTTGGATATTCCTTTGAAGATTCCTTCCGTTGTCCTCCGGCCCTTCCCGGACCGTCCTGCACATACGCTCCATGTGCCCCTGTACGCAAAAAGGAAGCCGGCCTCCGCTTGCAAAAAGGCGCTTCCTCTTTCAAAAAGCATAATTAGTTCTATTATACCAGTATCGCGAAAAATGTCAAAAAAGCCTTTATTATATCCAATATCTTCCAAAGCAAAATCCCATTGAATTCCCGTCTCAAAAATGGTACGCTGTTAATCAGTACCGATCCGGAGGTCCCCCATGAATCCAGCTTCCACAAAAAACGCTCTGCAGAAGCTCCTGGCCCTGCTCTGCTTCCTGATCCTGCCCGTCCTCTTCTATGTCCTGACGGCCTATCTGACCGCCGCTGTCTTTCAGGTACTCCTCTCCTCCATGGAAGAGGGGACGGAGGCCGCCCGGTTTCTGGAGGCAAACCTTCCTATTATATATTCCGGCGCCGCCGCACTGATCACCGTCGGCGTCCTGGGTCTCCTCTACCGCCGCTTCCGGAGGGATTCCCTTTTGGCGGTTCCCTCCCGAAACCCGGAAGCGGGCGCTCACAAACGGCCGGGCGGTTCCGTGGAGACTTTTGAGAAAGCTTCCGGGGAGGCCCCTGCAAAACGGATCAAAAGCCGCACCAAGAGATCCGGAAACCGAAAAATCCCGGTCTACGGATATCTCTGCGCGGCCGCCTTCGGCGCCCTTGGAGCCGTGTTCTTCAACCTCCTGCTGGCCCTCTCCAGGCTGCCGGAGCTTTTCCCCTCCGCCGGGACCATCGGTGCCGCGGCAGGAGAGGGAAACACGGCGCTCCAGTTCCTGGTCGTCTGCCTGATCCTTCCCACGGCCGAGGAGCTGGTCTTCCGCGGCCTGGGCTACTTCGGCCTCCGCCGGTTTTACGGCCCCATCTTCACCGGCGTCCTGACGGCATCCCTGTTCGGCATCTTCCACGGCAATGCCCCCCAGACCCTCTACGGCTTCTGCATGGGGCTTCTGCTGGCCCACACCGCCGAATCCTGCCGGAACCTGACCGGCGTGCTCCTGTTTCACTGGACGGCCAACGTGACCTCCTTCTTTTTCCTGGGAGATCCCGCCTGCCAGCGCCTGATCTACTCCATCCCCTTTCTCGGCCTTTCCGGGATCGGCTGTGTCTGGCTCTTCTACCGGGTGAGGGATCTGGGCCGCTGACGGCTTCCCGCGGCAAAAACGGCCCGGACTGTCCCTTTTTGACCCGAACGGTGCGCAGGCTGCCGGAAAACGTGGTACGATAAATCTGATACCTTAAAGAGGAACGGAGGGAGACTATGCGGATTGCTCTTGTGGACGACGAAGCGGCGGAACGCCAAAAACTTGGGGAACAGATCCGTTTGGTCCTTAAAGCCTGCGGACCGGAAGAGCAGATTTTGGAATATGAAAACGGGCAGGATTTTCTGACCGCCGCCAAAGAATCCCCCTTTGACCTGGTTTTCCTGGACATCTATATGAAGGGCTTGGACGGTGTGGAGACCGCCAGGAGGCTCCGCGCCTTCGACCGGAAATGTCTGCTGGTATTTACGACCGTCTCAAAGGACCATGCCCTGGAGGGTTACCGGGTCCGGGCTTTTCAGTACCTGATAAAACCCTGTTCCTTCCGGGATCTGGAACAGCTTTTTGAAGAACTGGGCGGATACTTTGCGCCGGAGGCCGCCATCCTGATCCGGGCCGGCCGCCAGGAGCTCCGTCTGCGGCCCGGGCAGATCCTCTGGGCGGAGCATTTCCAGCATAAGATCCTGATCCACACAGAAAGCGGGAGGGAGTTCGCCGTCCGCATGAATTTTTCAGAATTCATCCGGCTCTTTGCCGGCAACATCCGCTTTTTTGTCTGCGGGCGGGGCGTCCTGGTTAACCTGTCCCACGCCGACGATTTTGACGGGACGGATTTCCGGCTGTCCGACGGGACCAGAGTTCCCGTGAGCCGTTCCCTTGCCGGTGCGGCCCGAGCCGCCTTCGCCGAATACCTGTTCCGAAAGGAGGCCCCGAGATGAATGAGGTTTTTCTACCCATCCTGGAGATGGCGATCCTTCTTCCCACGGTCCTCGCTATTTTTCTGCCCGTGCAGGACTGGCTCCGCGTCGACAAAAAAAAGTTGTTCCTGATCCTGTTCCCCTGCCTGGCCCTTTACTGCCTTTTGGGCGGACTGTTCTGCTATTCCTTTAAACTCCCCACCAACCTCCTGACGATCCCCGAGCTGATACTCGGAACCTTTTTTTATCTCCGGCTGCTCACCCTCTCCCCCTGGAAAGCCGCCAGCGTACTCCTGGCCGTATGCGCGGTCTTTTCCTGCTTAAACGCCCTGGCAGTCGGGATCGACGCATACACCGGCGCCGTGAGCCCGCTCTATCTGAATCCGAAGGCCGGCATCGCCCACAACCTGCTCGGCCTTGCCGTCACGGCTATTTTCTGGCGCCTCTCCACCCGTCAGGCCCGCAGGCTTCTCCTGGAAGACGAGATGGCGCGGACCTGGTACGTGTTCTGGCTCCTTCCCTCCGCCTTCATCTGCCTCAACCTGTTTCTGACCGCCCAGGACTTAAGCCGCCTTTCCTCCGGGTGGATCGCCGCCATCTATTTTGTCATCACGTCCTCCCTCCTCGGGCTCCTTCTGCTGTCCTATCTCCTGTTTTACCACATTGCCGGAAGTTACGCCGCCACGATCCGGCTGCAGAACGAAAACCACCTTCTCCACATGATCCAAGCCCGGTACGGATCCCTGCAGGACGCGATCGCCGAGACCAGGCAGGCCCGCCACGACCTGCGCCACCATTTCCACGCCCTCTCCGCCCTGGCCGCAAAAGAAGACTGGGAGAGCCTGCGCAGTTATCTGAGCGAGGCCGAACGTCTCCTTCCGGAGACGGAGCTGGCGCTCTGCGCCAACCCGGCCGTGGACGGGACCGCCGGCTACTACGCGTCCCAGTATGAACAGCAGGGCATTGCCTGGAATTTCCGTCTGGATCTGCCGGAATGCCTTCCCGTCCCGGAAACGGATTTCTGCGTCGTCCTTTCCAACCTGCTGGAAAACGCACTGGAGGCCGGCCGCCGGCCGGAAATCTCTTCTTCCGAGATCTCCGGACCGGACAGCCGGCCCCCCTCCGTCTCCGTATCCGCCAGGATACACGGAGAAACGATTCTTTTATTGACGGTGGAAAACACCCTCCTTCGCCCTGTCCGGGAGCAGAACGGGACCTTCCTCTCCTCCAAGCGGGACGGCCCCGGCATCGGCCTTTCCTCCGTCCGCCGCATCGCCGAGAAAAACGGCGGCTACTGCCGGTTTACGTATGACGAAGCCCATTTTCGGGCTGATGTGATGTTCCGGGCAGGATCTTGATTCCTGTCCTCATCTGTCCACATAGGCCCGGATCCGCTCAAAGCCCCGGACAATATTCTCATCTGAGGTGGCGTAACTCAAGCGGATAAAGCCCTCCCCGCAGCTTCCGAAACCGGAGCCCGGGACGGTGACCACCCCGGTCTTATGCAGCAGATCCATGCTCAGCCCCTTAGAATCCAGCCCCTTCTTTTTACAGAGCTCCTTTGCGTTCACAAAGGCGTAAAACGCCCCCTCCGGCTTTCTGACGGAGAGGCCGGGCGTCTCGTCGATCAGGGAACAGATCAGGTCCTTCCGCCTCCGGTAGCTCTCCCGCATCCGCTCGATCTCCGGCAGACAGCGGCGCAGGCCCAGGGCCGCGGCGATCTGGCTGGGAGCGGGAAGACAGGAGGCGCCGTTTTCGTGGAGCTTCGTCATATTTTTGATGATCTCCGGCCGGGCGACGGCATATCCCAGCCGCCAGCCGGTCATGGCGAACATTTTGGAAAAACCGCTGATGTAGACGGTCCTCTCCCTCAGCCCCGGAAAAGAAGTGATACTGGTATAGTCCTCCTCGCCGTAAGTAAGGCGGCTGTAGATCTCGTCGGAAATCACGAAGAGGTCTTTCTCCAGGATCAGATCTGCAATGGCCCGGCAGGTCTCCCGGCCGATCACGGCGCCGGTGGGATTGGACGGAGAATTTAAAATGACCGCCTTCGTCCTGTCCGTAACAGCCGCCCGGATATCTTCCGGGTCAGGGACGAACCCGTTCTCCTCCCTGGCGGGAACCTCTTTGATCACGGCGCCGCACATGGCGATCTGTCCGAAATAGTTGGGCCAGGCCGGCGTGATGAGGATGACCTCGTCGCCGGGATCCGCCAACGTGAACAGGGCCATCTGGATGGCCTCCGTGGCCCCGCAGGAGATCATGACCTCCCTCTCCGGATCCGGCCTCAGATCTCCCGCATGATATTCGGCTATGGCCTGCCTCAGTTCCGGCACGCCGCTGTTGGGCGTATAGTGGGTCATGCCCGCCTCCCAGCACCGACAGGCTTCCTCGATAATGGGACCCGGAGTGGTAAAGTCCGGTTCTCCCACCGTAAAACTGATCGTGTCTTCCATTTTCAGGGCCTCATTGAACATTTCCCGGATCATGGATCCGCCCAGGCCCCTTGCCAGTCTTGATAATTCCATATCGTCCTCTCCTTTTATGCCCCAAGATAAGCCGCCTTCACCCGGTCGTCATCCAGCAGCGCTTTGGAATCTCCCTCCATGGTGATCTTTCCGGTCTCCAGTACGTAGGCCCTGGAAGCCGTATTGAGGGCCAGAAACGCATTCTGCTCGATCAGCAGAATGCTGGTCCCCATGGCATTGATCCTTTTTATGACCTCGAAGATCTCCTCCACGATGATGGGGGCCAGCCCCATGGAGGGTTCGTCCAGCATGAGGAGCTTTCCCTCCGTCATCAGCGCCCGGCCAAGGGCCAGCATCTGCTGTTCGCCCCCGGAGAGCGTCCCCGCCTGCTGCCGTTCCCGCTCCTTCAGCCGGGGAAAAATATCAAATACCTTCCCGAGGCTCTCTGTGATCTTCGCCTTGTCCCGGAGCAGATTTGCACCCATCCTCAGATTCTCCGTCACCGTGAGGCCGGGAAACACCCGCCGGCCCTCCGGCACATGGGCGATCCCCCGCTCCACGATCTTGTGGGCTTTAAGCCTTACCAGCTCCTCCCCCTCAAACAGGATGGAGCCGCCCTTCGCCCGTTCCAGGCCGGAGATCGTTCTCAGAATCGTGGATTTTCCCGCTCCGTTGGAACCGATCAGGGCCACGATCTCTCCTTTGTCCAGCCGGAAGGATACTCCCTGGACCGCCTGGATGGCTCCGTAGGATACCTTAAGATCTTTAACTTCCAGCATTGCCATTTTTCGCATACCCTCCTCCCAGATAAGCCTCGATCACCTTCGAATCCTTCTGCACCTTCTCGGGAGTCCCCTCCGCAATGGTCTTTCCGAAATCCAGAACCTTGATCCTGTCCGCAATGGGCATGACAAAATTCATGTGGTGCTCGATCAGGATGATCGTGATCCCGAAGTCCCTCCGGATCTTGGGCACCAGCCTTGCCATGTCCTCCATCTCCGCCGTGATCATCCCGGCCACCGGCTCGTCCAGCAGCAGAAGCTTCGGCTCCGTCATCAGCGCCCTGGCGATCTCCAGGCGCCGCTGGTCGCCGTAGGGCAGATTCTTCGCCAGAAGATCCGCCTTGTCCGCAAGCCCCAGCCTGTCCAGAAGCTCCATGACCTTCTCGTCCAGGGCCCGTTCGCTCCGCTTCATGGAAGGAAGCCGGAGCAGACATTTGAACAGCCCCTGGTCATTGTGCATGGTATGGGCCATCTTGACATTGTCGGCCACCGTCGCATTGGAGAAAAGCCGGATGTTCTGAAAGGTGCGGGTAATGCCCTTTTTCGCGAACTGCCAGGGCTTTAACCCGATCAGATCCTCCCCGTCCAGGGAAATGCTCCCCGAAGTCGGCCGGTAAATACCGGTCAGCATATTAAAGATCGTTGTCTTCCCCGCACCGTTGGGCCCGATCACGGCGATCAGCTCCCCCTGTTCCACCGACAGATTAAAATCATCCACGGCACAGAGTCCCCCGAACATGATGGAAAGGTTTTTTACCTCCAGTAAACTCATGCCTGCTCCCCCTTTCCTTTCGTCTTTTTCCCAAACAGAGGCTCCTCATAGAGCTCCTGCCGCCGGATCCTCATAAACGGAAGCTCCAGCCCTCCGCAGAGTCCCTCGGATCGGTACAGCATGACCAGCACCAGGATCACCGCATACACCGCCAGGCGCCAGTCGGCCAGGAACCGCAGGAATTCCGGAAGGATCGTGAGCAGCGTCGCGCCGACCACGGACCCGGTCAGGGAGCCGGAGCCGCCCGCATACAGGTAGACCAGGAAATCCGCGCTCTTTGTGAAGCTGAAATTATCCGGCTGGATAAAGGAGATCACATGAGCGTAAAGCCCGCCGGCCACGCCCGCGATAAAGGCCGCGATACAGAAAGAGGTCATCTTATATTTCGTCGTGTTGATCCCCATGGCGTCCGCCGCCACCTCGTTGTCCCGGATGGCGATGAACGCCCGCCCGAACGGAGAGTGGATCAGATTCCGCAGAAGGAACAGCGTCAGGGCCATAAAAAACAGGATCCAGCCCAGATTCGCATAGCCGGGGATCCCGATCATGCCCCTGGCCCCTCCGATGGGCTTCACCAGCCGGAGCAGGGCGCGGACGATCTCACCGAAGGCCAGAGTCACGATGGCCAGATAATCCCCCTTTAATTTCAGGGACGGAAGGCCGATCAGCATGCCGGCGATCATCGCCGCAAAACCGCCCGCCACAAGTCCCAGGAGAAACACAAAAACAGAGTCCGTATTTTTAAAGAGCATGCTGGTGACAACGGCCGCCCCGTAGGCCCCCAGGGACATGAAGCCCGCGTGGCCGATGCAGAACTGGCCGGTAAATCCGTTGACCAGGTTCAGGCTGGCCGTCATCATGATGTTGATACCCGCGAACATCAGGACCTGGTTATAATAACCGTTCATGATCCCTACACCGCGCAGAGCCGTCACGAGCAGATAGATAAGCGCCACGACTGCGGCGGGATACACCGCCTTGATCCATTTCTTTCCCTTCATCTCGCTCCCCCTATACTTTCTCAACGACCAGCCTGCCCATGATCCCGGCAGGCTTAACCAACAGGATGACGATCAGGATGATAAAGCCGACAGCATAACCAAAAGTGGAATTGATCGCCGTCGCAAAGATCTGCGCGATCCCGAGGATAAAGCCGCCCAGCATGGCGCCCCGGATATCCCCGATCCCGCCCAGGACCGCGGACACGAAGGACATGTTCCCCAGCCAGGAGCCCATGTAGACATCCACCTGCGGATAGGCACTGGCATAGCAGATGCCGGACACGGCCGCCAGCGCGCCTCCGATAAAGAAGGTGATGGAGATCACCTTATTGATGTTGATCCCCATCAGGGAAGCCGCATCCTTGTCCATGCTGACCGCCCGCATCTGGCTCCCGATCTTCGTCCTGTTGACCACCAGATAGAGGACGACCATCGTCACCACGGCCAGCACGATCATCACAAGCTGAGTCGTCGTGATGGTCGCTCCGAACAGATCCAGGTTCTTCGCCTGGAACAGAGTCGGAAAGGAGCGGGGATTGGGGCCGATAAAAGGAAGAGCCCTGGGGAAATTTTCAAGGAACATGGACACACCCACCGCCGTGATCAGCGCGATCATGCGGGGTTTGTTCCGAAGGGGCCGGTAAGCGATGGCCTCCACGCCGCTGGCAATGGCGCCCGTGCCCACCATGGCGATCAGGATGATCAGGCCGATGATGAGCATCGGATAGGCGCTCCCCACCTGGAAGCTCTCAAAAGCCTGCGCGATAAAATACGTCCCCAGCGCGCCGATCATCAGAAAATCGCCGTGAGCAAAGTTGATCATGCCGACGATCCCGTACACCATGGTATAACCTAAAGCCAGAAGCGCATAGACGCTTCCCAGCTGCAGGCCATAGATCAGATACTGGAAAAAATAGGTCACAGAACATCCCTCCTGTCTATTGATCAAAGGAAAAAAGTCAAAGGAAAAGGAAGGGCCCTGCGGCTCCGGCCGTCAGAACCCTCCCCTGGTCACATCTCTCACATTGTAAAACAGCTGTCAATCTCCGCCTCAATTGGGATTGATGGAAGACACATAATGGGAAACGCCGTCCGCGTCATACTGCATGACCACGCCGCCCTTGATGGGATTCCGGTCCTCCGCCATGCTCATCTTTCCGGAAGGAAGCTCCAGATCCTTGATCTCCTTCAGGGCATCACGGACGCCCTCACGGGTCAGCTCGTCCGCATTCTGCAGTGCGTAAAGCACCATCTGGGTCGCCTCATAGGCCAGCTCCGCATTAGAGTTGGGCGTCTCGCCGTCAAATTTCGCCGTATATTTTTCTACAAAGGATTTTGCCGCGTCGGTGGTCGCCTCCGCCGAAAAGGCGGACACATAAGCCACGTTCTCCACCGCTGCTCCGGCTACCTCGCCCACCTCGGGGGTGTCGGCAGAGTCGCCGCACACGATCGGACAGGTCAGCCCCGCCGCACGGGCCTGCTGGATCTGAAGCCCCAGCTCGCCCAGCAGGTTCGGGAAGAACACACACTCCGGACTGGAAGAAGCCAGCTTGGTGAGCTGTACGTTGTAGTCCTTCACGTCGGAGCCGGAATACTCTTCCTTCGCCACCACCTGGCCTCCGAGGCCCTCATAGGCTTCCACGAAAGCGTCCGTCAGCCCGGTCGCATAGGCATCCGCATTGTTGAACATGACTGCCGTGGTCTTGTAACCGGATTCCCAGATGTACTGCGCCGCCATCTTCCCCTGGAAGGGATCGATAAAGCAGGCGCGGAATATGTAGTCGCCCACCTCGGTCACGGCCGTATTGGTCGCAAAGGTCGCCACCACGGGACAGCCGGCCTTCTGGGCAATGGGACCGCCGGCCAGGGCACACTTGGACATGTCCGGCCCCACGATCGCGATCACCTTCTCCTCCTCGATCAGCTTCTGGAACACGTTGGTCGTCTTTTCCTCGGAAGCCTCGTTGTCCATGTAAATGAATTCAATATTGTACTCTTTGCCGCCGATCTCGATCTTTCCGCCAAGCTCCTCCTCCACGACCTCCACGCCGTGGGTGATGTACTTTCCGGCAATGGCAGAATTTCCGGAGATCGGGCAGACAACACCGATCTTGATCGTGTCATCGTCCACGCCGCCGGCTTCTTTCTTCCCTCCGCAGGCAGTCATGCCAAGGATCATGGCAAGGGCAAGAAAGAGCCCCAAAAACCGTTTGATACTGCTTTTCTTCATAACGGAATCCTCCTTAAATAGGTGATTTTCATGGAATCATGTTTCTCTTTTGCGGCCGGCCGACCAGATACAAATTCCCCAAATTTCAGGTGTTTATATTATATCATTCTCAAATAACAAACAGAAGTTATACATTTTCATCGAAAGTTGAATTGCTTTCACCACCGGCGCTATTTCTGCGCAAAATATCTGCTGATGAAAAGAATTCAACGGTATATGAAAACACATAGCTTCTGTTCATTTCCGTCTGGTGTTATAATTAAAGAGAAAATTTATGTCGTCTGTCATAAAGAATGATCAGGCGGGTTCGGATACCCCGCCACAAACCGGAGGATATGCTCTTTGAAGGCCTGAATGGCCGGGGAGGGAGACAGATTCTTTTTCTGGAGCAACGCCAGGCGGCGGTACTGGGGCGGGTCAAAGGAGAAGGTGCGGACCGGGGAAGTGATTGCTTTTAGGACCAGGCGGCCGATGATGCAGTAACCGAGGCCGGCCGAGACCAGGGCCACGAGACCGGCGTCGTCGATGGCAATGATATTGGTACTGGCGGAAAGATGGACCTGGTTCATGACGATGCGGCTCTCCTCCCCATAATCCTGATCGCTCAGGATCAGGGGCATGTGTTCCAGCTCCTTTGGCGTGACGATCCCCGGCGTTTTCGTGAAAAACTCCGTATTGGTCACACAGACCATCTCGTCGTCATACATACGGGTAGCCAGAATCGTATCGGAGGCCTTTGCCGCCGCAATGCCGAGATCGATCTCGTTTTTCTCAAGCATGTCCAGGATCTGGGCATTGTTCGCGCCTCCAAAGATGTGGATCTCCACGGCCGGATACAGGGCCCGGAAAGTATGGACAAGTTCGGGGACCCAGTTGATGCAGGTGCTGGAGCAGGTCCCGAGGCGCACGTGGCCGGCGTCCAGCCCGTTGATGGAGGACACGGTCTCGTGAAAATGATGGTGGCTCTGGATCACCGAATAGGCGAGGGGGAGGAGCATCTCCCCGTTCATGGTCAGGCTGATCCCGTGGGTGGTCTTGATAAAAAGGGCAAACCCCAGCTCCTGCTCCATCCTGGAAACCGCATGGCTGATGGCCGACCGGGTCAGATGGAGCTTTTCGGCCGCATGGGTCATGTTCCTATGTTCGGCGACCGCAGTGAAGATGACATAATCGGAGAGCGTCATGGCAAGACTCCTTTCCGTGGAATATGATACAGGCAGTTGTGAAACAGATACGAACCATTATACACAAATATGACAAAAAATCAAACAGGAGGAAACGGATCATGAAACCAGTTGAAGAACAACTCCAGGAATTCGGCCTGGTCCCCGTGGTGGTCTTACATCACGAAAAGGACGCCCTGCCCCTTGCGAAGGCCCTCATGGACGGCGGACTTCCCTGCGCGGAGGTCACCTTCCGGACAGAAGCCGCAGAGGCATCCATCCGCCGGATAAGCGGACAATATCCAGAAATGCTGGTGGGGGCGGGAACCGTCCTGACCGCGGAGCAGGCGGACCGGGCCGTGGCCGCCGGCGCCAGATTTATCGTAAGCCCCGGCTTTGACCCGGAGGTCGTGGATCACTGCCTGGAAACAGGTGTTCCCATCTTTCCCGGCTGCGTCACTCCCACGGAACTTGCCCAGGCAGTGAAGCGGGGCCTTAAGGTCATAAAATTCTTCCCGGCGGAACCCTTCGGCGGCGTCGGCACCATAAAAGCTCTGGCGGCGCCCTATCCCATGGTGAAGTTCATGCCCACTGGCGGCGTCGGCGCCAAAAACCTGAAGGATTATTTAAGCTGTGACAAGATCGCCGCCTGCGGCGGAAGCTGGATGGTAAAAAGCAGCCTGATCGAGGCGGGGGATTTCGACCAGATCCGCAGACTGACAGAAGAGGCCGTGGCCCTGGCCAGGGCGGCCCGGAAGTGATAACAGGTAATTACCTGAGAGATAAAAAAACAAAGAAAGGAGACTGACAAATGGAATTAAATTTAAGACCAAAGGAGTCCTGCCGGTTTGACGCCGTATCCCTGGGTGAAGTGATGCTCCGCCTGGACCCGGGCGAAGGCAGGATCCGCACGGCCCGCTCCTTCCGTGCATGGGAAGGCGGCGGAGAATACAATGTGGTGCGGGGCTTAAGACGCTGCTTCGGGATGAAAACCGCGGTGATCACCGCCTTTGCGGACAACGAGATCGGCATGCTCATGGAGGATTTCATCCTGCAGGGCGGCGTGGACACTTCCCTGATCAAATGGATGGAGACAGACGGCATCGGCCGTATCTGCCGAAACGGCCTGAACTTCACGGAGCGGGGCTTCGGCATCCGCGGCGCCGTCGGCTGCTCGGACCGGGCCGGCACGGCCATCTCCAAGGCTTCGCCGGAGGACTTTGATTTCGAACATATCTTCGGAGAGCTTGGCGTGCGCTGGCTCCACACGGGAGGCATCTATGCGGCTCTCTCGGAGCAGTCCTGCGAGACCGTCCTGGCGGCCATCAAAACGGCCAAAAAATATGGAACCGTCGTCTCCTACGACCTCAATTACCGCCCCTCCATGTGGAGCGCCATCGGCGGCCGGGCAAAGGCCCGGGAGGTCAACCGGGAAGCGGCAAAATACGTGGATGTGATGATCGGCAACGAAGAAGATTTCACCGCATGCCTGGGATTTGAGATCGAGGGAAACGACGAAAACCTGAAAGAGCTGAATCTGGACGGCTACAAAAAGATGATCGGCGAGGCGGCAGAGACCTATCCCAACCTGAAAGTGATCGCCACCACCCTCCGGACCGTCCGGACGGCCACGGTCAATGACTGGAGCGCCATCTGTTTTGCCGACGGCAGGATCTACAAGGCAAGAGACTACAAGGGCCTGGAGATCATGGACCGGGTCGGCGGCGGGGACTCCTTCGCCTCCGGCCTGATCTACGGCCTGATGACCACAGGGGACGCCCAGACCGCGGTCAATTACGGTGCGGCCCACGGGGCCTTAGCCATGACCACCCCGGGCGACACTACCATGGCCAGCAAAAAAGAGGTGGAAGCCCTCATGGGCGGCGCGGGCGCAAGAGTACAGAGATAACACAAAAAACAGGATTATGGATCCACAGGAGGACAGAAATGAAAAACACATTTTTAGACAAATTCAAAGCAGGAGAAAAGACGGTCGGCACCTTTTTTGAGATGGGCGGCGGAGCCGTCGGAGAGGCCATAGGGACCACAAAGCTGGATTATTTCATCATCGACTGCGAGCACGGCCCCTTCGACATTGAGAGTACCGCCGACATCATCCGGGGCGCGGAAAACAGCGGAAACGGAGCCGTGACCGTCTTTGCCCGGGCAAAAGGCATCCAGAGGGACGCCATCTTAAAGCTTCTCGACATCGGCGCCAGGGGCCTGATCATCCCCCAGGTAAAGACCCTGGAAGAGCTTCAAAACATCGTCCGGTGGGGGAAATATTTCCCGGTGGGGGACCGGGGATATGCCTGGTCCAGAAATAACCGGTTCGGCCGGGCCGAAGGAGCCGACGCGGGCATGCGCGCCTGGTGCGCCGAATGCAATGAAAAACAGCTTCTGGTCCCCCAGTGCGAGACGGCCGAGTGTCTGGAGCACATCGAGGAATTTGCCCTCGTGGACGGGATCGACGGCTTTTTCGTCGGGCCCAACGACTTAAGCATCGCCATGGGTATTCCCGGCGAATTCGAAAACCCTGAATTTCTCGCCGCCCTGGAGCGGATCGAGAAAGCGGTCCATGCGGCCGGAAAATTCCTGATGATCTACGTGGACACCCCGGAAATCGGGATCCGGCGCCTGCAGAGCGGCTACGACAGCGTCACCGTCTCTGTGGACACCTGTGTCTACCTGAACGCCCTGGACCGGCTGGCGGAGGACGTGAAGTGCAGCCTGTGATCGTGAAGTTCAAAAATTTGTCAAATATCCTGGCAATATTTCCGGGAAAAGCCCTCTGCGCCATGGAATTCCGCAATCGCCTATTGTAATTACCTGTAAAGGAGAAAACCATGTCAAAAGAAAAAGTAGTTGCGGTAACCGACTGCGACCACAAAAACATGAACGAGGAGGAGGCCGTCTGCGCCCGCCACGGCCTGAGCCTCAGGCTGTTCCGGTGTAAGACGGAGGAGGATCTGATCCATGCCCTGCCGGGTTATCCGGCCGTTCTGAACCAGTACGCCCCCTTCACGGAAAAGGTCTTCGCCGCCCTGCCGGACTTAAAGCTCATCGTCCGCTACGGCGTCGGTGTCAACAACATTGACCTGGAAGCGGCCTCCCGCCACAGGGTCGCCGTCTGCAGCGTCCCGGACTACGGGATCCAGGAGGTGGCCGGCCATGCCTTCGCCCTGATGATGGCCCTTACGAGAAAACTCCTCCCCATGGATGCCTCCGTGAAGGCCGGCCGCTGGGACTACGCCGAGAGCATTCCCATCCTCCGCTATCGGGAGATGACGGTGGGCATCGTCGGCCCGGGCCGGATCGGTTCCTGCTTCGCGGAGCTCGTCAGACCCCTGGGCTGCCGGATCCTGGGCTGTGACATTGTGCCCGGGCGGCGCGGGCCGGATTTTGTGGAACCGGCGGATCTCGACACCCTGCTCAGAGAGAGCGACGTCATCTCCGTCCACAGCAACCTGGAGACCTCCAGGCATCTGATCGGCGAAGCCGAGCTTGCAGCCATGAAGCGGACCGCCTGCCTCATCAACGTGTCCCGCGGCGGGATCATCGACGAGACCGCACTGGCAGACGCCCTGAACACAGGCGCGCTGGCCGGAGCCGGGATCGACGTGACGGAGACCGAGCCCCTTCCGGACAGCTCCCCCCTGCGCACGGCAAAAAACATCATCCTGACCCCCCACATGGCCTGGTATTCGGAGGAGGCTTCCTCCGACTTAAAGACCAAAGCCGCCGAGGAAGCCGCCAGGTACCTCACCGGCAGGCCCTTAAAAAATCAGGTGAATCTATTCTGAGAAAGGAATTTTGATATGATGAAAGCAATTGTCTTTGCGGGCCCCGGGCAGGCAGAGCTTCGCCAGGTGCCGAAACCGGAGGTAAAAGACGGCTGGGCGCTGATCAAAGTCTCCCATGCCGGGATCTGCGGCAGCGACCTGACGATCTTTTCCGGCCACCATCCAAGGGCCAGAGCGCCCCTTGTCATGGGCCACGAGTTTTCCGGCTGGCTGGAACAGGATATCCCCGGCCTTCCCGCCGGCGCCCCCGTGACCGTCAACCCGCTCCTCTCCTGCGGACACTGTACCCCCTGCCTGGAGGGCAACAGACATGTCTGCAGGACCCTCGGCCTCCTGGGCATCGACTGTGACGGCGGCATGGCCGAGTACGCCGTCGCCCCGGTCCCGATGATCCTTCCCCTCCCCGAGGGCGTCTCCCCGAAGCTGGGAGCCTTTATCGAGCCCCTAGCCGTCACCGTCCACGCCGTCCGCATGGCCTCCTATCTGCCCGGCGACAGCGCCCTCGTCTTCGGCGCAGGCACCATCGGCCTGGCGACGGCCCTCACCCTCCGGGAATTTGGAGCACCCTCCGTCACGGTCTGCGAGCCCAACCCGGTTCGGTTAAAGCTTGCCGAAGCCCTGGGCTTCCACTGCATCCGGAGCGGGGAGGGCCTTCTGGAGCAGCTCCTTGAGGAGACAAATGGGGACGGCTACGATTATGTGTTTGACTGCGCCGGCCATCAGTCCGTCGCCGACATCCTCCCCGACGTGGTAAAGATCCGCGGAAAGATCGAGATCGTCGCCGGCTACAAGACGCCGCCGTCCATGAACTTCCAGAAAGGGATGTTCCGTGAATTTTCAATCCAGTTCACAAGGGTCTACCGGATGAAGGATTTTGAGATCGCCGCCGGGCTGGCCGCCAGCAATCCGGACTACGAAAAATTAATTAACTATGAGCTTCCCCCGGAGGAGGCAAAGAAAGGCTTCGAGCTTCTGACCACCCCCACCGATGCCGTGAAAGTCATGTATCGGTTCCATTAAATACAGGAGGTATCCATGTTATTTGACATTTCAGGAAAAAACGCCGTCGTGACCGGGGCCAGCCGCGGCCTGGGCCTGGGGATCGCCGAAGGCTTCGCAGAGGCCGGGGCCAACCTGATCCTGATCTCCCGCCACATGCCGGAGGAAACCCTCGCCCGCCTGAAAAGCTTCGGGACAAAAGTGAGCGCCTACGGCTTCGATCTCTCCAAACCGGAGGGGATCCCCGCCCTCGTCGGGCAGATCCTTGAGGAATGGGGCCGGATCGACATCCTCGTCAACAACGCCGGCACCCAGCGCCGGAATGATTCCGTAAACTTCACCGACGAGGACTGGGACTTTGTCTGTACCGTCAACCAGAAGAGCGTCTTCGTCCTCTGCCGGGAGGTCGGCCGCCACATGGTGAAAAACGGCAAAGGCAAGATCATCAACTTCGCCTCCCTGCTCTCCTTCCAGGGCGGCCTCCGGGTTCCCGCCTACGCCGCCAGCAAGGGAGCCGTCATGCAGTTCACAAAAAGCCTGGCCAACGAGTGGGCCGCCCACGGCGTCAATGTCAACTGCATCGCCCCCGGCTATTTCGACACGGAGATGAACACGGCCCTCATAAACGACCCTGTCCGAAACGAACAGATCTCTGTCCGCATCCCGGCAGGCCGCTGGGGAAAGCCGGAGGACCTGGCAGGCACGGCCATCTACCTGGCCAGCAGCGCCTCCGACTACGTGAACGGCGTCACCATCCCGGTGGACGGCGGATGGCTGGGCCGGTAAAACTTTCCACCTGTGCGGTTGGGATGTCTTGTTTTGTCTCTGTCAGGGAACAGTCGTTTGTAGCAGACGATAGGCAGATTTTGCAGATTTTGCGAGTATCGTTATGAGCACTTAGCGACCGTAGTCTGGTCGCTTACGTGCGATACATACCAAGCACTTAGCGAAGTCTTTTCGAGCTTTAGTGCTTGGTATAGCGTCATCGAACCGGCTGATCCGCTTTGATGGAAGCAGGTTCGATGATATACCCGTGTGCCAAATGATTTGTCAATATGCTCCTGCTATTTTATGAAAAGAGAATAGAGAGTGTGATAATGACGCACACGCTTATGGAAAGTACGGGAATGTTTTTTTAACAGACAGAGAAATGTCGGAGCTACAGGAAGAATTTTCTGCCAGTGTCCTGCAGGACCATGTGGAGAGGCTGTCCGGGCGTTTATTGACAAAGCCGCCGGAGGTACGGAATGATCGGAGGACGAATACATAGAGCCTGCGGACGGCCTTATCCACTGTAAGAAATGTGGAGGGAGGCGGCAGACCGTCCTCCCGACCCGCTCCGGCACAGGGCCTGCAGGACCGCTATCTCCATGACTTCACCTTTGCCAATGACAACGGCCAGAACCCGCTCATATCGTGCGGGTTCATTTTAGCGAGACCAGCAAGGAGACCATGAGCGACAAGATCAAGCGTATGCTGAAAAATGAGATACAGCAGATG
>CAMSZT010000045.1 GCA_947066815.1 uncultured Lachnotalea sp.
AGTGTACCTGCATAAGAAGAGTATAGCATAGAAACAAAGTAAAAGAAGGCACAAAGCTTGCTATTTCATGACCTATTTGTGCCTGAGCGAAGCGAAAAGAATGTAAGTTAATATGAAAAAGACAAGTACTGTTATGAAAGGAAGGTACTATCTTTGAGGAAAGCGTGGATTTATGATTCGGAAATATATCGAACAGGCCAATTTTGAGGACACGGGATTCAGCTATACACTGTCCCTGATCAGCGGAAAGCACAAGATGGTGATCCTCTACTGCCTGATGGAGTTTGGGACGGTCCGTTTTAACGAGATGAAGCGCTATCTCGGGAATGTCACGGACAAGACCCTCAGTTCCAATCTGAAAGAGCTGGAGACGAGTGCGCTGATCGTCCGAAAGGAGTATCCGCAGATCCCTCCGAAGGTGGAATATTCGCTTTTGGAACGGGGAAAGTCGCTGATGGCGGTTTTGGACCAGCTCTGTGAGTGGGGCGAAAAGAACAGGATGGAAGAGACATGACGGAGCGTATGGAAACACGGCTCAAAAACCTGGCGGGCCTTCATTTTGAGGACGTCCCCTATTCCCTGGAGGTCATAAAGGCCAGGGGAGTGATCGAGTCGGCCCTTCTGGGAGAATGTAAAAGGCTTTTGAAGGAAGGGCATGGGGACGCCGAGGCCTTTGAGGAGATCGCCTCCAGGTACGGGAAGCTGTCCGCTATGGCGGGGCTTGCGGGATATACGGAAGAGGACGCCGCCCGCTGGCGCACCGGGGAGGCTGTAAAGGATTTTTCTCTGGTCCGGAGGGAGACGAAGCGGCAGCGGAGGCGGATCTACGCCTTCTCTCTTTTATCGGTAGGGGTTCTGGCGAATTGTTTCTGGCTGATCTACGACCTGTTCGCGGCGCCTCTCTCGGCGGTCTTTGTTCTGCTCCAGGCGGCGCTCCTTGCCGGGCTGGCGGCGCTTGTGGGCAGAAAATTCCTCCGCTTGGAGAAGGAATATGAGACGGCCCTTTACGACACCAAGTCTTATCTGTATTTCCGCCGCCTGGCCGACCGGTACACGAAGCGCAGGCTCAACGGGATCGCTCTTTGTGCAGCCCTCTTCACCGTCTTTTTCGTGGTGGAAATCGGGTTCTTCCTCTTTGGAAATTCCAAGCCGGCCGAGCTTGCGGAGAACGTTTTTTCCAATATCTGGATGTTTGAGATT
This sequence comes from uncultured Lachnotalea sp., assembly GCA_947066815.1. Lineage (GTDB taxonomy): Bacteria > Bacillota > Clostridia > Lachnospirales > Lachnospiraceae > Lientehia. The sequence goes on from CAMSZT010000045.1 coordinate 1,201, forward strand.
CCGGTGTACCTGGTGATCAAGAATTTTTTCTGCTTTCGGATGGCCCAGAGACGGATCGGTTTTCCGGACCGGAAGGCATGCAGGAAGCACCGAAACGGGATTCTGATCTTTTCCGTGGGCTATGGGATCCTGACCGTGCTTTTGACGGTCATTTTCCGGAAGTTTTTGGGTTATGGGAGCAACGGTCTTCTGGCGGCGGGCTTTGCCCTCTGCATGTTTGCCTATGACATGACTCTCAGGAGGAAGCTGACTGACCAGAACCTGGTGGTCAACCGGAGACGCCTGACAATCGTACTGTCGGCGTTTGCCCTGGTTTTCGGCTACAGGTTTTTGCAGAGGGACACCTGGTACACCCAGCCCTACATCAATTCCATCCCGGTGGTGTCCCATGAAGACCATAAAATTTCTTATGATGAGGAAACGGGAGTCTACACCATCACCGCCTCCGGGGAAGATTTCAAGATCCTCCATCTGACGGACATCCATCTGGGCGGGAGCCTCTATTCCTACCGGAAAGACTTGAAAGCCCTGAAGGCGGTCTATGCCGAGATCGAATACACCCGGCCGGACCTGGTGGTGGTCACCGGCGACATGGCTTTCCCCCTGGGGGTCATGTCCCTGTCCTTCAACAATTCCGCTCCGGTGGGCCAGTTTGCCGCCTTCATGAGAAACGTGGACATCCCCTGGGCCTTCACCTACGGGAATCACGACACGGAGGACCTTGCCACCCTGTCGGAGGGGGATCTGAACGAGCTTTACAAGTCCCTGTCCTATAAGACCTCCGGGAACCTGCTCTACCCTTACGTCCAGCCAAAGATCACGGGCAGGAACAACCAGCTCATCGAGATCCGGAATCCGGACGGGACCCTGAACCAGGCGCTGTTCCTCATCGATTCCAACGCCTACACCGGCGAGGGCCTGAATGCCTACGACTACATACACGACGACCAGGTGGACTGGTATGAGAGGGAGGTGGAGCGGCTCAGTGCGGAGGAGGGCCATACGGTATCCTCCATGGTGTTCTTCCACATCCCCCTGCAGGAATACCGGACGGCTTATGAGCTTTACGAGGCGGGAGACGACGAGGTGGCTTATTTCTTCGGGGAGAACAACGAGAAGACGGCCGGCAAGGTCTGCTGCTCCGACTATCCCAGCGGATTGTTTGATGCCATGGTGTCCCTAGGCAGCACGAAGGCGGTGTTCTGCGGCCACGACCATTACAACAACATGTCCTTAGAGTACCGGGGGATCCGCCTCACCTACGGGATGAGCATCGATTACCTTGCCATGCCGGGGATCGAGCGTGACAAGGGACAGAGGGGGGCAGAGCTCATCACTCTGCATCCGGATCGTACCTGGGAGCTCGAGCAGATTCCCCTTGCGGAGATCACGAAATAAATCTGGAGGGACCGGAAAATGAGGGGCCGGGCGCCTTCCGTTCCTAAGCAGACGATAGGCAGTTTTTCAAGGATTTCCCGCGCCTAGCTTCGGCTGTTTTGTCTGACCCGGTTTGATGGAAGCAAAACAGCCGATCATAAGCGGCGCGGGAAATCCTAGGAAAGCAACGTGTCTGCATGGAACGGAAGGCGCCCGGCCCCGGCATATTTTTGAAAGGAAAACATTGACGGGAATGGAGGAAGGGAGTAGAATCATATTTATGTGAAAATGCCGAATGGCAGCGAAGGGCAGGTTTTTGAAATGGGTAAAAGAATGCTGTTTGTTTTCAATCCCCTCTCCGGGAAGGCGCAGATTCGCACGAAGCTGATGGACATTCTGGACATTTTTATCAAGGCGGGATACCAGGTGGAGATCCATGTCACTCAGAGAGCTCTGGATGCGAGAAAAGTGGTGGAAGAACGTGGCTATGGCATGGATCTGATTGTGGGAAGTGGGGGAGACGGCACTCTCAACGAGATGGTATCCGGGATCATGGGCATGGAGAGGAAACCCAGGATCGGCTACATTCCCGCAGGGACCACCAATGATTTTGCCGCCAGCCACAAGATCCCCCGGAACATGCTCCGGGCGGCGGAGAGCATTGTCATGGGGACGGCCTGTCCCGTAGATGTCGGATCCTTTAACGAACGGTATTTTACCTATGTGGCCGCCTTCGGAGCCTTCACCGACGTGCCCTACAAGACGCCCAGGGAGATCAAGGCGGTGCTGGGACATCCGGCCTATATCCTGGAAGCGGCGAAGAGCCTGGGAAGCATCAAGGCCAGCCATGTGATCATGGAGACAGAGACAGACTATTATGAGGGCGACATCCTGGTGGGGATGGTCAGCAACGCAAACCAGATCGCGGGCTTCAAGGGACTGAACGGAAAGAACGTGCGCCTGGACGACGGCAGGTTTGAGGTGCTTCTGGTGGAGAATCCGCAGAACATCCTCCAGCTTCCGGAGGTGGTGACCAGCCTTCTGCAGAATGGGCATAAGTCTAAGCTGGTCCGCCATTTCACGGCATCCCGCGTGAAATTTTGCTTCGAGGAGGCGACGGAGTGGGTCCTGGACGGGGAATTCGGCGGAAAACGCAAGGAAGTCATCATTGAAAACAGATGCAGGGCGGTGCAGGTCATGAAAATGACATATTCTCTCCCGAAAAAGTCATAATCTGGAGGTTCTGGCGGAAATTTAAGGAAAAATGAAATCTGAACTTTACTTTTGACGCGAATCCTTGTATAATATATCTTTAGCGTGGATAAGTGTGTGCGAAAGGAAGTTAACAAGTGGAAAAAGGAAAGTTTAGCGAAGAATTACAAAAGCTTGTGGAACTGGGAAAAAGCAAAAAGTCCACCCTCGACATGAATGATATCAACGACGCATTTACCGGGGTAGAGCTTACGGTAGAGCAGATCGAAGATATCATTACGTATCTTGAAAACAGCGGAATCGACGTCCTGCGCATAATGAATGACGAGCTGACCATCGACGAAGATCTGGTCCTGGATGCGGATGATGACGCGTTTACGCTGGATGAAGAAGAGGAAGAAGAGATCGACCTTGACGCCATTGACTTTCTTGACGGCATCGGTACCGAGGATCCCGTGCGGATGTATCTGAAGGAGATCGGTACGGTTCCGCTCCTCACGGCGGAGGAGGAGCTTCGGCTGGCAAAAAGGAAGGCGGAGGGGGATCAGACGGCGAAGGAGCGGCTGATCGAGGCCAATCTCCGTCTGGTCGTGAGCATTGCAAAGCGGTATACGGGCCGCGGGATGAGTTTTCTGGATTTGGTGCAGGAGGGGAATCTGGGACTCATCAAAGGTGTGGAAAAATTCGATTATACAAAAGGTTACAAACTTAGCACCTATGCCACGTGGTGGATCAGGCAGTCGGTGACGAGGGCGCTGGCCGACCAGGCCAGGACTATCCGCGTACCGGTACATATGGTGGAGACCATCAACAAGATGTCGAAGATGCAGAGGAAGCTGACCCTGGAGCTTGGCTATGAGCCTTCTGTCCCGGAGCTTGCAAGTGCCCTTGACATCAGTGAAGAAAAGGTTATGGAGATCATGCAGATCGCACGTGAGCCGGCGTCTCTGGAGACGCCGATCGGCGAGGAGGACGATTCCAACCTGGGGGATTTCGTGGCGGACAGTAATGCCGTGACCCCGGAGGGAAACGTGGAGTCGGTGATGCTCAGGGAGCACATTGACACTCTGCTGGAGGATCTGAAGGAGCGGGAACGGCAGGTCATCGTCCTGCGGTTCGGCCTGGAGGACGGACATCCCCGGACTCTGGAAGAGGTAGGGAAGGAATTCAACGTCACCAGGGAGCGGATCCGCCAGATCGAGGCGAAGGCGCTGCGGAAGCTTCGGAACCCGGTGCGGAGCAAACGGATCCGGGATTTTCTGTAAACACGCAGGAATCTGTTTTCCTGTAACCATACGAAAGAGGAGGCGCTGTCCGGAAATGGCCGGGCAGCGTCTCTTTGTAAGGCCCGGATATTTTTTGTCACGGCAAGGAAGCCTGGCAGATCGGGATCTCGTTTTACGGTGACAGATCGGGGAAGGAGGTATTTATGAGAAATTATCAGAAAGAACTGGAGGCCCTTCTGGCGGATGTGGCGGAAAAGACGAAAGAGCAGGGGACGGTGCCCCGACTGTTCCTGCACAGCTGCTGCGCTCCCTGCTCCAGCTATGTGCTGGAATATCTGTCTGCTTTCTTCTCCATCACGGTTTTTTATTATAACCCCAACATCAGTCCCCGAGAAGAATATGAAAGGCGGGCCGCGGAACAGGAGCGGCTGATCCGGGAGCTGTCGGAACAGGCTTCGGAGGGCAGGGAGGAGAGACGGTTTTATCCGGTCACCTTTATCAAAGGGGCCTATGAGCCAGAGTCCTTCTATGAGGCGGCGAAAGGGCTGGAGGAGGCGCCCGAGGGCGGGGCGCGGTGCAGGAGATGCTACGGCCTCAGGCTCAGGAAGGCGGCGGAGCTTGCGAAGGCGGGGGGCTATGACTACTTCTGTACGACGCTGTCCATCAGCCCCCTCAAAAAGGCGGTGGCACTGATGGAGATCGGGGAACGGCTGGCGGAGGAATATGGGGTGGCATATCTGCCTTCGGATTTTAAAAAGAGAGAGGGCTATAAGCGCTCCGTGGAGCTGTCGAAACGGTTTGGCCTTTACCGGCAGGACTACTGTGGATGCATATTTTCCAGAAGAGAAGCAGAGAGGAGAGAATAGGAGCATGTTGTCGATCGAGCGCCAGAGGGAGATCACGGATATCCTGCTGGAAAAGAAGAGTGTGTCCGTGGCGGAGCTGTCGGAGCGCTTTCAGGTGAGCTTTGAGACGATCCGCCGGGATCTGAAGGTACTGGAGGCGGACGGGATCATAGAGAAATCTTATGGGGGTGCGGTCCTGAAAGACCGGGTCAGCGGAAAAGCGGATTTTAAAACCCTCTCCCACATCATGGTGGATATCAAACGGAGCATTGCGATGCGGGCCGTCTGCTTTATCCGGCAGGGCGACTGCATTTATATTGATTTTTCCACCACCTGCGGGCAGATCGTGCCGCTTCTGGAGGATATACCTGTGAATGTCCTTACAAATTCTCTGGAGGTCATGAACCAGCTCTCGGACAAGAAGCAGATCTCCCTGTTTTCCATCGGAGGGAACTGGGATCCGGAAAACTGCGCGTTTATGGGGAGCACGGCGATCAGCAACCTGGGCCAGTACCACGTGGACAAGGCTTTTATTTCCTGCCGTGCGCTGAGCATGGAGCGGGGGATCAGCGATAAGACCGAGGCGGAGGCGGAGCTGCGCAGAAAGATCATTGAAAGCTCAAACCAGGTGTATCTGCTGGCCGACAGCAGCAAATTTGGGCGGATCGCCTTTGTGAAAACCTGCGATTTCCGAAAGATCACGGCGGTACTTACGGACGAGGAGCCGGGGGAGGAGTGGAAAGGGTTCTTTGAGAAAAACGGCATTGCCTGGTATGACTGCTGTTCCGGGGCGCTGCCGGAGGAGGGCGAAGAAGATTTTTAAAACAGCGGCAGTAAAATGGAGAGAGGTCCTGCGGAGGGAAAATCCCGCAGGGCTTCTTTTTTTCTATGCGCATGCCGATGCAGAGGAAAAATATTCCCCTGCCCGAGCAGGCACATCGATGCAGAGGGGGATCACGCTGCGCCCCGGCACAGGCGGAAAGGGATTCTCCTGTCCGGCCATGTGAAATGTGGTTTCTCTGCTTAAAACAACAGTTAAAACAACATAATACTTGACAATAAAAGACAAAACAATTATTATATAAGACATAAAGCAATACAAAACAACAAAAATGCAAAGAAAAGGAGGGAGATGCGTCAAGAAGTAAACAAAACCAAAACAAAGCGGCAAGGAGAGTGATGAAAAGTAAGAAAATAGAGATCTGAAAATACTACAGGGGGAAAGCAAAACAAACATATAAAATAACGATTGAAAATCCACAACATGGCAGAAAAATGCCGTGGCGTGGTATAAGGAGGAGCGATAATGCAGGAAATTTCGGGAAAAAGGCAGGCAAAATATGATGCGGTGAGTTTTTCGCCCAATGCAAAGGTTCCTGTGGCAGATAAGTGGTGCCTGGGCTTTACGGCATTTGCGACCACGGTTCCCTGGGTTTTATTCGGGTACTTTCTTACCTATTTTTATACGGATGTCATTGGGATGAGCGGTGTGCTGGCCGGCTCTCTGATGATGTTTGCGAGGGTGTTTGATGCGTTTACAGACCTGATGATCGGCTGGTGTATCGATCATTTCAATCTCCGGTGGGGCAAGTATCGTTCCTGGCTGTTGTTCTCCGTGCCGATCCAGATCGTGCTGTTCATCCTGGTGTGGACCGCGCTGCCGGACACCACATCCACTCTTCAGATGGTGATCGCCTGTGCCGGATATGGATGTTACGGGGCGATCGGTTCCACCCTTTGCTTTATTCCGATGAACTGCCAGATGACGAATATTGCCCGCAACCAGGACGAAAGGGCCTCCATCGTCGGCATAAAAGGCTTGACCAAGAATGTGGGTACTCTGGTCGCAGTAGTCGGCTTCCTTCCTCTGGTGGGCTTTCTCGGCGGCGGGAGCCAGGGCTTCTTCATCGCCGGAGTCTTCTTTGCATTTTTGACGGCGGCTCCCGTGCTTTGGAGTTTCGTCATGAGCAAAAAATATGAGCTGAACGCGGACGGAAGCTACAGAGAGCATCTGAGGGACGTTAAGACGGAAGCCGGGGAAAAGATCGGACTGGGAAAGCAGCTGAAGGAACTGGTCCAGAACCGGCCGGCCATGGTGACGGTGGTATCTACTTTTTTGCTGTATATCATGGACGCCCTGCGCACGGGGACTATCGTATACCTTTATGAATACTATTTTGAGCAGCCGGAACTGAGCTCCATCGCCCTGTTTTTCAATATTGCGGTGGCGATCGTGGGGGCGCTCTGTATCCGTTATATCATCCGCCTGTTTAAGGATTCCAACCGGGCGTACATTTGGGTCATGATCCTGAACGCAGCCATGAACCTGATGTGGTTCGGCGCGATCTTCCTCGTGGGGCGGGAGAGCGCGGGAAAGCTTATGGGTATCGGGCAGCCGCTCTTTATCTTCTATGCCCTCTGCGGCTTTATGCAGGGTGCGCAGGCCGTGTTCCCGGATATGATGATGCCCCAGGCCGTGGACTACGGTATGTGGAAATACGGAAGGAACCAGGCCGGTTTTGTATTTGCCTGCTATGGTTTCTGCCTGACCATCGGCGGCGCCGTCGGCAGCGGCCTGCTGGGATTTCTGCTGGATGCCATCGGCTACAGTGCGGGGGCATCACAGAGTGAGAGCGTACTGTCCTCCCTGCTGATCGTGGGGATCGTGGTTCCCGCCGTCATGATCCTGGCGGCAGCCCTGATCCAGAGATTCTATGGCTTCAGCGACGCGGAGCATGCGAAATGTGTTGAGGAGATCGCGGAGAGAAACGGAGAAAATTAGAGAGGAGAATGAGAAATGTCCAGACTGTTAAATGAATACGATTACGATTCCGTCCATGCGCAGGCGGGCGTACTGATGAAGAAGAGGAAGCATTTAAAGAGGAGTGCCGTTGAGGGGTACCTCCGGCATTTTGATACGAAATGTGCCGGATCCAAGGCGGAGGCAGAGCGGGCCAGGGAGGTGCTCCCCGGCGGCATCCAGCATAATCTGGCCAATAACCACCCTTTTGCGCTGGCCATTGAGAAGGCGGAGGGGCCGTATCTCTATGATATCGACGGAAATCGTTATATTGATTTCCTCTGTGCCGGCGGCCCCATCATCCTAGGGAACAATTACCCGGTGGTGCGGGATGCGGCCGTAAAGCTGATCATGGAGAAAGCGTCGGTGACCGGGCTTTACAGTGTCTATGAAAGAGAATTGGCGGAGCTGATCCACAGCTATATGCCCGGTATTGAAATGTTCCGGATGCTGGGGAGCGGGACGGAGGCTGACATCATTGCGATCCGCCTGGCCAGGGCCTATACCAAAAAGAAACATATCATACGGATCATGGGCGGCTACCATGGGTGGAGCGACCAACTTGTCTACAATGAGGGAAAGACGACGGAAGAGATGCTCAACGGGATCCCCCTCGACTGTTTCCAGAACACCCACTGTGTGCCGGTGAACGATGTGGAAGCCCTGGAGGCGGCCGTCGTGAAGTATGAGAGCGAGGGCGGCGTGGCGGCCTTTGTCATGGAGGCGGTAGGCCAGGACAGCGGCGCGGTGCCGACCACAAAGGATTATCACAGAGAGGCCAGGAGACTCTGTGACAAATACGGCATGCTGCTGATCTACGATGAGGTGGTGACAGGCTTCCGTCTCGGCATGGGCGGCGCCCAGGCGATCTTCGGGACCCATCCGGACCTGACGGTATTCGGGAAGATCATCGGCGGCGGTTTCGGATGCTCCGGCGGGATCGGCGGCAGAAAGGACATCATGAGCATGCTGGCGGCCGGCGTCAGCGCGGCGGCGGAGAACAAGGTAAAAGTGGGCGGGACCCTGAGCGCAAATCCGCTCACTGCACTGGCAGGGATCACTGTGATCAAAGAACTGGAGGAAAAGAAGGTCCATGCGGCTCTTGACAAGGCTTCCGATCATTTTATGAGGGGAATTGCTGACATTACGGAAAAATACGATGTACCGGCGATCCTGTTCCACCATTCTTCCATCCTACACATCGACGTGAGCGGTCTCCAGCATATCCCTTACTTTTACAAGGGGAACGATCCGGAGGGAGAAAGGCAGCTTTTGGATGCTTATCAGAATTATATCGAGTTTTCCATGGCGTTGGCTGCAGAGGGGCTGATCATCGCCAACGGGGGAAAGACGTATCTGCCCTATGGAAGCATTGGGATCGTGGACGACGCTCTGGATGTCTATGACAGAGTGTTCCGCCAGTATGAATGAGAGGGAAGCCTATGAACTGTATCGCAGCCTATGATTTTGGGACGAGTGCCGTGAAGGCTGTCCTTGTAAACGAAAAGGGCACGATTCTGGCCATACGGGAAAAAAGCTATCCGCTGCTGAAGCCGAAGCCGCTCTATGTGGAGCAGGATCCGAAGGATTTCTGGGAAGCGGTCTGCGAGGTCACGAAAGGCGTCCTCGCAGACGTCAAGACGGCGCCGGAGGCGGTGAAGGGGATTTCCTTCAGCGTACAGGCGGTGACGCTGATCCCGGTGGATCGGGACGGGCAGGTACTGTGCCATGCGATCAGCTGGCTGGACGGCCGCGCCGAGGCGCAGGCAGAAAAGATCAACACCCGCTGCGGCGGGCCCGTGGTGAGAAGTCAGGATTATCAGGCCAGGATCCTGTGGCTCAAGGAAGAAGAACCGGAGCTCTATGAGAAGACCGCTTATTTTCTGGAGTGTGACGGATTCCTCCAATATAAATGCACCGGGATCATGGCGGTGGACCGGGATCACCCGGGGATCCTGAAACGCCACCCGGCGATCCAGGAATATTATGATCAGACACTGGCCGATGTGGACGGGGAAAAGCTGCCTCCCATGGTGGAAGCCTGTGAACGCTACGGGGTACTGGACGAGAAGGGGGCGGAGGAACTGGGCCTGGTGCCGGGGATCCCCGTGTTCGGAGGCATGATCGATGTTCCGGCCGCGGCTGCGGGATGCGGCTGTATCCGGGCGGGGGACGCCCACATTTATCTGGGAAGTTCCGGCTGGCTCTCCGCCATGATCGACCGTCCTTATGAGACCTCGGAGGGGACCTATCAGCTAAACAGCATCACTCCGGGTCTGATGATCTACGGGGGTTGTACCAACAGCTGCTGTATGATGCAGAACTGGGCGATCGACTGCTTCTATGCAAGGGAGCATGAGGAACTGGGGGACGGTATCTTTGACTGGCTGGCCGTGGAGATGGAGAGAGTGCCTGCCGGCTGTGACGGGCTCTACGCAGCCCCGTGGCTTTTCGGAGAGCAGTTCCCCATCGCGGATCCCAGGATCCGGGCCCTGTTCTTTAATATAGAAGAGAAACACACCAGGGCGCATTTTATGAGGGCTGTCCTGGAGAGCCTCTGCTTCAGCATGAGGGGGCAGATCGATATTTATAAAAAGGATACCGGCCTTGCGGTCACGGAAGTGGGGGCAAACGGCGGGGGCGCCCAGTCGGCTTTCTGGATGCAGATGATGGCGGATGTTCTGCAGGTCCCGGTACACGTGCCGGAAGCTGCGCGCCACAGCGGAGCAGTCGGAGCGGCACTGGCGGCTGCCATCGGCCTCGGCTGGTGCGGGCTTGAGAATATCGATGATTTTGTGCGGACAGAGCACAGTTATCATCCCCGAAAAGAGCTGGCGGCACTTTATGATCAGAAATATAGACGCTGGAAGCGGCTGTATGAGTGCATCCGGGAGTTGTCCTGGGAGATCAACAAGGAATAAGGAGACAAGATGAAAACGGTAGAAGAAATCAAGCATAAGATCATCGACATCGTAAAACAGGAATACCGGGTTCAGATGGTGAACATGTTCGAGGGGAATGTTTCGGCCAGGGTCGGCGGGCGGATTTTTATCACACCATCCCAGGTGGCCAAGGAGGCAATGACGCCGGACATGCTCATCGAGGTGGACGGGGAGGGGAACGTTGTCCATCAGCCGGAAGGGTATGCACCCTCCTCTGAAACGAAAATGCATCTGGAGGTGTACCGGCTCCGGCCGGACGTGAAGGCGGTGGTGCACAACCACAGCCTGTATGCGACGGCCTTTGCCATGAACCATATGCCGATCTGTTCGGATTCCCTGACGGAGATGAACATCACCTTCGGGCAGGTTCCGGTCGTGCCCTACGGGACACCGGGGACCGAACGGATCTACTCGGGATTTAAAGACCATATCGGAAACCGGTCTGCGCTGCTCCTGGCAAATCACGGGGTCTTGACCTTTGGCGCCACGCTGGAGCTGGCCTATTCCTATGCGGAGGCGGTGGAAAAGATCGCCCAGACGATCTGCATCGCAAAAAGCCTGGGGCAGGAAGTGAAGATCCCGTCAGAAGAGCTGGAAGTCCTGCGGCAGTTCGGCGCGGGAAAGCGGGAGAGGGCGATCGCCGCCGCTATCCAACAGAAATAAAGAGGAGACAGCGGGAGGGCTTCGTTTTGCCTGGTGCGGAACGGGGCCCTTCCGCTGTCTGACGGGGGCTGGCGGCAGCAGAACAGAAGAGGAACGGGGATACGAGTTTTTTACAGGGGATGATAAAGCATAGCGGGGAACCGGAAATCGTGGTAAAATGGTACGGGAGGAACGGGAAGATGGTCATACAGAGTAAGAGAGTCTGGATCGCGGGACAGTTTATGGGGGCACAGCTTGTGATCGGAGAGGGGAGGATCAGGGAGATCCTTCCTTATGATATGCGCACGGCGGACGAAGATTGCGGGGATCTGAGAGTCCTTCCCGGATTTCTGGATATCCATACCCATGGGGCCTATGGCTTTGATACCAATGACGGAGAGCCGGAAGGGTTGAGGCGCTGGGCGTTGAGGATCCCGGGAGAAGGAGTGACGGCCTTCCTTCCGACGACCATGGCCCAGGGGCCGGAGGTCTTGAAAAGAGCGTTAAAGAATGTGGCGGCGGTGGCGGAGGAGGGCTGTGAGGGAGCAGAGATCCTGGGTGTCCACCTGGAGGGCCCTTATCTGGATCCGGATCACAGGGGGGCGCAGGCGGCGGAAGCCCTTGCGGAGGCTTCCGCGGCGGAACTGAAAGATTACCAGGCGGCTGCGGATGGGATGATCCGCTATATCACCTTTGCGCCGGAGCACGACGAGGGCTTCGCCTTGCTGCGCTATTGCAGGGAGAATGGGATCGTGGCCAGCATGGGGCATTCCTCGGCTGTTTACGAACAGGCGGCCATGGCTGTCGCCAACGGGGTATCCGGTATGACCCATGTATATAACGGGATGACCGGGTATCACCACCGGGCCCCGGGGCTTGTGGGGGCGGCGTTCCGCTTCTGCGATGTGTACGGCGAAGTGATCTGCGACGGCTATCACTGCCATCCGGCGGCACTGCACACTTTTTTTCAGGCGAAGGGGAAGTATTACGGGATCATGGTCAGCGATTCCATGCGGGCCAAAGGCTGTCCGCCGGGAGAGGGGTATACCTTGGGCGGACAGCCGGTCTGTGTGGATGACGGGGGATTCGCGAGGGTTCGTGGGACAGATACCATAGCGGGGAGTACCCTGCGGCTCAACGAGGGGCTTCGGATCCTTGTCGAGGAGGCGATGGTGCCTTTTGACGCGGCAGTGAATTCCTGCACCGTAAATCCGGCCCGCCTCCTGGGGCTTGACAGAAGAAAAGGGAAACTGGCGGCCGGGTATGACGCGGATGTCACGGTCCTTGGGGATGATTATTCCGTGATCCGGACATACTGCAAAGGGAAGCGGGCGTGGGATCGGGCTTTATAAAAAATTCAGAAATGTTTCCGGCGGTTTTCTTGACTGGGCTGCGGAAAGGGACTATGATGGGGACAGAGTCAGGAGAGAGCGGCTCTTTTAGAATTCAGGCCAAAAGGCCTGTGGACGGGAGAGAAGACAATGGGAAGATTTCGGGATAGACTTACGCGGTTTATGTATGGGCGGTATGGAGTGGATCAGTTAAACAGGTTTTTGATGGGGATCGTGATGATATCTCTGGTGCTTTCCCTGTTTGTTCCCGGCCGGGTCTTTTACTGGATCACGGTCCTGGGGATCCTCCTTTCCTATTTTCGGATGTTTTCCAAAAATATCCGGAGCCGTTCCCAGGAGAACAATAAGTACCTGCAGGCCACGGCCGGGATCCGCAGGAGTTTTTCCAGGATGAAGAGCAGGAGCCGGGATAAAAGCCACTGCTATTTCAAATGTCCTTCCTGCAGGCAGACGGTGCGGGTGCCGAAGGGAAAGGGGAAGATCTGCATTACCTGTCCCAAATGCGGAGGGGAATTTGTGAAAAGGACATAGCGCAACGCTGTACTAGTACGGCGTACTAGATGCCGGCGCCCCGTGCGCCTGGAACAGGAGGATTCTGCAGATATTGATATAGAGACCATGGAGCAGGCGGCTGCGGCATGGCTCATGGGAGGATAGGATGGAGATGCGGGGATGCAAAGGAGGCAGGATAGACGGTCTGATCCGGTATCTGGAGGGCGGGGTTTCCCCCTTTCACACGGTTGATATGGCGGCGGAGGAGTTTGCACAGGCCGGTTACCGGGAACTGGAGCTTTCGGGGAGCTGGATGCTGGAGCGGGGCAGAGGGTATTATGTGAGGGCATACGGCTCTTCTCTTTTTGCCTTCCGGGTGAATCCAGGCTTCGGCCGTCTTCAGGGCTTCCGGGTCGCGGCAGCCCATACGGACTGGCCCTGCCTGAGGGTCAAGGCAGCTCCGGATATGGCTCAGGGAGCCTATGCGAAGCTGAATGTGGAGATCTACGGCGGACCTATTTTAAATACCTGGCTGGACCGGCCGCTTTCGGCGGCCGGCCGGGTGACATTGAGTGGAGAGGATTGTTTCTCCCCTGTGACCAGGCTGGTGGACTTTAAACGTCCTGTCTGTACCGTCCCCAATCTTGCGATCCATATGAACCGGGATGTGAATAAGGGGATCGAGCTGAACCGGCAGAAGGATATGGCGCCCCTTGTGGGCCGCATCCTGGAGGAGGGATCCGGCGGGAGGGACGGTTTTGTGAGAGCGCTGGCCGCGGAGGCGGGGGCGGCGCCGGAGGAAATCCTGTATTTTGAACTTTCCCTCTACAATTGTGACAGGCCGGAGCTTTTCGGGCTGGACAGGGAGTTCCTTTCGTCGCCCCGCTTGGACAATCTGACTTCGGTGAAGGCCTGTGTGGACGGACTCCTGGAGGGGGACAGCCGGGAGATAGGAGTGGACATGGCCGTTCTTTTTGATCATGAGGAGGTGGGAAGCCGGACGAAACAGGGAGCCGGTTCCGTACTTCTCCCCATTGTCATGGAAAAGATCTGTCGGTCTTTCGGTTACAGCGATGAGGATTGTCTGAACAGCCGTCTCCGCAGCTTTTTGCTGTCGGTGGACGTTGCCCATGGGCTGCATCCCAACCAGCCGGAAAAAAGTGATGTGACCAATCCGGTATTTCTGGGCGACGGTGTGGCCATCAAGACGGAGAGCTGCCAAAAGTATGCTACGGACGGAGAAGCCATAGGCGTGATCCGAGAGATCTGTAGGGCAAATGGGATTCCCTGCCGGATCTTTGCGGGCCGCTCCGATGTGACTGGCGGGAGCACGCTGGGTTCGATCGCTTCTTCCTTTACGGTGATGGATACGGTGGATCTGGGGGTGCCGATCCTGGCCATGCATTCGGCCAGGGAGACCATGGCAGCTGCAGATCAGGAGGCGCTGGCCGGGCTGTTGGCTGCGTATTACCGGATGTCGGGCGAAAGGCGGAGATGAAATCCCTTGCCGGATGCAGAAAAATTCAGAATACCCCTTTTCAAACAGGATATCCTGTGCTATCATATATGGTAATGAAAACTACGTAGAACGGTTGGCGGTTCGAACAAAGGTAGTTGAGAAGTGCAGGAGGAGAAACATGGATTACAAGATCGTGGTGGACAGCTGCTGTGATTTGACAGAGGAATTAAAGGCGGACAGCCATTTTCAGGTGATCCCGCTGACGCTGCAGGTGGGAGATACAGTGATCACAGATGATGAGAAGTTTGACCAGGCGGCGTATCTGGAGCTGGTGCGGACCACTCCGGACTGTCCGAAGACAGCCTGCCCTTCCCCGGAGGCCTTCAAGGAGGCTTATGACTGTGACGCGGAAGCCGTTTTTGTCGTGACTCTGTCCCAGCACCTGAGCGGGACTTACAACAGTGCGGTTTTGGGGAGGACGCTTTACCTGGAGGAGAAGGGAAAGAAGCAGATCGCCGTATTCAGTTCCGATTCTGCCGCCGTGGGCGAAGTAAAGATCGCTTTGAAGATCCGGGAGCTCGCCGAAGCCGGGAAGAGTTTTGCCGAGATCGTGAGGGAGGTTTCTGATTTCCGGGATCATATGAAGACCTATTTCGTGCTGGAAACCCTGGACTACCTGAAAAAAAACGGAAGGCTGACCGGGCTCCAGGCCATTTTTGCCACGGTCCTCAACATCAAGCCGGTTATGGGGGCCGACAAAGGTGTGATCATCAAGCTGGATCAGGCCAGGGGCATTGACAAAGCGCTCACAAAGATGTCCCAGTGGGTGGCGAAGGAGGCAAGGGAAGCTGAGGATAAGATCCTTGCGATCGCCCATACCAACTGTCCGGAGCGGGCGAGGAAGGTGAAGGAGCAGATCTGCCGCCTGATCAAGGTGAAGGATGTCTATATTGTCAACACGGCAGGTGTCAGTACAACCTATGCCGGGGACGGCGGCGTGATCATCGCTCTCTGACGGGCGGATGTGTGGATAGAGATCAGATGTCCCCTGTCGATCCGATTGGTATTTATAATAAAAGAAGCATTGCGGAATATCCGGCAAAATGCGCCAGTGTGCAGATCATGTGCTGCGATGGTGCATTTTGCCGGATCTTTATATGCACATGTCGCAGGTCAGCTGCGGCCCACATGTTTTTCCAGCAGGGAGATCAGCCGGTAAAAGCCCATGGACAGGATGCAGAGGATGACGATGCTCATCATGACGATATCCATTTTAAAGACCTGGCTTCCGTAGATGATCAGGTACCCAAGCCCCTTGTCGGCAGCCAGGAATTCTCCTATGATGACACCTACCAGGCAGAGGCCGATGTTGACTTTCATGTTGTTGATGATCAGGGGGACGGAGCTTGGGATGAGGACCTTGAACAGAACATCCCGCTTTTTTCCGCCCAGGGTGTAGATCAGCCGGATCTTGTCGGGATCCACCTCTTTAAAGCCGGTGTGGAGCGTCATGATCGAGCCGAAGACCGCTACGGAGACGGCAGCTGCTATGATGGTTTTTACGTTGTTGCCCAGCCACACGATGAGCACCGGGGCCATGGCCGATTTCGGCAGACTGTTGAGCATGACCAGATAAGGGTCCAGAAGCTCAGCCAGGGAAGGGAACAGCCATAGGAGCATGGCGGTCAGGATGCCGAAAGCCATGACCAGAAAAAAGCTTCCCATCGTCTCCGCGAGGGTAATGCCGATGTGGCCGAAAATGCTGAGATTTTTGGTCATCTGGATAAAACAGACCGTCATGCGGGACGGGCTGCTGAATATAAAATCGTTGAGGATGCCGGTATATGCCGCAAGCTCCCAGAGCCCGACAAACAGAAAAAACAGAAGGATCTGTCCCGCCAGGACCCGGCGTTTGTGGCGGGAACGGATCTTCAGATAACGGGCCTGGGCTGCAGAAAGGGATTTATCCATTGGATTTCAGCTCCTTCCAGATTTCATCAAAATATTCGCTGAAGCATGGGGCGCTCCGGCGTTTCAGAGGAGTATCAAAGGTTTTCTCAAAATGGAGGGAAAGGATTTTTTTTACCCGGGCAGGGCGGTGTGTGAGGATGACCACCCGGTCTGCCAGGGTGATGGCTTCCGCGAGATCATGGGTTACCAGAAGGGCGGTCTTCCCCTCTCTGCGCAGGATCCCTCCGATGTCGTCCCCCACTTCCAGGCGGGTTTGGTAATCCAGAGCCGAGAAAGGCTCGTCAAGGAGCAGAAGGTCCGGTTCCAGGGCCAGGGTCCGGATCAGGGCCGCCCGCTGGCGCATGCCTCCCGACAGAGCCGACGGCGGCGAATCTTTAAATGCGGAAAGTCCGTAGGTGTTTAACATGGAGCCGATCTGTTCCTTTGTCTTTGAGGTTAAGCTGTGGCGGATCTGGGGTCCGAGGAGGACGTTGTCATAGATCGTGCGCCATTCAAACAGGTGATCCTTCTGAAGCATGTAGCCGATGTTGGCCCCGGACGTCCCCTGGGCTTTTCCAAACAGCCGGATCTCTCCAGATTCCGGTGTGAGAAGTCCGCTGATCAGGGATAGGAGGGTGGTCTTGCCGCAGCCGGAAGGCCCCACGACGGCGATGAACTCCCCGGGCAGGACCGAGAGGGAAATGCCGGCCAGGGCCGGAGTTTCGCCGCTTATGGAATGGTAGGAAAAACATACATCTATAAATTCAAGAATTGGGTCCATTTAAATTCCTCCGATCGGTAATGCATATCCTTTCGGGTACTTGTGCCTTCGGGTACTCGTGCCCTTTCGGGTATACCTTATTGTATGGAGGGAGGGGGGAAGGCGTGATTGAGAAAATCTTCAGGAAAGGCTTGACAGAAGGCAGATCTTATAGTATATTTGTAACGTTAACAGAAACATTTGTGAACATGCTTCCGTGGCTCAGTCGGTAGAGCGATTGATTCGTAATCAATAGGTCGCCGGTTCAAGTCCGGCCGGGAGCTTTTGAGGATTTTGTGAAACCTGTTTCCATAAAAGGGAAGCAGGTTTTTTCGATATACGGGAGTGTATGGGAGATCAGGACAGAAAAGTTTCCGGACGGATAAAAAAACACTTGCAATTTAAGAGTAGATAGTGTACAATACGCAAGAGAAAGACAGATGTGCGCGATGCAAAGACAGACGGGGGCATCTGCTTTAATTTGAATTACGAGGAGAGAATGAGAAATGGAAATGAAGGAAAAATTGAAGGTTGGCGTGCTGGGGGCGACCGGTATGGTGGGACAGCGTTTTGTGTCCCTGTTGGCGGACCATCCCTGGTACGAGGTGGTGACGGTGGCCGCCAGTCCCAGAAGCGCGGGAAAGACTTATGAGGAAGCCGTGGGGGGCCGCTGGAAGCTGGACAGTCCCATGCCGGAGAATGTGAAAAAGCTGGTCGTGAAGGATCTGCATAATATTGAAGAGGTGACGGCAGATGTGGATTTCGTGTTCAGCGCCGTGGATATGACTAAGGATGAGATCCGGGCCATCGAGGAGGCTTATGCGAAGGCGGAGGTTCCCGTGGTCTCCAACAACAGCGCCCACCGGTGGACGCCGGACGTGCCGATGATCATTCCGGAGCTGAATCCGGAGCATGCCGAGGTCATCGAATTCCAGAAGAAGCGTCTGGGGACAAAGAGGGGGTTCATCGCCGTGAAGCCCAACTGTTCCATCCAGAGTTATACGCCCGCCTTCCACGCACTCCGGGAATTCGGTGTGAAGACGGCGGTGGTGACCACCTACCAGGCCATCTCCGGCGCCGGAAAGACCTTTAAGGACTGGCCGGAGATGGTGGACAACGTGATCCCCTACATCGGCGGGGAGGAGGAGAAGTCCGAGCAGGAGCCCCTCAAGATCTGGGGAAAGATCGAGGACGGCGTGATCAAAAAGGCCGAGGGCCCCGTCATCACCTCCCAGTGCATCCGGGTGCCGGTCAGCAACGGACATACGGCGGCGGTGTTCGTGAGCTTTGAGAAGAAGCCTACGAAAGAAGAGATCTTAGAGCGGTGGGCGGCATTTGCCGGAGAGCCCCAGAAGTTAAACCTTCCCAGCGCCCCGAAGCAGTTCCTCAAATATTTTGAGGAGGATAACCGGCCCCAGGCGAATCTGGACCGGGACTATGAGCATGGCATGGGCGTGACCCTGGGCCGTCTCAGGGAGGATACGGTATTTGACTACAAGTTTGTGGGACTGTCCCACAATACCCTGCGGGGCGCGGCCGGCGGGGCGCTCCTGTGCGCGGAGCTTCTGACGGCGAAGGGGTATATTACAAAGAAATAAAACGGATAGATGCATCTGGCCTGCGGATCGGAAAGATTACGAAAACGTCACGTGCAGACAGAAAGATCCTGTGTTACCATGAAGGTGGAGCACAGGATTTTTTATGGGCAGCCCCATGTAGAGGAAGTATGCCGCAGAAGCGGCGCATAGGGGGCGCGGCGAGTAGGGGAAGATGGATCTTTCCTACTCGATTGCGCAGGCCCGCACAGAGGAATATGCCGCAGGAGCGGCGTGCGGGCTACGCGGCGAGCAGGGGAAAAGAACCGCTCCCCTACTCGATCGCTTGCGTCTCGAGCATGTGCACGGGAGGAGGATTTCGGTGGAAGAAGGCAGGAAGAGACAGGGACAGAGGTGCCAAAGACGGAGGAAGAGACGGAAGGGACAGGCGGCAAAACTGCAGCTGGCGGGAGCGCTCATTTTGGCGGCCCTTTCTGCAGGCTTTTCCGGTTGCGGGAAAAAAGAAGGAAAATTAAAAAACGATCTCACCGTTTACTACAACAGTGCGGGATACCTGGAAGAGGGCATGGTGTATCAGGATTACGATGCCGGCGTGATCCGGTATCTGGATTATGCGACCGGGGAATGTTATCCCCTTTGCGCCAGACCGAATTGTTTTCATGATTCGGATGAATGCACTGCCCACGCTTTATGCGGGGAGATCCAGTTTATCGGGCGGCTTGGGGACAAGTGGTATTACTACCAGGAGGATGAGACACAGGCGGAGTTTCATTCCTGCGATCTGGACGGGGGAAACGACCGGGTGATCGGAGCCTATCCGTTTGAGGCGGTCGAGGAGGGCGGATATGAGAACTGGGGCCGGGGGACTGCCTGGGGAAATGTTGTATTCCGGGACGGAAGCTGTTTTGCGGCCATGAGCACGGACAATCTGGAAGAAGATCCGAACGATCCGGACGTCTTCGGCAGCGTCAGTGTCAACAGTATCCTCTACCGGTATGATCTGGAGACGGGAGAGCGGGAGGCCCTGTGTGAGGAAAAGACCATGCGGATCCCCTGCTATACCCTCTGGGGGATCTATGAGGACCAGCTGATCTATTCGGAGCTTCTGAAGGACGGGGACGGGGAACGCTGGGTCTCCGGGCTGCGAAAGCTGGATCTTGCGTCAAAGGAGATCACGGACCTCGGGATCCTGGCCGGCGAGACCTTATACCCCGGCTGTCTCAGCGGGAATCTCCTCCTGTACAATGAGGCGGACGGAGAGGAGACGAGGCTTATGGAATACGACCTGGAGACCGGAGAGAAGCGGATGATCTATGAAGGCTATGGGAGCAATGTGGTGTGGGAACCGGAGTTTAAGACCTTCATGGGATCCGACTCTCCTGGAGAAGATTTCAAATGCTGGATTTATCAGTATATGGGGGAAGGGGAATGCAAAGTGCTGTATGAGGATGAGGCATTTATTCCCAGTGTATCGGCGGGGGATCTGGTGGTCGGATACAGTATGGAGCCGCCGGACCTTCGATGGAGGAGGTCCGTCATGAAAAAAGAGGATTTTCTGGCGGGAAAGACAAACTGGACCGTGATCGAGGGAGAGTAGGCCGGGGCGGTACCGGCCATGGAGCAGGAGAGGAGGATGGGGATGATCAGGAAAAAGATGATCAGGCTGGCGGCAGTCCTGGCAGCGGCGGCAGTTTTTCTGACCCTGGCTATCCGTTTTTCGATAGCCGGGCAGGAGGCAGAGAAGGAGGAGCAGGCAAAGGGCCTGGGCGAGATGCTGGCGGAGGCGGACCGGGAGCGGGAAGAACAGGAGGAAGAGGCGGAAGAGGAGGGGGTGGTCACGCTCCGCTGGGCGTTTACCGAGGTGGGGCAGCATACTTCCGTAAAACCCTATGAGACGGCGTTAAACCAGGTCCTGAAAAAGAAAGGGCTTCCCTGGCGGGTATCCTTTTCCGGGCTGGAATGCTCCGAGGACAACAGCCTGGCAGGGCCTCTTGCCCAGAGACGACAGATGAAGGAAGAAAACTATGATATTGTGAGCTGCCTTGATTCCGGCTATTATCTGCTCTACGGAATGCTGGCCAGGGAGGGGCTTTTGGAGCCTTTGGATCTCAGAATGGAGGGGACGGAAGAAGGCGGCCGTTTAAAGGAGGTCTATCCGGAGACCGTGTGGGACGCGGTGCGGGTAAAGGGCCGGATCTACGGGATCCCGACGATTTCTTCCCGGCTGAACGGATTAGGTTACTATCTGGTGGTGAACGAGGAGCTGGCGGAAAAATATCAGATCTCACTGGAGGATTTTACGGCAGAGGAACTGGAGCAGGCGTTCCGAACGGTGACGGACGGAGAGTGGGCGGCCGGGAATACGGCTTTTTGCGGCGGGGAGTTTCCGGACTGGAATGTGGACAGCCAAAAGACGCTGATGCCTTTTATCCGGATCTCCCTGGAAGGCGGAGAGGCGAGGCCCGTAAATGTACTGGAAGACGAAGCGTATCTGAAGTTCCGGAAACAGACGCTGGATCTTTTGTGCGAGGGGTATCTGTTCCGGGGAGATTCCTTCCGGAAAACGGAGAAGGAGATCCAGAAAGGGAGATTTTTTGCAATGCCTGCCTATGGCTACAGCGCACAGGCGGTGCTGCGGAGATTCCGGCACGACTGGAAGATCGGGGAGACCGTCCGTCTTAAGATCCTGGAGTTTCCGAAGCAGAACGAGGTTTACTATGACGGATCCGGGAAGGCCGGGATCTGGGCCGGCAGCGAACAGAAGGAGGAGGCGTTTGCCCTACTTGCGGCCATTTACAGTGACGCGGAGCTCTCCGATGCCCTGGCCTACGGCCTGCCGGGAAGGGATTATCAGACAGAGGACGGAAAGGTGATATCGGATCCAAATAATATCTGGGAGGGCTATTGGGGAAACTCGCTGCTGACCCGGTCCGGATGGTGGGATTCCGACAAGAAAGAGGAAGAGCTCGGGGACGCCCTGGCCTCCAGGAAAGAAAGCGCGCTTTCCCGATTTGACTTTGACCCGCAGAAGGTCCTCTATGAGTGGCAGGAGCTTTGGCGGATCTACGAGGGCTGGGAAGAACTATGTCACTGCCGAAAGGAAGACCGGCCGCTGACGGGACCGGAAACCTGCGACTGCAATAAGACCTGGGAGCAGGATCTGGAGGCGGTCAGAAAGGCGGTGAAGGATGCAGGGATCGACCGGGTGATGGAATATATGGAGGAGATACTGCGGGAACAGGAAGCTTATCGGAACGGATACCCCGGAGAATGACATTTTTCTGTTTGATATTTATAGTGAATGACAAGAATTTTTGTTTTTGTGTTCACTGCGCCGATTTTGCTGTGCCAAAGCGCGGTATCTACCTTACAAAAATCGTAGACAGAGAAACCATTCAGGCAAGAGGTGTTTTTGTGACAAAATGGACAGGTTGACGTTCCCAGAGTTAAAGGCTAAAATATATTTGAAGATATCGTAAGACGAAACAGTGGGGGACGATTATGAGAAAAAGATTTTTGGCAGTACTGGTTGTGTTTATGATTTTTTCGGTAATATTTTGGGCTGTTCATCAGGAGAGAAAGAAAAATTAATTTCGGAGACAGTTGTGTCGGAGACAACTGTGCCAGAGACTGATGAGGAAGAAAAGGTTGCTGATAAAATATCGGAGGAAGAGAAGGATACGAAACCTGAAAAGGAATATGTAGAACTCACGGTGGAATATACTGTACTTCCAGACGGTGAAGCCGAGGTGACAGGATATAGTGGCAAAGGGAATCGTGCAACTATCGATTCTAAGTACGAAGGAAATAGGGTTATCCGTATTGCAGAGTCTGCTTTTGAAGACTGTTCGACGCTGGAGGCAGTTCTTTTTTGGGCAGATATCGAAGAAATTGGTGACTCTGCATTTAAAAACTGCACGGCTTTGGAAGAAGTTGATATACCTGGCGAGACTAATTATATCGGCGCACATGCTTTTGAAAACTGTGCTGCATTGACACATCTGATTATCTGGGGAAATTCGGATATCGGTGATTATGCGTTTGCCAGTTGTCATAATATTGAGGAAATTAGTATTTCGGGTAAGACAAAATCAGTTGGTGCGCATGCTTTTGAAAATT
>CAMSZT010000046.1 GCA_947066815.1 uncultured Lachnotalea sp.
AAGCACTATCCTATTTCTGCAAATGGGAAATATCCTTATTAAAGAAGAACTGAAAAAGAACTGATGATTTGTATCATATCATAATTTCAGAGCCCGTCAACATTTATGGTCTCAATTTCTACACTTTTCATCTGGAATTTGAAGTTTGTTCAGAGATTTAAGGAACCGTTAAGGTTTTGATAAAGACATTTAAGGTTTGGGACGGTAAAATGGGGCTTGTGAAGGGAGGATTTTCATGAAAGAGATATTGTTGAAAACAGAGAACCTGAGCAAGTCCTTTTCCAACGGAGGGACGCTGCAGCATGTATTGAAAAACATCGATCTGGAGCTTTATAAGGGAGACTTCACGGTGATCATGGGGGCCAGCGGAGCGGGGAAATCCACGCTGCTCTACGCCCTGTCGGGGATGGACACGCCAACCCTGGGGAGGATTGCCTTCGGGGAGGAGGTCTTGTCGGAGAAGAGCAGCGACGCCCTGGCGGTGTTCAGGCGGAAGCACTGCGGTTTTGTCTTCCAGCAGATCTATCTGATCGACGGGATGAGCGTCATGGACAATGTGCTGGCAGCGGGGTTCCTGGTGAGCCGGGACAGAAAGGCCCTTTTGCAGCGGGCAAAGGAGTTGTTTTTGAAAGTGGACATCCCGGAGAAGACCTGGGGGAAGTTTCCGGCCCAGCTCTCCGGAGGGGAGGCCCAGCGGGTGGGGATCGTCCGGGCGCTGATCAATTCGCCGGAGATTCTTTTCGCCGACGAACCCACGGGGGCGCTCAATTCCCGGACGGGTCTGGACGTCCTCGACACGCTCACGGCCTTCCACGAGCAGGGGCAGAGCGTGGTGATGGTGACCCATGACATGCGGTCCGCCAGGCGGGGGAACCGGATCCTGTATCTGAAGGACGGTTCGGTCCTGGGGGAATGTGACCTGGGGGTTTATGTTCCCGGGGATGAGAAGCGTCATGAGAAGCTGAAAAGCTTCCTTGCGGAAATGGGGTGGTAGCATGAGGAAAAGTATGTTGATGGCCCGTGCCAATTTCCGCAGGGCGAAGGGGCAGACGGCGGCCATTGCCCTGCTGGTCCTGCTTGCGGCGTTCATGCTGAACCTGTGGCTGATGCTTGCGACGGACTACAAACAGAATTTTGACCGTTATCACGACAAGCTGAACGGGGAGCACGTGACCCTGGTTATGAACGACGACAGGGAGGAGGTGCGGGAATTTCTTGCAAAGACCCTTGGGGAGGACGACCGGGTGACGGAGTACTGCATGGACGATGCCTTTTTCATGGTCGGATCCTTTGTCTATCACCAGGGGGAGGTCAACACGGAACTTGTGATCCTGGAGAAGGAGACGGCCCTCAACCGTCCCATCGGAACCGTGGAGATCGTGGAGGACGGCGGTCCGGAGAGCGGCGTGTACCTTCCCATGCTTTACGGATCCGACGGCCGGATCCGCACGGGGGAGACCATCGCCCTCACCATCGGGAACCGGACGAGGGATTACCAGGTGTGCGGCTTTTTGAACAGTGTCATGGCGGGTTCCCACAACTGCTCCATGAGCGTGGTGATGTTCACGGAGGACCGGTATGAGGAGTTAAAACGGGAGCGGGAGCTGATCCCCTCCACCCTTGTCTCCGTGCGGATCCGGGACAAAGGGGAGAGCCAGGAGATGGAGGCAGACTTAAAGGAAGCCCTGTCGGCCCGGTATCCCGAGATCCGGACCCAGACCAATTCCTACGAGCTGGTCACCTCGTCCCGCTACATTTCCCAGATGATCTGTTCCGGGATCGTGAGCGCCATGGCGTTTCTGGTGACATTGATCGCCCTGGTGGTGATCGCCTCCAATGTCATCCATTATATTCAGGAGAACATGAAAAATCTGGGGGTCTTAAAGGCGGTCGGCTATGAGAGCGGACAGATCATGGGGGCGCTTCTGTTCCAGTTTTCGGGGGTCGCTTTGGCGGCCGCCCTGGCCGGAATCGGGCTCTCCTACGGCCTGTTTCCGGCGGTCAACACCATGATGATCTCCCAGACGGGGATCCCCTATGCGGTGCGGTTTCTGCCGCTGCCCTTTTTCCTGACGGTTTTCATAAGCGTCGGCGCAGTCTCCCTGACCGTATGGCTTTCCGCCAGGCGGATCCGGAAGCTGGAGCCGATCATGGCCCTCCGGGAGGGGATCCGGACCCACAGCTTCCGGAAAAACCATGTTCCCCTGGAGCGGACAGGTCTTCCGCTTTCCTTCGCCCTCGCCTTAAAAACGACCCTCTCCGGGGTGAAGCAGAACGTGACCATGTGCATTACCATGCTGGTCCTGTCCCTGGTGCTGGTCTTTTCCGGGCTGATGGTGGAAAACATGATCGTGGACATGACACCCTTCGTCAACATGATCGTGGGGGAAATGGCAGATTCCTGCATCAGCGTGAGGGCGGAGGCCGAGGAGGAGTTTCTGCGGCGGATGGAGGCCGACGAACGGGTGGAGAAGGTTTACCTGTTCCACACGGCCAATGCGGTCCACGTGGGAGGCATCGGCCTGATGGCGACGGTGACCGACGATTTTGCCGACGTGAATAACCAGGACGTCTGCATAGAGGGCCGATATCCCAGATATGACAACGAGGTGGCGGTCGCCGTGAAATATGCCAGGGAGAAGGGGCTTGCCATCGGGGACGAGATCACCATGGCGGCGGAAGGGAAAGAGGCGAAGTACCTGATCTGCGGCTATACCCAGATTTCCAACAACCTGGGGCGGGACTGCATGTTTCTTAGGAGCGGCTATGAGCGGATGGGCAGCATCCCGAACGCCAGCTATTATATCAACCTGGCGGAAGGGGTGGACGTGGACGCCTTCCAGGAGGAAGTTGGCGCATGGCTCGGGGACGACATGAATGCGGCCATCAACATTCTGGACGTTTTGGAGGGGACCGGAAGGGTCTACGTGTCCCTGATGACGGCCATCGTGATCGCCATTCTTATCCTGAGCGGGGTGGTGATCCTCTTCGTCCTCTATCTGCTGGTGCGCTCCATGCTCGCCAGGAAGAAGCGGGAGTACGGGATCTTAAAGGCGCTGGGCTTCACCACGGGACAGCTGGTCCTGCAGACGGCCTTGAGTTTCATGCCGGCGGTGGTGCTCTCGGCGGCGGCGGGGCTGCTGATCAGCGCACAGGTGATCAATCCGCTGACGGCCCTGTTTCTCCACGGGATCGGGATCGTGAAATGTACCTTCACGGTGCCTGTCGCCTTCACGGCGGCGGCCGGGGCGGGAATGTGCCTGCTGGCTTTCCTGCTGGCCTGCCTGCTGTCCTTAAAGATCCGGAAGATCGCACCGAAGGAGCTTCTCTCCGGGGAATAAATAATACGGGAAAAATGACGTCTGTTTTTCGAGAGAAGGCAGACGCCATTTTTTTGTTGTTACAAAAGAGATTCGATGATACAATGATTCTCAGATATTTCAAAAATACACAGGACGAAAATGTACGAGATGGGAGAGGACAGGTTATGAGAGACAGAAAGGAACTGGAAGGGTATCTTGCGGGGCTCTTTGAGGAGCGGGGATATCCGGGGATGGCGGTGTGCATCCGGGGGCCGGAGGGGATCCTGTTTGAGAAAGGCTTCGGGGTCCGGAACATGGAGCAGAAGGAGCCGGTGGACGGGGACACGGTGTTCGGCATCGCGTCCATGAGCAAGTCCATGACGGCGCTGGCATGCTGCATCCTGCAGGTGGAGGGGAAGATGAGCCTGGAGGATCCGGTGGTCAAATATTTTCCGGACTTCCACGTTCCGGGGGCGGCGGACGAGTGCGTCACCGTGAAGACGCTGGCCATGCACCGGGCGGGGATTCCGCCCATGGAGCCCCTGGAATGGTCCATCGCCATGAACAGCATTGAGCGGGATACCAAATGGTACCGGGAGATGGTGCGGACGGCACCCAACAAGATGGACGAGATCGGGCAGATCGTGGATTACATATCGGCGGGGAACTACGAGCCTTTGGGGGCCCCCGGCGAGTACATGAGCTATTCCAACGAGGGCTATGCGCTGCTCTCCTACATCGTGGACCAGGCGGCGGGGGTCACCCTGGAGGAATTTCTCACGGAGCGGATCTTTAAGCCCCTGGGCATGACGAGGACGGTGCTGGACGTGGACTGCTCTGAGGCGAGGGTGCTTTCCGGGGGCAATATCACCAGCCTTTTCGAGCGGGAGGAGGACGGAAGCCTTGTCTGGGACGACAACTGGTCCGTGCTGCCGCCGTTCAGAGGCTGTGCCTGTGTCAAGTCCACGGCCAGGGACATCACGAGATATTACCAGATGCTCTGCGACGGCGGAAAGTGGGAGGGCCGGCAGGTGATCCCGGCGGAGGCGGTCGAGCTTATGTACGGGCGGGAATTTCCTCTCACGGAGGAATCCTTCTACTGCATGGGGTTAAAAAAGAGGCTGATCGGGGGAAAGATGGTCTGCGAGCATGCGGGAGGCCTCCACGGGGTGTCGACCCAGGGCGGATTCCTGGAGGGGGGATACGGCGTCGCCGTGCTCTGCAACGAGGGGGATCTGGACATGGAAGAATTCCAGTGGGTCTGCTACAATTTCATTCTGGGCCTTCCCCTGGATGCGAAGCATTACGAGGTCGTGCCCTCGGGGAGGACCTTCGGCAGGCCGGACATGCTCTGCGGCGATTTCGTGTCCAGCGAGGGGCTTAAGATGCACTGCACGGTCTCACTGGAGGACGGCGCCCTGACGGCGGATTACTGTGAGAAAAAGGTGCGGCTGCTCTATGGAAGCCATGCCAGTTTCGTGGCCGTGGAAGCGGAGAGGCCGGAAAAGAGGGTCACGACGATGCGCTTTTGTATCAGGAACGGAAAGGCCTGGGGCGTGAAATGTGGCAGCAGGATCTTCCAGAGGACAAAGGAGGGGGACCATGGGATTACCGGAGAACAGCGGGCTTGACCTGCACGCCAAATGGCCGGCGGGCAGGCGCAACCTGATCAGCGACGTGCCCGGGGTCCGGGTCGGACATGTGACGTTAAGCGAGGGGGAGGTCCACACCGGCGTGACGGCGGTCCTTCCCCACGGGGGGAATCTGTTCAGGGAGAAGGTCATGGCCGGCGTTTCCGTGATCAACGGCTTCGGGAAGAGCGCCGGCCTGATCCAGATCGAGGAGCTCGGCACCATCGAGACGCCGATCGTCCTGACCAACACCTTCAGTGTGGGAACCGCCCTGGAGGCGCTGACCGGGTACATGCTGGAGCACAATGAGGACATCGGCGTGACCACCGGGACGGTGAACTGTGTGGTGACGGAGTGCAACGACGGCAGGCTCAACGACATCCGGGGCATGCACGTGACCGGAAAGCATGTGCTGGAGGCCCTGGAGAGCGCCGCCGAGGAGTTTGCGGAGGGGGCCGTCGGCGGCGGGGCGGGTATGGTCTGCCTCGGCTTAAAGGGAGGGATCGGCTCCGCTTCCCGGGTGGTGAAGGCGGACGGGGAGGATCATACCCTTGGCACCCTCGTCATGACCAACTTCGGCGAGCCGGGAAACCTGGTGATCGGCGGCAGGCATTACGACACGGGGAGATACCAGGAGGCGGAAAAAAAGGACAGGGGCTCGATCATCATCCTGATCGCCACGGACCTTCCCTTAAACGAGCGGCAGCTTGCGAGGGTGGCGAAGCGCTCCATGATCGCCCTGGGCCGGGTGGGCTCCTACTGCGGAAACGGGAGCGGCGACATCGCCATCGCCTTCTCCACGGCCAACCGGCTGCCCCACTACAGCGACCGGGACGTCATCCCCGTGAAGATGTTTTACGACGAGCACATCGACATGGTGTTCGAGGCGGCGGCGGAGGCCGTGGAAGAAGCCATCGTGAGCTCGCTGTATCATGCCGATACCATGACTGGAATACGTGGCAACACTTACATGGGACTACAAGAGTTCCTTGCGACAATAGAACCACGGAAATTCAAATGACACACAGGAGGGTACAATGGAATCGAAGACATATTTTATCAGCGCAGACCTGGAGGGCGTCACCGACGTGACCGCCTGGTGCGAGACGGAAAAAGGGGGAGACGGCTACGAGGCCGCGCGGATGCAGATGAGCAGGGAAGTGGCGGCGGCCTGTGAGGCGGTTCTGGCGGCGGGGCATCAGGTGGTGGTCCGGGACGGACATGAGAGCGCCAGGAACATTCTCCACGAGCTTTTGCCCAAGGGGGCGAAGCTGATGCGGGGCTGGGCCTGCCATCCGGGTTCCATGATGGCCGGGGTCAGTGAAAAGTACGCAGGGGCCCTCTACGTGGGCTACCATTCTCCGTCGGGGACCGACGGCAGCCCCCTGGCCCATACAATGGACAGAAATACGATCCGGTGGGTGAAGGTCAACGGGCGGCTGGCGTCGGAATTCACTTTGAACTCCATGTATGCGGCGCAGATGGGAGTGCCTTCCATTTTCATCAGCGGGGATGCGGCCATCTGCCGGATGGCGAAGGAGGAGATCCCGCAGATCGGAACCCTCGCGGTGAAGGAATGCCGGGGCAATTCGACGTTTAACCTCCACCCGGAGGACGCCTGCGACCAGATCCGGGCGGGAGTGGCGGGGGCACTTGGGAGACAGGCGCCGGTCCGGGAGCTTCCCGCAGAGCTGGTATTGGAGGTGAGCCTGATCCGGCATCAGACCCTGCGGTCGGCCCTGGCCCATCCGGGGATCACCCAGGTCGACGCGGACACGGTCCGCTATACGGCCCATTCGCCGAGGGAGCTGAATGCGGTGCTGAGTTATATCCTTGGATAAAGGGGAATTTGAGGAGGGAGGCACGGCGATGTCGCGGAAAGCAAGGAAAGTTTTGCTGACGATCGGAATCGTATGTTCCGTATTGTCTATCTGGCTGTCATTGAGCAATATTGATTTTTAAGGAAAAGCATAAACCCGTTGCCTTTTCCTGCCGATTGATGGTAGAATGGAGAAGGCACATGTGCCGGGAAGGCGGTAAAAACTTTGGAAGAAAAGAAAACGGAAAACAAAGACGAGATTGTTGAGAATGAGACGGCGGAAGCGCCGGTGGAGGGAGAAAAAGAGGAGCGCCGGGGGCTTTTTGGCGCAAAGAAGAGGGAACGCAACGAGAAGGCGATCACGATCATCTATGCGGTTGCGGGCGTGTATCTTCTCTATACGGCCTATATGACGGCCAAGGAGCTGATCGAGGGCAGGGTGGAGCCGGGCAAGGACACGGTGATCAGTGTTGCCTTCACGGTGATCTTTGCTGTGGCGGCTGTCTGGATCCTGTTCACGAGCTGGCGGCTCCATAATATACTGAAGGCAAAGGAAAAGGAGGAGGCCGAAAAGCTGGCGGCTGAGATGGCCGAGCGGGGCGAGACGCCGGAGGAGCCGGCAAAGGGCGGACTGCTGGGCGGCATTCTCGCGAAGCCGGATCCTGCCCAGCCCTCGGTGGCTTCCAGGGCGGCGGTCTACTACAATCCCGCCGACGAGGATGACGAGGAGGCCGGCGAAGAAGGGGAAGCGGAAGAAGGGCATTCTGGTGAGGAAGCGGACGCTCAGGGCGGCTGCGGGAAATAGGATGAGGGGTCCCGGACCATGCGGGGAAGCGTGGTCCGGGACCGTTTGCCATGTACACGGCCCCCAGCCCGCCTGGATGGGAAAAATAACATTTGATTTCTTCCGTCGGATATTATATTATAAGAGAATGTAAAAGATATCAGGGAAGTGTTTTGCATAGAAAGGAGCGGATGACGTGGCGAAGAACGTGATTTCCGACGAGACCATCGAGTATGTGGGCATTCTGGCCAAGCTGGATCTGTCCGGGGCGGAGAAGGAGCAGGCCAAAGCGGATATGGCCAATATGCTGGATTATATTGATATGTTAAATGAGTTGGACACGACGGGCGTGGAACCCATGTCTCACGTGTTTCCGGTGCACAACGTGTTCCGGGAGGATGTGGTGGCAAACGGAGATGACCGGGAAAACATGCTGGCAAACGCGCCGGAGAGGAAGGACGGCTGCTACAAGGTGCCGAAGACGGTAGAATAGGCCATATAGAAGGAGGAAACACCGTGAATCTGATGAGTCTGACAGCCGCAGAGCTGGGAAAAAAGATAAAGTCCGGGGAGGTTTCCGTGCGGGAGGCGGCGGAGAGCTCCCTGGCGGCCATCCGGGAGAGGGAGACCGACGTCCACGGCTTTGTGACGGTGGTGGATGAGGAGACGGTCCTTGCGAAGGCCGACGAAGTGCAGAGACGGCTTTCGGAGGGAAAGCTTGTAAGCCCGCTGGCCGGGGTGCCGGTGGCGGTCAAGGACAACATGTGCACGGAGGGGCTTCTCACCACCTGCAGTTCCAGGATCCTGGGGAACTTTAAGCCCACCTACACGGCGGAGGCGGTCCTTAACCTGGAGCGGGCCGGGGCCGTGATCGTGGGCAAGACCAATATGGACGAGTTTGCCATGGGGAGCACCACGGAGACTTCGTATTTCGGCGTGACGAGGAATCCGTGGAACACGGAACACGTGCCCGGCGGCTCTTCCGGCGGTTCCTGTGCGGCCGTGGCGGCGGAGGAGTGCTCCTATGCGCTGGGGTCGGACACGGGCGGGTCCATCAGGCAGCCCAGTTCCTTCTGCGGCGTGACGGGGATCAAGCCCACCTACGGGACGGTCTCCCGCTACGGGCTGATCGCCTACGGATCCTCTCTGGACCAGATCGGGCCGGTGGCCAAGGACGTGACCGACTGCGCCCTGATCCTGGAAGCCATCGCTTCCCACGATCCGAAGGACAGCACCAGCGTGAGACGGGAGGATTACCAGTTTACGCAGGCGCTTGTGGACGATGTTTCGGGAATGAAGATCGGAATCCCCAGGGATTACTTTGGGAAGGGTCTGGACGGGGAAGTGAAGGAAGCCGTCATGAGGGCGGCGAAGGTTCTGGAGGAAAAGGGAGCCCTGGTCGAGGAGTTCGACTTGAGCCTGGTGGAGTACGCCATTCCCGCCTATTACGTGATCGCATCCGCGGAGGCAAGCTCCAACCTGGCCCGGTTCGACGGGGTGAAGTACGCCTACCGCGGCGAGGACTATGCCGGGCTCCATCAGATGTATAAAAAGACCCGCTCCGAGGGCTTCGGCGCAGAGGTCAAGAGGCGGATCATGCTGGGCTCCTTTGTCTTAAGCAGCGGCTATTATGACGCCTATTATCTGAAGGCCCTGCGGACCAAGGCGCTGATCAAGCGGGCTTTTGACAGGGCCTTTGAGAAGTATGACCTGATCCTGGGGCCGGTGGCACCGACCACGGCACCGAAGCTTGGGGAGAGTCTCGCCGACCCGATCAAGATGTATCTGGGCGACATTTATACTATCTCCGTAAATCTGGCGGGGCTTCCGGGGATCAGCGTTCCCTGCGGTTTGGACGGGAATGGGATGCCCGTCGGCCTGCAGCTCATCGGTGACTGCTTCCAGGAGAAGAAGCTTTTCCGGGCGGCCTACGCCTACGAGCAGACCAGAGCTTACAGGCATTGTCCCCTTGCGCAGAAAGGAGTGTCGGAAGCATGAGTAAACAGTATGAAACGGTCATCGGCCTGGAAGTCCATGTGGAGCTGGCGACGAAGACCAAGATCTTCTGCGCCTGCAGCACGCAGTTCGGGGGGGAGCCCAATACCCATACCTGTCCCGTCTGCACGGGCATGCCCGGTTCCCTCCCCGTCCTCAACAGGCAGGTGGTGGAATATGCGGCGGCGGTGGGCCTTGCCACGAACTGTACCATCACCAGGAACTGCAAATTTGACCGGAAGAATTATTTCTACCCGGATAATCCTCAGAATTACCAGATTTCTCAGCTTTATTTTCCCATCTGCCGGGACGGGGGCGTGGAGATTGAGACGGCGGCCGGGAAGAAGACCGTCCGGATCCACGAGATCCACATGGAGGAGGATGCGGGCAAGCTGATCCATGACGAGTGGGAGGACTGCACGCTGGTGGATTTCAACCGCAGTGGCGTCCCCCTGATCGAGATCGTCTCCGAGCCGGACATGCGCTCCGCCGAGGAGGTCATCGCCTACCTGGAGAAGCTCAGGCTGATCATCCAGTACCTGGGGGCTTCCGACTGCAAGCTCCAGGAGGGCTCCATGAGGGCCGACGTGAACCTGTCGGTGCGGGAGGCGGGGAGCGAGGCCTTCGGCACCAGGACGGAGATGAAGAACCTGAATTCCTTCAAGGCCATCGCCAGGGCCATCGAGGGGGAGAAAAACCGCCAGATCGATATTCTGGAGGGCGGCGGCCAGGTGGTCCAGGAGACCAGGCGGTGGGACGACAATAAGGAATGCTCCTACGCCATGCGCTCCAAGGAGGACGCCCAGGATTACCGGTATTTTCCGGAGCCGGATCTGGTCCCGGTGGTGATCGACGACGAATGGCTGGAGGAGATTAAGAGCAGACAGCCGGAGCTTCGGGATGAGAAGCGCATCCGCTATAAAGAAGAATACGGGATCCCCGAGTATGATATCGACATCCTGACCTCGGAGAAGCGGCTGGCGGACCTGTTTGAGGAGACCATCGCCGCCGGCTGCAGGCCTAAGGAGGTGTCCAACTGGCTCATGGTGGAGACCATGCGGCTCTTAAAGGACGAGGACATGGACGCCGCCGACATCCGCTTTTCCCCCGCCCATCTGGCGGCCCTCATCGGGCTGGTAGAGCAGGGAAAGATCAACCGGACCGTGGCCAAGGAAGTCTTTGAGGTCATGTTCAAGGAGGATATGGACCCGGTTTCCTATGTGGAAGAAAAGGGCCTTGTGATGGTGCAGGACGAGGGGGCGCTTCGCAGTACCATCGAGGAGATCGTGAACAACAATCCCCAGTCCGTGGAGGATTACAGGAGCGGAAAGAAAAAGGCCATGGGCTTTTTGGTGGGACAGACCATGAAAGCCATGAAGGGCAAAGCGGACCCGGCCATGGTCAACCGGATACTTTTGGAGTTATTGGGATAATTAGGCATAAGAGGAAGAATGTGTTATGTGGGATGCGAAGATATTTTCAACGGATTTATATCATTTTTTGAACTGGTTCCTGCTCTACAGCATGCTGGGATGGCTTCTGGAGTCCATCTACATGTCCTTCTGCAACAAGAGGCTGACCAACCGCGGCTTTGTCCGCGGTCCCATCTGCCCCATCTATGGGGTGGGCTTTCTGGGCGCCTATTTTCTGTTCAAGCCCATCGCCCACAACTGGCCCCTGCTCTACGTGCTGGGCTGCGTTTCGGCCACGGCGCTTGAATTTCTGGTGGCGAAGGCCATGATCCGGATCTTCGGAGCCGTCTGGTGGGACTACAAGGAGAAACCTTTTAATTACCAGGGGATCCTCTGCCTGGAGAGCACCCTGGCCTGGGGGCTCTACGCCATCTGCCTGTTTGCCTTTGTCCACAAAGGGATCTCCTGGCTGTCGGACAGCTACAGCGTGACGGTGGGCAAGGTCCTGGTCATTGCCGGGGCTGTCTATTACATATCGGATTTTATCTACTGCGTGATGCGGGCGAGGCGGAACGAGGGACTTGAGAAGGACGGGATCCTGGTGAAATCAAAATAATGCCGCAAAGAGCGGCGGTAAACCGGGCGGGAAAATTTCCCTGCCCGGTTTTGCGTTGTCAGAGATGATGCTGCCCGTTTCGATTTCCCTGCGGTCCAGGTGTATTTCCAGGATATTCGTACTGGGATCCAATCTAAGGTAACGCTGGTTAGATCACAGTTTCCCTAAACAACATAAGCCACTCTGTTACAAACCATATGTTTTGAAATAAATAGCAAAAATAAAAATGCAATAAAAAAATATTGCATATATCTTCCTGATATATTAGACTGTCTTCAGAGGATGTTTTAAGGGTAGGGAAAAGGTCCTGCGCCCGCTCTGAGCATGGATAGAAAGGGGGATTTCGAGGTTATGTATTATGCAGTTTACGTGGTGGCGTTGATCTTTTATTTTGTTCGGATGGTCCTGTACGGAGCCGATCATATGATTTTTGGGGATCTTGTGACGCTGGAGTTTATCCTGATCCCATGCGTGCTGACCCTGTTTTGCACAAAGATGCTGAAAGCCTTTGGCAGGAGTATGCTCTTTGCTTTCGGCAGACGGGGTTACTCTTGTGAGAAATGCAGGGAAAGCCTTCAGGCGGTCAGGATGACGATGCTCACGGCCGTGATCCTGGGAATGATCGGCTTTCTGGTCAGTATGGTCAGGGGATGGCGGCTTGAGGAGCTGCTGGACGGGCTTTATCGGCATTTCCTGGATCTGTCCGTGGCCATGCTGGTGCCTCTTTATGCACTGTTGATCTGTCTGGCCCTGATTCCGGTTTATTTCATGTTGAAAAGGCATCTGGTTTTGGGAGCCGACGGGGAGAACAAAGGCATGAAAGGAGAGACGGAATGAAAGACGGAGGGGAAATCGGGAAAAAGAGGGCGGATATGACGCTCTCGGAACAGGAGGTCATGCGGGCGATCTGGGAGGTCACGGAGTCGGGAGAAACCGCAACGACGAAGACGGTGCGGAAGCGGATCAACGAGGGGCGGGCGGAGAAGCTGTACGGCCAGATCATTTATGCCCATGCCGCACATCTGGCGGAGAAAGGGTATCTGGAGATTGGGCGGACGGAGAATGGCAACCGGGTCTACATCCCGTTGGTGGAGAAGGACTGCTATGTGGCGGAGCAGGCCAGAGGCTGGGCGGAGTTTTGGCGGGAGAGCCGGACCGCCTACGTCATGATGGTTTTGGGAAAAAGCCTGAGCAAGGAAGAAAAAGAGGAGTTCGGGAGATATCTGGATGAGTTGGATTGACG
Organism: uncultured Lachnotalea sp.; assembly: GCA_947066815.1. Taxonomy (GTDB): domain Bacteria; phylum Bacillota; class Clostridia; order Lachnospirales; family Lachnospiraceae; genus Lientehia. The sequence continues at coordinate 12,803 of CAMSZT010000046.1, forward strand.
TGGGGGCCTCGGTTTTCGTGTCCGCCCTGTCGATCCGCTTTCTTGTGATCCTGTGGGCGGCCGGGACGTTTTTTGCGGCGGCCAGATTTGTGGGACGCAGGCGGAAGGTGAAACGCTTTCTTGGCCGGGGAAGATTGGCCGGGCGGGGAATTCAGGAGATGGCCGCGGAGATACGGAAAAGCTTCCGTATCCGAAGACGGATCCCGGTGTACATGACGGGCGGTCTGTCCGGCCCGGTGATCACGGGGGTCTTGAAATGTCGTATTTTCCTCCCGAAAAGAAGTTATGGAGAGGAAGAGCTGAGGATCATTTTGGAACATGAGCTCTGGCATTATAAACAGGGGGATCTGTTTTTGAAAGCTGTCTGCGGCTGGCTTTCCTGTCTGGAATGGTTCCATCCGCTGTGCGATAGGATGTCTGCGGAGGCAGACAGATGGGGAGAGATTTGCTGCGATCTGCAGATGTGCTACAGGCAGGAACGTCCCTGGAATCTGAGACGGTATTTTCAGGTGGTTCTGGAGCATGCGCCGGAGAGGGGAGCGGGTTGTTTTCCGGGAATGCGGCTTGAATCCGGTCGGGAAGAGCTGGAGGAGCGGATCCGAAAGATGCGTGCTTATCAGCCGGAACAGTTTTCGGCAGCTCTTTTGGCGGCATGCTTCCTGCTGGCGGCAGGGGGAACTTCTTTTGCCGCCGGAAAAGGGGCGGGGGCGGTCTACGGAGTCGTTTACAGAGCGTCGCAACAGGAGGAGCGAAGAGTCGGTCCGGTCCGGGGCAAAAAGGGCGGGAGTGTAAAAAGAGAGGAGAGCCATGGCTGGAATCTGACGGCAGGGGAAGAAAAAGAGGCTGCGGTCTTCCACGGGGAGGCCGGAGACCGGGGGGCGGTTCTTGTCTCGACGGAGTCGGAGGACATTCCTACGAAGATCACGCTGAAAGGACCGGACGGCCTCCTATATGTTAAACAACACTTTATTCATCATCTGTGCGTTGAATAAAGTGTTGTTTTCGTATTGATGAAATCCACATGTTTTAATGGTCATTCTTCTTCCGGGTCTTCCGGCTCGGGCAGGTACATCTTCACCCACTCGATCCGGTTTTTGTTCATGGCCTCCACCACAAAGCGGATGCCCTGGCAGGTGACACTCTCCCTGGCGATGGGAACATGGTCCAGCTCTCCGATGATCAGGCCGCCCACGGAATCGTAGTCCTCCGAGGAGAGGGAAAGCTCCAGGGCGTCGTTGATATCATCCAACTTCATGGAGCCCTCCACCCGGTACTCCCGGTCGCCGATCTTCTGGAGGCTCTTCAGTTCGTCCTCATCGTATTCGTCCCGGATCTCCCCGACGATCTCTTCCAGCAGATCCTCCAGGGTCACCAGCCCGGCGGTAGCGCCGTATTCGTCCAGCACGATGGCAAGGCTCATGGAGTTCTGGCGCATGTCCATGAACAGCTCCGAGGTCTTTTTGAATTCATAAGTAAAATAGGCTTCCCGCAGGTAATCCTGAAGGCGGAAGGGCGCCTCTTTTTTGTAGAAGAGCAGATCCTTCATATTAATAATACCGATCACGTTGTCGGTGGTGTCCCGGTAAACGGGAATGCGGGTAAACATGCTTTCCCGGTAAATCTCCAGGAGCTCGTCATAAGATATGTCCTCGGGGGCGAATACCATGTTGATGCGGGGGACCATGATGTCCTTGGCCTGGGCGTCCCCAAAATCCACCACATTGTTGATCATCTTCCGTTCTTCGCTCTCGATGACGCCCTCCTCATGGCTGACGTCCACGATGGTGCGCAGCTCCCTCTCCGTGATGGCATCTGGCTTGGCGTCGGGATCCACTCTCATGAGGCGGAGGAATCCTCTTGCCAGCTGATTGACAACGAAGATCACCGGCGTTAAGAGCTTCATCAAAAGGGAAATGACACCGGCTATCTTGAGAGCTATGGACTCTGCCTTCAATGTAGCCATGGTCTTTGGCGAGATCTCGCCGAAGATCAGGATCAGCAGAGTGATGACGCCGGTGGCGATCCCCACGTATGCGTTGCCGAATTTTTTGATGGCCAGGGTGGTGATCAGGGAGGATGCGCTCAGGTTCACGACATTGTTTCCGATCAGGATCGCGCTGAGCATCTTGCCTTTGTTGCTGATGACCTTCTCCAGGGTAACCGCCCGCTTGTTCCCCTCCTCGATCAGGGTGCGGATCCGCACCTGGCTGATAGATAGGAGCGCCGTTTCCGCGGAAGAGAAAAAGGCAGACAAAAACAATAAGATGATGAGGCTGACAATCTGTATGGCGTCACTTGGGTCCAAAAATGATCACTCTCCTAAAAATTATTATATGGAAATGATTGTACAATATTGTCATGCGGCTGTCAAGAAAATCGGCCCTTTCTGTTTATGGATTGTTTACGCTTTCTTTAGGAAAAACAAGTCGAAATTACAGGGAAGCTGTGATATGATGATAGACAGAGTATGCAGGCTTTGGCGGGAAAGGGGGAAGGGGGCCATGGCGGTCAGGCTGGTGGCGTTTGACCTGGACGGGACGGCGCTTAAGAGGCATCGGGCGCTCACGGAGCGGATGCGCCGGGCGGTGCTGGATGCGCTTGGGGCGGGGATCCTGGTGGTTCCGGCTACGGGGCGTTCCTATATGGACATTCCGGAGGAGGTCCGGGCGATTCCCGGCATTCCCTGTTTTTTGACGTCCAACGGGGCCAATATCGTGGACGGGGAAGGAAGGAGCATCTGCACGGACCTGATCCCCTGGGTGTGGTGCGTGAGGGCTTTGCGGATCCTGCAGGAATACGATATGCAGCCCTCCGTACATATGGGGGGCGCCAGCGTGAACTTAAAGACGGCGGATCCCAGGATCGTGGCCCGGTATGGGAACAGCGATTATTTTAAGCGGTACAGTGTGGAGGACCTGGCCGGCTATGTGGAAGCGCAGAGGACGGACGTGGAGAAGATCTTTGCGGTTCTCTTTGAGCGGGACCGGAAGGCGGAGCTGACGGCCAGGATCACCTCGGAGCTTTCTCTGGGGGTGTCGGCATCCGGGCCGGACAATATCGAGCTGAACAGCCTGACAGCCTCCAAGGGGCACGGGCTTTCCATGCTCTGCGAACGGTTTGGCATCGAGGCGGCACAGACGGCGGCCATCGGCGACAGTATCAACGACATTTCCATGCTTGCCTTTGCGGGCTGCCCGGTCGCCATGGGGAATGCGGAGGCCTGTATCAAGGAAATGGCGGGCTATGAGACGGAATCCTGCGAGGAGGACGGGGCGGCGAGGGCCTTGGAACGGCTCATAAGCGGCGAGTGGAAGTGAACGGAAGGAGAGAAACCGATGGCGGCGTTCGTGGAGCTAAAAGGAGTCAGCAAGACGTATCAGATGGGGGAGGTCGTGATCAAGGCGGTGGACGACATGGATTTTTCCATTGAAAAGGGGGAATTCGTCATCATCGTCGGGCCCAGCGGGGCGGGCAAGACCACGGTCCTCAACATCCTGGGCGGCATGGACCGGGCCTCGTCGGGGCAGGTGCTGGTGGACGGCGTGGACGTGGCCTGTTTTGACAGGCGGCGGATGACGAAGTACCGCAGGGAGGACATCGGCTTTGTTTTTCAGTTTTACAATCTGGTTCAGAACCTTACGGCTCTTGAGAATGTGGAGCTGGCCCTCCAGATCTGCAAAGACCATCTGGATGCGGAGGAGATCCTTAAGGACGTGGGGCTGGGGGACCGGATGGACAATTTCCCCTCTCAGCTTTCTGGCGGGGAACAGCAGAGGGTGTCCATCGCCAGGGCGCTGGCCAAGAACCCGAAGCTTCTGCTCTGCGACGAGCCGACGGGAGCCTTGGATTACCAGACCGGCAAGGCGATCCTCAAGCTTTTGCAGGACACCTGCCGGAAGCGGGGGATGACGGTGGTGGTCATCACCCACAATTCTGCCCTTGCGCCCATGGCGGATCGGGTTTTTAAGATCAAGAACGGAAGGATCTCTTCCATGAGGGTCAATGAGACGCCGGTTCCGGTGGAGGAGATTGAGTGGTAGCCTTCTTGGAGGGAAAGAAGCCGCAGGGCGGCTCTTCGCAGAAAACGGATCGGGGAAGAGGCGGATATGAAGAAAGCACAGCGGAAAGATTTTTTCATTGAGATCAAAAAAAGCCTGAATCGCTATCTTTCGATTTTATTTATCGTGGCTCTCGGGGTGGCGTTTTTTTCCGGTATCCGGGCGTCGGAGCCGGACATGAGGCTCTCGGTGGATGCGGTGGCCGACGAGTCGGATTTCATGGACATCCGGGTGATCTCCACCATGGGGCTCACGGAGGAGGATGTGGAGTGCATCCGGTCGGTGGACGGGATCACGGCGGCGGAGGGAGAATATTCGGCGGACGTGCTCTGCGCTTATGAGGAGAAGGAGCTGGTGCTCCACATGACGTCCCTGACGGAGGAGCTGAACCGGCTGACGGTGAGGGAGGGGAGGCTCCCGGAGAAGCCGGGGGAGTGTCTCATTGACGAGCAGCTTTTGCTCCAGGCCGACTATGGGCTGGGGGACGTGCTCACGGTCTCCTCCGGCACCTCGGATCCCCTTTCGGATACGCTGAAGCGGGATTCCTACACGGTGGTGGGGATCGGGACCAGCCCTTATTACCTGAATTTCAAGAAGGGAACCTCCAACATCGGGAACGGGGATATCCGGGGCTTCGTGGTGATTCCGAAAGAGGACTTTGCCCTGGAGGTCTACACGCAGGTGTACGGGACGGCGGAGGGCTTAAAGGGGCTGATCACGGCCGGCGATGCCTACAAGGAGGAGGCGAAACGGCTTGTGGAGGCCGTGGAAGCCATTGCCGGGGAGCGGTGTCAGGTCCGTTTGGCGGACATCCGGGGGGAAGCGGAGGAGGAACTTGCCGATGCGGAGGAGGAGCTTTCCGAGAAGGAAGCGGAGGCGGAGGAAGAACTCCGGGACGCCTGGCAGAAGCTTTCCGACGGGGAACGGGAGCTTGCGGACGGAAGGCGGGAGATCGAGGAGAACGAGGAAAAGCTGGCCGAAGCCAGGGAAGAGCTGGAAGGCGGAGAACGGGAGCTGGAAGACGGAAGGCAGGAACTGGCCGACGGCGAGAGGGAGTTTGCGGACGGGAAGGCGAAGCTTGACTCCAGCGAGCAGGAGCTTGCGGCCGCGAAGGTGCTTCTTGCGGAAAAGCAGGGAGAGCTTGCCGAGGGGGAGCGGACTCTGGAGGCGGCCCGGGCGGAATATGAGGCGGGGAAGGACAAGACAGAGAGCGGCCGGGCAGAGCTTTCTCAGGCAAAGGAAGCCCTTTCGGCCTCCGGCGAGACTCTTGCGGCGGAAGAACGGAGGCTCTCGGAGGGGAAAGCCCAGGCAGAGGCGGCCGGGGAACAGCTTGACGGACAGGAGGCTTCTCTGGAGCAGCTGCGGCTTGTCCTCCTGGCGTCGGGAGTGGACCCGGAGACGGATCCCCGGTATGTCCGGGGCCGGGAGCTGCTTTCGGCGGCCAGGACCGAGCTGGAGCAAAGTCTGGCGGCCCTTGCGGAGGGGGAGCAGAAGCTTCAGGCCGGCCGGGCGGAATACGAGGAGGCGGCCCGGCTTCTCTCGGAAAAGGAAGCGGAGCTTTCCGAGGCGGAGGAGGCGCTTTCCGGCGCCGAGGCGGAGCTTCTTGCCGGGGAGGCGGCTCTCTCGGAGGGCCGGGAGGGACTGGCCCGGCTGGAGCAGGGCATCGCCGACGGGGAAGGGGCCCTTCGCTCCGGAAGGGAGGAGCTTACGGTGGCCGAAGAGCAGCTTGCGGATGCCAGGAGAGAGCTTCGCTCCGGGGAAGAGGAGCTGGAGAGCGGCCGGGCAGAGCTTGCCGACGGGGAGGAAGCCCTTGCGGAGGCGAGGGAAAAGCTTGCCGACGGGGAACAGGAGCTTGCGGACGCCAGGGAGGAATATGAGGAGGCGAAGGCCGAGGCGGAGGAGAAGCTTGCGGACGCCAGGAGGGAGCTTGCGGACGCCAGGGAGGAGCTTGACGACCTGGAGGAGCCGGAGTGGTACGTCCTTGACCGGGAATCGGTCTCCTCTTATGTGGAATTTGACAGTGACGCCGACCGGATCGGGGCCATCGGAAAGGTGTTTCCCGTGGTGTTTTTCCTGGTGGCGGCCCTGGTGAGCCTGACCACCATGACCAGGATGGTGGAGGAGAAACGGACGGAGATCGGGACCATGAAGGCCCTCGGCTACGGGACTCTCTCCATCGCCTCCAAATATGTGTTTTATGCCCTCTCCGCCACCCTGGCGGGAAGTGTCCTGGGATTTCTGGTGGGGGAGAAGACCCTTCCCTGGGTCATCATCACCACCTATAAGATCCTTTATGGCAATCTGAACATCATCCGGATTCCTTACAACTGGGGCTACGCCCTGGGGGCGGCGGGGATCGCCCTGCTCTGCACGGTGGGGGCCACGCTGATGGCCTGTTATAAGGAAACGCTGTCCCAGCCGTCCGAGCTCATGCGGCCGGCGGCGCCCCTGAAGGGGAAGAAGATTTTGTTGGAGCGGGTCCGGCCTGTGTGGAAGCACCTGAATTTCAGCCAGAAATCTACCCTCCGGAATCTCTTCCGCTATAAGAAGCGCCTGCTGATGACGGTGTTCGGGATCGGGGCCTGCATGGCCCTCCTGATCGTGGGCTTTGGCCTGAGAGATTCCATTTATGCCGTGTCCGACGTCCAGTACGGAGAGCTGTGGCGGTATGACGCCACGGCAGGGATCGACTCGGAGAGCAGCCGGGAAGAGCGGGAGGAGTTAAAGGCGGCCCTGGGGAGCGACGAGAACCTGGACGAGTATCTGACCGCTTATACGGAGACCATGGACGGCCGGTCGGGAGAGGTCACCAAGGAGGTCAACGTGGTGGTGCCGGAGGATATGGAGCGGTTTCCGGATTTTTTCCTGCTCCGGGACCGGAAATCGAAGGAGCCCCATGTGCTGGACGATACGGGGGCGGTGGTCAGTGAGAAGCTGGCGAAGATGCTCGGCGTCAAAGAGGGAGACCGCCTGACATTAAAGGGGGACGACACGGACGAAGTGTCCGTGCCGGTGTCCCGCATTTCGGAAAATTATGTGTATCATTATGTCTATCTGTCGCCGGTTCTTTACCGGGAGCTTTTCGGGCAGGAGCCGGAATACAACACGGAGTATTTAAGACTTAAGGAAAGGGGTGCGGACAGGGAGCGGGAGCTGGCGGAACGGCTGTTAAAGTACGAGGCGGTCGCGGGGATCTCCCTGGTCTCCGATATGAATCAGACGATCCTGGACATGCTTGGCAGCCTGGACACGGTGGTCTGGGTACTGATCATTTCGGCCGGGCTTCTGGCTTTCGTGGTGCTTTATAACCTCAACAACATCAACATCACGGAACGGCGGCGGGAGCTTGCCACCATCCGTCTGCTTGGCTTTTACGACATGGAGCTTGCCATGTACGTTTACCGGGAGAACATTCTTCTGACCGGGATCGGCATTGTGGCCGGCGTTTTTCTGGGCAACATCCTCCATCAGTTTGTGATCCGGACGGCGGAGGTGGACCTGATCATGTTCGGCCGGGTAGTGCATCCGGTAAGCTACCTGTGGGGCGCCGGGCTGACGGTCCTCTTTGCGGTGTTAGTGAACGGGGCCATGTTCTATCAGCTTAAGAGGATCAACATGGTGGAGTCCCTGAAAAGTGTGGAGTAGAGTCAGCGGATCAGCCGTTTGGCGAGAATCACCAGCTTTTCGGAAAAAGGGAACAGGAGCAGGGCGGTCCCCAGGTTGAAGACGGTGTGGAAGACGGAGATCCGGGTGGCGGAGACGGGGGCTTCGGCCAGGGCCGGGTCCATTTGAAAGAGCAGGAACATGAGCACGCCGAAGCAGGCGGTCCCGGCCACGTTAAAAAGGAGATGGATCAGGGCCGCCTGCCTCGCCGTCCTGCCTGTGCCTGCGGCGGCAAGGAGGGCCGTCACGCAGGTGCCGATGTTCTGGCCCAGGGTGAGGTAGACGGCACAGTCCGTGGCCACGGCGCCGTTCATGGCCAGGGCCTGGAGGATGCCCACGGAGGCGGAGGAGCTCTGGATCATGGCGGTGACGGTCATACCGGTCAAAATGGCGAAGAGGGGCGTTTTTCCAAGCACAACGAAAAGCTTCGTAAAGATGGGGGAATCCCGGTAGGGGAGGACGGCCCCGGATAGGAAGCCAAGTCCTACAAAAATAAGGCCGAAGCCCACGAGAACGTTTCCGACGACCCGGAGTCGTTCTCTTTTTGTGAGAAGAAGGAGAAAGGCGCCGATACCGAGAAGTACCGGCGCAAAAAATTCCGGCTTAAGGGCCTCGCCCCATTCGCTCATGGAGACCATCCAGGCTGTCACGGTGGTGCCGATGTTGGCGCCCATGATGAGGCCCACGGACTGGGAGAGGGACAAAAGCCCGGCATCCACGAAGCCCACCACCATGACCGTGGCGGCTGAGCTGCTCTGGATCAGGGCGGTGAGAAGGGTTCCGAAGAGGATTCCGGAAAGGCGGTTTCCGGCTACGAGGGCGAGCGTTTGTTTCATTCGACGGCCGGCCGTCTGTGCCAGGCTGTCCGACATGACCTTCATTCCGTAGAGGAACATTCCGAGGCCGCCGATAAATTCGAAGAGCTGTCTGATCTGGTCCAATGTCATGGTTTCCATGTCCGAAGAGGCTGTCTTTGTACACTGTATGTGGGGCGGCCGGCTGGGTATGACTGAAAGGATGGCATTTTGATGCCCGGCCGGGGATCGGATAGCGGGATTTTTCAGGGATTCCAGGGGGATTTCCCGGGAAAATCTCCTGAAAATCCGGGAAAATACTTGCATTCGCCCATCGGACGTGTTAAACTTATAAGGCTGAAAAATTGTCACGCAGATGGACTTTTACGGACGGTGCCGGGCATTCCGGTCTCCGGGAAGACGGAAATCTGCGGAAGTTCAAACCAAATGGAGGAAAGAGACATGAGCGTTATTTCAATGAAACAGCTGTTAGAAGCAGGCGTGCACTTCGGACACCAGACGAGAAGGTGGAACCCTAAGATGGCTCCTTATATCTATACCGAGAGAAACGGTATTTATATCATCGACCTTCAGAAGTCCGTGGGCATGGTGGACGACGCTTACAAGGCGGTGGCGGACATTGTCGCCGACGGCGGCACCATCCTTTTCGTGGGAACCAAGAAGCAGGCCCAGGATGCCATCCAGGCGGAGGCTGAGCGCTGCGGCATGTATTATGTCAATCAGAGATGGCTGGGCGGCATGCTCACCAACTTCAAGACCATCCAGAGCAGGGTCCAGAGGCTCCGCACCATCGAGAAGATGGCGGAGGACGGCACCTTCGACGTGCTTCCCAAGAAGGAAGTCATCGCCCTCAAGAAAGAGTGGGAGAAGCTGGAGAAGAACCTGGGCGGCATCAAGGATATGAAGAGACTGCCCGACGCAATTTTCATCGTAGATCCCAAGAAGGAGAGAATCTGCGTACAGGAGGCTCACGCACTGGGCATCACCCTGATCGGCATCGCAGACACCAACTGCGACCCGGAAGAGCTGGATTACGTGATCCCCGGCAACGACGATGCGATCCGTGCCGTGAAGCTGATCGTCTCCAAGATGGCGGACGCCGTCATCGAGGCAAAGCAGGGCGAGGAAGTGACAGAAGGCGCAGCAGAGGACGGGGAAGCCGAGGAAGCGGCAGAGGCGTAATTTGTGAAGGGATCTGCGGCAGCGGAGTAAGGTTCTTTAATATAGAAAGGATTAGATAGATTATGGCAGCGATTACAGCAGCAATGGTAAAAGAGTTGAGAGAGATGACCGGGGCCGGCATGATGGACTGCAAGAAGGCGCTTGCGGCTACGGACGGGGATATGGATGCGGCGGTGGAGCATCTGAGGAAGAACGGACAGGCCAAGGCCGAAAAGAAGGCCAGCAGGATTGCGGCGGAGGGTATTGTCAAGACCGTGATCGACGGCAGCAGGGCCGCTATCGTGGAGGTCAATTCCGAGACGGATTTCGTGGCAAAGAATGCGGACTTCCAGGCATACGTGGCGGAGGTTGCGGCCCAGGCCGTGGCTTCTGACGCAGCGGACGTGGACGCTCTTCTGGAGGAAACCTGGAAGGCAGACACCTCCAAGACCGTAAAGGAGGCTTTGGTGGAGAAGGTTGCCGTCATCGGCGAGAACCTGAAGATCAGACGGTTTGAGAAGATGGAAGAGGCGGCCGGCTGCATCGTGGATTACATCCACATGGGCGGCAAGATCGGCGTTCTGGTTGACATCGAAAGCGACGTGGTCAACGATGTCGTCAAGGAGATGGGCAAGAACCTGGCCATGCAGATTGCGGCCTTAAGCCCCAAGTATACAAACAGAAGCGAGATCAGCGAGGACTACATCGCCCATGAGAAGGAGATCCTCATGGCCCAGATCCAGAACGATCCCAAGGAGTCCCAGAAGCCTGCCAAGGTGATCGAGGGCATGATCAATGGACGTATCAACAAAGAGCTCAAGGAGATCTGCCTGGTGGATCAGGTATACGTGAAGGCCGAGGACGGCAAGCAGACCGTCGGCAAGTACGTGGAAGAGGTCGCCAAGGCAAACGGCGCCAAGATCACGGTCAAGGGCTTCGTCCGCTATGAGACCGGCGAGGGCCTTGAGAAAAAGAGCGAGAACTTTGCCGAGGAAGTGGCAAAGCAGATGAACGCATAAGCGAACTTTACGGTGAACTTTATAACAAAACGAAAAGAATCTATGGGTAAATGCTCATAGGTTCTTTTTTTGAAGTTTCCTGTTTTAAAGGGTATTACGCCGCAGTATACAGACCTTGTATTGTTTTTTATGGCAGGGATGCGTATAATGACAGTAAGAGAAATACAGAAAGAAAAAGAATAGCTGTTTGATTTATTGAGGAATTTGATATGAAAATTACCGGATTAAAATTTATTGGATACAAATCGTTTACAGAAGAGTATGCCTTTATTGATTCTTTTCCCAATATTACCGTTTT
>CAMSZT010000047.1 GCA_947066815.1 uncultured Lachnotalea sp.
TGTGCTCTTCCGATCTTATTTCTCCCATGACAGCAGCAGAAATTGCTAAAAGCTTACAGAGTCGGCAGATGGGAAAACTTACACTTATACAAAAAATGTATCGGCCGGTGTTTATGTTGCTATCATTAACAAGTCAACAGATGGTACAGTATATAATCCTATCCTTCTGACGGCGGCTTATGCACCAGAAGATAAAGAAGAGATTAAAGCTGGACAGTTGGTAGGAGGCTCTATTTCAACCGGAGACAAGTATTTGTATGGAGCAACTGCAGTAGCCAAGAGCACATCGCCGGATATCAGGAAGGAGATTACAGGCGGAACAGAAGAGGATACTACCATACCGGATACTGTAGATAAGGAAAAGAGAACAGCTTCTGTCGGTGATAAGATTGATTTCGCACTTACTCCCACAGTGCCGAGATATCCTGTAGAAGCAATCAATAAGACATTTTTTATCGCTGATACGATGGATACAGGACTTACCTTTGATTATAGCACTTTAACGGTTGCTATTTCCGATAAAGAAATTACTACACGGACAGCGACGGATGATAACAAGGTTACCGAATTTGTAATGGATAACAGGGTAATTGCGAAGTCTGTTGAAACAACTAATGGCTTTAAGCTTGCTTTTCAGTATGAGAACTTAGTGATTGATGAAAAAGGCGAAGTATATGTGCCGACTATTAGCTATAGTGCGATTGTAAATCAGGATGCTACGTTTGGAAAGGTTCCGAACACAAACGATGTAGTTCTCTATTACGCAAACCAGTCCAACCAGGGTCATGAATATAAGAATCCGAATGAGGATCCCCAGGGGGATAAGGATCTTTCTGAAAAACGTGATGAGAAAAAGGTCTATACCTATCGCCTGGCTTTCCTGAAGACGGATGATGCTACAGAAAATCCTAAGCCTCTTGCCGGAGCAATTTTTGGAATTTATAAAGATGGAAATCTGGTTGATGTAGTCACGACGAACGACAAAGGATTTGCAGAGAGTACACTGGTTAAAGCCGGTACATATATCGTGAAGGAACTTGCTGCACCGGATGGATATACCTTGAATACAAGGGAGTATCCGATTACTGCAACATGGGCGACGGCTACAACTGTAGTGACAGGGGAGGCAACCAAATGCACATACACCAGTGTTGCCAGTGAGAGTCTTGATGGTGTACAGGTTGGCTGGTTAAAGAACAATCAGTTTTATGCAATGGATGAGTTTACAAACGAGAGCCCGGAAGTGGTAAAGAAGACAGTCGTTCCCGCATATGTGAAGCAGAAGGAGACATCCAGAAGTGAAAATGTTACCGTAGTAACGAATCCGGAAGCAGATGCTAATGCAGGTGTCAGTATGCTTGATGTAAACATTCCGAATACCAAGCTCACTTCCCTTCCTTCCACCGGTGGCATGGGTACCATGATCTTCACCGTGGCAGGTTGCCTGATCATGATCGTTGCGGCTGGATTCTACTTCTCCGGACGCAAGAAAACTGCAGCAAAATAAATAAACAAAGATTCACCGAACGAGTGATTTCCCGGGGCGGCGAAAGCCGCCCCTTGGGAAAATCATGAGTGGAGAGCTGGCGAGAGGCAACTGTTGTTGGATTTTTCAGCATTGGTTCCGATAGTCAGGCGGCTGTCCGCGGGCCTTCTTCTAAGAAAAACAATCAGAGGGCGGTTTTAGCGGAGCCGAAATCCACTGCTTACGGAGACTTAGGCGCGACGGCTCTCCGGAGCGTCTTAGTCGCAGTTAGCAGTTAGTTTGGCGGAAGCGTTGCCCTTCGTTTTTCGTGAAGAAAGGCCCGCGGACAGCCGCCGTCAACTATCCGATACAACAACAGGGAGAGTCCGGATGAAAAGAACGATCAAAAGAATATTCGTTGCAGTCTTATTTTTAGCCGGTTTGTCCCTGCTGCTGTATCCATTCGTATCCAATCAATGGAACAATTACAGACAGAAGCGGCTGATCAGCGATTACGACCAGACAGTGAGAGACCTGGCTGCCGGGGGCGGGATCGACTATGAGGCCGAATGGGAGCGGGCATTTCGCTACAACGATGCCCTGCTTCCCAGCATCCTTCCCGACTCCTTCGCGGAGGCGGAGATCTCCGGGGAGGACGCGGAGTACATGGCCTGCCTGAACATCGGCGGCAACGGCATCATGGGAACGGTGGAGGTCCCGAAGATCGAGATCATTCTGCCGATATTCCATACGACCAACGATGACGTGCTGCAGACGGCGGCGGGGCATCTGGAGGGGAGTTCTCTTCCTGTTGGGGGGGAGGATACCCACTGCGTGATCTCGGCCCACCGGGGGCTGCCCAGCGCGTCCCTGTTCACCGACCTGGATCAGATGGAGGAGGGAGACCATTTTCTCCTGCATATCCTGGATGACACTCTTGCCTACGAGGTGGATCAGATCGTCGTCGTGGAGCCGGATGACACCAAAGAGCTGGAGGTGCAGGACGGGATGGATCTGGTGACCCTGATGACCTGCACGCCCTACGGCGTCAACAGCCAGCGGCTTTTTGTGCGGGGCCACAGAGTCCCCTACGTGCCGGAGGAGATCGCGAAGGAGGAGGGGACCTCAGGCTTCAGCTTCCACACCAATTACCTGCTTTGGGTCATTGTGGGGATCGGCGTTACGGCAATATTCAGTTTCTTCTTATATAAAAGGCAGAAGCGGCTGGAGAGGAAGGCAGAAGCCGGAAAGGCGGAGCAGTCCTCGCAGGAGAAGCCTCCTGAGGAGGCGGAACCTTCCGGGGAAGCGCCTTCTGAGGAAGCCGTGGAAGCTCCGGAGGCGGAGCAGCCTCCGGGAGAAGAATCTTCAGAGGAAGAGCCCTTGAAGGAGGAACCTCTGCAGGAGGGATCCTCAGAGGAAACTTCCGACAAGGAAGAACCCGCCGGGGAAATTCCGGAGGGGGCAGAAGAGCCTTCGGAGGAAGCAGAACTCATGGAGGAAGAGCCGCAGGAGAGGGAGCATACATGAAAAGAAAGGTGATCTTCGGGATTCTGTTCTTCATCGGGTTCCTGGTCGTGGCCTACCCTGTGATCTCCGACCAGTGGAACACCTACCGCCAGTCCCGCCTGATCTCCGATTACGACCAGGCGGTCCGGGAGATGAAGGAGGAGGACTTTGAGGAGGTCTGGGAGGCGGCCAGAAAATACAATCAGACCTTCGCGCAGAACAGCATCCTCTCGGATGTGTTCGGCATCGACGGGGATCAGGATATCCGCGATTCGGAATACTGGAAGGTGCTCAACGTGACCGGGGACGGCATCATGGGATACCTGACCATTCCAAAGATCAATGTGAAGCTGTCCGTCTACCACGGGACCTCGGAGGATGTGATCCAGACGGGGGTGGGACATCTGAACGGCACCAAGCTTCCCATCGGGGGGGAGAGCAACCACAGCGTCCTCTCGGCCCACAGGGGCCTTCCCAGCGCGAAGCTTTTCACGGACATCGACCAGCTGGCAAAGGGCGACCGGTTCTACCTGCACATCCTCAATGAGGATCTGGCCTACGAGGTGGATCAGGTGCTGCCCATGATCGATAAAGACGACTACGACGCGCTGGAGGATGCGGTGAAGATCGAGGAGGGGCAGGATCAGGTGACGCTTTTCACCTGTACCCCCTACGGAGTCAACAGCCACCGCCTGCTGGTGCGGGGCCACCGGGTCCCCTATGACGGGGAGCTGGAGACCACGCCGGTGGAATCCATGGTGCAGGTGGTCCGGACTTATTATATGTTGTATCTGCTGATCGGCCTGGGCGTGACGGCGCTGGCGATCCTGGCCATGCGCCGGATCTCGAAGCGGAGAGCGCGGAAGCGGGCCGGAAGTGAGGACAGAGAATCGTGAGGAGGAAGGCAAATGCGAAGCATTTACCGGAATGCCTTCCGACGACATGGCAGGTGACGCGAAGCGGCGCGTGCCGATACCGCTTAATGAGGAGGGAATAAGTTGAAGACAAAACAGAGAGGAAAAAGAGGAATCGCACTGATCCTGGCGGCGCTTTTGGCGTTATCCTGCCGGGGGCTCATGAAGACCCAGGCAGCCCGCGGGATCGAGCCTGACAGGGAATGCAGCCTCACGGTATCTGTGGAGATCAGCAATACGGTGGGCGGCAACGACGCTTATCTGGAGGATTTTAACCGGATGGAGATCCCGGTGTCGGTGTACCGGGTGGCGGACGTGGATGTGACGGGCCAGAAGTTTACGCCGACGGCAGCCTTTGCGGGGCTGGAGCTGGGCCAGGTGACCGGGGAGCCGGGAAGCGGGCCCTCGGCGGCGGACTGGCAGGCCATGTCGGAGCAGGCGGCGAAGCTCCTGGAGCAGGCAAAGCCGGAGGCGGCCGGTGAGACGGTCGTGAAACGGGAGCAGGGCGATGCGGCCGGGACGGCCAGGGGAGTCATCGGGGATCTGAGGCCCGGCATGTACCTGGTGGTGCCGGAGGCGGCCTACAATCCGGATTACACCATCCACTATGAATTTGCCCCGTATCTGACGGCTCTCCCCAGCAGTGAATACACGCTGACGGGCCAGGGGAGCGACGAGTGGGTCTATGATACCACCATCGGCCTGAAGCCGGACGCGGTGCCCCAGTTCGGGCGGTTGAACATCACCAAGGATCTGAGCAATTACAATGAGACTCTGGGGCCGGTCACCTTCGTGTTTGAGATCATCGGGAGGGACGCGGCCGGAGAGGTGAGATACTCGGAAGTGGAGAGTTTGACCTTCACCTCGGCGGAGTCGAAGACCATTACCCTGGAGGGGATCCCCGCGGGGCTCACGGTGACAGTGACGGAGGTTTATTCCGGAGCCAGCTATGAGGCGGTCGGTTCCCTGGAGGATACGGCCCTGATCTTCTCGGAGGCGGGGGTCGCGGCCCAGGCGGGGCCGGAGGCGGCGGTCCGTTTCCAGAACCGTTACGGCGGCGGGAACCGGGGCGGCTACGGTGTGACCAACCATTTTGCCTCCGACGGAGCCGGCGGATGGATCTGGAATGTTTCCACGGAAAACTAGAAAGGAGCTGCGACAAAGATGAAGAGATCGATCAGACATAAAAAATTAGTTGCACTGTCGGCCGCAGCGCTTTTCCTGACGGCGGCGGCGGGGATCCGGCAGGCGTCGGCCTACTTTACGACCTACGTGTCGGCGGGTGGCAGCCAGGTGGTCCACATGGGGGCCAGGACGGAGCTTCAGGAGGATGTGACGGATATGACGAAGCACATCTCCATCACCAATGCCTCCCAGATCAACGACTGTTATGTCCGGGTGAAGGTATTCTACGCGGGGCCTTTTGAGGTCACCTACACGGACAGGAGCGAGAGAGGGAACCTCTGGACCTACTCGGAGGCGGACGGCTACTGGTATTACGGGCCGATCCTCCCGGCGGGCGGCAGCACGGAGATCCTGGACGCGAAGATCGGCGATCTTCCGGAGGACTTCGACCGGGACAGCTTCAACGTGGTGGTCATCCAGGAATGCACGCCGGTGATCTACGACGAGAACGGGAACCCGACGGCGGACTGGAATACGGTCTACACCGATTACCAGGAGACCGAGCAGGGAGAGGAGGCTGACAGATAATGAAAAAGAAAGGGGTATCGTATCTTTTACTGATACTGGCAGCAGTCCTTCTTCTCGGGAGCGCCATCGGCAGCACCAGGGCGGCGCTCACCTATTACAGTGACAATTATGTGGCGGAGATCACGGTCTCCCAGATTGGCGTGAGCCTGCTGGAGAACGGCCAGGAAGTGAGCCGCAGGGACTATGACAAGGACGAATGGAAGATCTCGACCAACCGGGGCGGGGATTCGGTGAACGGCGCGCTCCTTAGGAACATGATCCCGGAGGGGGAGAAGCTGGCCCTCAACAAGCGGTATGAGGAGAATCTGACGGTCAAGAATACGGGAAGCATCGACACTTACGTCCGGGTGCGGATCTACCGCTACTGGATGATGGACGGGACAAAGGTGACGACCCTCTCCCCGGATCTGATCGATCTGAATTTTGTCAACGGAGACCGGTGGATCCAAAATCCCAGGGAGACGGCGGAGTGCACGGAGCTGTTCTACAAGGGGATCCTTCCCTCCGGCGAGGAGACCGCGGCTTTTGCGGATTCGGTCCGCATCGACGGCGAGGTGGCCTCGGAGGCGAAGGTGGAGACCAACGGGAATGTGATCACGACGACTTATAAGTACGACGGCGTGGAGTTCCATGTGGATGTCGAGGTGGACGCGGTGCAGACCCACAATGCCCAGGACGCGATCAAGAGCGCCTGGGGCGTGGACGCGGCCGGTCTGGGGATTCTGTAAGGGGGGCCAGAGAAGATGAAGAGAAAATTAAGAGGCGTAAGCCTGGCGGCGGCTTTGGTCCTGCTCCTTGTATCCTCCCTGACGGCCTTTGCCGAAGACAGACAGGGGGCTTCCGGCTGGCAGGTGTCCTTCAACGGAAAGCGGATGGACAGCAATTTCACCTCGGCCAGCATCGTCAATGACGTCAATGACCTGCTCCCCGGGGATTCAGTAGAGCTGACCATCAGCCTGAAGAATGATTTTAACGGCACGGCGGACTGGTACATGAAGAATGAGGTGCTGGATGCCCTGGAGGATGCGGGGAACGCGGCGGGCGGCGCCTACGACTACCTGCTGACCTACACGGACGCGGCCGGGCAGACGTCGACCCTCTATTCCAGTGAGAAGTTCGGCGGCGACGGAAGGATCAATGGCGTGGGTCTCCACGGGGCGACCAACACGCTGGAGGATTATTTTTACCTGGATCGGATGGAGGGCAGCGCCTCCGGCACGGTGAAGCTCAAGGTGGCTCTGGACGGCGAGACGCTGGTCAATAATTACCAGAATACCTTCGCGAGGCTGCAGATGGATTTTGCGACGGAGCTGGTGGAGTCCGGCCAGACGCCGGGGACTCCCGGGACGCCCGGCCGGACCATCAAGACCGGCGACGAGGCGAGGATCACCCTGTACCTGGCCCTGATGTTCGCGGCGGGCACGGGCCTTCTGGTGGTCGGGATCATCATGCTCAAAAAGCGGCAGAAGGAAGAGGAGCAGACGGAAAGTGTGAGGAGGCGGTAGCATGAAGGGTTTGAGATCGAGGACACGGAGATCGCCGAAGCTTTGGAAATCGGTGTGCATGGGCTTCCTGCTCTTTTCGGCGGTCGCCCTGGCAGGCAGCCGGACCGTGACGGCCCTGGCTGCGGATGAGGAATATACGTACACGGTGAGGCTGTATGCGGGCAACCAGGGCGTTCTTACGGAGGACGGGATTGAGGTGAGCTCCAAGTCCGCCGTGGTGGATTTCGGGAGGGACTGCACGGAGATCACGGGCCTCAAGTACGGCGATGCCGTATATATCCGGCCCCAGGACGCGGCGGCTTCCACGGACAGCAGATATTATGTGAGAGGTGTCCGCAGGTCCGGCAGGGACAATTCGGAGGCGGAGGCTCCCACCTTCCGGGTGGCCAGCGACCGGGATTATGTGGTCGCCTACGGCGTCAGCGGCGACATGGCGGCTTACACGGTGAATTACCTGGATCTGGAGGGCAACCAGATCATGGAGAGCGACGTCTATTACGGCAATATCGGGGAGCGGCAGTATGTGTCCTCCCGCTATGTGGACGGTTACCAGCCCCAGGCGCTGAACATGGTGAAGACCCTGTCGGCCAACGAGGCGGAGAATGTGTTTGATTTCGAGTACGCGCCGGTGACGGCGCCTGCTCCCACACCGGCGCCGACCACGCCGGCACCGACAGAGCCGGCGCCCACACCGCCACCGGAGCCCGAGGCTCCCGCCCCGGAACCGGAGGAGCAGGGCGTGGATATCCCGGATCCGGAGGTTCCCCTCGGCGGCGACCTGACTGCCAACAACGGCCGGCAGGAAGCAAATGAGAGCGGCGGGAGCAACGAAAACGGAGAGGGCCAGGATCGGGACGGCCAGGGTGAACAGCAGCAGGATGTGAAGGACATCGACGACGAGGATGTCGCTCTGGCCAAGGGCCTGGATGACAGCGCAGA
The DNA here is from genome assembly GCA_947066815.1 of uncultured Lachnotalea sp. Classification (GTDB taxonomy): domain Bacteria; phylum Bacillota; class Clostridia; order Lachnospirales; family Lachnospiraceae; genus Lientehia. The sequence goes on from CAMSZT010000047.1 coordinate 8,043, forward strand.
GCAGTCCGGGATCCTGATGGGCTATATGCCGGTCTATATCGGGATCGGGGCGGCGGCGGTCGCCGTCCTCGCGGTGGCGGCGGTCTACCTGAAAAAGAGACGCAGACCGGCGGCAAACCGGACGGACGCGGACCACAGACGGAGACGCTGACGGCAAACCGGAGGATGCGGAACGCCGGCGGAAACGCAGGCCGGGAGGATCCGGCCGGGACAGACGGATGGAGACATCGGACAGGAGGAATGCCGGCTGCGGCGGATGCGTATGCGGGATGAACAGGCAGGTTCCGGGGGCGCTTCCCCCGGAGGAAAACGAAAACGAAGAAAAAAAGGTTCTGTGGGACGCAGGATCTTGAGCGCAGCGGGAACCACGATGATCGTGATCGTGGTTCTTCTGTGCTGTCTGCTGACTCTGCCGAAGGTCTTCGGCTACCAGATGTACCACGTCTTAAGCGGCAGCATGGAGCCGGAGATCCCGGTGGGGAGCCTGATCTATATCCGGGAGGGCAAGGCGGAGGAGGTGCAGGAAGGCGATGTCATCGCCTTCTACGCTTCCCTGGAGGATGCCGGGATCATCACCCACCGGGTGGTGAAGAACAATGTGGTCTCGGGCTCCTTCCGCACGAAGGGGGACGCCAACGAGATGGAGGATCCCCTTCCGATCCCCTATGAGAATTACATTGGGACCGCGGCGCTCACCGTCCCCTATCTGGGCATGCTCTTAGTCTGCATGACCTCCCTCTACGGGAAGATCGGGGCGGTGTCCCTGATCGTGCTCGGCGTGATCCTCAATATGATCGCAGCGTTTCTGGAGGGAAGAGAAGAATAACGGAAAAAGGGACAGGCCGGAAGGCTTGTCTTTTTTTGTCGGATACGGATTGACAGCCTCATGGAAACGCTTTATTATTAGTAATATATTATAAGCGAAATGAGGAATGGATATGCCAGAGCAATACAATGGTATACTTGAGACAGCACGTAAAAAACGGGAGGGAAAAACCAGTGTGTTCCGGGACCCGATCCATGGTTTTATAACCGTGTATCCCTGGGAACGGGCTTTGATCGATACGAATGCATTTCACAGACTTCGAAGGATCCACCAGCTAAGTATGACATATTTGGTTTATCATGGCGCAGAGCATACCAGGTTCGGGCATAGCATCGGAGTTATGCATACAGCCGGCCGGGTTATGGATCATCTGAGAAATTTTCCTCCTCTCAAGAATCTGGAGGAAGAGGAATTTTTTGAAAAGAAAGCCATGGTACGTATGGCAGCTTTGCTTCATGATATTGGGCACGGATGTTATTCTCATGTGGGGGAAGAGGAAAACAGTATTTATCCAAAGCTGAAGGATCCGATCAATGGTGAGATGGTTTCTGGTCACGAGGCCTACAGCCGTTGTATCATTAAAGAAAAGCTTGCATCTGAGATAGAGTCTTTTTGGCCAAAAGAGCGGTACCATATGGTTGAGGATATCCTTCTGATCCTCAGCCAGGGCAGCAGTGATTCGACATATCGTTTTTTTGATGATATTATCAGCGGCCAGCTTGACTGTGATAAAATGGATTATCTCCTGCGGGACAGCTATTATTGCGGAGTGGAGTATGGTACGTATGATCTGGACAGACTGATTCATTCTCTTCGCGTGGCAGAAATTGCGGGTAATCATGTATTGGCCATTGAGCAGGGGGGGATTCAGGCAGTTGAGGAGTTTGTCCTGGCCCGGTACTGGATGTTCATCCAAGTGTATTTCCATAAGAACCGTCGGCTGTTCGATTATTACCTGACGTCTTTTATGAAAGAATATCTGACTCTCGAGGAGGGGAAAGACGGTCAGTATCCGTCTGATCTGAAACACTATCTGGAAATGGATGACAGCCGGATAGATGCTGCTATTCAGCGGTATGCCACAGGTCGGCCGGATACAAAAACAAGGAGGATCTGCTATTTTGCAGAGAGGTTATATTCGCGGAAGCATCATAAGGTTGTATTTAATCCTGCGTATGTCCATTATAATCCCCAAAACGGCGAAGAACGGGAAGAGTATCAAAGGCTGCGTTTTGTTGTGAAACAGATCAGGGAGTTGCAGAAAAATGATCCGGAAGATCTGCAGGTTTATGTTGACCTGGCGACCGGTTCCACTGCAAAGCATATGTTCCATGTTGCGCGGTACAGTGAAGAACAGAACCTGGATCTGCAGACGGATCCAACAGGGCCGGAGGAGCTTCCGGCCATTCCGGTGGTTTCGAAGCATGATGAAACCATTCGTCCGATCCAGGATTATTCATTCACCCTGCGCAGCATTTCCGATCGTAAAATAGGGATCCTCAATATTTATGCAGAGGATGAAATAGCAGAGGAAGTGCGGGAAAAATGCCGAAATCTATACTCGGAAGGATTTACGGATCTTAAAAACAGCAGAAGGAAGAAACAGGAGGAGCTGGAGAAGATCAGGAGCAGGGAATCAGAGCTGGAGAGAGAGATCGAACAGATTGATGAGAAAATCTCCTGAGTTTTATTATTGTGGATGTTTTAGAGAAAAGTAATTGATTTATCGATACATCAGTGGTAAAATAAATGGACTTAGGGAGGTATTTTTATGGAATTACGGTCGTTTCTCGTTCGGCTGGTGGATAAAAGCGGCGGAAAGATTTCAGGTCGTGTGAGGCTGCAGAAGCTGATCTATTTTTGTAAAGCCCTGGGAGCCGATATCAATGTCAGCTACAGGCTGTATGTTTATGGGCCCTTTTGCCAGCAGGTGGCGGATACCTTACAGGATTGTGTAATGGAGGATATTTTGTCGGAGCAGGGTGGGATCATCCAAAAGGGAAGTGAGTTTGAAGAGCATCTGGACCCTGCCGCGGATGAGAGTGCTCCGCTGTCGGGGATATCTCTGCAGATCATGGAGGATGTACTGAAGTTTTGTGAGCCTTTGAGTACGAGGGAGCTGGAGATCACCGCGACAGCCTTTTTTATTGACCGGCAGCAAAAGGTTCTTTTTGGGTGCAATGATCAGGCAGCAGTGATTGATAAGGTTATCCGAGCTAAGGGGAAGCGGTTTTCCAGAGAGGAAATCGACAGATCTTATGAGCGGGTGATCGAAGGGTGCTTTCCGTTGGTTGAGAAGTACATGGCTATTGAGAAAAAATAAGAATAGAGGAAAAAACACATGGCTGCTGAAATGTGCGATTCGGAAGCCATGTGTTTTTTCATGCAAGCGAAGGAAAATATCTGAAAGTCTGTCGTACCTGATAAATAACTGGGCGGATCATTATCCGGGAAAAGGAAGCGAAAGTAAATTGACACTATCTATTTTTTGATCAAAGCTTCCCAAAAGGAAGCATCTGTGCTATAGTATCTACAAAGCATGAAGTTTCTGTTTTTTCTTAAACGGTCTTGTGGGCCGTTTCTGACAGCAAATCTGCCCTTTGGGCGTTCTATCCGGAAATCTCAGTGCTTATTTTACCCATTTATCAAAAAGCAGGGAGGTTCCCGTGACAGACAGGCCGAAGGGCGGAAGAGCCTCCCGGAGCTACAGAATAAGGAGGTCATTCCATGTCGGCAAAGAAAACGAAACAGAGGAAGAAGGCTGTAAAGGACAGCTACAAGGCGACGGTCTTTGAGATGGTGTTCCGGGAAAAGCCGGCCCTTTTGAACCTGTATAACGCGGTCAACGGGACGGATTACCGGGATCCGGGATCCCTCACGGTCAATACGCTGGAAAACGCGATCTACGCGAATATCCAAAACGATGTGTCCTTTTTGATCGATTCCGGCCTGCATCTCTATGAGCACCAGTCCACGAGGAATCCAAATATGCCGCTGCGGTTCCTGATGTATGCGGCGGATCTGTATTCCGTCCCCGCAAAGGACCGGAACCAGTACGGGACGAGGCTGATCCCGCTGTGCTGGAGGAAGGGCGTTACGACGACCTGAGGCGGGCCGCGGACGACGAGAATTACCGCAGGCAGCTCTTTGCGGAATTCGGGATATCCTAACCTGGACGAGCCAGAACCAAAATTTTGCCATTTTGCGCAGGATTTCGCTGTTAAGCGCCTAATACACGGCCGGTCCGACCCTGTCAGGAGACGGATCACATGCGATTGCGGGACGGAAAAGCTTGTCGGATATTCTGACAATATTTCCGGGCAGGCCCCGCTCAGTTGAAGTGCATATCGATCTCCACGATCTCGCTGTCGGTCCCGATGCGCATGTCAGGGCCCCAGATGCCCACGCCGGAGGTGACGATGGAGTACATATCCCCTCTTTTTTCCAGGCCATAGGGGTTTTCCCAGAACAGATGGATCAGCAGGTTTCCGGGAAAGAGCTGTCCGTCGTGGGTATGCCCGGAGAGCTGGGCGTCCACGCCGGCCGCCGCCAGCTCGTCGAGTTCCTTTGGCTGGTGATCCATGACCAGGACCGGTTTGGAAAGGTCCAATCCCAAGGTGATCTCTTCCGGCGTCTTTCTTGTGTGTTCGATCTTTTTTACCCGGTCCGGATCCCTGCGGCCTGCCAGATAAAAGGAATCCGCGATGCAGACGGTCTCGTCATTTAACAGGACGATCCCCGCCTCGTCAAGGAGCTCTGCCATGCGCACGTCGTCGGTCAGGTCTTTTTCCGAGCCGAAGGTAAAACCGGCCAGGATCTTCTCGTCGATATCGTGATTTCCCCAGCAGGCATAGGTCCCATAGGTGCTTTTCAGGTTTTTTAAGGCGGCGGTGATGGCATCCGGGTCGTCCAGGGCATCGTAATCGTTGTCGAAGATATCACCGGCGATGCAGATGAGGTCCGGTTCCAGGGCGTTGATCTTTTCGGCCATATGCTCAATATAGCGGTAGCCGATGCTGTAGCCCATGTGGAGGTCGGCGATCAGCACCACCTTAAGGTCTCCGGCCCTGCAGGCTTTATCGATGGCGATATCATACCTCCGGATCTTCAGGGTCCGGGCGTGGACGATGCCGTAGGCGCTTAGGGAGAGGATGACGGCGATCACGATCCCGCCGCAGAGGACGAAGGTTTTCCGGGAACGGAGTTTGATCTTATTGACGCGGCCGCAGTGGAGCAGGATCACGCGGATCAGATCGCTGACGGCTACGGCCAGGGTGATGTACAGGAGCGTGCCCAGCCAGTAATTGCTCAGATGCTTGAAAAACCATTTTAAGGAGGGCTCCCGGATAAAAAAGGCGATGACCAGGGACAGGGAAATAAAAAGGAAAAATCCGGAATAAACGATGCGGAACCATTTCTTCCGGAAAAAGGCGCCGCAGGCCGAGAACCACCAGAGGTTCCAGCGGAGCAGATAAAGGGTGACGAGGATGTATAAGGGGGACAGTAAAACAGCGATCATTGGTAAAGGTCCTTCTTCAACAAATAATAAGGATAGTATATCACGGAGAGAGAAAATATCATTGCGGATTTTCTTAATATTTCTGAAAGGTCAGGGGTAAAAATGCCGGTAGAACCGGATGAACATGTCGAGCGCCCTGGAGGGGGCGGACTGGCTGTTGTATACGAAGCCGATGGTCCGGCCGGGAATGGGCGGCGACAGGGGGATCTCCACAAAGGTGCCGTTCTCCAGCTCCTTCTGAACAAAATTTTTGATGACGCAGCCGGCGCCCAGGCCGATCCTGGCGAAGTCCACCAGAAGATCCATGGTGGAGACCTCCAGAAGATGGACCGGCTCGATGTGCTGCTCCCGGAGGTAGTCCTCGATATAGGTACGGCTCATATTTCCCTTTTCCAGCATGAGGATGGTGCCGTTGCGGAAAACATCAGACTGGGCGGCCCCCTCCCGGAGGCGCATGTTGGTCAGATAGGCGGGAGTCGCCACAAAACCGTCCTCGATATCCATGATCTTGTCGAAGGTGATGTTTTTTTTGTGGGCGGGCTCTGCCGTCAGCCCCAGGTCGATCTGCTGTTTCTCCAGAAGCTCCAGGGTCTGGAGGGTGGGCTGGTTTTGGATGGTGAACCTCACATGGGGGTAGCGGGCGACAAATTCCTTCAGGCAGGGGAGGAGCGCATATTTGCAGAGCATCGTGCTGACCCCGATGCGGATATGGCCGACTCCCAGATCCATCATCCGTTTCAATTCATCTTCCCCGTGCTTTAAAGTCTCAAAAGCAGAGCGGACGTGCTCAAAGAGGATCAGACCCTCGTCGGTGAGCTGGACGCCGCGGGAATTGCGGACGAACAGGGGCAGCTTCAGGCTGTCCTCCAGCTTGCTGACGGCCTTGCTGATGGCCGGCTGGCTGATATACAGGTTTTTGGCGGCCCGGGAAATATTCCCGGTCTGGGCCACCTCGAAAAATATGCGGTAGAGAGACAGATTTTGTTCCATAATTAACCCCCTTCCCTATCTTTGTTATAGCATAACCGGAGGGAATAGTAAACATGAAAAACCTGTATTTCAATTATAACGAGAGGAATGCTATAATGGATCCCAGAATGTTTCAGAAAAGAAGAGCATCGAGTGTATAAGGAGGACTGATCATATGGGAATGACGATGACGCAGAAGATCCTGGCGGCCCATGCGCACCTTCCGTCCGTGGAGGCCGGACAGCTCATCGAGGCGGATCTGGATCTGGTTTTGGGCAATGATATTACTTCGCCGGTGGCGATCCACGAGATGGACGGGAAGATGAAGGACAGTTCTGTGTTTGACAAAGACAAGATCGCCCTGGTCATGGATCATTTTGTCCCCAACAAGGACATCAAGTCGGCGGAGCACTGCAAATGCGTGCGGGAGTTCGCCGCAAGGCATGAGATCACAAACTTTTTTGACGTGGGGGAGATGGGGATCGAGCACGCCCTGCTTCCGGAAAAGGGCCTGGTGGTGGCCGGGGACGTGGTGATCGGCGCCGACTCCCACACCTGTACTTACGGCGCCCTGGGGGCGTTTTCCACAGGCGTGGGGAGCACCGACATGGCGGCGGGCATGGCCACAGGCAAGGCCTGGTTCAAGGTGCCTTCGGCCATCAAGATCGAGCTTACGGGCAGGCTTTCGAAATGGGTCAGTGGCAAGGATGTGATCCTGCACATCATCGGCATGATCGGCGTGGACGGAGCGCTCTACCAGTCCATGGAGTTTACCGGAGAGGGCGTTTCCGCGCTCTCCATGGACGACCGGTTCACCATCGCCAACATGGCCATCGAGGCCGGGGGCAAGAACGGGATCTTCCCGGTGGACGAGAAGGCCGAGGCTTACATGAAGGAGCATTCCGTGCGGCCCTTTAAGGCTTATGAGGCGGACGAGGACGCGGAGTATGCGAGGGTGATCCGCCTGGATCTTTCCAGCATCCGGCCCACGGTGGCGTTTCCCCACCTGCCGGAGAACACCAGGAGCATCGACGAGGCGGGGGAGGTGGCCGTCGACCAGGTGGTCATCGGTTCCTGCACCAACGGCCGCATGGACGATCTGCGGACAGCCGCAAAGATCCTGGAAGGGCGGAAGGTGAAGAAGGGCGTCCGCACCATCGTGATCCCCGCCACCCAGAAGATCTATCTGCAGGCCATGGAGGAAGGGCTTTTGAAGACCTTCATCGAGGCCGGGGCCATTGTGAGCACGCCGACCTGCGGCCCCTGCCTGGGCGGTTACATGGGGGTGCTGGCGGAGGGTGAGCGGTGCGTGTCCACCACCAACCGGAATTTCGTGGGCCGCATGGGCCATGTGTCTTCGGAAGTTTATCTGGCGAGCCCCGCGGTGGCGGCGGCCAGCGCCGTGACCGGAAGGATCTCCGGTCCGGAAGCGCTTGGAATGTAAAAGGAGGATATGATGAGAGCACAGGGAACGGTTTTTAAATATGGAGACAATGTGGACACGGACGTCATCATCCCGGCGAGATACTTAAATTCCTCCGACCCGGCGGAGCTGGCGACCCACTGCATGGAGGATATCGACAGGGATTTCGTGAAGAAGGTGAAGAAGGGGGACATCATCGTGGCCTCGAAGAATTTCGGCTGCGGTTCCTCCAGGGAGCATGCCCCCATCTCCATCAAGGCGGCGGGGGTGAGCTGTGTGATCGCGGAGACCTTCGCGAGGATCTTTTACCGGAATGCCATCAACATCGGCCTTCCCATCATCGAGTGTGCGGAGGCGGCGAGGGGCATTGAGGCCGGGGACGAGGTGGAGATCGATTTCGACAGCGGGATGATCTACAATAAGACCAGGGACACCCGGTTCAAGGGCCAGGCGTTCCCGGAATTCATGCAGAAGATCATTGCGGCGGAAGGGCTTATGAATTACATCAACGAGACAAAGAAGCAGGCATAGATCATGGCCTGGCGCCCGCGGGAGACTGCGGGCGTTTTTCATTCGCCCGCCGATGCAGAGGAAATGTGCCCCGGGGAAAAGTCTGCGGGAATGGAAGAAAACGACAGAATACGCCCATGGTTCATGGGAAAACCGGGGGTGACAAATGGGTGTCTCTGTGTTATCATAAATTTTATATGAAAAACTGCCCTTTTTCGGCAGGAAAACAGAGAGGAAAATCTTATGAGTGAATTATTATATGGAAGTACGAGGGGAACGGGAGAGAGGGTGACTGCTTCCCGGGCGATCCTCAAGGGATTGGCGGATGACGGCGGCCTGTTCGTGCCGGACCGGATCCCGGCTCTTCCGATGTCCATGGGGGAGTTTTCGGCCCTTTCTTATCAGGAGACGGCGCTGGCGGTCATGGGGGAATTCCTGACGGACTTTACGGAGGCGGAGCTCCGGGCCTGCATCGACGGGGCCTATGACAGCAAATTCGACACGGAGGAGATCGTTCCCATAAAAGAGGCGGACGGGGCTTACTACCTGGAGCTGTTCCACGGCCCCACCATCGCCTTTAAGGACATGGCTCTTTCCATCCTCCCGTACCTGATGGTGACGGCCGCGAAGAAAAATCAGGTGGGAAATGAGATCGTGATCCTGACGGCCACTTCCGGGGACACGGGAAAAGCGGCGCTGGCGGGATTTGCCGGCGTGCCCGGCACGAAGATCATCGTGTTTTATCCGAAGGACGGCGTGAGCCCGATCCAGAAGAAGCAGATGGTGACCCAGAAGGGGGCCAATACCTTTGTGGTGGGGATCCGCGGGAATTTTGACGATGCCCAGAGCGGCGTTAAGGCCATGTTCGGGGACGAGGGGCTGAAACAGGAGCTGGATGCCCATGGCTATCAGTTCTCCTCGGCCAACTCCATCAACATCGGCCGTCTGGTGCCCCAGGTGGTCTACTATGTGTACGCCTACGGGCAGCTTCTGAAGCGGGGGATCATCCAGGACGGCGAGGAGATCAATGTGACGGTGCCCACCGGGAATTTCGGGAACATCCTGGCGGCCTATTATGCGAAGATGGCGGGCGTGCCCATCGGGAAGCTGATCTGTGCCTCCAACGAGAACAAGGTGCTGTTTGACTTTTTCCGGACGGGAGCCTACGACAGGAACCGGGAATTTATCCTGACAAGCTCCCCGTCCATGGATATCCTCATTTCCAGCAACCTGGAGCGGCTGGTCTATAAGATCGCCGGGAATGACGCAGGGCGGGATGCGGCCCTGATGAGGGAGCTTTCTGAGACGGGCCGTTATGAGATCACTGATGCGATGCGGGAGGAGCTCTCCGATTTTGCCGGGGGCTTTGCCGGCGAGGAGGAGACGGAGGCGGAGATCCGGGCGGTTTATGAACGGACGGGTTATGTCCTTGACACCCACACGGCGGTGGCTTCTTCTGTGGGGAGAAGCTACCGGGAGACGACGGGGGACGACAGGAAGATGGTGATCGCCTCCACGGCAAGTCCCTACAAATTTACGAGAAGTGTCATGGAAGCCATCGGCGGGAAATATGATGGAATGGAGGATTTTGCGCTGGCGGACAAACTGGCGGAGCTTTCCGGCGTGCCGGTCCCTGCCGCTGTCGAGGAGATCCGCGGGGCCGAGGTGCTCCATAAGACTGTCTGTGAGATATCGGAGATGAGGGATGTTGTGAGGTCCTTCCTTGGAGTGTAAAGATTGAGGAAGTATTAGGAAGTAAGAAAATTGTCATATTTTGTTAAGGTCATCTTCAAAAATTTGTGTTAAGGTAATGAAGGATGGTTTTAATGAAACATTAAGGTAAAAGAGGTTGAGCGTATGGCACAGGAGGAGAGGAACGCGAGGGGGTCGGGGAATATGCGGCTTTCCCACAGGTCCAGAAACAGGATACAGCCGGCAAACAGCCAGGGCAGCATGGAACGGCACACGGTAAATGAAGTGCCGGGAGCAGGTGCATCGCAGCCGGCGCCCGGTTCCCGGCCGGTCGGTGGAGGGCAGGCGCCGCAAGGGCGGAGAGCGTCCGGAGGCGCAGTGCAGCCGATGCCCGGACGGAGGCCGTCCGGGGGCGTAACGCAGCCTGCACCGGGCCGTGGGCCGTCGAGAGGAGCGGTGCAGCGCCAGGCTGCCGGCCGCGGGACGTCGGGAGGCACAGCGCCGTCTGCGCCGGGCCAGGCCGCCGGGAGAGTGCAGCCTGAGTCAGGCCGCCGGGCCGTGGGAGGGCCGGCCGGAGTGTCCCCGAGGGGGAGCTCCGAGGCCAGATGGGCCCGCTGGGAGGAGGAGCGATACCGCAGGCAGAAGGCCGAGAGGGAAGAGCGGCAGAAGCGGAAAAAGCTTGTGATCATCGTGCTGGCAGCCGCCGTGGCCGTGCTGGCCCTGGCAGTGATCCTCTGGCTGGTGCTCGGCAGGGACAAGAACCCCAGCGAGCCGGCGGCGGCGACCCAGGAGCCGCAGACCAGCGGAGCGGCGGCGGACGGAAGGATCTCCGAGGCGAACTTTTCCTTTATGGTGCCGCCGGAAAAGCAGGAAGCCGGGACCATGCAGGAGATCAAGGAGCTGGCGGATTACGAAGGACTGATCGCGCGTTATCCGGCTGTCGGAAATGAGGCCGTGGACGGGGCTGTCGCAAAACGGGTGGACGATATGGTTTCCGTGTTCAAGCATCAGGTCCAGGATCTTAGGACGGACGGCAGGACCCGCATGCTCATGGCGGTGGATTATGAATCTTACCAGACCGGGGAGGCTCTGGTCTCTGTCAAGTTCAATATCCACAAGGAGCTTCCCCAGGCGGCGGAGGCCGGAGATGCCATAGAAACCTACACTTACCGGATGTCCGACGGGGCGGAGCTTGCCCTCTCCGATGTGCTGACGGAGGGGTATCTGGAGCTTTTGTCGGCGAAGACAAAGGAATTTGCCCAGGCTCAGGGGGGGACCTTGAAAGAGGGAGCCGCGGAGGCCGCCGATGCGAATTTCAAATATCATACCTGGAATGAGGACGGACTGACCCTGTATTTCCCCGGAGGGACCCTGATCGACGGCAGGACGGAGACGCTTTCCTTCACCATTCCCATGGAGGAGCTTTCCGGGCATCTGGCCATGGATCTCGGCGGAGGCAGCCGGGACGGGCAGGAGGCCCAGGCCCCTGTGGCCGGGAATGTGGATCCCACGAAGCCCATGGTGTGCCTGACCTTTGACGACGGGCCGAAGGCGGCGACGACCTCGGAGCTTCTGGATATCCTGGAGGAAAACGACGCCAGAGCGACCTTTTTCGTGGTCGGCAGCGCGCTGAAGGGAAGCAGCGCCGAGGACATCATCCGGCGGGAGCTTGCCCTGGGATGCCAGGTGGGGAACCACACGGTGAGCCATGAGAATTTTAAGGAGATCAGCGACGAGGAGATTGAGGCCCAGATTGAAGGGGTGAACGACATCCTGAAGGGCTGGGGTCTTCCCGCGACCGGAACGGTGCGCCCTCCCTACGGCGGGTGGAACAATCATGTGCGGGATGTGGTCAAATATCCCATGGCCCGCTGGAATGTGGATACGCTGGACTGGGAGACCAGGGATCCGGAGGCTACGATCCAGTGTGTGCTTTATGATGAGGTGAAAAAAGCGGCGGACGGGGACATCATCCTGATGCACGACATCCATGCGGAGACCGTCGAGGCCTGCCGGACCATCATCCCGGAGCTCAAGGCCAGGGGCTTCCAGCTGGTGACCATGGAGGAGATGTTTGCGGCCAAGGGGATTCCCTATGAGGCCGGAAAGGTGTATTATTCCAGCGGGGATATCCGGACGGATTTTGGAGAATAGAATAGATCAGAGAAATCGAGCAGGGGAGTGATCTCCCCTGCTCCGCTGTTTTTTGGTCTCATCCATGTCTGCCAGATCGACATCCAAAGATGCCGGTACGAAGTTATTTTCCGAATACTTTTGCCGCTTCCTCCATGTTTTTTATCACAGGCACCTGGAAGGGACAGCGCTTCTCGCAGGCACCGCACTGCACGCATTCCGAGGCCGTATGGGAGAGGAGGGCGTAGTGCTCCCGGACGGTTTCGGGGATTTCCCCCTGGGCCCGGCAGAGGTTTAAGAACTTGGTGACGGAGGCCACGTCGATGCCCTTGGGACAAGGGGCGCAGTGGCCGCAGTACATGCAGTGGCCCTTCCAGCTGATCTTGGGGAAGGAGGCGAAGGCCTCCGCGTAATCTCTTTCCTCGTCGGAGGCATCCTCATAGGCCAGGCTCTGTTTCAGATCTTCCGGGCTCCTGGCGCCGGCCATGACGCAGGCCACGCCGGGACGGCTCAGTGCGTAATGGAGGCACTGATAGGGAGTCAGGGCCTTTCCGGCGGGAGAGAGTTCTTCGCTCAACAGATCGCCGCCGCCGAAGGCCTTCATGACCGTGATCCCCACGCCGAGGCGCTGGCAGGTCTCATACAGCTCCTGGCGGAGCGGCTCCATGTTGACCAGGGGCTTTTCGTAGCTCTTTTCGTCCCACAGAAGCTCCAGGTTCTCATTTGCCGGCTGCAGATCGTAGCAGGGATTGATGCTGAAGAGAAGCACGTCGATCAGCCCCGTGCGCACGGCGGCCAGGGAAGCTTCCGGGTTATGGCTGGAGAGGCCGATGGCCGTGATGGTCCCGGCTTTTTTTAATTCCAGGGCATATTCCATGACAGGGCCGTTTTTGACGGATTCCCATTCGGACAAGGAATCGATATAATGGATCATACCGATGTCCAGATGGCGCGTTCCCAGGCGTTCAAGCAGGTCCTCAAACCCTTTCTTCACGTCTGCCATGTCGCGGCTGCGCTCGTACTGCCCGTTTTTCCAGACGGTGCACAGATGCCCCTGCAGGACAAACTTTTCCCGGCGCCCCGCGAGGGCTTTCCCAAGGGCGGAGCGCATGTCCGGGTTGGGAGAATACAGGTCGATGCAGTTGGCGCCGGCCTCCTCCATCAGGTCGATAAACTGCTTTACGGTTTCGTCGGATTTCTCCAGAAATCCTTCGCATCCCATGCCGATCTCGCCTACCAGAATTAGCTATTATCAATGGATCATTGGAAAAAGAAAAAATGACAGGGGGAATTTGTTATGGAGAAAAAGAGACTGAGGGAAATGACCTGGGAGGATTACGGGATCACCAGGCACTGGTATGAAGAGCTTCGGGCTTTCTGTCTTCAGTACGAGGAAAAGAAACGGGAGATCGCGAAGGGGACGACAGGCTTCCGGAACCATGCGGCGGCCGCCAGGACGGGCACGGAGGACCCGGCGAAGAGGGCGGCGCTCCGGAGACGGAGGCACCAGAAGGACTTGGAGATGATCGAGGAAGCGGCCAGGGCCGCCTGCCCCGGAGATCGGTGCGTACATGGTGAAGAGCGTGACGAGGGATCTTTCTTATCCGTTTCTGGAATACGGCCCGGAGCTTGGCCGGATCCCCATGGGGAAGACGGACTTTTATGCCAGCAGGAAGCTGTTTTACCATTTTTTGGACAGGCTGAAAAGTGGGGACAAAATCGACCTGCTCCCGTGATATCCTGAAAATGTGCAGAGGGAAAAGCCTCTGGCGCAGGACGGACCGGCCGGGACAGCATGCGCAATAGTGACAGGAAACAAAAAAACTGGATGTAGGTAATATCTGTGCACCATTTTTGATTGATGGTTTCTGTTCCAAAATCACGTTTCAAGATATTCACTTTATCATCTGGGATGCTGCCATGATTGGCATGGTGGCTGTACTTCTTTACTACCACAGAGCGCAGTCCCTGCTCTGCCATATGCCTCTGGACCCGCTTGATGCTGCAGGGTGTCCCGGCGGCATTGAG
>CAMSZT010000048.1 GCA_947066815.1 uncultured Lachnotalea sp.
CATTGAGGTTATGAGTAAAAGTTTGGATTTCTTTGAAGTTTGGATTTTGGGGCGGGAAATGTCAGGATCGGTAAATGTATCGAACTTATGCTTACAGATAACATAGAAGTTCAGAATCTGATCGTAGGATTAAAATACCATGTTTACGACAAAGAGGGAATTTCGGATAAGTTTCAGTCAAACAGTGCATGGAGAGGCGGAGCCTATCACACAAAGGAGGAGATCAATTCCTCCCGCCAAAAATTTCATCTCGTTTTGCTTTATAATGTTCTCCATGAAATTGGAGTGGACGAATGGGTGGAGGAACTTAGTTTTATAATGGATTCACTGACAGCGGAAGGATATCTTATTTTCGGAGAAAGAGAAATACTTTCTGTAGGGGAAAAGCCCTATGGAAAAAGCGGCTATCTGGTATTAGGAAAAGAAGAATTGTTGAAATTATTTCCAAAATCAAGGATCGAGGAAATTATCCTGCCGGAAAGAGAAAAAACCGTAACTGTATGTTTTGCTGTGAAAAAACCAGATACAAAAGACGGATATCCTAATACCGAAACAGTAAAGGCAGCATTACATTTATTGAAAAAAAACACAAAAGATAAAATCAGAAACAGAAACATAAATGGATTAGGCAAAAAAGGACATTCAAGGAAATATGCCTTTTATTGTCAGCAGTATGTGAATGTAGAAGAGGCCATTGAAATTATGGATAATCTGGAAAAAGAGACGAAAACAGTATAACAGATCTGTAAAGTGTAAAAAGCGTGCAACAAACTTTTCGCAAATCCTAAGACAGGAGGAAGCCGCGGCCGATCCGGCCGCAGCTTCCTCCCGAACATATTCTCTTTAAAAAATACTCCCCACGGCGTACAGACTGTCCGCCAGGTCCTTCCGGTACTCTGCGCTTTCCGGGCGGAGACTGTTAAAGACCACGCCGCCGCTCCCGGCCCGCCCGGTGGAATGGATGTAGCGGCCCTCCCCCGCATACATGGCGATATGCCCCGGGAAATACAGAAGGTCCCCCGGCTTCATATCCTCTTTTTTGATCTTCCGGACCGGGTAGCCCTCCACGATATGGGCGTCCCGGTAGATCAGGACCCCATGCCGCATATAGCTTGCCGAGGTCAGGCCCGAGCAGTCGATGCCCGGCGTGGAGCGCCCGCCCCAGCGGTACTGGACACCCATATAGGTCTTCGCCGTCTCCACCACGTCCCGCCTGAACTGCGCCTCTTTAAGATCCGTCCTCTGGTCGAGCCCCCCTTCCAGGGCACCCTTCTGGGAAAATTTCTTCTCCCGCAGATACTGATCCCTCATGTAGCCCTCTCTTCCGTCCGCCAGCCGCACCTTCGCCCAGCCGGCCGCCTCCGACTCATGGGAGAGCACCTGCACCAGGCTTCCCCGAAAGAGGCTCGCAAGTCTCACGCTCTCCACCACGGGGAGGGCGACCACGTCCACGCAGAAGGCGTCCGTCACCCAAAGGTCGGAAGCCTCCCACGCATACCCTTCCTCCGAACTCAGGAGACGCACGCCCTCTGCCGGGATATATCCCGTATATCCGTAGAAGGTCCGGACCGGCAAATACCCCTTCGTCTCCTCCCCCGTCACCTCGAGGAGCATCCCGGCAAGACCCTCGTCCGAGATGGCCGAAACGCTCCTTCCCTTCGATTTTTTTTCCGTAAACGGGCCCTCGTAGATCGTACTTACCGGCTCCGTCACCACAGCACACTTCATAAACTTTCCTCAAGGCTTCCTCAAAGCCACTCCTTCGCCTCTTTTTCGTCTGCCAGCACAAAATGCCCCGGCCTGAGCTCTCTCCACTCCGGCTCCCCTGTCGAATAATCGTGCATGTCGGGATCGTAGACCAGAAGCTTCTTCTCCCGCTCATGCTTCGGGTCCGGCATGGGGATGGCCGAGAGCAGCGCCCTGGTGTAGGGATGGATCGCATGGCGGATCAACTCCTCCGTCTCACCCATCTCCACGATGCGCCCCTTATGGATCACGGCGATCCGGTCCGTGATAAACCGCATGACCGACAGGTCATGGGCAATGAACAGGTAGGTGATCTGCCGCTTTTTCTGCATGTCCGACAGAAGGTTTAACACCTGTGCCCGGACCGACACGTCCAGAGCCGAGATCGGCTCGTCGGCAATGATAAACTCCGGGTTCATGATCAGGGCCCTGGCGATCCCGATCCTCTGTCTCTGGCCGCCGGAAAACTCGTGGGGAAAACGGCTGGCGAACTCCGGGAGCAGTCCCACGTCCAGGATTGCCTGCTCCACCCGCTCTTTCCGCTCCTCCCTGCCAAGCCCCTTCTCGATGTTCATCAGCCCCTCGCTGATGATCTCGTCCACCTTGGCCCGCTCGTTCAAAGAGGCCTGGGGATCCTGAAAGATCATCTGGATCTCCTTGATCACCCTCCGGTCAAGCTCCTTCGAGATCTTTCCGTTGATCTTCTCTCCCTTGTAGAGGATCTCCCCGCCGGAGGATGGGACGATCCGCATGATGGCCCGGCCGATGGTGGTCTTGCCGGAGCCGGACTCGCCCACCAGCCCAAAGGTCTCCCCTCTGTAAATCTTAAAATTTACCTTTTTAACCGCATGAAATTTCTTTTTCCTGCCGCCGTAGGTCACGTCCAAATCTTTTACTTCCAGCAGAACCTCTCTCTCCATCAAAACAGACCTCCGTTCCGAATCTTCTCTACCACTGCCGGCGGCTCCACCTTGGGCGCCCTGGGATCAAGCAGCCAGGTCTTGGCCTTGTGGGTGGGAGAAACCTGAAAATAGGGCGGGGTTTTTAAGAAATCGATCTTGAGCGCTTTGGGATTCCTGGGCGCAAAAGCATCCCCCCTGATCTCCGTGAACAGGTTCGGCGGCGTACCGGGAATGGAAAACAGATCCGTCCCCTTCACCCCGATCTGCGGCAGGGAGGAGAGGAGGGCCTGGGTGTAAGGATGCTTCGGATCATAGAAGATATCCTCGCTGGTCCCGATCTCAATGATGTCCCCCGCATACATGACCGCCACCCGGTCGGCGATGTTGGCCACCACGCCCAGGTCGTGGGTGATCAGGATGATCGACAAGCTGTACTTATGGCGCAGCTCCTTCAAAAGGTCCAGGATCTGCGCCTGGATGGTCACGTCCAGAGCCGTGGTGGGCTCGTCGCAGATCAGGATCTTCGGCGCACAGGCGATGGCGATGGCGATCACCACCCTCTGGCGCATGCCGCCGGAAAACTCATGGGGATACTGGGAAAATCTCCGCGCTACATCCTGGATCCCCACATCCTCCAGATATTTGAGAGTCCTCTTCTTGGCCTCCGCCCGGTTCACGTCCTGATGGAGCAGCACCGCCTCCATGATCTGCTTCCCGATGGTCTTTAAGGGATTTAAGCTGGTCATGGGATCCTGCATGATCATGGCGATCTCGTGCCCACGGATCTTGTACCACTCCTTTTCCCTTTTGACGGTCGCAAGATCCAAAGGCTCCTCACCGTCCCGCCCGTAATACAGGATCCGCCCGCCGGCAACCCTTCCGTTCCGGTCGAGAAGGCCCATGAAGGACTTGGTGAACACCGATTTCCCGCTTCCGGATTCCCCGACGATGGCCAGGATCTCCCCCTTGTAAAGATCCAGGGAGACGCCCCGGATGGCGTTTAAGGTCTTTCCCCGCAGCTTAAACTGGATCTCCAGCTCTTTTGCAGTCAGTATTTTATCAGCCATGGCTTCCCCTTCCTATACATGGTTCTTGGGATCGGCCGCATCCGAGAATGCGTTTCCGATGATATAGAACGAAATGGTCACAAACGAAAGTATGATGGTCGGATACAGGAGCTGATAACGAAGCGCCGGGCTGGTGATCAGCGCACGCCCCTCGTTGATCAGGTTTCCAAGGCTGGGAACGTCCACCGGCAGTCCCAGGCCGATGTAGGTGACGAACACCTCGCTTCCGATGGCTCCGGGAATGGTGAGGGCCATGCGCAGCATGATCACGGAAACCAGATAGGGAAGAAGGTTTTTCACCATGATCTTCCAGGTGGGCGTGCCCAGACAGCGGCTGGCCACGTTGTAATCCCGGTCCCGGATGATCAGGATCTGGTTGCGGATAAAGCGGGCCATCTGGATCCAGCCCGTCAGGCACATGGCAAAGATCAGGGTCTTGATCCCCGGTTTCAAAATATAGGAGATCAGGATCAGCACGATGGTATTCGGGATGTTGTCGATGATATTGTAGATCTCCGTCAGGATCACGTCCGCCTTTCTCACATAGCCCCAGATCACGCCCACGGTGATCCCGATCAGGGCCTCCACGATGGCCACGACAAGACCGATAAAGAGGGACGTCCTGGTCCCCGCCCAGATCCTGGCCCACAGATCCTGGCCGATGGAGTTGGTCCCCAGAAGGAACTGGCCTCCCGGCGGCACGTTTCGGTACTGCATGCCGCTCGCATCATTGATGATCTCATTGGGATCATACTGTCCGGGCAGATAAGGCTGGATAAAGGTGAAAAGGAGGAGCAGGACCAGAAGCGCCAGGAGCGCCACCGCCGCCTTGTTCTTGAGGAATGCCCGCAGGGTGCTCCTCCAGTAGGAATAATTGCTGTAACCGGTACGCTCCACCTCGGCCGCATTGAACTCGGCAAAGGAAAACAATTCTTCCTCCGAAAGCTCCGCCTGCTCTTTCGCAGCCGCATCCAGATTCGCCATAAGCTCCGATTCCTTGGTATGACGGTAACTGAACTGTTTCATTATCTGTCACCTTCTTTCTTTCCGAGACTGATCCTGGGATCAAAGAGCACCATCAGAAGGTCGCCCAGCAGAAGGCCGATCACGCCCACGCAGGCATAGAGGAGCACGATCCCCTGTACCATGGTGTTGTCATGCTTTTTGACCACCGTCACCAGCAGGCCTCCCATTCCGGGAATGCTGTAGAGGGACTCAATGTAGATGGAACCGATGACTGTATTTAAAAATGCCGTGGGAATATACTGCGCCAGCGGCACGAACGCATTCCGGAAGATATGCTTAAACATCACGCCGCTCTCCGAAACTCCCTTGGCCCTCGCAAGCTTGACATAGTCCTTATTGCTCTCATCCACCATATACCTTCTGAGCCACATGCCGTAGAAGGAGATATTATATAAGGACATGGAAAACACCGGAAGGATCCAGCACCTGGGGTTGCCGGCGTCGAACAGAAGTCCCACGTCCAAAAGTTCGGTCCCGTAAAGCTGGATATACAGAAAATAGATTGCCGCCGGGACCGCCTCGATACAGATGATGAACAGCGTCCCCAGCTTATCGAAAAACCGGAATTTATATCTGGCCATCAGCGCTCCCAGAGGAATGCCGAGGCATAAGGATACCAGCATGGACAACACGCCCAGCTTGATCGAAATGGGCACCTTGTCCGCAAGGACCTCGCTCACCGGCACGTTGGCCCGGTAGATCCTGGAGGTCCCCAGATCTCCCTTAAGAAGGTCACCGAAAAAACGGACGATCTGCTGGGGAAGCGGGTCCGTCAGCCCCATTTCCCGAAGACCCACCTGAATCTGCTGCGGGGTCATTTTTTCGTAGTTGGGGAAATAGCCCTCGATGGGCATCAGGCGCAGCAGACTGAACACAATGATAAGTATGATCACCAGCGTCAGCAGCGAACGCCCGATTCGTTTGCATAAATACTTGAACATGTACTTAACTCCTTTACTCGTCGGGCTTTAAGCCTCTCTGGCAAACCGGCAAAATGCGCCGCCGTACAGATCGGCCGGCGCATTCTGCTGGAAATAATGCATTTTATTTATCTCTGTTCGCCTCGAACTCTTCCATGGAAACATAATGGTCGAGCAGGTGCTGTCCCTTAAACCGCAGCGTCGACACGCCGAAGGACGCATACTGGCCCTCGAACACGTCCAGCTTGGTCGCCAGATAGTCGCTGATGGAGATATTGGAAGGGATCACCAACGCATGGTCCAAAAGCACGGCCTCGGCCTCGGCAAAGGCCTCGTAGCGGGCCTTGCTGTCGGTGGTGATCTCCTTGGCGGCATCTACCTTGTCAAAGTACTCTTTGACGGCCGGTCCCGCCGCCCCGTTTTCCGTGACTGCCGTGCCCAGGAAGGCATAGCTGGAGCCTCCGTCGTATCCGGATTCGCCCTTGCTCTCATAGAAGGGGTCGGTCCAGGTCTCCGGATCCTGATAGTCGGCTCCCCAGTTACACAGCATGAAGGCATATTTACCGGAGCGGCGCACGTTGCTCAAGAAGCTGTCGCTGGGCCCCGCCTCCACGATGATGTCGATGAAATCGCTGCCCAACAGGGCTTCCACCTGCTGTTCCACCACCTGGCACTCCTTATCCCAGTTGGTGACTTCGGGGTTGTAGGGCATCAGGACCTTCACCGGGAAGGTGACTCCCTCCGCCGCAAGCTCCGTCTTGGCCGCATCCCTGTACTTGACCGCCTCGGCCTCGTCAAAGGTTGCCTTCCTTCCGGCCAGGGCGCCCATGGTGGTGTAATCCGTGCCGTCCTCCGTGTAGGCGAACTCAAAAGGCGTGATGGTGGATAACACGTAATCCTCCGGCGTGTTGGGCTCGGTGACAGCCACCGCCTTGGTCTTGTCGACCGCATGGAACAGGGCCTGACGGAAGTTTTCGTTGTTTACCGCCTTCTTCCAGTTCTCCGGCTCGTACTCCGCGTCGAACTGGGGATTGAAGTTGAAGCAGTAGAAATAAGCGTAGCTGGTGGAATAGCGGGACTTGCTGACCAGGTTCTTGGTGTCCTCGTTCGCCAGCCAGTCGTCCAGAAGGTCCGCACCGATGGTGGCGGAATCCACCTCGCCCCTCTTGACCATCTCCGGCCCCAGGGTGTTGGCTTCCGGGTTGTAGATCATCTGGATCTCATCGATGAACACGTTGTCGGCGTCATAGTTGAGGGTGTTCTTGGTGTAGGTTCTTCTCTCCTGGGGAGAAAACTCAGAGAGATAATAGGCACCGTTGTAGTACATCTTATCCGCCGCAGTACCGAACTCCTTGCCCAGTTCCTCCAGCTGAGGGCCGTAGGCCGGCATGTAGGTGATGTAGGTCAGCGAGGAGAGGAAATAAGGAACCTCCGTCGCCAGGGTGTAGGTCAGGGTGTGTTCGTCCACCGCCTTCACGCCAACCTCCGAGAAATCAACCGGCTCCCAGACGTTGCCGTCCTCGTCAGCTCCGCCGTTAAATGCCTGGCCGTTGAAATACTCCTCTGCGTTTGCGATCACGCCGAAGAGGTTCTGGACCGTGCCGCTCTCATATTCCGGCGTCAGCGCATATTTCATGGCGTCCACGAAATCCTGGGCCGTCACGTCGGCCACCTCGGCGCCGGTGGAATCCACCCACTTCGCTTCCCGAAGCTTGAAGGTCCAGGTCTTAGTTGCCTCGTCGTAGTTCCACTCGGTGGCAAGGCCTTCCTTCAACTGTCCCTCGGAATCATATTCCACCAGGGTATCGATGCAGTTCGCACCGATCTGCATCTCGTCCGTGTTGGACGTCACCAGGTAGTTCAGGGTAGCGCACTCACTGGAATACAGTTCCGTGTAGACTGCCGGCTCCCCGCTGTCTGCCGGCGCCGCAGCGGTCTCCCCGGACTGGCTCTCGCCCTGCGCCTGCGTCTCCGTCTTGCCGCCCTCTTCCTTGTCCTTGCCGCCGCCACAGCCGGTTAAAGCCGTGGAAGCCAGCATGGCCGCACACAGAGTCAGGGCGATCCATCTCTTCTTTTTCATTTGCTTTCCTCCTTCTTGAATCTCGTATTGCCAAACGGACATGCCTGCTGACACAGGCATCACCGAATGTATGTTAAACCCTTGCGGGGTTAACGCAAAGTATCCTGATACAGCTCCAGGGAAATCTCCGCCATGACCCGCTCGAACCGGGGCGTATCCGTCTCGTTTCCGCAGAAGCACACGATAAAAGGCTCCCGCCCGTACACGATCCCCACGTCGTGGGTGATCCCCGTATCCTCTCCCGTCTTGTGGGCGATCTCCGGCTCGTCGGGAAGCGCCTTCAGATAAAAGGGGATCTTCCCGTTTAACTGCTGATCCCCAAGGATCGCAAGCATCTTCCGGCTGGATGCCTCGTCCACCAGCGTCCCCTCATACAACCTCCGAAAGAATACGCCAACCTCTTTTGCCGTGATCAGGTTCTGGATCCCCTGTCTGGACTTCTCCACATCAAACATCTTCCTCCGAAGCCAGGTGTCCTTAAAGCCCAGCAGACGAATCTCCTCATTGATCTCCTCCATCCCAATCAGGTCGATCAGGATATTGGTCGCCGTATTGTCGCTGAAGATGATCATCAGCGTGACAAGGTCCAGCACCGTCACCTGCAGGCCCTCGTGGAGATAGGCCACGGCACCGCAGGAAGGCACAAAATCCGCTTTGCTGGTGGTGATCATCTGCCCCGCATCCAGCCTGCCGTCGGCGATCCTCCGAAATGCCGCCGCCATGACATACAGTTTGATGACGCTGGCCGCCATCAGCTTCTCATCCGCCCGGTACAGGAAGCGCTCTCCCGTGACCATGTTCTCATAGTAAAAACCGATTTTTCCGGGGAGCTCCTCCAGCCGCTCTCCGATCTTCTCATAATTATCCATACGAATCTCCATAGGTAACATATAAAAAGGGGGTTATAAAAAAAGAGGTCCTGCACCTACATTTGCAGCCACCTCATTGTACCCGTCTTTCATTTGTTTTTAGCTTTCAACCTGCATATGTATAAACCGTTCACGTAATAGTATAAAAGAATTTCTCAGAAAAAGCAATCTTTTTCATCAAATTCCTTTTATAACCTTAGCTCTTTCCCATACAGCCGGTCTCTTCCGCCTCCATAATTGACGATATCCTTGAGGTAATGATATCCGTATTTTTCGTACAGGCCAATATGTCCGGAGCATCCATACTGAAATCCTTTCAGGCAAGGCCAAAGTGCTGTTCTACTTTCCTCACCGTCTCATCAGCCGTACTATTTTCACTTCTTTCAATCCACAAATAACTACTGGTCCTGATATCGTGATATCTTTTCTCATTGAGGGCTCTTAAGGCGGCATTACACGTCGCCTTTGCTTTTTCAATATCAGACGCACTGTTAATATAACCACAAAATCCCTGATGATCAGGGCGATCACAGTAATCCTCAATTAAATTTGACGGTTCTTTTATCAAAAATACGATCCGGGATGCTTCCGTATATTTTTCAGCTTCTTCCACTGTCAAATGGCAGTCGCACAGTACAATCCTATTTTGTGAAAGACGGATCAGATCCAACAGCACAAAATCCAATTGTTCTCTTGTGTTATCGATCAGCCATTTTTTATATTCCTCCACCGTGCGCCCAAAAAACTCGTCCGCATCTTGAAAGACTTTATTCATTGACGGCTGGAAAGCAGGATCCGAAACCTTTTGATGGCCGGCAAACCGCTCGTCCACATCATAAACGAACAAACTGTGCCGTTTGGCCAGCTCCCGTGAAATGGTTGTCTTTCCCCCACAGGGTGTTCCCGTTATAAAATAAACATTTTTCAAATATTCTTTGATCACATTGTCTTGAACTGTCATCACAAGGCCTCCCCCTCTTTTGCTATTTCAAAAAGGGGCTTCCCGATTTCTCGGAAAGCCCCATAAAATCTAACTTTTTACTGATTACTCAATGATAGAAGCAACTCTTCCGGAACCAACGGTTCTGCCACCCTCACGGATAGCGAAGGTGAGACCCTGCTCCATGGCGATGGGATGGATCAGCTCGATGCTCATCTCAACGTTGTCGCCGGGCATGCACATCTCGGTGCCCTCGGGAAGGTTGATCACGCCGGTCACGTCCGTCGTTCTGAAATAGAACTGAGGTCTGTAGTTGTTGAAGAAGGGGGTATGACGGCCGCCCTCATCCTTGGTCAGAACGTATACCTGAGCCGTGAACTTGGTGTGGCAGGTAACGGAACCGGGTTTTGCGAGGACCTGTCCTCTCTCGATCTCGGTTCTCTGAACACCACGAAGCAGTGCGCCGATGTTGTCGCCGGCCTGGCCTTCGTCAAGCAGCTTGTGGAACATCTCAACGCCGGTAACCACGACCTTACGGGTCTCTTCCTTGATACCAACGATCTCAACTTCGTCGGATACATGGACCGTACCACGCTCCACTCTGCCGGTGGCAACGGTGCCGCGGCCGGTGATGGAGAAGATGTCCTCGATGGGCATCAGGAACGGCTTGTCAGTGTCACGTTCCGGATCGGGAATATAATCGTCAACCGTGCTCATGAGTTCCATGATCTTGTCGCCCCACTCGCTGGAGGGATCTTCCAGAGCCTTGAGGGCGGAACCCTTCACGATCGGGCAGTCATTGAAATCATACTCCTCAAGCTGCTCGGTCACTTCCATCTCGACCAGCTCGATGAGCTCTTCGTCGTCAACCATGTCGCACTTGTTCAGGAAGACAACGATATAAGGCACGCCTACCTGACGGGACAGAAGGATGTGCTCCTTGGTCTGAGCCATAACACCATCCGTAGCAGCAACTACCAGGATCGCACCGTCCATCTGAGCGGCACCGGTGATCATGTTCTTTACATAGTCGGCATGTCCGGGGCAGTCCACGTGTGCGTAATGTCTCTTGTCTGTCTCATACTCCACGTGAGCGGTGGAGATGGTGATTCCACGCTCTCTCTCTTCGGGAGCTTTATCAATGTTGTCGAAATCCGTTGCAACGTTTCCTGCAACTCTCTCGGAAAGAACCTTGGTGATGGCAGCAGTCAGGGTCGTCTTGCCGTGGTCTACGTGGCCGATCGTACCAATGTTACAATGGGGTTTCGTTCTTTCAAATTTAGCCTTAGCCATTTTAAAAGTCCTCCTTAATTTTGCCCTGGCGGGCTTCTCTCTTTTTATTTACGTTTCCAGGTTTCATAAACTGAGTACAATTATATTGCAAAACCGTAGGTTTTTCAAGCCTTATTTGCCTCTTTCGGCAAGAACTTTTTCCTGAACGCTCTTCGGCACCTGCTCGTATTTCTCAAAGAACATGGAGTAGGCTGCCCGGCCCTGGGTCTTGGAACGAAGGTCCGTGGCATAGCCGAACATCTCGGAAAGGGGCACGAATCCCTTGATCAGCTTGGAGCCGTTGACATCCTCGAAGGCCTCGATGCGCCCGCGGCGGGAATTGATGTCGCCGATGACGTCGCCCATATAATCCTCGGGAGTCGTGACTTCCACTCTCATGATGGGCTCTAAGAGCACCGCTCCGCCCTTGCTCATGGCATCCTTGAAGGCCATGGAACCGGCGATCTTGAAGGCCATCTCAGAGGAGTCAACCTCGTGGTAGGAGCCGTCGAACACAGTAGCCTTGATGCCTAACACCTCGAAGCCTCCCAGGATTCCGGACTTGGAAGCCTCCTGGATTCCGGCGTCCACCGCGGGAATGTATTCCTTGGGAATGGCGCCGCCCACCACCTCGGAGGCAAACTCGTAGGTTTTCTCCGCATTGGCATCCATGGGCTCGAAGCGTACCTTACAGTGTCCGTACTGGCCGCGGCCGCCAGACTGCTTCGCATACTTGCTGTCAACCTCGACCGTCTTGGTGAAGGTCTCTTTATAGGCAACCTGAGGCTTACCGACGTTGGCCTCCACCTTAAACTCACGCAGAAGCCTGTCTACGATGATCTCCAGATGGAGCTCGCCCATGCCGGCGATGATGGTCTGTCCTGTTTCTTTGTTGGTGGATACCCGGAATGTGGGGTCCTCCTCGGCAAGCTTTGCCAGGGCCTCTCCCATCTTGTCCTGACCGGCCTTGGTCTTGGGCTCGATGGCGATGTCGATGACCGGCTCCGGGAACTCCATGGACTCTAAGATCACCGGATGCTGCTCGTCGCAGATGGTGTCGCCGGTGGTGGTCAGCTTGAAGCCCACCGCCGCAGCGATGTCGCCGGAGTATACCTTGTCAAGCTCCGCCCTCTTGTTGGCGTGCATCTGAAGAATACGGCCAACACGCTCTTTCTTGCCCTTGGTGGCATTGAGCACGTAGGAACCGGCGTTCATGGTGCCGGAGTACACGCGGAAGAAGGCCAGTTTTCCCACGAAGGGATCTGCCATGATCTTGAATGCCAGAGCGGAGAAGGGTTCCTCGTCGGAGGAATGTCTCTCGATCTCATTGCCCTCCATGTCCGTTCCCTTGATGGAAGGGATGTCGGTGGGTGCCGGCATGTATTCTACCACGGCATCCAGAAGCTTCTGTACACCCTTGTTCCGGTAGGCGGTTCCGCAGAGAACCGGGATGATCTCGACGGAGATGGTCGCTTTCCTGAGGGCTGCCTTGAGGCTCTCCGTGGAGGGCTCCGCACCGTCCAGGTACTCCATCATCAGGTCGTCGTCCGTCTCGCAGATGGCTTCCACCATGGCGGTCCGGTACTCCTCCGCCTCGTCTTTCATATCTTCGGGAATCTCGGTGAGGGAAATATCCTCACCCTTCTCATCGTTATAGATGTAAGCCTGCATCTCAAACAGGTCGATGATCCCCTTAAAGTCGTCTTCTTTTCCGATGGGGAGCTGGACCGGCACCGCATTGTGTCCGAGGCGGGTCTTGATCATCTCCACCGCATTGTAAAAGTTTGCACCCATGATATCCATCTTGTTGATGAATGCCATACGGGGTACATTGTACTTGTCTGCCTGGCGCCATACAGTTTCTGACTGAGGTTCTACACCGCCCTTTGCGCAGAACACGCCTACTGCGCCGTCCAATACGCGCAGGGAACGCTCTACTTCCACGGTGAAGTCCACATGTCCGGGAGTGTCGATGATGTTAATACGATGCTCCAGTGCACCCGGCATGGGTTTGGTCTCTTTTTCCAGTGTCCAGTGGCAGGTGGTAGCGGCGGAAGTGATGGTGATGCCTCGCTCCTGCTCCTGCTCCATCCAGTCCATGGTAGCCGTGCCCTCGTGGGTGTCGCCGATCTTATAGTTCACGCCTGTATAGTACAGGATACGCTCTGTAAGAGTGGTCTTACCCGCATCGATATGAGCCATGATACCAATGTTCCTGGTCCTCTCCAATGGATATTCTCTTCCAGCCAAGGGATTTTCCTCCTTTTAGAATCTGTAATGCGCAAATGCCTTGTTGGCTTCTGCCATCTTGTGCATGTCTTCTTTTCTCTTTACAGCTGCGCCCGTGTTGTTGGCGGCATCCATAAGCTCGTTGGCCAGTCTGTCCTTCTGGGTCTTCTCGCCTCTCTTGCGGGAGAAGAGCACCAGCCAGCGAAGGGCCAGGGCCTGGCGTCTCTCCGGCTTCACCTCGATGGGCACCTGATAGGTGGCTCCGCCGATCCTCTTCGCCTTGACTTCCAGAACGGGCATGATGTTGCTCATGGCTGCCTCAAAAATTTCCAGGGCAGGCTTTCCGGACTTCTCCTCCACCTGCTCGAACGCTCCGTATACGATCTTCTGTGCAACACCCTTCTTGCCGTCCAGCATGATGTTGTTGATCAGCTTCGTGACGACCTTGTTGTTGTAAAGCGGGTCTGCTAACACATCTCTTTTTTGGGTATGTCCTTTACGCGGCACGTTACTTCCCTCCTTAATTATGATTACATTAAATCGTCGGTACTCACACGCTTGGTATGTTCGCGCCCGGCTGTGAACTCTATTTCATTCCTTGATTACAGGGGAAAAATATGCTTACATTCCGTGCACTAGTACAAACTTGACCTTATTTCTTCGGTCTCTTGGCGCCGTATTTGGAACGGGCCTGGCGCCTGTTGGCAACGCCCGCGGTATCCAGGGTGCCCCTGACGATGTGGTATCTCGTACCGGGCAGGTCCTTGACACGGCCGCCGCGGATCAGGACGACGCTGTGCTCCTGAAGGTTGTGGCCTTCGCCGGGGATGTAGCTGGTCACCTCAATCCCGTTGGAAAGACGTACTCTGGCGATCTTTCTCAGTGCGGAGTTAGGCTTCTTGGGGGTAGCCGTCTTCACTGCGGTGCATACGCCTCTCTTCTGGGGGGCCGCCTCGTCGGTGGCTCTCTTCTTCAGAGAATTGTATCCCTTTAACAATGCGGGAGCCGTAGCTTTCTTTGCGGATGTCTGTCTACCCTTTCTCACTAACTGGTTGAATGTGGGCATGTTTTTCACCTCCTGTAATATTTGGTAAAGATCTGTTTTCGCGCACCAAAAACAACATGGTTTTTGCGCACGCCATATTATTATATATAGGAAGGGGCCGGTTGTCAAGTAAAATATGAGAAATGACGAAAGAAGACCGGCTCTTTTCGGAGGATTGCCCCCGAAAGCCACGGCAGCGTTCCTCTTCAGACACGTTCGCTTTCAGGGATTTCGCTGCGCCGCCCATAGCAGGCAATTTCACCTCCATCAAACCGGGTCGGCTGAAATTGCCTGCGCTAGCCGCAGCGAAATCCCTGAAACCTTCCTATCATCTGCCGAGGAACGCTGCCGTGACTTTCTGGCAAATTTGTGAAAAAGAGCCAATCTTCTTTCTGATTTCTTCCCGGCCCGGGAAGGGTGTAAAGATCCGTGTCTCAGCGCAGGCGGGGGGCCTCGTAGCGGCCCATGGTGCGCAGGCACCGGGAGAGCTGCCGGCGCCGCTCTTCCAGGGGGCCCAGCGGGATCTCCAGGTCCACCGCCATGGCCATGCTGTCGATCATCTCGTCGGTCAGTTCTTTTTTGAGGGAGTCGAGGAGCGCCGCCTTGGCCTCGTAGCTCCTGGCATCCAGAAATTCCAAAAACCTGGGACTGATCCTGCCGTCCTCCGCCCCTCCTTCTCCCGAACCGTCTTCTCTGCCTCCGGAAGCCGAATTTTCCCCGGAGGCTATCCCCTGCTCCCGCCTTGCATCCTCCTGGCTCTCCCGCCAGGCCGCCGCCATGGACTGGCGGCTTGCTGCCTTCGGGCCGGCTTCCCGGTCTGTCCCGTTTCCGGAAAGCTCCGAAGGGCTGATCCGCTCAAAGCGGTATTTCTGAACCGCCTCCGGATATTTTTCTTTATCCACTTTATCCACAAACATGGACAGGGGCCGCACGTAGATCTTGAATTCCCGGTAGAGCGCCTGGTAAACCACCATGGCCTCCCCCGTCTCCGAATGCTCCGCAACGGCTATGATCTGATAAACTCCTTTTTTGAAGTGCCGGTAAAATTCTCCCGGCTTCGGTACTCGTTCTGTCATTCTGTTCCGTCTCCTCTCCCGGCGCTTTTTGGCGTCCGCAAAAGCCAGGCCCGCCGAAAACGCCTTTTTTATTTTAACCGAATCCGCCGTTCCCGTCAATGCGGGCGCCCCTGGTTTCCATATTTTGCATCCTGCCGGAAAATGCCGGATTTGCTTTTTCGTGATTTATTTACTCTTTTATACTTACTTTTTCGTGATTTCCATGATATAATAGATTCCGCCGCGTTCAGACAATGTCTAACTGGAGGCTCTCAGACATGTTAAAAAGAAAAATTTATGACGACCTGCTTCACTGGAAGCGAACGAGCGGCGGGCAGACCGCGCTTTTGATCGACGGGGCGCGCCGCGTCGGCAAGAGCTATATCGCCGAGCTGTTTGCCCGGCAGGAATACAAAAGCCACATCCTCATCGACTTTGGCAATGCGCCTGAGGACATTTTGGAACTGTTCGTCCACGAAAGCTCCGACCTGGATCTGTTTTTTGCCAAGCTGGCCGCCTTCTACTCCACGGTCCTTCATAAGAGGGAATCTCTGATCATCTTTGACGAGGTGCAGCAGTTTCCAAGGGCAAGACAATTGATCAAATATCTCGTGGCGGACGGGCGGTATGATTTCCTGGAAACCGGCTCGCTGATCCGCCTGAAAAAGAACACGGAAAACATTATCATCCCGTCGGAGGAAGAACACCTCGAAATATTCCCCTTGGATTTTGAAGAATTTCTCTGGGCGATGGGCGACGAGGCGACGGTCCCGCTGATCCGAAAATGCTTCGAGTCAAAGAAGCCCCTCGGCCAGACGCTCCACCGGAAGATCATGAACGACTTCCGCCAGTATGTGCTCGTCGGCGGGATGCCCCAGTCTGTCCTGGCCTATATCGACGGCAAAAATTTTGCGGCCTCCGACGAGGCCAAGCGCAGGATCCTGCGGCTCTACCGCGACGACGTCTCCAAATTCGCCGCCGGATACGAGGAGAAGGTCTACGCCATCTTTGATGACATCCCCGGCCAGCTTTCCAAAAAAAAGAAAAAATACCAACTGTCCTCCATCAACAAAAACGCGCGTTTCCGCGCCTACGAAGACTCTTTTATCTGGCTGAACGAAGCCATGGTGGTCAACGCCTGTTTCAATGCGACGGATCCCGGCATCGGACTGGCCCTCAGCGCGGACACCTCCACGCAAAAATGCTATATGGCAGACACGGGCCTCCTCGTCACCCACACCTTCATGGACCAGGCCTTCACCGACAACGAATTGTATAAGGCGATCCTCTTTGACCGCCTTGACATCAACGAGGGGATGATCATGGAAAACGTGGTTGCGCAGATGCTCCGACGAAACGGGCACAAGCTCTATTTTTACTCTCGAAACGACAGCGAGAACCGGGAAAATCATATGGAGATCGATTTCCTGATCACCGAGAAAAAGAAGATCGCCCCCATTGAGGTGAAGTCCGGCAACTACCGCTCTCACTCCTCCCTGGACAAGTTCCGAAAGAAATTCGCAGGGAAGATCGGTTCTTCCTATATCCTCTATCCCAAGGACGTGATGGAGAAGGACGGGATCTGGCACCTGCCGCTGTATATGGCCATGTTCCTCTAAACCAGTCCTATCGGCTCATATTGTATATCTCACTTGTGAATTATAGCAGACGATATAAATCTTTTCCTTATGGCGCCTGCTGCGCCGATTTTTGCTGCGTGTAAACGCAGGATCCACCTTACAAAATCGTGCGCTGGGCCTGCCCCAGCGAAGCGAGGGTATCCCCCGGAGGGCTTAAAGTAAACGGCAAATATTTTGATCGTTTATTATAAGACAATACGATACAGAAGAAAGGAAATCCGCAATGAATCCGACGAAGTCCAGAAATTATTCCAACCGCTTCCGCCTCTACTATCTGCTGACCCTTGCAGCCCTGTGCTGCTATGACTCCTATATCAGCGTCTATCTGGAGCAGTATCTGCATATGAGCGGCTTCCAGATCGGCTGCTATATCTCCGTCTCCATGGTGGCCGGCCTCGTGATCATGCCCCTTTACGGCGCTGTCGGGGATAAGACCGGAAAATACCGGCAGATCCTCATGCTCTGCACGGCGGGGACAATCCTCTTTTCCTTTCTCCTCTCCATGCAGACGGGCTTCGCCCTGCTGATCGTCATGGGGATCGGTTTTGAGCTGAACCGCTGCTCCATCCTGGCCATGGCCGACACCCAGACCGTCTGCTACTGCACCGATTCCGGCAGTCCCTACGGCAGCATCCGCTGTTTCGGCTGCATCGGCTGGATCACCGGCAGCGCCCTCTGCGCATTTTTCGTCCAGCAGTTCGGCCTGAACCATGTGTTTTTTCGGTTCTTCATGGCGGCAATGGCCTGCTCCCTGGTCAATATCTTCTTTCTCCCCGGCCGGAACAGAAAGCATGCGGCAGGACTGGAAACCGCACCGGAAGGAAACGCTGTTACCGGAACAGACAACAAGAAAGCCGGGGCCGGAGACATCGCTTCCTTATTAAAAAACGGACGGTTTCTGTTCATCATCTCCTTCGCCCTCATGACTGGCGCCCTGGCAGAGGTGGTGACGGCCTACGCGTCCCTCCACATGGTCTCCACTCTGGGAGCCGCCGAGTATCTGGTCAGCATCTATTCCATCATCGGGGCGGCACCGGAGATCCTGTTCCTTCTATTATTAAATAAGTTCCTGCTGCCAAAGCTCGGCTTCCGCCGCCTCTTCCTGGTCTCGGCGGCAGCCATGAGCCTCCGGATGCTCCTCTTTGCCCTGGTCCCCAGCGTCCCGCTGTTTTTGGCAGCCTCCTGCCTGACCTTCCTGACGACGGCCTGTACCACGGGCTTAAACGTCCAGTACATCCGCCAGGTGGTGCCCGAAACCTCCATCGGCTCCGCCGCATCCATCTATAATGCCGTGTTCATGGGCGGCCGCGCCCTGTTCAGCCTCTTCTTTGGCGGCATCTACGAGACGTCCGGCAGCCGGTCCGTGTTCTGCCTCTGCTTCCTCTTTGCGGCCGCCGCCTTCCTGATGGCCCTGTTTGGCCGGAAGATCGACGTCACCATGCAGGCATAAGAGTGTGCAGGTAATTGCGAAACCGCAAAACCTGGGAAGGATTCTGACAATTGTATCCAGGAAAAGCTCTCTGCGCCATGGAAAGGAGACCATGGAAAACAGGATGGCCTCTGCCCGACTGTTTTCTGCGCTTATGGGCTCCTTGGAATGTTTGGCGCTGCAGGCTTTGGATGGATCAATTGTCAGAATCCACTCGGCAATTTCACGTTTCGCAATTGCCGGATACAGGCATAAGGGCGTGATCAGAAAGGAGGACTCCTCATGAGTCTTTTACGTCTGGACAAATTCCTGGCCGACGCCGGCCTCGGCACCAGAAGCCAGGTAAAACTTTTGTTGAAAAAGGGCCTCGTCACCGTAAACGGGGAGGCCGCCAAAAGGCCGGAGGAGAAGGTGGATCCGGAAGCGGACCGCATCGCCTGTGAGGGAGTCCTCCTCTCCTGTCGGGAATTTTATTATTACATGTTAAACAAGCCGGCCGGATATGTGTCCGCCACCGACGACAACACGGCCCCCACGGTGCTCTCCCTCTTAAAGGACGCCCCGGGACGGGATCTGTTCCCTGTCGGAAGGCTGGATAAGGATACGGAAGGGCTGCTCCTCGTCACCAACGACGGCCCTCTGGCCCACCGTCTGCTCTCGCCCCGGCAGCACGTGGATAAGACGTATCTGGTAAAGGCGGCCGGTACCGTGACCGCAGGCGACCTGGCCCGCCTGGAAGGCGGCATCGACATCGGCGAAAAGGCGCCCACTCTCCCGGCAAAGGCCAGGCTTCTTGCTCCGCAGACAGACGCCGCCCCGCAAACACATCCCCTTCCGGAAACGGGGGGCGGACAGGAGACCAGCCTTGTGGAGCTGACCATCCACGAGGGAAAGTTCCACCAGGTGAAACGGATGTTCCAGGCCATCGGCCATCCGGTGCTTTATCTGAAGCGGATCTCCATGGGAAGCCTTGTCCTGGACGAGTCCCTTGCCCCCGGAGCCTTCCGGGCGCTGACCGGGGACGAGGTCGCGTCCCTGAAACATTTTTAGACGAAAAAACTGCCGCTCCGCGGTTTTCGATCGCGAATGCGGCAGCCTCGTTCTTTTACAGATATTTTTCAGATACTTCCGGGGACAGACCATACTGCTCCTGGATTTCAGCCAGAATCGTCTGTGTGGAACAACCCATTTTCTTCAAAATAGATGCGGTTCCCCTGATTCCTTGTTCCATTCCTTGTTTCATCCCTTCTTCTAATATGGTTTTCGCCTCATATTCCAAAACTCTTCCACCCATGACCGATTTCACTCCTTCCCTGACAGACCGATATTTTACGGCAATATGCTCCAGCACCTTAAAAGAAACGCTGCGAAAGCAGGTATCTTATGGACGGCTGCAGACCATAAAGGCTTCCACAGTTTCCGCCGATCCATTGCCAGCCGGATGCTGGAAAACAGCATACCGCTGGATACCATAAAGGAGATCCTTGGCCATTCAGGGGCAGACTCTCTGAAGCCTTATATAGCAGTCAGCCGTGAAGGGCTGGATTCCTGTGCTGTCGATGTTTCCTCAATTCCTTTGCGAAGGAGGGAACTTCAATGAAAAAACACCAGTTTTCCAGTAAGTTAAAAGAATATCTGGAGCTTCTGCTGGAACAGAAACATTCGCTCGGGTACCCTTATGTAGTAAGCAGTCAGATACTGTCTGAATTCGACCGTTTCTGTCTGCAGCATTTCCCTGATGCGGAAACGGTAACGCCTGAGCTTGCCATGGCATGGGCAGTAATAAAGCCGACAGAAAAGCCGTGGAGTTTCCGAAACCGAATGGCGCCTGTAAGGGAGCTTGCACGTTATATGAACAGAAGCGGAAAGGAAGCCTGCGTCATCCCGAATGGAATTGTCCCCAGGGAAAGACAGCGCCATGTTCCGCATATTTTTACCCAGGAGGAACTGGAGAAATTTTTCCATGCAGCTGATACCCGGCCGGTTCTGCCCGGTTCCGTGCTGCGCCATCTGCAGATACCGGTCATTTTCAGGATTATGTATGCATGTGGACTGCGCCCTAATGAAGTACGCCTGATACGGACTGCGGACCTGTCGCCGGACTGCAGCACTCTGTTCATTCCTGAATCAAAAGGGCATAAAGACCGATCGGTAAGCCTTCCTGCAGGGCTGACAAGAATCTGTTGCAGATACAGAAAATATCTGGAAGAAACTTTACACTGTGATTCATAATCAGCGGCATCAGATGTCGACAGACACGGTTGCGGCGTTTATGAAAAAATACGGAGAATCCGCAAAGCCCGCCTGCCCTGAAATGCCGGAAAGAATCCATCCCCACCTAATGCGCCATACAAGGGCGATGCATTTATACCGGAATGGTGTGCCGTTAGCACTACTTAGCGACTTTCTCGGACATTCATCCCTTGAAACAACGCGGGTATACGCATATGCCGATACGGAAATGAAACGGAATGCAATAGCAAAATCCACTCCGAAAATTTCTGATGAAGATGAAATAACAGCATGGGATTTTTCTGATGAAGAAACCCTGCGGAAACTTGCAGGGTTAAAGTAGCATTCAGTTATCCCGAATTATACAAAAGATATGCCGCATGGAATTAGACGTATATAAAAAAGTTCGGGATAACTCTTTTTTCGGCATAAGACGCACAGATAGCGCTTGACGAGGGAGAGGT
>CAMSZT010000049.1 GCA_947066815.1 uncultured Lachnotalea sp.
GCTTCGTCATACCATACTTTATAAATTTCATCATTCAGAGCATTGATATAATTGGGATCGTAATTATGTAAATAGGCACAGGGAATAATGGAAATATGTTCATTCTGGATCTGATCGGAAAAATTTTTAATAAGAACAGCATAAGAATAGGCTTGATAGGAGGGGTGACTCACAATACGGTAGGCGTTACCGGTGTATGCACGTACACTATGCAGCATCTCATCAGCTACTTTTTCGGCCCGATACCATTGCTTTAACTCAATGATCATAATATTGATATGGCCGGACTGATCAGCACCGATCATCATAAAGTCTACTCGTTTGGATGTCCCAGGAATCTGATATTCGATCGCAACCATTACATTTTCCGGAATTTCAGGGTCATCAATTACATCACGCATAAAATGGAGTGAGTTTTGCCAGGAGCGGTATTCGGATATGCTTCCACCTGATAAGCCGTGTTCCTTCAGATTATTTCGAATAAGATCAGATATCCGGTTTAAAACAACATCTTCTTTGAATTGTCGTTTTGTGGCGCTGTATATGATCATCTCTTCCCTCCTAAACATGTTTGATCATAAATTATTATAGCATATAAAATAAATCCTGTCATTTCAAATAAATCTTCCCTCTTTTCCTCCGGCGCTTTACCGCCTTTTCCTTTTTGAACCTGTCCAGGCTTTCTTTCAGTGTATCAGATAGAACAAATCAGCGATTTCTTGCATGTAAAAAGAGCAGAACAAAAGTTCGATTTTGGTCTGTACTTTTTTTGACTTATGTGTTATAATGAAAAACCAAATGACTGGATAATACTATCTGTACTGGCTGGTGTTATTCAGTGTTGTTTCGTTTTGCACGGTAACAAATTGTAACAGTTCAGCCCGCACCTTTAGAACAAGCCGCAGACCGCCTGCAAAGCAGGCTATCCGCTGCTGCCGCAGCTTCTGTCTGAGGCTTAAAGGCGCTCCGCTCATAGCTGACCGGAGGTACTCATTCATGCCAGCATGATTCGTCCATCCAGTCGGCTATGGCTGAACTGTTACCACAAATTGGAGGTTTTCATATGCCAGATAAGAGAGGAAATTCGCAATCCGCTGACAGCGGCCAGCTGCTTGCTCATGAAAGCAGCCCAAAGGGCGGGCATGCTTTCAAATTACAAGCCCCCTACAGGCCCACAGGCGACCAGCCCCAGGCCATCGCCGAGCTGGTGGGAGGCTTCAAGGAGGGCAATCAATTCCAGACTTTACTGGGGGTTACGGGTTCCGGCAAGACATTTACGATGGCGAATGTCATTCAGGAATTGCAGAAGCCGACGCTGGTCATCGCCCACAACAAGACGCTTGCGGCGCAGCTATACGGAGAATTCAAGGAGATGTTCCCTGAGAATGCAGTGGAGTATTTTGTGTCCTACTACGACTATTACCAGCCGGAGGCCTATGTGCCCTCGACGGACACGTATATCGAGAAGGATTCCTCCATCAATGACGAGATCGACAAGCTGCGCCATTCGGCCACGGCGGCCCTCTCGGAGCGGGAGGACGTGATCATCATTGCGTCGGTGTCCTGTATTTACGGCCTGGGCAGCCCCATCGACTATAAGAACATGGTGATCTCCCTGCGGCCGGGGATGGAGCGGGACCGGGACGACATCGTGCGCAAACTGATCGAGATCCAATATAATAGAAACGACATGGATTTTAAGCGGGGGTCGTTCCGGGTGCGGGGGGACGTGCTGGAGGTGTACCCGGCTTATTCGGAGGGGACGGCCTACCGGGTGGAGTTTTTCGGGGACGAGGTGGACCGGATCTCGGAGGTGGACCCTCTGACCGGGGAGGCGAGGAGCCGCCTGGAGCATATTGCGATCTTTCCGGCATCCCATTACGTGGTGCCCAGGGAGAAGATGCTGGAAGCCACGGAGCACATTGCGGAGGAGTTGAAGGAGCAGGTGGCCTATTTCCGCATGGAGGACAAGCTCCTGGAGGCCCAGCGGATCTCGGAGAGGACGAATTTTGACATCGAGATGATGCGGGAGACGGGCTTTTGCTCCGGCATTGAGAATTATTCCAGGCATCTGACCGGACAGGAGCCGGGAGAGCCGCCCTGCACGTTGTTTGACTATTTCCCCGACGATTTTTTGATCATCATTGACGAGTCCCACATGACGGTGCCGCAGATCCGGGGGATGTACGCAGGGGACCGCTCCAGAAAGACGACGCTGGTGGACTATGGGTTCCGCCTGCCCTCTGCCCTGGACAACCGGCCCCTCAATTTTGCGGAGTTTGAGGAGCGGATCGACCAGCTTCTGTTCGTGTCGGCCACGCCGGGGCCCTATGAGGCGGATCATGAGCTGTTCCGGACGGAGCAGATTATCCGGCCCACCGGGCTTCTGGACCCGGAGATCGAGGTGAAGCCGGTGGAGGGGCAGATCGACGATCTGGTCTCCCAGGTGAACCTGGTGGTGGAGAGGAAACAGAAGGTGCTGGTGACCACGTTGACGAAGCGGATGGCCGAGGACCTGACGGATTACATGCGGGAGGTCGGGATCCGGGTCAAGTATCTTCATTCGGACATTGATACGCTGGAGCGGAGCGAGATCATCCGGGACATGCGCATGGACCTGTTTGACGTGCTGGTGGGGATCAATCTTTTGCGGGAGGGGCTGGACATTCCGGAGATCAGTCTGGTGGCGATCCTGGATGCGGACAAGGAGGGCTTCCTCCGCTCGGAGACTTCGCTGATCCAGACGGTCGGAAGGGCCGCCAGGAATGCGGACGGGCGGGTGATCATGTATGCGGATACCATTACGGATTCCATGCGGTCGGCCATCGACGAGACGAGACGCAGGCGGGAGATCCAGCAGGCCTACAATGAGGCCCATGGGATCACTCCCACTTCGATCAAGAAGGCCGTGCGTGACCTGATCAGCATTTCCAGGTCGGAGGAGGAGCCGATTCGGGGCGTGAAGCTTGAGAAGGAGCCGGAATCCATGAGCGAGAAGGAGCTCATGAAGCTGATCATGGAAGTGCAGAAGAAGATGCAGAGGGCGGCGGCGGAGCTCGACTTCGAGCAGGCGGCCGTGCTCAGGGATCAGATGATGGAGCTTAAAAAATATTTGTATGAGATGGACAAGTGACAGGAGACGGACATGCAGGAGAGAAAATTAATTGACACGAAGTATATCAGGATCCGGGGGGCCAATGAGCACAACCTGAAAAATATATCGGTGGACATTCCCAGGGACCAGTTCGTGGTCCTGACGGGGCTTTCCGGTTCGGGGAAGTCGTCCCTGGCCTTTGACACGATCTATGCGGAGGGGCAGAGGCGCTATATGGAGTCGCTGTCCTCCTATGCGAGACAGTTCCTGGGCCAGATGGAGAAGCCGGAGGTGGAGAGCATCGAGGGGCTCTCCCCGGCCATCTCCATCGACCAGAAGTCCACCAACCGGAATCCCCGCTCCACGGTGGGCACGGTGACGGAGATTTATGATTATTTCCGTCTGCTTTATGCGAGGATCGGCATTCCCCACTGCCCGAAATGCGGCAGGGAGATCCGGAAGCAGTCGGTGGACCAGATGGTGGACCAGATCCTGGAACTTCCGGAGCGCAGCAAAATCCAGATTTTGGCACCCGTGGTCCGTGGGCGGAAGGGACGCCATGAAAAGGTGCTGGACCAGGCGAAGCGGAGCGGCTTCGTCCGGGTCCGGGTTGACGGCAATCTCTATGAGCTGACGGAAGAGATCGCACTGGATAAAAATATCAAGCATAATATTGAGATCGTTGTGGACCGGCTCA
Organism: uncultured Lachnotalea sp.; assembly: GCA_947066815.1. Lineage (GTDB taxonomy): Bacteria > Bacillota > Clostridia > Lachnospirales > Lachnospiraceae > Lientehia. The sequence goes on from CAMSZT010000049.1 coordinate 3,792, forward strand.
TGGTGAAGGCCGGCATGGAGAAGCGGCTGACGGATTCCATCGAGACGGCCATGCGGCTTTCGGAGGGGCTGATGGTGGTGGACGTGGCTGACGGGGAGCCCCTGAATTTTAGCCAGAGCTTTTCCTGCCCGGACTGCGGGATCAGCATCGACGAGGTGGAGCCGAGAAGCTTTTCTTTCAACAATCCTTTCGGTGCCTGCCCGGAATGCTCGGGCCTTGGCTACAAGATGGAGTTCGACGAGGACCTGATGGTGCCGGACAAGACCCTCAGCGTCAACCAGGGGGCGATCACCGTCTGCGGCTGGCAGTCCTGCTCCAAGCCGGGGAGTTTCAGCAGGGCGATTCTGGACGCCCTGTGCGAGGAATACGGATTCGATCTGGACACGCCTGTTCAGGATTATCCCAAAAAGATCTATGACGTTTTGATGCACGGGACCGGGGGGCGCAGTGTCAAGGTCCGTTACCAGAGCCAGCGGGGGGAGGGCGTTTATGACGTGGCTTTCGAGGGGCTCCTGCGGAACGTGGAGCGCCGCTACCGGGAGGCTGGCTCGGAGACCATGAAGGCGGAGTATGAGACGTTTATGCGGATCACGCCCTGCAAGGTCTGCGGGGGGAAGCGGCTGAAGAAGAGTTCTCTGGCGGTGACAGTTTGTGACAAGAATATTTATGATATTACTTCCATGTCCATCGGAGGCCTTCATGGATTCATGGAGGGCATGGAGGAGAAATTGACGCCGACCCAGGTGTCCATCGGAAAGCTGGTCCTGAGGGAGATCCGTGCCAGGGTGGGCTTTCTGGTGGACGTGGGCCTGGATTACCTGTCTTTGACCCGGGGGACGGCGACGCTTTCCGGCGGGGAGGCCCAGAGGATCCGGCTGGCGACCCAGATCGGCTCCGGTCTGGTGGGGGTGGCCTACATTCTGGACGAGCCCAGCATCGGCCTTCACCAGCGGGACAATGACAAGCTCCTCCGGACGCTGATCCATTTGCGGGATCTGGGGAACAGCGTGTTGGTGGTGGAGCATGACGAGGATACCATGCGGGCGGCTGACTGTATCGTGGATATCGGGCCGGGAGCAGGGGAGCATGGCGGGGAGGTGGTTGCCGTAGGGACCGCGGAGGACCTCATCGCCTGTGAGAGGTCTGTCACCGGCGCTTATCTGAGCGGAAAACGGAAGATCCCGGTGCCGGCGGTCCGGAGGAAGCCGGAGTTTTTCCTGACGGTCAGGGGAGCGGCGGAAAACAACTTGAAGAATATCAATGTGAAGCTTCCTCTGGGGGTCTTTACCTGTGTGACGGGGGTTTCCGGGTCGGGCAAGTCTTCCCTGATCAATGAGATCCTCTATAAATCTCTTGCCAGGACGCTGAACCGGGCCAGGACCATTCCCGGGAAGCACAAGGCCATTGAGGGGACAGAGCGGCTGGACAAGGTGATCGCCATCGACCAGTCGCCCATCGGCCGGACGCCCCGCTCCAATCCGGCCACATATACGGGGGTGTTCGACATGATCCGGGATCTGTTTGCTTCCACGGCGGACGCGAAGGCCAGGGGGTATCAGAAAGGCCGGTTCAGTTTTAATGTCAAGGGGGGGCGGTGTGAGGCCTGCGGCGGCGACGGCATCATCAAGATCGAGATGCATTTCCTCCCGGATGTCTATGTCCCCTGTGAGGTCTGCGGCGGCAAGCGCTACAACCGGGAGACCCTGGAAGTGCAATACAAGGGAAAGAATATTTACGACGTGCTGGACATGACGGTGGAGGAGGCGCTGAAATTTTTTGAGAACGTGCCTTCCATCCGAAGGAAGATCGAGACGCTCTATGATGTGGGCCTTTCCTATATTAAGCTGGGGCAGCCGTCCACCACCCTTTCCGGTGGGGAGGCCCAGCGGATCAAGCTGGCCACGGAGCTTTCCAGGAGGGACACGGGCAAGACCATCTACATTCTGGACGAGCCGACGACAGGGCTGCATTTTGCGGATGTCCACAAGCTGGTTGAAATTCTCCAGCGTTTGTGCGAAAATGGAAATACGGTCATCGTGATTGAGCACAATCTTGACGTGATCAAGACGGCGGATTACCTGGTCGACATGGGACCGGAGGGCGGCGACGGCGGCGGGACGGTCATTGCGGCGGGAACGCCGGAGGAGGTCGCCGAGAACCCGGCATCCTACACGGGAAAGTACGTGAAGCGGTATCTTTCCTGACAAAAGAGGATGGCCGGAGAGACAGACAAGCGAGGAGAATGGATATGCGGTTTATATTTGTGAGGCACGGGGAGACGGAGTGGAACATCCAGGGGCGCTATCAGGGGCAGTCGGATATTCCCCTCTCGGAGAAAGGGAGGGCGCAGGCGGCGGCCCTGGGAAAACGGTTTGAGGGAATTCCAGTGGACGTGGTCTATTCCTCGCCCCTTCAGAGGGCCTATGACACGGCCAGGGCCATCGCGGAGCCTAAGGGGCTGCCCATCCATCTGGTGGAGGGGATCAAGGAGCTGGATTTCGGCCGCTGGGACGGGCTGACCCTGGAGATGCTAAAGGAGCAGTTCGGGGAGTCTTTTACGAAATACCGGATCGAACCCTTTCACTATCCCATGGAGGGGGAGGGAACCCTGAACCGGGCCAAGCTCCGGGTGGGGGCCGCCCTGGAGGAGATCAAGGAGGAATACCGCCACACGGACAAGACGGTCGTGGTGGTGGCCCACGGGGGGATCCTGAAGCTGGCGATCTTCTACCTGCTGGACATGAGCTCCCGGTTTTACCGCTGCATGGAGCTGGACAACACGTCTCTGACGATCCTTGACATCGAGGAGGACCGCAGCATCCTCCGGGTGCTCAACGACGCCCATCATCTGGACGGGGATCTTGCGTCTTGATTGACAATTCTTATGGATGACACTATAATGTAAGGAACATGCAGACGGTTCGAAAAAAGGAGGATGCAAATGGGTTTTTTTGATACATTGGGTGAAACGCTCACCAGCACCGGAAAGGCGGTCGGCAGCAAGACGAAGGAAGCGGCGGAGACTGCGAAGCTGAGTCTTCAGATCTCCCAGGAGGAGGCCAGGCTGAAGAAGGCATATGAGGCCCTCGGGGAGGCATATTATAAAAATCATGAGAATGATATGCCGGAGCAGTATGCGGTCTATGCCGTCGACATCCGGGAATCTGCCGCCAGGCTGGAGAGCCTGACGAAAGATAAGCAGGTTTTGAAAAATCAGAAGCGCTGCACAAGCTGTGGAGCGTGGATCCCCAACGAGGATCGCTTTTGCGGAAAATGCGGAGCGGAAAATGAGATCCTCGTGAAGGCGGAGGCAGGATCCGGGGAAGCGGAAGAAAAAGATGCCGGAGAGGCAGGAGTCCGGGACGGAGAGCAGGCAGAGAGTGCGGATCCTGCAGGGGGCGAGGAGAAGACGGAAGAAAAGACAGAGTAAGAGAGACAGGATGAGCGTCAGGCTGCGGCCTGGGCGGGAGGAGATCTGTGAAAAGGGAAATGATCGTTGTTCTGGACTTTGGAGGCCAGTATAATCAGCTGATCGCCAGAAGAGTCCGGGAATGTAATGTTTACTGTGAGGTGCACCCCTGCAGTATAGAACTGGACCGGTTAAAAGCTATGGACCCGAAAGGCATCATCTTCACGGGCGGGCCAAACAGCGTGTACGGCGAGGGAGCCCCCCGCTGTGAGAAAGAGCTCTTTGAGCTGGGGATCCCGGTGCTGGGGATCTGCTATGGATCCCAGCTGATGGCTTATATGCTGGGCGGGACGGTGGAGACGGCCCCGGTCAGTGAGTACGGAAAAACGGATGTGGCTGTGGAGGCAGGATCGGCCCTGTTTGAGGGCGTGTCGGAGCAGACCGTCTGCTGGATGAGCCATACGGACTATATCTCCGCAGCTCCGGAGGGATTCCGGGTGACGGCCCGCACGCCGGCGTGCCCGGTGGCGGCCATGGAATGTCCGGGGAGGAGCCTGTACGCGGTGCAGTTCCACCCGGAAGTCATGCACACCCGGGAGGGCATGAAGATGCTCTCCAACTTTGTGTCACGGATCTGCGGCTGCGGCGGCAGCTGGAGGATGGGTTCCTTTGTGGAGGAGTCTGTCCGCTCTCTGCGGGAAAAGATCGGGGACGGAAAGGCACTCTGCGCCCTCTCCGGAGGGGTGGATTCTTCCGTGGCGGCGGTCCTTCTTTCCAAAGCGATCGGAAAGCAGCTCACCTGTGTCTTTGTGGACCATGGGCTCTTGCGGAAGGACGAGGGCGACGAGGTGGAGGCCGTGTTCGGCCCGGACGGCCCCTATGAGCTGAATTTTATCCGGGTGAATGCGAGGGAGCGCTATTATAAGAAACTGGCGGGGGTGACGGAGCCGGAGCAGAAGCGGAAGATCATCGGGGAGGAATTTATCCGGATCTTTGAGGAGGAAGCGAAGAAGATCGGTGCGGTTGATTATCTGGTACAGGGGACCATCTATCCGGACGTTATCGAGAGCGGCCTGGGAAAGTCGGCGGTCATCAAGTCCCACCACAATGTGGGCGGCCTTCCCGACGTGGTGGATTTCAAGGAGATCATCGAGCCGCTCCGCCTGCTCTTTAAGGACGAGGTGCGGAAGGCCGGCCTGGAGCTTGGGATCCCGGAGTATCTGGTCTATCGCCAGCCCTTCCCCGGCCCCGGATTGGGGATCCGCATCATCGGCGAGGTCACGGCCGGGAAAGTGCGCATCGTCCAGGAGGCCGACGCCATTTACCGGGAGGAGATCGCAAGGGCCGGCCTGGACAGAGGGCTGGGCCAGTATTTTGCTGCCCTCACCAACATGCGCTCCGTGGGCGTCATGGGCGACGGGCGGACTTACGACTACGCCGTGGCCCTGCGGGCGGTCAACACCAGCGATTTTATGACGGCCGACGCATCGGAGCTGCCCTGGGGCGTGCTTGCGGTCACGGCAAACCGGATCGTCAACGAGGTGAAGGGCGTGAACCGGGTCCTCTACGACCTGACCAGCAAGCCGCCGGGAACGGTGGAATTTGAGTGACAGGTGTACAGAGGCTTACTATATATCATACAGCGGATCGGGGCAGGGATGCCCGGATCGAAGGAGGATCAGAACATGAGCAGAGTGTATAATTTTTCCGCCGGCCCGGCGGCACTCCCGGAGGAGGTACTCCGGGAGGCGGCGGAGGAGATGCTGGATTATGCGGGCACGGGGATGTCCGTGATGGAGATGAGCCACCGCTCCAAAACTTACGACAGGATCATCAAGGAGGCGGAGCAGGATCTCAGAGACCTGATGGGGATCCCGGACAATTACAAGGTGCTGTTTTTACAGGGGGGCGCCCATCTGCAGTTTGCCATGGTGCCCATGAACCTTATGAAGCACGGCACGGCCGATTACATCGTGACCGGGAACTGGGCGAAGAAGGCCTGGAAGGAAGCATCCAGATACGGAAAGGCCAACTGCATTGCCTCCAGTGAGGATAAAAATTTCAACTACATTCCGGACTGTTCGGATCTTCCGGTCAGCGAGGATGCGGATTATGTCTACATCTGCCAGAACAATACCATTTACGGGACCCAGTTCCACACCCTTCCGGATACCAAAGGAAAGACACTGGTGTCGGACGTGTCCTCCTGCTTCCTGGCGGAGCCCGTCGACGTGGAGAAGTACGGCATGATCTACGGCGGTGTCCAGAAGAACATCGGCCCGGCCGGTGTGGTGATCGCCATTATCAGAGAGGATCTGATCACGGAGGAGGTTTACCCCGGCACGCCCACCATGCTTCGGTACAAGACCCATGCGGACAGCGCCTCCCTTTACAATACGCCTCCGGCCTACGGGATCTATATCTGCGGCAAGGTGTTCAAGTGGCTGAAGAAGCAGGGCGGCCTTGCGGTCATGAAGGAGCGCAACGAGAAGAAGGCGGCGCTGCTCTACGACTATCTGGATGCGAGCGCCCTCTTTGTGCCCACTGTCACGGACAGGACGTCCCGTTCTTATATGAACGTGGACTTTGTGACGGGCGATAAAGAGCTGGACGCAGAGTTTGTGAAGGCGGCGGAGGCCGCGGGTTTTGTCGGGCTCAAGGGACACAGAAGCGTCGGCGGGATGCGGGCCAGCATTTACAATGCGGTGACCGTGGAGGCCGTGACGGCCCTGGTGGGATTTATGAAGGACTTTGAAGAGACACATAAGAAGTGAGCCCCTGCCGGCCGGCAGGAGGACAGGACATCATGGAGGAGAACAGAATGAAAAGAAAGATCCACTGCCTGAACCCGATCTCCAGAAAGGGACTCAGGCTGTTGTCGGAGGAGTATGAACTGACGGAAGAGCTGGAGGGGGCCGAGGGAGTCCTGGTGCGGAGCGCTTCCATGCATGAGCTGGAACTGCCGGAAGGACTGGAGGCCATCGCCAGGGCCGGAGCCGGAGTGAACAACATTCCTCTGGATCAGTGTACGGAGAAAGGAATCGTGGTCTTTAATACGCCGGGAGCCAATGCCAACGGTGTGAAGGAGCTGGTGCTGGCGGGCATGCTGATGGCGGCCAGGGATATCCACGGGGGCATCGAGTGGGTGGAGCAGAACAAAGAGGACTCCAACATCAGCAGGGACATGGAGAAGAGCAAGAAGATGTTTGCCGGGACGGAGATCATGGGGAAGCGTCTGGGTGTGGTGGGCCTGGGGGCCATCGGCGTCCGGGTGGCCAACGCGGCGGCGGATCTGGGCATGAGGGTCTACGGCTATGACCCGTTCCTCTCGGTGGATGCGGCATGGCAGATGACTCCGTTCATCAAGCATGTGACCAACCTGGACGAGATCTATAAGAAATGTGATTACATTACGGTCCACGTGCCGCTCCTGGACAGCACCAGGGGCATGATCAATAAAGATGCTTTTGTGAAGATGAAGGACGGCGTGGTCATCCTCAACTATGCCCGCGACCTTTTGGTGGACGACGACGATATGCTGGAGGCCCTTAAGAGCGGAAAGGTCCACCGCTATATGACGGATTTCCCCAATCCCAAGGTGACCCATATGCCCGGCGTGATCGCGACGCCGCATCTGGGGGCTTCCACGGCCGAGTCGGAGGATAACTGTGCGGAGATGGCGGTCAAGGAACTGATGACCTATCTGGAGACCGGCTCCATCCGCAATTCTGTGAATTATCCCGCCTGTGAGATGCCGCCCTGCAGAGGCGCCTGCCGGCTGTGTATCTTCAATGTGAATAAACCCAACATGATCGGACAGTTTGCCTCGGTGCTGGCGGAGGAGGGGGTCAATATCCCCGACATGCAGAATAAGAGCCGCGGCGAGGTGGCCTATACCATCATGGATGCGGACCAGGAAGTGTCCCGGCGGGTAGTCGACCGGCTGATGGAGATCGACGGCGTGTATAAGGTGCGGATCATTCCCGGAAAGCCTGCCTTCCCGGCGGGCGGGATCTGAAGGATAGTCCGACGGGCCGGGGCGGATGCTGTCCGTCAGGTGAAAAAACAGAATAGTGAGAATGATACACGGAAAGCTCTGCAATTGCCGGACAGACGGTTGCAGGGCTTTCAGGATAAGGAGAAAAAGTATGGCAATTGTAAAGCCATTTATATGCCTGAGGCCGGAGACCTCCCTGGTCTCCAGGGTGGCGGCTCTTCCCTATGACGTCTACAGCCGGGCGGAGGCAAAAGCGGAGGTGGAGAGGGAGCCGTTTTCTTTTCTGAAGATCGACCGGGCGGAGACAGGACTTCCGGACGAGGTAGATACCTACGCTCCCTGTGTCTATGAGCGGGCCAGAACGCTTTTGGAGGAAATGACGGCCAACGGGATCTTTGTGCGGGAAAAGATCCCCTGCTATTATGTCTATGAGCTGACCATGGACGGCCGCGCCCAGACGGGGATCGCGGCCTGCTCATCCATCGACGATTATCTGGGGAATGTGATCAAAAAGCATGAGAATACCAGGGCGGAGAAGGAGGAGGACCGGGTCCGCCATGTGGATGTCTGCGACGCCCAGACCGGCCCGATCTTTCTGGCTTACCGGGCCAGGGAGGACATCAATGCCATCGTTGCGGAGGCGAAGCAGACGGCCTCCCTCTACGATTTTACGGCTGTCGACGGGGTCCGCCATGTGGTCTGGCGGATCGATCAGGCGGATCAGATGAGGGCCCTGGGGGAAGCGTTCGCCAGGATTCCGAACACATATATCGCGGATGGCCATCACCGGGCGGCTTCGGCGGTCCGGGTCGGCCTTAAACGGAGGGAGGAGCATCCGGGGTATCGGGGCGACGAGCCTTATAATTATTTCCTGTCGGTTCTGTTCCCCGACGAGGAGCTGATGATCATGGATTACAACCGGGTGGTGCGGGATCTGAACGGCCTCAGTGAGGAGGCCTTTCTGGAACGGATCCGGGCGGACTTTGAGGTCCGTACCATGGGAAGCGAGCCAGTACGCCCGGCCGGGAAAGGGGAATTCGGCATGTTCCTCTCCGACTGCTGGTATCTGCTCAAGGCGAAGCGGCCTCCCTGCGGGGATCCGGTGGCGGATCTGGACGTGTCCGTTCTTCAGGATACGCTTCTCGGCCCGGTCCTCGGGATCGGCGATCCGAGGACGGACACGAGGATAGACTTCATCGGCGGGATCCGGGGTCTCTCGGAGCTTGTCCGCCGCTGTCACGTGGACATGAAGGTGGCTTTTTCCATGTATCCCACCTCTATCGAGGAGCTTTTTCAGGTGGCGGATGCAGGGAGGCTGATGCCGCCCAAGTCGACCTGGTTCGAGCCGAAGCTTCGGAGCGGACTCTTTATCCATCAGCTTTCGTAGAGGAAAGGATCCGCGCTGCAACGGGAAAGTTTTGTGTCATAGCGGGAGGGCAGACATGGATGCTGTGGAAGTTTTAAAAACCTATTTCGGGTATGATTCCTTCCGGAAGGGACAAAAAGAGATCATCGATCCGATCCTTTCAGGGAGAGACGCCCTGGCCGTCATGCCGACGGGAGCGGGGAAGTCCCTGTGCTATCAGGTGCCGGCACTGCTTTTTCCGGGGCTCACCCTGGTGGTCTCCCCGCTGATCTCGCTGATGCAGGATCAGGTGAAGGCCCTGAACGAGGCGGGAGTCCACGCTGCGTTTATCAATTCCTCCCTGACGGAGGTACAGATCCGAAAGGCTCTCCGGCTGGCGGGGATGGGAACCTACAAGATCATCTATGTGGCGCCGGAACGGCTGGAAAGTGCGGAGTTTTTGGACTTTGCGCTGCAGAGCTCCATCTCCATGGTCACGGTGGACGAGGCCCACTGCATTTCTCAGTGGGGGCAGGATTTCAGGCCCGGCTATCTAAAGATCGTCGATTTTATAGGGCGCCTTCCAAAACGGCCGGTGGTAAGCGCCTTTACGGCGACGGCCACGAAAGAGGTCAGGGAGGATATCGCCTGCGTCCTGAAGCTTGAGGATCCGAAGGTCGTCGTGACGGGCTTTGACAGGGAGAACCTTTATTATCGGGTGGAGCATCTCTCCGGGAGACGGAAGGATGATTTTGTGACGGATTATCTCGAGAAGCATCCGGATGAGAGCGGGATCATCTATTGCGCGACCAGGAAAAATGTGGATGCCCTGTATGAGGCCCTGTTCAAGCGGGGGGTTCCGGTGACCGGCTATCATGCCGGGATGGACGGCGGAACGAGGAAGAAAAACCAGGAGGATTTTATCTATGACAGGGCGCCGGTGATCGTGGCCACCAATGCCTTCGGCATGGGGATTGACAAATCCAATGTCCGGTTCGTGATCCATTACAACATGCCCCAGAGCATGGAGAACTATTATCAGGAGGCGGGGAGGGCGGGCCGTGACGGGGAACGTGCACAGTGTGTGCTCCTGTTTTCTCCGCAGGACCTGGTCATCAACCGGCTTCTCCTCGACAACAAGATATTTGAAGGGGCGGAGGCGGAGGATCTGGAGCTGCTCCGGCAGAGGGATCTTCGCAGGCTGCGGGTGATGGAGGATTACTGCAGGACCACTTCCTGTCTGAGGAATTATATCCTGGGATATTTCGGAGAGCGGACAGGCATTCCCTGCGACAACTGCGGGAACTGCCATCAGGAATTTACGGAGACCGACATGACGGATGACGGAAAATGGGTGGTCAACTGTCTGGCGGAGACGAAGGGCAGGTTCGGACAGAGCATTGTGGCCGGGACCCTGCTCGGAGCAAACCGGGCCCGGCTGAGGGAGATCGGGGCGACGGACTACAGGTCCTACGGCAGATTGTCCCACAGGAGGGAGAGCGACATCCGCCTGCTGATCGACCAGATGGTGACGGAAGGGTATGTGATCCGGACAGAGGGAGAATACAGCGTGCTGCGGCTGGGGGATTACGGGAGGCTGAAAGATGCGGACACCTGTATCGTCGTCCGGACGGCGGTGGAAAAAGAAATCCCGGCGAGGAAAAAGCGCGGGAAGGAAAGCGGTACGGACACCTTTACCAGTGCGGGCTTCCGGCTGTTTGAACGGCTCCGCCGGCTCCGGTTTGCGATCGCCGGGGAGGAGGCGGTCCCGCCCTATATCATTTTCAACGACAGAACGCTGATCGACATGTGCCGGCGGCTTCCCGGGAACGAGCGGGAGCTGCTGGCCGTATCCGGCGTAGGCGCTCGAAAATGTGAGAAGTACGGGCATAGATTTATCGAGGAGATCGCGGGCTTTCTTGCGGAGAATCCCGGTGTCGTGGTCAGTAAAGGGGCAGGAGACGGCGGGGAAGAGACTGCGGAAGGGGGACCGGAGGAAGGAGCCGAAAGGACGGGGCGAAAAGGAAAGCAGGACTTTTATCTGAATCCGGAGGATGCGGAAAAGTTTGTGTATACGGACTACGCTCCGATCAGTGAGATCCGGGAACGGCTGGGAAGCATCAGCAGTGCGGAAAACATAAAAAGGCCGTCCTATCCTGTGCTGGGAGCATGGCTCGTGCAAGCGGGGCTTTTGCGGGTGGAGGAGAGAGACGGACAGTCTGTGAAGGTTCCGACGGAGCGGGGACTGGCGGCAGGGATCAGGGCCGTGGATAAGGTCAGCCGGACGGGCGCTCCCTATCTGCAGCTTCTGTATCCGGAATCGGTCCAGAAAATGATCGTGGAGGCCTTTGTCGGGCAGGAGAAAATGAGAAGTGAGTAAAAAAGGCAGAAAAACAGAACTGATCTTGCGGTATTTTCAGGGCTCCAAGCGGTACTTTGCCTGTGCGGCGGCGGCCTCTTTCGTGACTACGGCCTTAAATGCGGTGACGCCGCAGATCTTCCGCTTCAGCATCGATGAGGTGCTCGGCGGAAGCGGATATGGCTGGCTGGCAGAAAATCTCTGGCTTCTGGCGCTTTCCATCGTGGCGGTGGCGGTACTGTCGGGGGCGGCCACTTTTGTGACCCGCACCTGCACGGCCAGGGCCGGGGAAAATTTCGCCAAAAATATGCGGGACGCCCTGTTTGTCCACGTGCAGCGGCTCCCCATGAGCTGGCACGACAAAAACCAGACCGGCGACATCATCCAGCGCTGCACCTCCGACGTGGAAGTGATCCGGAATTTTGTGGTGACGCAGCTTCTTGAGGTGTTCCGGACCGTGTTCCTGGTGGGGATCTCTTTCGGGATCATGGTATCCATGAACCGGAATCTGGCCTTCGTGGTGCTGCTCTTCGTGCCGGTGGTGGTCCTGTATTCCGCGGTGTTTTACCGGCTGATCGCAAGGCGGTTCACGAAGGCGGATGAGGCGGAGGGGGAATTGTCCACGGTGGTGCAGGAGAACGCCACCGGTGTGCGGGTGGTCCGGGCCTTCGGCCGGGAACAGTTTGAGATGGACCGGTTCCGGGAGAAAAACGAAGTTTTCGCCCGCATGTGGATCCGGCTCGGCACCTTGTCCGGCCTGTACTGGGGTGTGGGAGACCTGATCACGGGGCTGCAGGTGGTGGCCGTGATCGTGCTGGGGGCGGTGGAGGCGGTCCGTGGGAACATGTCCGTGGGCGAGTTCGTGGCCTTCGCTTCCTATAATACGGTGCTGGTGTGGCCGGTCCGGGGGCTGGGCAGGATCCTCTCGGATATGAGCAAGGCCGGCGTATCCTTTGAGCGGGTGGACTATATCATCCACGGGCAGGAGGAGGCCTGCGGGGAAACCACCGGGACCTGCGGGGAAGTGAGGGGGAAGATCGGCGGGGAAACGAAGAGCAGGATCTGTGGGGGAGCGGAAGCTGTCTCCGGAAATGCGGAGGGGGAGCTGCCGAGATCCATGGATATTGTTTTTTCCCATGTCTCCTTTGCCTACGAGCAGGGGAAGAAGGTGCTGGACGACGTGTCTTTCTCCATTCCCCAGGGGAAGACCTTCGGCATCCTGGGCGGGACCGGGAGTGGGAAAAGCACTCTCGTACAGCTCCTCACCAGGCTTTATGAGCTTCGGGAGGGAACCATTGCCATCGGCGGTGTGGACATCCGGAGGCTTCCGCTTTCCTGGCTCCGCAGCCATGTGGGGATGGTCCTCCAGGAACCCTTTCTCTACTCCCGGACCATCCGGGAAAACATCGCCGCCCCGGTGCCGGGCGCTTCTCTGGAGGAGATCCGGGAGGCGGCAAAGACGGCCTGCGTGGACGATTCCATCATGGGCTTTGCGGACGGCTATGAGACCCTGGTGGGGGAGCGGGGCGTGACCCTCTCCGGCGGACAGAGACAGCGGGTGGCCATTGCGAGGATGCTCCTGCAGAAGGCGCCCATCATGGTCTTTGACGATTCCCTGTCCGCGGTGGATTCCCAGACGGATCATCAGATCCGAAAGGCTCTTAAGGAGCGGGTGAAGGGGGCGACGGTGGTCCTCATCTCCCACCGGATCACCACCCTGATGAGCGCGGATCAGATCCTGGTGCTGAACGGAGGCCGGGTGGAGGAGCTGGGGACCCACGAAGAGCTGATCCGGAGAGAGGGGATCTACCGGCAGATCTATGAGATCCAGATGAGCGGCGACGACCGGGAGCAGGTGAAACGGTGACGGGTACGCCGGCAGTGCAGCCTGTGAGACGACAGAGGGGAGGACGAGATGGCGGCATATGAGGAGCAGGAATACAATAAGCCCTTCAGCTTTCGGGTCTGGGCGAAGATGGTTCCTTTCTTTAAACCCTACAAGAAATATTTTATCATAACCCTGGGCCTGAACATTTTTCTGGCAGGCGTGGATATCCTGGTTCCCCTATTCCAGAGCTATGCCATCGATCGTTTCATCGTGGCAGATACTCTGGAAGGGCTTGTGCCATTTGCCCTGACTTACGTGTCCATGATCGTCATGCAGACGGTGAGCGTATATTTTTCCGTCCATGCGGCCACGACCATCGAGATGAACCTGGGGCGGGATCTGAAATGGGCCCAGTTCGAGCATCTGCAGACCCTTTCTTTTTCCTATTATAATACGACTCCGGTGGGTTATATCCATGCCAGGGTCATGAGTGATACGCTGCGGATCGCGTCCATGGTGGCCTGGGGGCTGGTGGATATGTTCTGGGCGTTCGTGTACGTGATCGCCGTGTTTGCAGTCATGCTGTTTTTGAATGCGGGGCTGGCTCTGATCATCATGCTGGTGGTCCCGGCCATCGCCTGTCTGACGGTTTATTTCCAGAACCGGATCCTACGCTGGAACCGGAAGGTGCGCCGGATCAATTCCCAGATCACCAGCGCCTACAACGAAGGCATCACGGGGGTGAAGACCTCCAAGAGCATGGTCATCGAGAAGGATAATGACCGGGCATTTTTTGCGAGGACGGCCGAGATGCACCGGGCGGCCAGCCGCAGCGCGAAGCTGAATGCGGTCTATATCCCGACCATCCTCTTCTTCAGTTCCGTGGCCTCCGCCATCGTGCTGGCCCGGGGAGGCGGCATGGTGCAGAGAGACCTCATGCAGCTTGGGATCCTGTCGGTGTTCATTTCCTATGCGGTGGTCCTTTTTGAGCCGATCCAGCAGCTGGCGAGGCTTCTGTCGGATCTGATCTCCTGCCAGGCCAACATCGAGCGGGTCATGGATCTTCTGGAGCAGGAGCCGGGGGTGGCGGACCGCGCGGATGTCATCGAAAAATACGGGGACAATTTTACGGCCAAACGGGAAAATTGGGAGCGGATCCGGGGGGACGTGGTGTTCGAGGATGTGTCCTTCATGTACCCGGACGGAAAAGAATATGTGCTGGAGCATTTTAACCTTCACATTCCGGCGGGAATGAACGTGGCCATCGTGGGGGAGACGGGCGCAGGGAAGTCGACCCTGGTCAATCTGCTGGGCCGCTTCTTTGAGCCGACCAGGGGGCGGATCCTCATTGACGGTGTGGATTACCGGGAGCGGTCCCAGCTCTGGCTCCACAGCCAGATTGGTTACGTGTTGCAGAATCCCCACCTCTTTTCCGGCACGGTGCGGGAAAATATCCGCTACGGGCGGCTTACGGCCACCGATGAGGAGGTGGAGGAGGCGGCCAGACAGGTGTCGGCGGACGTGGTGGCAGAGAAGCTGGAGCATGGCTATGAGAGCAATGTGGGGGAGAGCGGCGGGCGGCTTTCCGTGGGTGAAAAACAGCTCATCTCCTTTGCCAGGGCTATCCTGGCGGATCCGGCCATTTTTGTGCTGGACGAGGCCACCTCCTCCATCGACACGAAAACGGAGCAGCTCATCCAGAATGCAGTCGGCCGCCTCTTGAAAGGCCATACCTCCTTCGTCATTGCCCACCGCCTCTCCACCATCCGGCAGGCGGACCTGATCCTGGTGGTGAAGGACGGGAAGATCATCGAGCGGGGAACCCACCGGGAACTGCTCGAGTCGGGCGGATATTACAGCGAACTCTATTCCAGGCAGTTTGAGGAGGAGGCCGCCATGCGGGCCTTTGCAGACAGCGGCCGGGAGGAGAGCGGTCATGCAGAAAACGGCCATGCGGAGAGCGGCTGGCCGAAAATTGCTGGATCCGGGGAATGAGGGATAGCCTTTGTCTGCCGATTATGTTAGAATAAAGAAAAAATATCTGAAAAGGAGAGAACCATCCATGAAGCAGGATCTGATCGTAATCCTGGATCTGGGAAGTACGGAGAATACCGTCCTTGCCCGCCAGATCCGCGGCCTTGGCGTATATAGTGAGATCCATCCCCACGATATTACGAAAGAGGAGCTTGGCGCCTTCAAGAATGTAAGGGGCGTTATTCTGAACGGCGGAGAGAACCGCGTCGTAGACGGAAAGGCCGTGGAGGTGCGGCCGGAGCTCTATGATCTGGGGATCCCCATGATCTCCATCGATTATCCTCAGTCGAAATGTGAGGCGAAGCTGGACCGTCTGCCGGGTGAGGAGACATTGAAAAATTTCGTCTTCAAGGAATGCAAGGCGGAAGCCAACTGGAATATGAAGAATTTTATCGAAGATCAGGTGGAGCTGATCCGGAAGCAAGTGGGAGACAAGAAGGTGCTGCTGGCCCTCTCCGGCGGCGTGGACTCCTCCGTGGTGGCGGCCATGCTCATCAAGGCCATCGGAGGACAGTTGACCTGTGTTCATGTGAACCACGGCCTCATGCGTAAGAACGAGTCCGAGAGCGTGGTGAAGGTGTTCCGGGACGAGCTCCATGCGAACCTGATCTATGTGGACGCCTCCGAGCGGTTTCTGGGCAAACTGGAAAACGTGGCGGATCCGGAGCAAAAGCGCAAGATCATCGGCGGCGAGTTTATCCGTGTTTTTGAGGAAGAAGCAAGGAAGCTGGAAGGGATCGACTTCCTGGGCCAGGGAACGATCTATCCTGACATCATCGAGAGCGGGACCAAGACTGCCAAAATGGTGAAGTCCCATCACAACGTGGGCGGCCTTCCGGAAGATTTAAAATTTGCGCTGGTGGAGCCGCTGAAACAGCTTTTCAAAGACGAAGTGCGCGCCTGCGGCGTGGAGCTTGGCCTGCCTCATGACATGGTGTACCGCCAGCCCTTCCCCGGTCCCGGCCTCGGCGTCCGCTGTCTGGGGGCGATCACCCGCGACCGTCTGGAGGCTGTCCGGGAGTCCGACGCCATCCTTCGAGAGGAGTTCGCAAAGGCCGGCCTGGACAAAAAGGTGTGGCAGTATTTCACCGTGGTCCCGGACTTCAAGTCCGTGGGCATGAAGCACGGCGCCCGTGTCTTTGAGTACATGGTCATCCTCCGCGCCATCAACACCGTCGACGCCATGACGGCGACCATCGAAAAGGTGGACTGGGACGTGCTGGAGAGGATCACAGGCCGTATCCTGGCCGAAGTAGAAAACGTCAACCGGGTCTGTTACGACATGAGTCCGAAGCCGCCGGCAACAATTGAGTTCGAGTAACGGATAAAATCCCGGAAATGCTGATAAAATGGGCGTTTCCGGGATTGCTTTATGCCTGTTGGCTCTAAAATGGCTCTAATTGTTTTCAGAAGTGTTATTCTCCGAGTAATAACGGAACGCTTTTACGATATAATCAGAAGCTCCCTCTCCATATTTGCTGTCAGTCATGCTTTTGATATAATCGCTTGAATATGTGTCGATAAGAACATTGATATAGGGTTTATCGAGGGATACGCTAGTGCTGTTTTTCTGCATAAACTGCAACAATTCATCTACAATGGATTGTATGTTAGGGGAGATCGGAAGAGCACACGTCTGAACTCCAGTCACCCGTCCCGATCTC
>CAMSZT010000050.1 GCA_947066815.1 uncultured Lachnotalea sp.
AGCGGCACTGTAATGTTCTGCGCCTCCTCCAAAACTCTACGGTTAAACTTAAGCCACGATATTTCTCTCTGTCGATATGCTTCCAAAGCCTTAATACAAATTTTGTAATACCACCACATGTATTTGCGATTGTAAAATGCAAAATTCTTTTCTTATTACCAATATGACTATTTAACATGTTTTCTCACATCTCTCTGAATTTAAACAAACCTCGCTCACCGGATGTACCTTCCGCTTTTCCTTTGGCGGAAGCTTCTTATATTCCCCAAATTTAAAGCTAAGATAACCGTCGTAATCTTTGATTCCCCGGAAAATTTTTCCTTCAAATATCATATCTGTGCTGTTCTCATACCAGCACCGGAGATACCCCCATTCACTGTTTGGCACAGGAAACGTTAAAATTCTGACCATTCTTGTCTTTCTTCTGCCGGCGTTCTTTACCATACGCTCATAATGGGCCAGTACTTTTTCTTCCGGGATTTTATCCAGCGCCTCATAAATCTTTCGCCTGATTGGATTCTGATCCGCCTTTTTTCCGATTTTTGACCACAATACTTTCCTCACACAGAAGCATTCAAAATTTTTTAAAGTTCTGAGATAATAATTATCCGGCACGGCATCCAGGGGAAAAACATCAATAAATACCCCCTGAAAATACGGCATATCTTCCTGATGCTCCCGAAGAAACAGCGTATCCTTCCTTCTGAGCTTGCCATATCCCCATCGATATCCTTTTGTATTTCTGTGATCCTGAAACTCATATCGGGCTGTATCAAGCTCTGTTACACATGCTTTTCTGAATTTTTCATATTCTGGCCTGAGCAAAGCTACGTCTGCGTCGTCATCCCAGGGAATAAAGCCTCTGTGACGGACTGCGCCCAAAAGCGTACCGGCTATGATATTGTAACGGATCTTACATTTCCTGCAGATCCGATCCACTTCTTCCAGCATTTCCAGTTCTGTCATCTGAAGCGCTCTGAGTTGACTGTCCGTTAATTCAATCATTGATCCAAACACCTCTCCGGCCGGTTAAACAAAATTTTAATATAACACATGAAATTATGAAAGCACAAAGCCATTTCACAGATACATTTCCGGCTCGTTCAAAATAATATCGGTAATCCCCTGTGCCTCCAGGAGTGCAAGATCCAGTCTTGTCCCTGTCGGTCTCTCAGGATATAAATGTCCTGCCATCCATGCCCTTACGGTATATCCCTTCAGTTCCTCCGCCGTAAGATCCACTCCTCTCCAAAAGGGATGAAGCGCTTTCGCTCCGCACCCTCCCCGCAGCTTATACATACAGTCAGAAGCTTTGGAATCCAGGATCCCAAGCTCTGCTTCCGGATCAAGACGCTTCAGCCTTTCCAGTGATCTTGCCAAAAAAGAAGAATATACGATATTCCCGCAGGCTTCTCCGGCTTTTTCATGCACCAGATCCACAAGCTTCTCTTCCATTCCGGGATACGGGTAAACGCTGTTTTTCAGTTCAATGTTGAGTCTCATGCCTTCCCTCAGCTTTGGTCCGAGCAAATTCAATACTTCTTCCATGGCCGGAACCTGCTGGCCGGGATGGTCTCCTGCGTAAATATGCAGCCGTTTCAGTTCTGAAAGAGTGCAGTCTTTCACAAAACCAATGCCTTCCGTCGTCCGGTCCACCCGCTCGTCGTGGATGACGACCAGCTCGCCGTCCCTTGTCATCTGGACATCCAGCTCAATCCCTTCCAGATTTTTAATCTCCATGGCCTTTTCAAAAGCCAGTACGGTGTTCTCCGGATATCTCTGGCTGCAGCCCCTGTGTGCCCATATCTTCATGCTTTCTGTTCTCCGTCTTCAAAAACTGTTCCATTATATCCGCCAGAGCCACGGATTCACTGCGGGTCAATTTAAAATTTTCTTTGCTGCTTTGATTGATCATAGATAAGAAATTGCTGATCTCGTATCGAAGTCCGTCTCCCAGAAAAGTATCGGAATACCGTTCGACCCTTGAAGAATCCTCGTAGCGGACCTCAAAGTAAGTTGTCTTCCACCAGGGCGCCTCTGCGACGATATACCCCTTTGTTCCCGAAATCAGGAGCCGTCCGTCCGACTTGACTCCCAGCCCGCAGGTAGCAGTCGCAATCCCGGCCGGATAGACAAGGGAAGCCCTGGTAAAAAGATCCAGTCCGTTTTCTCCCCGGATCGTATCGAACCGAAGCTCCTGATAATCCGTTCCGTAAAGCTTCAGAACCGGCAGAAGAACATAGCTTCCCAGTTCCGTAAAGCTTCCGCCGTATACCGGATCTGTCAGTTCCCTGACATCCGGCCGCTCCAGCTTGGTAAAGCAGGCTTCCACATTGCGGATGCTTCCGATATTTCCGCTGCAGGCAATGTTCAGAAGCTTCTGGAAGCCCGGGCAGTAGGCCGTTTTAATCTCCTCCAAAAGGATCAGTCCCCGGTCCTTTGCATAGCGGAACAATTCTTCTGCCTGAGCCCTTTGAAGCACCATGGGCTTCTCGCACAGCACGTGCTTTCCATGCTCCAGGGCAGCCTTGATATAGGCATAATGGGTCTCGTGGGGCGAAGCGATATAAACGACGTCAACCGCCGAAAAAAAATTCTCCAGATCCGTATACGCTTCGATCTCCCATCTCCCGGCAAACCGGACCGCACTCTCCGGATGCGGATTATAAACCCCCTGGGTACTGACTCCGCTGACCAGCCTGGCCTCCGGAACGAAGCGGTTTGCGATCCTGCCTGTTCCGATAATCCCGATCCGCTGAATCGGCCGGTTCTTTTCCCGGAGCATGGTACTGGAAATGTTCTTGGTCCGCTCCAGATAAACAACCTGACAGTAATCCTTCAGGTAATCAAAGGATCCCGTCCAGTCCGATCCGACCGTAAAAATATCAATATCATATTTCTTAATGTCGCTGAACTTCTGCCCGGAGGATTCTTCAATGATGATCTCGTCCGCAAACCCCGTTTTCCTCACATTCTCAATACGGGTCATCAGATTGTCGATCACGTTGAGCTTTCCCCTGGTCGCATCATATGCCTCCGTGGTTACGCCGACAATCAGATAATCCCCCAGGGCCTTCGCCCGCCGGAGCAGCCGGTAATGACCCTCATGAAAAAGGTCGAAGGTTCCGTATGTAATGACTTTTTTCATCCTGCCGTTTTCCTCCATGCCTTAAAGTTTTTCCCGTATGAACCGGTGGATCTTCTCTCCGCTGGTTCCGTCACTGTTGGCAGAAAGCTCCCGGTAAGCCGCAAGCTGCCGGTCCCGGTCGAAGCCGGCTCCCGCAAGCCTCCCGTCCAGAAAATCCGGAAGGGAATTAAAGGCGTTTTCCAGGCAGGCATACTGCAGCCACTGGGACTGCTGCCGAAAGCCCGGCTCCTGCCTGAGCAGCTCTTCCTCATCAAAGGAAATCCCGATTTCCTCACAGGTATCTGACTCAAAATCCATGCGGTAGAGCTTCCTGTCATAGCCGGAAAACAGCCAATACTCCCTGATCCCGCTTCCCTCCATAAGAAAGCCCAGATATCCCTTTGCCCAGAAGGCAAAATAACCGTTCTTCTCTTTTTCCGGCATCTTTACTGGCGGCTTCCATTGGACCGCCTCCCCGCTGCTCTTATCCAGGCGGACATACTGATTCCCCCAGCAGGGAGACAGATACACATAATCCTTATGGCATACGGCGCTTCCAAAGGGCCGGTCCGCACATTCGAAGCCAAGTGTAATATGACGGCACTGAAACCCTTCCGGAGAAACCGGATATTCCCTTACCTCCTCCGTCTCCGGATCCCACCTGGTGACCACGTTTCCGGAATAGGGAAGCAGCCAGAAATCCCCATCGTCCGGCATGAAAATCATTGACATATATCCGCCGGAATATTCTCCTCGTACCGTCATCCGCTGCCATCCGCCCGTCTCTGCGTCGATCACCAGCACACGATTGTCAACCGGCGAAGCCAGATACAGGTTCACTCCCTTTACACCCACTGCACCGCACCGCCGTTCTCCGCCTTCCATCCCGACAAAGAGGCTTTGATCAATCTTCAGATAAGAGACCTCCTCCGTTTTCGTATCGTACCTCACAAGGGCGGGATACCGGTTCGGGATCAGGAAAAGATAACGGCCGATCACCGCCGCCGAATAAAAGGCTCCCGACTGTTCTACCTGATGTTCCAGCCGAATTCTTTTTTCAACCCCTTCCCCGCCGATCATCAGAATTTCCTCCGCATTGACAGGGAACAGATACACGTTTCCGTCTATGATTAGCGGCCCTCCGTAATAACCGCCGGACGCATACTCCGAAAGATCGCAGAAATGCCGGTACGTTCCGTCATTCCCCAAAGAACGGTACAGTTTATTTCCCTGAGTCAGCATCCAGGCATCCGCTTCCACGCAAGGGACCCCCTCCCGGATCCCGGAAAGAACGGGAAAACCGCAGACGAGGGCTCCTCTCCAGTCTCCGGCTTCCGGAGCGCTGTAAATATTGTTATCCAGGATAAACTGCGGCTTTCCCGCCATTCCGAACAGTGACGTAACCGATGTCCCTGCATCGCCGATATAGACGTCACAGAGTGCGATCGTACTGGTAATGTCAGGAGTATCGTCATAGATCCCAATCTTTTTATCAATAAACTCATTTCTCAAAGCATCATACTGCGGCTTCCATGCGCTTCGCATGGACGCAAAGGTAGACTCCAGCAGCGGATGGGGACGCCACAGCAGGCAGACATCCTCCCTGCCCTCAAAGCACCGGAACACATACTGCATTTTTTTCAGAAAGCGCTCCGTATTGCCAAGCATCCCTCCCAAACTGGTATTATAAAAACAGACCTGCTTTCCCGCCAGCTTTTCCTTCCATTCCTCCGGAGGCTCCGGCGGATTTTTGCACATCTGCATGACTCTGTCAAATTTGGGAGACCCAAGAGGCGCCAATTTTTCCTTCGGAATAGAAGGATCAAAAAATTCCCGGTATCTCTCTCCCTGTATTATGATATAATCTGCATGATAATAAGCCGGACAGGATGCCTGACCCTCGCTCATCCCTCCGGTCGTAGAATAATAAGGAATATATACCAGACACTCCGTATATTTTTTTAATTCACAGGAATAAAATTCCGGAGCTATAGTCGTCACATAGTTGGCATGATCATAAGGATTATGGATATAAATGGCATCCGGCCGTCTTTCCCTGATAGAATAGGCGCTGTAGTGAGTTACCGGCACACAGGAGGGCAGCTCGTTTCCCTCATAGTGATAAGCCTGCGCCATTGCGCCGGCCGCTCTGTCATAGTACGGGATCGGCACCACATAAGCGTCACAGTCCGGGTCTGCGTCGGCAGCCTGCCAGACGCTTTCCATAGAATCCCACATGGACGCTTTATATGGAAGGAATACAATTTCATAGCGAACCCGGATATCATTTCTGACGCTGTTCTCGACCCGGATCAGAGCTTTCCGGAGCTCCTTATGGAGCTTACCTGCATGGAGCTCTTGACTCCCAGCCAATCGTTCGTAAAACTGATAGACCAGTTCACAGTAATCCTCCAGAAGAGCGACGGGCCGTACTCCTTCCCCCTCCGTCTTTTCGATCAGAGTCCCCAGACCGACAGCGCCTTCCTGGCATTGTCCCAAAAGCTCCATCGCCGCCTGATCGTCTTTGTTTTCTACATATCTTTTTATTTCATCATGGGCCTGGCTGAGAAGCTTTATGAAATCCTCCGCCTGTTTTTTTTGAGCCTTTCTCATATCCGTCCCTCATCCTTCTGCCATAATACTCCGATGATTTTGAAATAAGGTATATTGGTCATCCTTTCCGATGATGCAGGAAGTCCTGCTTCGCTCCCCGGTACGTCACAGTATCCTATGTTCCCAGGGTCCTGGCCTACCCAATGCGCAGGCGTTTCGGATCGCTCCTGCCTGCCTTCTAATGCCGTTTTTCTTTTTATTTCAGGAACGCGCCTCCCAGTCCGGAAGCCTCCGGTAAAACCCCGGCATGCCGCCGGTATTTATCTGGACTGCGGTTCGTATGAACGCAAATGCATCTGTATCAAAATTTTCATCTGCGGCCGGCCGGTCCATGGACGATCTGCCCTGTCTGTCCCCGCTTCCGCACATTTCTCGCGGTATTGACCTTTTCTTCTGTCCGATATCCGCAGGCGCTGCAGATAAAGCTGCCGTCTGTCTTTCGGCCCATCGCCCCGCAGCAGCTGCACTCCCGGCTGATATCCTTCCCGATGACCTCCGCAAACTCCACGGACTGTTCTCTGCATTTCTGCCTCAGCCGCTCCCGGATATAGCCCCTCTGCCACAAGGTGACACTGTTGTTGATCTTCTTGTTGATCCCGCCGGGTTGGCCGTGGGGCAGCTTCACAAGATAGACGGTCCGGGGTTTTTCTGTCTGAAAAAACCGGTTTAGTTCCTGATTGATGTAGCTGTGCAGGCGCTCCTCATAGCGTTTCTTCTGGGCTTCATACTTTTTTCTGCCGGGATTGGCCTCCCGGTTCCGGCGGTAGCTGATCTGCCTCTCCCGGATCCAATCGGCATATTCTGTCTGATAAACCCCGAACTGCTCCCCGTACCGATGCCCCGCATCGGTGGTCAGCATGGTGAACACGCCCATCGCCAGTCCGATCTCATTGATATAATCCCTGTGACTGTGTACGGCTACGCTGACCGGCACATCGATCTCAACCGAAGCCTCCTCCGGCTTCAGCCTGACAAAAATCTGACTGCCGTATTGGTTGCTGTCTGTCAGGGCCACAAAAATGCGCTTTCTCTTCTCTTTTGTGGAAAGATAGATCCCCGGACACGTTCCGCAGGTCCCATAACGGTAGGCCCGCTCCGAAACGGCAAATCCCTTTGCAAAGGCTGCGTCGGGACGGCAATGATGCTTTCGCACCTGCCTGCAGAGATATCGGTCCAGCCGGCCGGCATCTACGGTTTCTGCCAGCTCCTCATAGTGTTTCCGGATCTTTTCCGGAAGCTTCGGATCCTTCTGATCCAGCACTGCCTCAAAGGCATTGGCGGTCTTCAATAAAAATCGGAGATAATGCTTTTCCTCCGCCGTAAAGTTCTCATTCCTGCCCACCAGCTTGAAGAGTTTCGTCTTTGTCCTGCTCCACTGGCCCTTGATATCACCCAATGCCTCAAATACAGCAAGGTAAAAATAAACGGAAGGAAGTCCCAGCTCTGCCCGGAATCCGCTTTTCGTCATCTCATTCTGAACCGTATAGCCCGGATAGATCTTCCCAAGGCCCCCGATCCCGCCATACCTGGCATATACATAGTTTTTCACCTTACAATAATCTTCTGCAATTTCTCTGAGCTTTCCCATATCGCTTTCGGAAACCGGGAGCTTGCTGTATTGATGAATGGTCTTGTAGATGGTCTCCGAAGGCATCGCTCATACCTCTGCCGCATCATTTCAGTCGGCTGACAGAAAAGACAGATCTTCGCAGATTATCCCAATCTGTGAAAGGAATTCTGTGCTTTTAATAATAAGATATATAGAATATTACGACAAAAAGAAAGAAAACATAAGGGAAAACCAGAATCCGAATAGGTGTCAGGCATTGGTTTCCTTGGCCAAAAACCATTATACTTTCAGAAGTGGGATTTGTCAATCAAAGTGGGTCTGGTGAATTTTGTATAAAATCAGACAATTTCAGAAAAAAATCCCGCATAAAAACAAAGAGTCCCTTTTTATCTGGGTCAAAAAAGTGGTCAGGAGGAAACAAAAGATGCCAAGGCGAGGAGAAAACATAAGAAAAAGGAAAGACGGACGTTGGGAAGGCAGATATTATGTACAAGGGTCGAAAGCAGGGAAGCCCATCCAGCGTTCTGTCTATGCGAAAAGCTATGGAGAAGTGAAAGAAAAATTGTCAGCCGCAAAAATTCCCCAAAAACAAACGGCCGCCAGAGAAAAAAACGGAAAAAAAATTTTATTCAACCAGGTGGCAGAAGAATGGCTTGTCCGTATTCGCAATGAAAAAAGGCATTCCACCTATATAAAGTATTACCTGGTCTATAGAAAGCATCTTTGCGAAAAATTGGGGAAGCTCGATTTTACAGAATTGGACAGTGAATTTCTGACATCGTTATTTCAGGATAAAGAAAAAGAAACATTTTCAGAAAGCCTGCAAAGAAGCATTTCCTGCGTATTGAATCAGATCCTTTCTTATGCCATCTCTCGTTATCAGATCCAGTTATCCAGTTATACATTTCAAAGATACAAAATAAGAACGAAACCCATTGAGGTCCTGAACCGGTCAGAACAGACAAAGCTCTTACAGCATTTATATGGTGAGATGGACATTTGCAAATTGGGGATCGTTGTCTGTATTTCCACAGGGCTGCGTTTAGGAGAACTGTGTGCTTTAAAATGGCAGGACATTGACTTTGAAGAAAATATGCTTTCTGTCAATGCAACCGTGCAAAGGATCGCGATCGAAGGAGGAAAGAGGAAAACGATGCTCATGGAGGGAGAACCCAAGAGCATTTTTTCGCGGAGAGAGATCCCTCTTTCTGACGAGCTGGCCAGACTGCTGCTTTCCTATCGCGATCGTACCGGAAAATATGTGATCAATGGGGAACGGCCAATGGAGCCGAGAACATACCAGAACAGATTTCAGAAATACCTCCAATTCGCCGGGATCAAAAAGAAAAATTTTCATATTCTCAGGCATACGTTTGCAACGAATTGTATCGAAAGCGGGGTCGACATCAAAAGCCTCAGTGAGATTTTGGGCCATTCCGACGTAAAGGTCACATTGAACCGATATGTACACCCGACTACGGAAGTAAAACGTCAGCATATGAATTCTTTGTCCGCCATTTATGGTCAGCTTATGGGTCAATAGTCATTTGAAATGCCCCGCGAACGGGAATCCGGAAGGAAATTTCACAGATTGGGATAATCTGCGAAATTTCAGGCGGACCCATTCCCGAAATCCATCTCCGGCTGACCCTGTCAGCCGGCTCAAAAAGACGGTGTCCCCGATCACCGATCAGGACACCGTTTCCATGTTCCCACTATGGATTTCATTTACTGTACTCCGAAAAACCGCTTCATCTCCGCCTGGAAGGAGGAGTGCCTGGGGAACTTTCGTTTGTATTCCGCAAACATTTCCCGTTTCGCCCCCTGGACGCCTCTGTCTTCTTTGATCTCTGCCGTCATTGCGAGGAGTGCGGCCACCTCGCTGTAATGTCCCCGGTGCTGTCCGCCCACGATGGCGTCCGCCCTGCTGCAGACGATCTTTTCCGCCCAGCTCAGATACCGTCCCTGTTCTCCCGGATCCATAGGAAAATACTGTTTCCATCGTTTGAAATAATTCCAGAAGAGGGTGGTTTTATTTTTGCGGCATTCCTCCGCAATTGCATTTTCAAAGCCCATCCCATCCCCGGACTTTTCATTGCCAAAAAAATCGACCTCAAAAGAGATGGTCTCTGCGGCCGAAGAGGGCAGCGGCTTTTCATATAGATACAGCAAAAACAGCCGGATTCCCTGCCGGATAAAACTTCCGCTCCAGCCCAGAGATCCCTTCGGATTTTTTGACGCCGCCTTCGCTTTCTCAAAATCTCCGGTATAGAAACATAAGCGGTAAAACTCATGATCTCCTATGACGTTCTGGCGCAGCTCCTCATTTTTCAGATACCCTGCCGGTTCTCCTTTTATCCTGCCCTCAAAAATATTCTTTGCCCTCATGCCATATTGCTCCGCCATCTCCTTTGTCCCAAAGAGCCGCAGGAAATTCCGGTCCGTGGAATCGGAACGGAAGACTTCCAGGCAAAACCGCATCATCCCATCCGTATGCTGCAGGAAAGAGGAGGCATGCGCCGCCTTTAAGGCCGTCCTGCTTCGGACGACCAGCCCGACATCTTGCTTTTCAAGGGCCTTTTTTCCCAATTCTTCAACTTTCTCATAGTCGTGGGCTTTCTCATATTCTTCCATGACCGTCAGATACAAAGAGGGATGAAGCCGATAATTTTTATCTGCCAGCCGAATAAGCCCGTCCAGTCCCTCATGATACAGGACAGCTTCCCGCAATAGCCTCGTCTCCACGCTGCCGCTTTTCGTCTCCAAAAGCGCGATCCAGTCTTTCCAGAACTGCTCCTCTCCGGTAAGTTCCTCCCGCCCCATGCGGAACATATCTTCGATATGTAACTCCCGAAAGGCAGGATACGTAAAATACAGATAAAGGTCCTCTGCCCGGTCCTCCGCCTCCTGCACCTGATAGTCCGCATATAAAGTCAGCAGCGCAAACTGTGTGAGGTCCGTGTGAATGATTTTTTCTTCCTCCAGGGTTTCCAGATCGGCCGGCTCGCCGTCGTAGCCGCTGTCATGAATGTTCTCCGTACTGATACACATATCCCAAAGCCACTCGCAAAGTTCGTTCGCCTCCTCATACCGTCTGTCGTCCACGCAGTCCTTCGCAAACTGGATGGCGGATTCGATCCCCGCCCCGATCCCCTGCTCGTCATAGTAATTGGTGATCCAGTCCCGGTCCCAGTAGCTGTCGGAGTAATCCTCGTATTCCTCCGTGCCCAGATACAGTTCTCCCTCGTCGATCTGCTCCATAAAGTTTCTGAGCTTTCGCATCTTTTCATCTACGAATTCCCGGGACATCCTTGCCGGCGGGCACTCCTCCTTTGCGGGTTTTTGTTCCTCGCACTGGCAGGATATGATCAGTTCATCCAGTTTTTTATATTGCTCTTCCGACAGAAATTCCCGCATTTTTAACAGGATCTCCTGCAATGCCTCTCTGCTTAAGCTTCCTATCTTTTGTTCCATCATCTCCCGCTTCCTCCCGATCCATATCTTCGATTCATTTTTCCCGCATTTCGCCAAAGCCGCGTCACCGTGAGAATGCCATTTACGTCTCCTGCGCCCGATATTCATCCTATCACAGCGGAGCAGACCCTGGCAATGAAAATTCCGGAGACGGTCCCGGTCCGCTCACGATATCCTCAAACAGCACCTCCAGCAAATGTTCCTGATACCCCGCCCTTCGCTCCTTCCTCAGGGCGCCGCAAAGGCCCTGCAGGTCCTCGTGCCGGATCTTGTCCAGCTTTTTCAGACGGGCCTCGGTCAGAGCCTCGTTCGAGATGGAACGGTAATAATCCGACACGCCCATCCTCCAGAGCGTCACCTGCCCGGGCGCCCTCGCCGCCACCCGGTCCGCAATTTCAATGCCTTCCGGGTCCGTGTCGCCGCAATAATACAGCCGGCAACCGGACTTTATGAGCAGATCGATCAGGATCAGGGAGGCCGTCTTCATCTGGCCGGAGGTGCAAAGGAGCGCATATTCCTTCCCCTGGAGCCGTTCGCAGATCTGAGAAAACACCATCTGGTTTTCCAAAACGAACACCCGCTTGTCCCTGCTGTCCGCCCTCATGATGCAGCTCAGGTTGGAGAGGGTCAGCACGTATTTTTCCCCGTATTCCATAAAGGAGCGGTAAGCCTCATGCTCCCCCTCCTCCGTATAAAAATGAATCCCGTAGCATGTGGTGAAGCTGGAAATGTCGTCCGGCCGGATCCCGGACCGGTAATAGAGGGCCAGCACCTCCTCCTGGCTCTTCGGCTCCGCCGTCCCGTCGAGGAAGCTTAAACAGGCGAGGAGCAGGCGCCCCGCCGCCTGTCCCCGGTCAAAATAGTGGGGATTTTTTGTGACCTCTGCCGCCAGGACGGCCAGCCGGATCCCGTCTCCCTCTCTGTGAAAGGGCAGTGCCTCCGCCGCCCGGCATACGTTTAAAACCGTCTCTCGGATTTCTTCGGAGGCGCCTTCCCGCTCTTTCCCGATCAGCTGCCAGCCGTATCTCTTCTGTTCCATGGCAGCCGAGAGCCAGCGAAAGGCCCCGGACGCCTCGCCGAATTCCTTCCCGACGCTTCCAAGGAGCCCTTCCTTAAAGCTCTCCCTCTCTTCCCGGTCCGCCTTCCGCCTCTGGCTGTTGGTCAGGATGTCCCCGCCAAAATAGGCAAAAAGCAGCTCCGTGACGGAAACTCCCCGGTATTTCGTCTCGTTCAGGGCCGCCTCAAACTCCGGGAGGGAGACCTTCAAGTCGCCGGACGGCAGGTTCCTCCCCAAGATCCCGCCGATGGCCAGGCATTCCTCCTCCGACGCCCCCTCCAGCGAAACCTTTCCGGCGAGCTTCCCATATTTTTTGTATTTTTTCCGCATTTCCTCAAACAGGCGGGCGTATCCCCGGTTCTTCCGGAAAAAGGAAACGCACTCCTCCAACGCCGAACGATCCATGCTACTGCTCCTCTATGATCCTCTGTTTTCCGTTCCACAGGTAATAGATCACCGTCACTACCTGGGAGTTGGCCGGCCGCAGAAGCTCCGCAATGCGCAGGGCGGGGATGGAGGCATAGCAGCCCCAGAGCACCTGGGAATTCATGATGTAATCAAAATCAAATTTCCGCACCAGCTCAAACATGCTGCCGATATTCTTGTCGTCCACCCCGGCGAAGGCCTCATCCAGGGCGATCATCCTCGGAAGGTCGTCCCGCTCCGCCTTCTTGTACTGGGCGTTGACTGCCGCAAACAGGGGCACGTACATGGCCATGGCCTTCTCGCCTCCGGAAAACCGGTTAAAGGCTCCGTTGGTCAGCTCCTTCCGGTTCTCGTCGTTCCGGTAATAATACATCCGGAACTCGAACCATTTCCGGTAATCCAGCGCCTCCCGGACCAGGTCGGCGTAGCTCACCACGTCCCCGTTCTCCTCCGCCGTCTGTTTGACCGTGTAGATCCGGTTTCGGAAATGGGAGGAGAGCCTCCCGATATCCTCCGCCGTCATCAGCTCCTTGTCCCTGTTTAAGAGCTTTTCCAGCTCCGCCGTGTTTAATTCGCCCTCCCCCTCTGCGGTCTTCGCCCGCCAGTCCAGAGAAAAGCTCAAGGACATGGAGGTGTCCAGCTTCCGCATCAATGCGGACATGTCCTGGATCCACCTCCGGCTCTCCGCGATCCGGGCGTTTAACTTCCGGCTCAGGGTGTCCGAGAGGATATTCTCGAACAGCTCCCGATCCTTCTGACGGATCAGAAGCTCCGTCTCCTCCGTCTTCTCCCGGATCCGTCTGCAAAATTCTTCAAAATAGACCCTCTTCCCCTGCTCATAGGAGACGATCCGGTGGCGTTTGCGAAGCACCGAGGCCTCCCCCGTATCCCCGCCAAAGCATTCCTCCATGAAGGTCCCGTAGGTCACCAGGCTTCCGCTGTGGCCGTGGAAGATCCGGTCCAGATTGGAGACCACGTCCGTCACCGACCGGTTCCGTTCCGTCTCCCCCAAAAGCTCCCCTGCCTTCTTTGCCGCTTCCGCCGCTCCGAGCCCTTCCCCCGGAAACACCAGGCCCAGCTCCAGCTCCTCCTCGAAATATCCTCTCAGCCGGCTCTCCCGCTCCGTTTTCTCCGCCGCAAGGATCCTCCGGCCCTCAAGCTCCGGCTCCAGCCGCTTCACGTTGCTCTCCCAGACCGCCTGCTTTTTCCCAAGCTCGTTCCCCTCTTCCTGATTCTTGCGAAGGGCCTCCCGGATCTCGCCAAGGCGCCTGGCCTTCTCCCTGTTTTCCGGGGAAGCCAGAAATTCCTCCAGCCGCTCCCTCTGGACGTCCTGCTCCTTTTTCTCCCGCTCTACCCGTCTTTTCTGGAAATCCTCCCGGTCGACGGCTTCTTCCTCCTTCTCGAAAAGCTGTTCCTTCGCTTCCTCCTTGTTCCGTTCTACCGTAAGGTGCATGAGCGCCGCCTGCAGGGTCTCCGTCTGCTCTTTATAATCCCCAAGCTGCTTCCGAACCTCCCTGTAGGCGGGGACGCTCCTCTCATAGGGAAGATCCCTGCAGCAGGCAATTACCCTCTGCTCCTGCCGTTTCTTCTCCTCCCCGCAAAGCTCCTTCTCCTCCTCCGCCTTCCGGAGGGAGGCTTCCGCCTCCCCCAGGCTCCGGGCACATTTCTCCCGCAAGGTGACGGCCTGTTCCAGGTTTCCAAAGGCAGGGAGCTCCTCATATTCTTGATCCAGGAGCCGGCCCCGCTCCGTCAGACGGCCGATCTCCTGCCTCATGGCCGCAAGCTCTGTCTGGAGCCCGGCAAGCTCCTCCTGTTTCTGCCGGATCAGCGCCTGCTTCTTCTCCCGTCTGACCGCCTCGCCGATATAGCAGGCCTCCGTCTCCGGCTTGCTGTAGCCCTCCAGCGCCCCATGGCGGAAATATCCGTCCGCCCGGAGCACGATGGGAGAACCCTCCCCGCTTCCGATGCAGGATAGCAGCTCCCTGGTTCTTTCCAGAAGCCCCGGATCCTCCGCCACCGCCGCCAGAGGTCCCGTCCCGGAGCCCTCCGGTTCGGAGGCTCCCTCCCGAAGGCCGTCCTGTCGGAAATCTTCTGTCCGGGAGTCCTCCACCTGAAGCAGCCGATCGGACCATTCCCCCAGGATCCGGACCGCCCTGTCGCGATCCTTCCGCAAAACGACCAGTGCGTCCAGGAGGCCCGCATCGGAAAGCTGACATTCAAGGAGATCCCTTTCCTCCTGGGAAACGCCCTCCGCAAAATCCACGGCCTCGTAAAAGGGCAGGAAGGGAATCCCCGCCTCCCTCAGCCGCTTTCTGGTCTCTCCGGCCATCTGCCTGCGGGGCGGCTCCATCTCCTCCGTCTTCTCAAGGGCCTCCAGTTCCTTCTCGCAGCTTCTCAACCGCTCTTCCTTTTTCGACTGCTCAAGCCTTGTCCCGGAAAGGACCTTCTCCAGAAGTTTCTTTTTCTCTGTGAGCGCCGCCTGGGTCAGCCTCCTGACCGGCTCAAAGTCGGCTCCGTCCTGATACCGCCCGATGAGGACGGCAAGCCGCCCCAGCGTTTCCGCATCCAGATAAAATTCCTGATTTTTCTGCCCCAGATGATAATAAGCCTCGATGAGGACGTCCCGCTCCCGGTCCTCCAAAAGCTCTGCCTCGTGGAGCTGCACGCCGGCCCGGTCCTTCTCCTCCGCCCTAAGGGCAAAGGCCTCCGACGCCCGTTCCCACTTTTCCTCCGTCTCTTTCAGCCGCTCCAGGCAGACGGCGGCCTCCGACGCCCTTCGGCATAAGGCCTCCAGCTCCCGTTTTAGCTCCCGGAGCCGCTCTTCGTCCGCCATGATTTCCCGGAAGGAGACAAGCTCCTCATGTCCGGGGAATCGGACGTCTTCCTGCAGTTCTTCCATGTAGGAGACGCACTGGTCGATCTGTGACCGGCAGGTGTCCGCCCTTCTTCGGATCTCCCGGAGGTCGGCGTCATATTCCCGCATGGTTTCCCTGTGGGCTTCGATCCGCTTCTCATAACCGGCAATCTCCTGCGCCGCCGTCTCGATCCGCCCTCTGCACTGTCTGAGCTTTTCGTCGGCCTCCTCCAGGCCGGTGACCCCGATCGCTTCCCGCTCCCCTTCCAGGAGCCTTCGCTCCTCCAAAAGCTCACCGCTCCTGGCTTTCGCCTCCTCCAGAAGCCTTCCGGACTCTTCCAGCTCTCTGCGTCCCTCTTCCAACTGTTCCCTGGCCGCATCCGCCTGCCTTCTTTCCTCCAGATAGGCCAGCGCCTTCTGCGCCAGCATGTACCGGTTGTATTTTGTATACTCGTTCCCGATGATCTGCAGGTCTCTGGCAGACCGCCGGTAACCGTCCAGCCGTTCCTGGATATCGTCCATCTTCTCCATGGCGTCCACCATGGCCCTCAGGTCCTCGTCCGACAAAGTCTGCAGGGAATCATTCAGGATCTCATAGACCTTGGTGGGCTTGAACTCCTTGGAGAGCTTGGGCGCCCGGACCTTGATCAGCAGCCGGATGAACTGTTCGTAGAGCTCCAGCCTCGGAAATCCGAAAATATATTTGTTGACCAGGGCCATGTATTCCTTCTGGGCCTCCGTGAAAGGATTTTCCTCCCCCAGGAGCTTTTTTAATTCCTGTTTGGTACAGGCGATCTTCACGCTCCCCGCCTCCCGGTACAACCGGAGGTCATGGCCGATCCGCCTTCCGTCCAGCAGGATAAAGCCCCAGAAACTCATGGGCTTTCCCCTTTTGGCCTGCTGGCCGATGCCGATGGTCCGGTAACGGTTTCCCTTGCGAAATTCCAGAAACAGATACCCGGTCGCCTCCTCCTTTTCCCCGTCTCCCAGGAAATAGTATTCCATCCTCCGGTCGCTGGAGCCAAAGGGGTCCAGCCGGCTCGGGGTCCGGTCCCCGTCCAGGATAAAGGGGAGGAAGCTCTGGGTGGTGATGGATTTTCCGGAGCCGTTCTGTCCCCGGAGCAAAAGCTTTCCGTCCGCAAAGGAAAAAGTTTCCTCGTCATATAGCCAGAAATTCACAAAACCGATGCGGTTCATATGCCAGCGCTCACTCATGCCTGTTCTCCTTTGTCTGAAAGTCTTCCGGGTAACGTCCCACGGCCTTTCCCGCCGCCGGACAGATCAAAAGCTGTTCTCCCGCCTCCTCCAGCATCATCCAGCCATTCATATAAGAATGGACCGCCGCCGCAAGCTTCTCCTCCTCCATCTCCCGGTATTCCTTGCTCCAGGCCGCCCCGGTTTCCTCCCGGCAGGTGAGAAGCGTCTGTTTGAATTCCTCCCAAGGTACCGGGATCCGTTCGTCGGCACGCCGCTCCCACACCCCGTTTTCCACCTTTTCCCGGATCCTTTGACAGAAGATCAGGACCAACTCCGGCAGCATCGCCTCCCTCGGGTGCCGCTCCCCGAAGCAGTCCTCCTCCATGACGAAAAAAGCCGCATTCTTGTGGACGTGAAGCTGCCCTCCCAGATGATCGTTCAGGTTTTTCCGGATCCACTGTCTCTGGTTTTTCAGATAGATCCCGTCCGGGTCGTCCGCCCGATCCCAGTAGAGGGCCGGTGCCGCCGCAAGCTGCCGATAGACCCGGTTGATTCGGTAATGCCCCCGGTCCGTCCCGTCCCCGTCCGCCGGCTCCCGTTCAAAATCCTTCCAGGACTGAATTTCGGAAAGCCCGTGGGAAAAGTTCACCGCCATGTACCGGGAAAGACCCGTGTTTTCATAGAGGACCTCCTGCTCCATGCCGCTTCCCAGTCCCTCGCTCTTCCCCTCATAGACCTCGACCAGCCCCGTCCCCTCGCAAAACTGGAGCACCCGCACCAGGGATTTCCGGTGGGTGAACCTGGTCCAGTCCACCGGAAGAACCTCCTTCAGCTGCAGCTCCAGCACGTCCACCAGCTCCGACAGCAAAAACTGTTCCTGGTCCTCCTTGTCCTCCAGAAAGATCAAAACAGCGCAGAACATGCAGTAGTCCCGGATCTCCGTAAATTCCGTGATCCCCATGTAGCTCTCCGCATGGGCCGGGATCTTTTCCAATTTCAGGATCCGCTCATTGTGGATAATCGTCCACCCAAGCTGCTCCCGGAAAAACTTCTGACATCCGGACAGCCCCTTCCGCACCCTCGCATAAAGCTCTTTGTCCTTCTTTTTGTCGATCCAGCAATGCTCCATCAACGCCCTGGCCGCTTCCATCTTATTCTCCTTCTTACTCTCCTTCAAATTCCAGAATGTATGCGGGGATCTCCAGATCCCCGTCCTCACAGCACAGGGTATGGGTCCCCTCTCCCCGTATCAGCCGGAACGCCTGTCCGTATTCCGTCCGTCCGCTTTTTGAGGAGGTCAGGTTGGCCTGTGCAATCCAGCGCAGCAGCGTCTCCCTGGTGGCGGCCGGGATGCAGTCCGTGATCTGACAAATGTCCAGCCGTTTGTCCCGGATATATCGCAGGACCAGATCCCGGTCCTCCTCAAGCCCCCTCAGATACTGGTTCCTCTGGGCGGCCTTTTCCAGAGCCTTGCTCCCAAATCCGGATTTCTGGATCCTGGGCCGGTAGGTCCTGGTGTGGGGCTTCACCTCGTACTCGGAGGGTTCCTCCTCAAAAACGCTGCTGTTAATGGCATCGGTGGAGCGCCCCTGATCGACCCTCAGATGCCGCACTTGCCGGATCCCGAACACGTGGGCGGAAAGCTTGTGGGCCTCCTCCAGGCTCTCGCAGACCCCGAACAGCTCCAGGAACTTTTTGTAATCATCCTTTCGGCTGATGCCCCAGTTTTGCAGCTGCACGATCAGGGCCGCATTCTGAATGATCTTGCGGATGATCTCGTCGGTGATATCCAGCACCTTCCGGCTCTCGCTGGGACTTTTCTCCGTGGATAGGAACCAGCCTTTCACGCTGTCCCACCTGCCATAAACACTGTCCCTGATGCTGCTCTCCCTGAGGCTCTGGATCTGGGAATCCGGGTGAGGGATGGCCAGCTCGCTCTCGACCACCCTGTCCAGCACCTCTTTTACCAGAGAGTCCGGCAGACTTAGGATCCTGCGCTCGATCCGCATCGAACGGCTCTGCAATTGCCGGATAAATTCCTGCAGATAGGAGATAAACCGGTCCTTGTGGATCACGAACTCCACGGATTTTAAGACCTTCTCGGAGCTTCCCGAATAAAATTCCCGCAGATAATCCTGGTAATTCCGGTTCAGCCGCTTAAAATCCTCCTGGAAATTACTCCACCACTCGTTGACCTCCCTGAGGCTCCGCCTGCTCATCTGCTCCATCTCCCCCAAGGCCTCCTCCAGCCTGACGAAATAATTCATGGAGAGATTTCCGCTTTCCATAAAA
Source organism: uncultured Lachnotalea sp. (assembly GCA_947066815.1). Classification (GTDB taxonomy): domain Bacteria; phylum Bacillota; class Clostridia; order Lachnospirales; family Lachnospiraceae; genus Lientehia. The sequence goes on from CAMSZT010000050.1 coordinate 18,611, forward strand.
AGCGTCTCCAGCCTCACCGTCATGCGCTCCACCTCCACCGCCACATCGGACATGGTATAGCGGAACTGCTTGTTCTTGTACTCGGCAATGGTGTAGACCCGCTTCGGGTCCTGGATCGGCACCAGGTTCTTCCAGCCGACGAGGGCCTCCAGATCCAGCTTCAACTGTTCCATGGAATAATCCGCACACTCCGGACACTCCCTCAGAAGTTCAAAGACATCTTCTTTATATAACTGAAAATGCATCTTCTCGTATTCCATAAAAAAAATCCGCATGATACGTCTGTACTGCGGAGCATTTCCAGCGGACAAATATATCGTTTCCCGAACAGGTTCCAGATCTCTCATTTCCAACTCTCCCGGACCAAGCCGCCGTTTTTTCGCTGTAAATATTTTTCTTGTAAGTCTTTTCCCTATAAGCATACATGGTTTCGCTGAAACTGGCAAGCCTCTGTCGCAAATTTTTGCGGATATTTCCATGAAAAATGAAAACTCCCCGCAAAACCGCATGGCTTCGTGGGGAGTGTGTAAAGTAACTGTCAAGTGCAAAAAATTGATGTTAAACAAATGCTGAACCCTTCCTTGATTTTTCAAATCTGAAATCCAGATTCTTATATGTCAATATCATAAACCGTTGATTGTTGATCCGATTCACGTCTCTTCTTTATAACAAAACCTGCGCTTTCCCTGTATAGGGATGCTTTTCGGCATAAGCAGATGCTCTTGTTCCAAATTCTCCCTGCTTCATTTTATCAAAATACTCCCTTTGCCATACTGTATAATCAAAATCATCCCTTTTGATTAGAGAAATAAAATATTCAGCATCAACCACTCCCATGCCGTCCACAAGACACGTAAAACCCTGGTCTAAAATTTTTGCCACATTAGCCATTACTCATCTGCCTCCACTCTTCTGATAAATTCTCCTGGCGTTACCAGATAAATTTTTTCTGACTGATATTTTAACAGCCTGTCATCTGTAGTAATGAAATAATCACACTCAGCCATAACCGCACAAGCTACATGATAGGCATCTTTTTCTTTTATGCCCGTACTCATAATAAGAGCAGCCATTTTGCCAATATTTCTCTCGTTTTTATTGCTACAGTATATGTCAGC
>CAMSZT010000051.1 GCA_947066815.1 uncultured Lachnotalea sp.
TGGACAGGATCAGGGGCATCATTGATTAGCTGGCACAGGCGGCAGAATGCTGTGCCAGATATGCTTACAGCCATTATTCATTTTATAAGGGAGGTGGACACATGGAGAACAGTTTGGCGAGCAGGGAGTGGATTGACAGCAATCCGTTGACGATCATTGATATTGGAAAGGTCCATTTCTGTCTGGAGTACCGCTCGGTAGAAGTATGCGGGCAGGAAGTGGAGCTGACCACAAAAGAATTTGATATACTGGCCCTCCTCATCATGAATCCCAGGCGCGTGTTTACCTATGAAATGATCATGGATTTGGTATGGCATGAGGAATATGATATTTATGCCCGGAGGACGATAATCAACCATATCAGCAATCTTCGTAAAAAACTGATGTCTGTGCCGGGGGTGCCGAATTATATTAGGAGCGTCCACAGTGTGGGCTATAAGTTTAATGAGTAGAGGCTCTGGCGGCTGGGTCTGCCGGGGCTTTTTCTTGGTTAAAAAATGAGTGTTCCATGACGGGGGCTTTACATTTCCCCGATATAATGCTTTCAAAAGGGAGGCTGGCTGTCAGATAGTCTTCTGTTCTTCCTTATACAGGGAGGGAATCGGGGATGTTTCCGAAAGGCAGACAGCTACGAAGGAACAACTATATATTTATGGCCCTATGCGCCGCAATCCGTGAGTTTGGGATTGCGGCGCTTTTCATTTCGACAGGATCAGATAGAGTTCGGCTTTATCATCCTTCTTTCATGGATATTTCGCATCCATATCTGTATGTGGGACGGCGGGGGATGCCAGGATTACGCTGCCGCTCCCCACCCTCTGATTTCGATTCAGCCAATCAACTAAAAAATCGAAATCGTAGGATTATCATGAAGAAAATCAATCTGCGGGATTACTACCCGTTTTATAAAAAGGATACATTCGTTGAGGTACCGGAGGAAATCGCCCTGCTGCTTAGGGAGTATGAGCTTCTGGAAGAAGCATACCGAATCCGTACATACCGGCACAGGGCTTTTTATTCCCTGGACTATGCGGGAGGCATTGAGAGGGATATGGCTTCTTTAGACCAGAAATCTCCCTACGACATTGTGGAAAAACGTTACGATGCGGAGCAGATTTACAAAGGGCTGGCCGCTCTGCCGGAGAAACAGCGCAACCGTATCTATGCGCATTATTTCCTCGGCATGAGCAAGAACTCCATTGCCAGGGCGGAGAAGGTCAATGAGAGCAATGTGAGGCAGTCCATTGAGCACGGCCTGCGGAACCTGGAAAAATTTTTGCGGAAAAATTTCTGATTCAGACGGCGATTTTGCCCTGAAAATGTACGGAATAGTAAGAAGGGCATTTCCGGCAGGACAAGCCGGGGTGAGGTACTGGGGCATAAGCTCCGGCCCACCCCAAAGAGTGACTGATATCTGCCTTTCCCTCTGCGGAACCTTGACAATTTCATACACATTGCTATGGGTACTTCATTCTGCGTTCCGAGCGGAGGATGGGGAGGCGCAAAGACAGACAGCCTGGGGAGGTGATGGATAAAGGCTGTCCGAGCGGTCCACGCTCCCACCAATCCGGCTGTGGCAGGCCGGGCGCGACGACGGCGCAGATCATAATGGTACTTTCTCACGACCCCTCACAGACTGGAAGGGGAGTCCCTGCGGTGTACGCTTGCTCTGGCAAAGCGGCGGCACAGGCGGGGCTATGATGCGGTGGAGCCGGCCGCAGCCTGTAGCAATCCCTTTGTATATAAATGTGTATGGGACCTGCCGGGGTGCGTGGCAAATACGGCAGACAGGAGGTTTTTCTTTGGAGAATATGAGGACAGACAGGAATCCTGTCATGCGGTTACATATCAACAGCTCGGCGGTCACGATCATGTTCAGCGGGAGCGATGGTACGGATGTGAAAAATAAGGTCAGGGACATACTCACGGAGGCATATGAGGAACGTTTCCAGAAAGAGTGCATCCCATGCGGCCAGACACTATGAAAACAGGAGGGTCGCGGTGCTTTTCCTCAAAAGATGCGTTGCCGTCAGGGGCATTTCACGGTATAATAGAAGTACCGGGAGAAGTATTGCCCCGGCTGCACATTGACAAGCGAATATCGAAATTGTAGCGCAATCCCGTACAAGATTATGTACGGAGGTAGCGTAATGAAACGGGTTTATTGTCTTTATAGAGTATCGAGTAAAAAGCAGGTAGACAAGAATGATAAGAATGAGAATGACATCCCCATGCAGAAAAAGGCGTGTCGTTAGTTTGCCAGTAATCAACAGGATTGGATAATCTTGAAAGAGTTTTCCGAAAAAGGGGTTTCCGGTTATAAGGTATCGGCAGACGACAGGGACGCCATCCAGGAATTGAAAGAGGCTGCCCTGAACAACGAGTTTGACATCCTCCTGGTATTCATGTTCGACAGGATCGGGAGGATTGACGACGAGACGCCTTTCGTGGTGGAGTGGTTCGCCAAGCACGGCGTTGAGGTATGGAGCACCCAGGAGGGGCAGCAGTGCTTCAACAACCATGTGGACAAGCAAAGGGTGGCTGACTAGAGCTTTACCATTTAAGACATAAACCGGTATTTAACCTATACGTATAGTTGTGCAAGAGGAAATGATATAAAAAAGTTTTCTAAAACGTCAATTTACCTCTTGCCAAATGAAAAGAGATATGGTAACATAGTCTTCGTCAGGTTATCAGTTCTCTGGTAGCCACAAGTAGTGATAAGATATCCTCGATTGTAATTTTGGAACATGGCACTCTATCAAAGAGATTTTACGGTATGTAACCGTATCAATGGTAGAGCACTCGGCTGTTAACCGAGTTGTTGTAGGTTCGAGGCCTACTCGGGGAGCGAGTGAAGAAAGTACCGTGCTCCACGGAGTTCTAAAATCTCATAAGGCTCCATGGTCAAGCGGTTAAGACACCGCCCTTTCACGGCGGTAACAGGGGTTCAAATCCCCTTGGAGTCATGCAACAATTTCATATGGCGACATAGCCAAGTGGTAAGGCAAAGGTCTGCAACACCTCTATCGCCGGTTCAAATCCGGCTGTCGCCTCTTATAAGACCTCGAAAATGTAGATTTTCGGGGTCTTGTTATGCACAGGGGCGCAAAGGGAATAAAAGCTTTTCCCTACTCGATTGATACGCGGAAAGTGATTCTCTGCCATGCAGAAAGAGATTTCGGGAGTTCTGACTTTTTTGTGATCAGTTGAAATATTATAGAAACAAGTAGGGGAAAAGAACTCTCCCCTACTTGTTTTCTTGTACATCCGTTTACGGCATGGCGGCAATGACATCGTCCATGGCCTCGAAGGTTTTTTGCTGAGGGCGGTTGAGGAAGGCGTGCACCATTCCTTTATAGAGGCGGAAATCCACCTCGTTGCCCTGATCCTGCAGCTTGGCGGCGAACATCAGCTCCTGGTCCAGGAGAGGATCGCATTCTGCCGCGAGGAAGCAGGTGGGAGGAAGTCCCGTGAGGTCGTCCGCAAAAAGGGGCGACACGTAGGGGAGCTTCGCCTCCTCTGGGTCGTTCAGATACGGGATCTGGATCCCGGACTCGCTGTTCATGGCGAGGAAGTATTCCCCGTTTCCGTAGCGCTTTTCCGATTCGGTGCGGTAGCCGAGGTTGAAGGCGGCCGCCGGGAAGAAGAGGAACTGCTTTGCGATCTTGGGGCCGTTTTTGTCGCGGGAGCGCAGGCAGACGGCGGCGGACAGATTTCCGCCGGCGGAGTCGCCGCACAGACAGAGGTTTTCCGGGACGCCATCGTACTGCCGGCAGTGCTCTGCGGCCCAGACCACGGTGTTGTAGCAGTCGTTGAAGCCCTTGGGATAGCGGTGTTCCGGGGCGAGACGGTAATCGGGGGCGATGACCAGCACGTTTCCGTATTTGGCGAAATAGCGGTGGACGTAGTCGTAGACATCCACGCTGTTCATCATCCAGCCGCCGCCGTGGAAAAATACCATGGTCTTGAAGGGCCCTTCCCCTTCCGGTTTGTATATGCGGACGGGGAGGTCGTAGTCGTCGGAACGGATGAATATGTTTTCCGTGGGGATGCTCATGATCTTGGGGAAACAGAAGACCTTTCTCCATTTCTCCGTCAGGAGGGTGATCGTCTCAAAATTCTGCCAGATGCGGCTCTCTGTGGGATGCTCCAGGTCGAGGTCCACGCCGACGTCGCTTCCCACGTCGATGATCGCGTCCGGGGCGGCTTCCCCGTACTCCGGTTCAAATAACTTCCGATAATAATCAGCCATTGTGTGATCCTTTCTTTACAGATAGATGTCAGGTAATTGCGAAACATGGAATTGTCAGAATCCTTTCCACGTTTTGTGGTTTCGCAATTACCTGTGTCAGTTGTTTTTATGCCAGATGTCTTTTCAGGGTGGCGCGGACGGCTCCGGGCCCGGCGATCTCTTCGCGGAAGAGGGCTTCGACTTTCTGCCCCACGCCGGCCTCGTAGAGGTCGCTGCCGAAGATCTCTGTGTTTGAGAGGATGCGGTGAACCTGGTCTGTCAGCTTGACGGGACTGCCCAGGGGTACCTCCGTCACGATGCGGTGGAGTTCCTCGGCCAGCGGGTCGGGGGCTAGGGTAAAGGCGTTACCTTCGTCGTCGACGGCGTAGAAGTAGCGCAGCCATCCGGCCAGCGCCAGAGGGATCGCCTCCAGCATGTCGGCGGTGCCAAATTCCGCCGCATAGGAGCGGATGGTCTCGCCGAAGCGGACGCCGACGCCCTGGGAGGAGTCGGTGCAGATGCGGGCCGTGCTGTCTCCCAGGTATTTGTTGGGCATCCGCTTCTCGATCACCTCGTCCAGAAATTCCCTGGCGGAGAAGATCCCGGGGTCGACGACGCGGGGCAGTCCCTCCACGTACCCGACGTTGTGAGCCAGCACCTTGAGCTCCTCATCGTCCATCAGGTCGGCGAAGTATTCATAGCCGAGGAGCATTCCGTAGGGGGCCAGGGCCGTGTGGATGGGGTTTAAGCAGGCGGTGACCTTCATCCGCTCGGACTTGTTCACGGTCTCCCGGTCTGTCATGTACACACCGGCCTTCTCCAGGGGAGGCCGCCCGTTGGGGAAACGATCCTCGATCACCAGGTATCCGGGCGCCTCGGAATTGACAAAGGGAGCGATGTAGGTGTTTTTGGAGGTCACGAGGATGTCCATACCCTCCACGCCGTCCTTCGCAAGCCCCTCGGCCACAAAGTCGGCGGGGCGGGGGGTGATCTTGTCGATCATGGTCCAGGGGAAGGAGACTTTTTCCTCATCCTGGATATAGGAGAGGAAGTCCCCGGTCACGAAGCCTTTTTTCTGCCATTCTTCGGCGACGGTGAGCACGGAGGTACGAAGGAGCGCCCCGTTGTGGGAACAGTTGTCCATGGAGACCAGGGCGAGAGGAGCCGCTCCCGCCTGAAAACGTGCGAGCAGCATGGCCGCCACCACGGCCATGGCCCCGGTGGGGGCGGAAGGGCCGTTTTCCATATCCTTTCGGACATAGCCGAGATAATTGCCGTCGGTTCCCCGCAGTCCGTAGCCCTTCTCCGTGATGGTGAAGGAGACCATCTGGAGACCGGGATCCCGGAAGATCTCTTTCATGCGGGCCCAGCCCTCTTCGTCGGCGCTGTCGGCCTTGACGCACTCGGCCAGGGAACCGAGGACCTGTTTTTTCATGGAGCCGTCCTCGTACAGGGTGACGGCCAGGCAGAGGTTGTCGCAGGGGGCATAGATTTTGTCCGCAATGTCGTAGTCGAAGGTCTCGGCACAGACGATCCCCGTGTCCAGGAGTCCCTGGGAGATCAGCCGGTCTGCGATCCCGCCGAGAAAGATGCGGAAAATATTGCCGATCCCGAAGTGGACCCAGCGGGGAGAGGTTTTGGTCCTCTCCTGCAGGGCGGTTACATCGTAGGAGGGCAGCCCGATTCCGGCCTCCTCCCAGACTTTTTTGTTCTTTAAATCTTTGATAGATAGTTTCATGATCGTTTCGCCTCTCTTGCTTCTTCCAGCTTTTTCTTTTTCATGTTGTTCCGGCGGTTGAGCTGATAGACGTCATAGCCAATGGCGGCCAGCAGGATCAAACCACGGACCACATACTGATAATAGATGTTGATTCCGGCCAGCTGCATGCCGTTGGTGAGCAGCGCAATGCAGAGGATACCTGCAAATACGCCGGACAGTTTTCCTTCGCCGCCCCGGATGGAGACGCCGCCCAGGAAGATGCCGGTCATGACGCTGAACTCGGTGCCGACGCCGACGGTGGAGACGGCGGAACCCAAGCGGCCGATCAGAAGCACCACTGCGATGCCGATGAACAGGCCCTCGATGACGGCGATCATGTAGCGCATTTTGTTGATATTGATGCCGGCCAGGCGGGCTGCCTCCGGATTGCCGCCCAGCGCATAGACATAGCGGCCGAAATAGGTTTTGTTCAGTACAAAGCTCATGATCAAAAAGAGCACTACCATAATGATAACAGCGATCGGGATGGAATTAAAGAGGTATTTTTGTCCCAGGAACTTGAAGCTGTCGGGCAGGTTGTTGATGGTCTTGGACTCTGAGATGATATAAGTCGCTCCCTGGAAGATGGTCATCGTGGCGATGGTGACGACCAGCAGCGTCAGGTTCAGCTTGATGGAGAGGAAGGTGTTTAAAAGCTCGATGGCGATGGTCAGGAGAATCATAATGGGAATGACCACCAGGGTGGGAAGTCCCGCATCCATCAGAAGCTTTGCGCCGACGATGCCGATGGTGGACATGACGTATCCCACGGAGAGATCCATGCCGCTGCTCATCATCACGAAGGTGATGCCGGTCGCCGCAATTAACAGGTAAGCGTTCTGGGATAACAGGTTCATGATGTTGCGGAAGCTGAAAAAGTTTTCGGAGAAAATGCCGAAAAATACGACCAGGATCAGGAGTACGAACCAGGCGACATTATCGCTGATCAGTTTGCCGATGTCAAATTTCTTTTTATTTTCCATTGTCTTTTCCTTTCTTAATTGGACGATGCCAGTTCCATGACTGCGATCTGGGAGAACTCCGCTTTTTCAATCTCTCCGGCGATGGCGCCCTCGTTCAGCACGACGATGCGGTCGCTCATGCCTAAAAGCTCTTCCATGTCGGAGGAGATCATCAGGATGGAGATCCCCTGCTTGGTCAGATCGTTCATGAGACGGTAGATCTCTTGCTTGGCCCCCACGTCGATCCCTCGGGTCGGCTCGTCAAAGATGATGACTTTGGTATGGGTCGCCAGCACCTTGGCCACGACCACCTTCTGCTGGTTGCCCCCGGAGAGGTTCTTGACCAGCTGGTGAGGGCTGGGGGTGGCGATCTTCATTTCGCCAATGTAGCGCTTGCTGATCTCGTCCATTTTCCCGGTGTCCACGACGCTGTTTTTCGAGATCTTCCTCAGGCACTGGACGACCACGTTCCAGTCGATGGGGAAGTCGATGAACACGCCCTCGGTCTTTCGGTCCTCCGGGATCAGGCCGATCCCCTTTTCGATGGCGTCCGCCGGAGAGCTTAAGCGGACGGGTTCTCCGAATAAGAGCATTTCGCCCCGTTCGATGGGCACGGCTCCGTAGATCATCTTGGCCAGCTCCGTCCGCCCGCAGCCCACAAGGCCGCCCAGGCCCAGGATTTCTCCTCTATGTAATTTCAGGTCAATGCCCACGTCGCCGTTGCCGTAGACGTTCTTTAACTCCAGGACCACCTCGTCGGAGACCGGGATGCGCTCCGGGTAGGTCTCGTTCAACTCACGGCCGACCATCAGCTTGATCAGGGTATGCCGGTCGAGGTCCTCGATCTTTCTGGTCTCGATGGTGTGTCCGTCCCGCATGACCGTCACGGAATCGCAGATCTCGAAGAGCTCCTCCAGTCGGTGGGAGACGTAGACGATGGCGAGGCCGTCCTTTTTCAGGGCACGGACGATCTCGAACATGACCTTGGTCTCGGAGACGGAGAGGGAGGCGCTGGGCTCGTCCATGAACAGGACCTTCACGTCCTTGGAGATCGCCTTGGCGATCTCCACCAACTGCATCTGTGCGGTGGAGAGGCTGCCCACCGGGGCGGTCGTGTCGATCTCCACGCCGAAGCGGTCAAAGATCTCCCGGGCCTTCCGGTTCATCTCTTTAAAATCCACTTTGAATTTACTGCCGATCCGCTCCCCCAGGAAGATATTTTCGGCCACTGTCATGGAGGGGATCAGGTTGAACTCCTGATAGATCACGGAAATCCCCTGCTTGATCGCCTCCGTCGGGGCGATGGAGGTGTATTCCCTGCCGTCTATGATCAGCTTGCCTTCGTCGAAGGAGATGGCGCCGGCGATGGATTTGATGATGGTGGACTTGCCCGCACCGTTCTCGCCGATCAGGCCCCGGATTTCGCCGGGCTCGATCTCAAAGCTCACCTGGTCGAGGGCCACGACGCCGGGATATCTTTTGGTCAGGTTTTCTACTTTTAATATGGACAAAATATCACCGTCCTTTCTTTATTATAAAGGTGACATAAAAGGTGAAGTGACAGGAACTGGTCTCGATAAGCGTTTCCCCTGCGGCCTTTCTTTGCTCGCAGGGGAAACTTTTCGGGTCTGTCAAATGTTTTAGTCGTTTCGGATGGTCTGTGTGGTCATGGCAGGTTTAGTTCAGGATGTACTGTTCGTAGTCGGCCATGTTGGTGGTGTCGATCTTGTAGATATCCTGGTACAGGATCTTGCCGTCCGCCAGTTCATTTGCGTCGTAGTCTTTCATCGCACAGTCGTACATCAGCTGTCCCACGGCCAGGTTTGTGGTCACGATGCCCCGCAGGCAGCTTTCCCCGTCGGCGGAACGGCCGAGAAGCTCGAAGGAGGCGGTGGAGTGGTCGACGGTGAAGATGCCGATTTCATCGGTGTTCAGGTTCATCGCATCCTTGTTCTTCTGAATGGCTTCCTCGGCGATGGTGGCCTGGGTGTCGGTGAAGCAGAGGATGGCGTTGATGTCGGGATGCTTCTGAAGCAGGATCTCCACGTTCTGTGCGGTCTCGGTGGCGAAGTTGGAGGCATTGTGGTCGTAGCTCTCGCAGACGACGGCCTTGGGATTGTAGTCGGCGATCTCGTTGAACACGTCGCAGCGCTCCGCAAACTGTTCCGTGGACCAGAGGCCCAGGACGCCCACCTTGACGCTGCCGTCCTCGGCGTCGGGGAAGGTGGCGTCGATCCAGTCGGAGGCCATCTCGTTTACGCCTGCGCCCAAGTCATGCATGGAAACGCTGATGCCCACGTCGAAGCTGTCCGTGTCGGAGGGCATCTGGTCGACGATGACCACGTGGATGCCGGCGTCCCTGGCCCGCTTCATGGCGTCGGCGCAGATTTCGGGATCCACCGGGTAGACCAGGATGGCGTCCACACCGGAGGTCACCAGGTTGTCGATGTTGGTGACCTGGGTGTTGGCGTCGCTGTCTGCGGAGAGGGTGGTCAGCTCCACGTCGGGGTTGGCGTCGCAGGCGTTCTGGACCTCGGCCATCACCTTCATGCAGAATTCGGTGTTGCTGGTGCCCATGGAGAGGCCGATGCGGTATTTTTCTCCGTCAGCCTTGGTCTCACCCTCCGCGGCGGCAGCAGCAGTGGTGCCGGTATCTTCGGCCTTTGTCTCGGCGGCGGCCCCGGTGGTGCCGGAAGCAGCCTCTGTGGACCCGGAGTCCCCGTTTCCGCAGGCGGCCATGGACAAAAGCAGTCCGGTTGCCATAAGCGTCGCAGCAGCTTTTTTCAACAGATTCCTTTTTTTCATAACAATCTCCTTTTTCATGTTCATCAGAGATCCAGATCGGATCTTGTGGATACGGGACTGAGGTTCATGCGAAATTGCCGGCCCTTCACAACCTCTTTTTACAAACACTTAGTGTAATTACTTTTTGAAAACTGTTTTCTGTTTGTGGATTTAGGATATACCATTCTCATACGTTTGTCAATATGTTTAATAAAAAAATTCAAAAAAACTTTTCATTGTGGATTTTTCTGATAAAATTTTTGCGGTGACAGGGAAAGAGTATGAAAAAAACGATTGTCTGCCAAAAAACAGACAACCGTTTTTGTGCACAAAGATGCGTAGAAAAACTTGGATTTTGTGTATCAGGTCTCGAAATGGTCGAGAAAGTCCTGCACCAGATAGAGGGCGGCCCCACGGGCCGCTGGATAGTCGGTGATGTATTCCAGGGTGATGGTCTGCTCCGGGATATCGAAGTCCGTCTGGCGGCGGATCTTTTCTTCGATGACCTTGAGATCCTCCGGGATCATGTATTTGCGGAGGAGGCCGCCCAGGATGATGTCCACATCCATGGTCATCAGGACGTTGTGCAGAAGGAGCGCCAGATCATCCAGGTATTCATCCCACATGCTCTGAACCTGCGCATCCTGGCTGCGGAGGCGGTGGAAGAATTCCTCTGTCGGTAGTCCGGACATCTTTCTGAGGCCGTAGGCGCCGCAATAGCTCTCGGCGCATCCGTACTGGCCGCAGTAGCATTTGCGTCCGCCCCGTACCAGGCTCACGTGCTCCAGAAGCTGGCCCCGGCCGTGGTTGCCCCGGTACAGGCTGCCGTTGATGATGGAGGCGCTGCCCAGATAATCGTTCAGGAAGATGTAGCTGGAGTCCCGCAGATTCGGCCGGTGGAAGCTCTCGGCAAAGGCGGCGGTCTCACTGTCGTGCATCAGGATGCAGGGCCTTCCGATGTAGGCGGAGAGCTGGTCGGAGGAGAGACCGTAATTGTTTAGGATCCGGCCGTAGACCAGCCTTTTGTGGTCGTAATCGGCAACGCCCTGGGTGGCGATGGCGATCCCCAGAAGCCGTTCCTCCGGGTATCCGGCCAGGTCTACAAAATCGGCAATGAAACGGCCGGTCTTCTGAAAATAGGCTTCGTCATTGGAATAAGGTTCTTTGAGGACTTCGCAGGAAAGGACCTCCCCGTACAGATCGAGCAGTACAGCGGTAACCTGGCCGGAGAGGATCTGTACGCCCACGGCGATCCGCGCCGCCGGAGTACACTGTAAGACCATGGGCTTGCGGCCGCCGGTGGACTTATAGTGTCCCGCAATGCGGACAAAGCCCTCCTCCTGCAGTTCATTCAGATTCTGATTGACCGTCGGCAGGCTCTGTCCCACGCTGGATGCCAGCTCCTGCTTGGAGCATTCCTTATGCCGGTAAATGTATAAATATGCGTTGCGCTTGTTTAATTTTCGGATCTCCGGAGTCACTGCCATATGCCTGTTCCACCTTTTGCAAGTATATTTTTAAAAGTCATCGGAAAAAGTTCTTGTAATAAGCATACTTGCTTGCGGATTTTCTGTCAAGGATTTCATTTTAGTAAAAGGAGGAACCCTGTTTTATTAGGGAAGCATCAGGGAGCCTCAAAGGGGAACCGGAATTCCGCCAGGCCGAATTCGTCCCGCATTTGGATAAACTCTTTCTGGACGGCTTCCGTTATGGGAACGCCCCTGTCCTTCCGGTACATCCATATGTCGTATTCTTTTTCGCCGGCCGTGTAGATGCGGGACTGGCCCGGCGCTTTTTCGGAGGCCCTGAGCTGCCTTAAGATGTCGCCGCAGGTCTTTTTGAAGGCTTCGGCCCCCAGGAAGGCTTCCGTGTCGATGGCCACGAAGAAATGGCCCAGATGGTAGGGGCGAAGGTTCCCCTCCTCGTTCTTGCCGTCCAGGGCTTTTAGGAAGAGGCCGGACTGGAGGGCGGCCGAGAGGATCTCCACGACCGTGGCATAGCCGTAGCCTTTGTAGCCGGCGAAGAGCTCGCCGAGGCCGCCTAAGGGGGCCAGGGCCGCCTTCTGGCTGCGGATGTCTTTTAAGATCTGTTCGCTGTCGGTCAGTTCCGAGCCGTCCCTCCCGATGACCATGCCGGCCGGGACGTCGTGGCCGATGCGGGCGTAATACTCGATCTTCCCGTTCTGGATGATGGAGGTGGCGCAGTCCAGCACGAAGGGAAAGTCCTCGTCGGTGGGGATGCCAAAGGTCAGAGGGTTGGTTCCCAGCATGTTCTCCACGCCGAAGGTGGGGGCGATGGAGGGCCGGGCGTTGGTGCCGGTGATGCCGATCATGTTTTCTTTTGTCGCCATGGTGGCCCAGTATCCGGCGATGCCGTAGTGGGAGGAATTCCGCACGGCCGCCATGCCCATGCCGTATTTATGGGCCTTCTCGATGCACAGCTCCATGGCCTTTTTGGAGGCGACCATGCCCATGCCGTCGTTCGCGTCGAGGACGGCGGTGGTGGGGGTCTCCTTTAAGATCTCGATCTTTGTGACCGGATTCAGGATCCCGGCCCGGATGCGGTCCACATAGATGGGCTTGAAACGATTGCAGCCGTGGCTCTCGATGCCCCGGCGGTCGCTCTCCAAGAGCACGTCGGAGCAGAGCCTGGCATCCGGTTCCGGAAGTCCCAGCTTTACAAAGACTGCAGTCATAAAGTCGTCTGCCAGTTGCCAGGGGATATAAGGTCTGGTATCTTTTTCCATAAGAAGCTTCCTCCTTGTTTTCCTGTGTCTGCGGGGTGAGGGCCTGTGTAATCAAAAAAGGCAATAGAAACAAACACATCCGTGTTTATCCATTGCCTCTCAGACTCTCGCAGTTGTTATTCAGTTGTACTTAATATAACATTGAAAAAACCGGTTGTCAAGGGGCGGCATCCGTGCAAAATTGCGGATGGGGATCGGAAAAAGAAAATTTTATATTGGTAAAATCTATGGTTTGGTATTGAAAAATGACGCGCGATATGTTAAATTTGAATCAATCGCATGTTGAGAGGATGAGAGCGTAGGAAACATGGCAGACGGGCTGATGTTTGTTTCTATACGCTTTTTATCATATGGAGAGATCGTTCTTCAGGAGAAGGCATTTGCCGGAAAGGGGCCGCATGAATGCAGAGTTTTACAGGCTGATGGAAAATAATCCGGTCATCGCCGCCGTAAAGGATGAGGCGGGGCTGGAAACGGCCTGCCGGTGCCGGAATGTGCGGGTGGTCTTCATCCTGTACGGAACTGTGTGCAGCATCGAAGAGATCGCCGGGCGGGTGAAGGAAGCGGGAAAGGCGGTCATCGTCCATCTGGACCTGATCGAGGGGCTTGGCGGAAAAGAGGTCGCGGTGGATTTTATCCGTTCCCATACGGAGGCTGACGGGATCATCTCGACGAAGCCGCAGCTCATCCGGAAAGCGGGGGAATGCGGGCTTTACACGGTCCTGCGGGTATTTATCCTGGATTCCATGTCTCTTAAAAACGTACCGAGACAGGTGAGGGCGGCGGAGCCGGATATGCTGGAGATGCTCCCGGGGATCATGCCCGGGATCATACGGAATGTAAAGCGGACGGTGAAAGTCCCGGTCATCGCGGGCGGCCTTATTTCCGGCAAGGAGGATGTGATCCGCGCTCTGTCGGCGGGGGCGATCTCCGTCTCCGCGACAGATCCGGCGGTGTGGGAGATGTAGCTCTGTTTTAAGAGGTGAGATGATCTTGAGACCCGCGATGGGAAAGCGGGAGGCAAAGGAGGAGGAAGCATGACAAAGTATGTGATGGCTCTGGATTCGGGGACCACCAGCAACCGGTGTATCCTGTTCAATGAGAAGGGAGAGATGTGCAGCGTCGCCCAGAAGGAATTTACCCAGTTTTTTCCGAAACCGGGCTGGGTCGAGCACGATGCGGAGGAGATCTGGTCCACCCAGCTTGAGGTGGCGTTAAAGGCCATGGAAAACGTGGGGGCGACGGCGGCGGATATCGCGGCCATCGGCATCACCAACCAGCGGGAGACGGCCGTCGTGTGGGACAAGGCAACGGGGACGCCCATTTACCATGCGATCGTGTGGCAGTGCCGCAGGACCGCGGGATACTGCGACTCCCTGAAGGAAAAAGGACTGGTGGACGCCTACCGGGATAAGACCGGCCTGGTCATCGACGCCTACTTTTCCGCCACAAAGATCCGGTGGATCCTGGATCACGTGGAGGGGGCCGCGGAGCGGGCCGGACGGGGAGAGCTTCTGTTCGGGACGGTGGAGACCTGGCTGATCTGGAAGCTGACCAAAGGAAAGGTCCATGTGACGGACTACTCCAATGCGTCCCGCACCATGCTCTTTAACATCCGTACGCTGAGCTGGGACGCGGAGATCCTCGAGGGGCTTGGGATCCCGGAGTGCATGCTTCCGGAGGTGAAGCCTTCCAGCTGTGTCTACGGGGAGTGCGATCCCCAGTTTTTCGGCGCCCCGATCCCCATCGGCGGGGCGGCGGGGGACCAGCAGGCGGCGCTCTTCGGGCAGACCTGTTTTAACGCGGGGGAAGCGAAGAATACCTACGGGACCGGCGGCTTTTTGCTGATGAACACGGGAGATACGCCGATCTATTCGAAAAACGGCCTGGTGACCACCATCGCCTGGGGGCTGGACGGGAAGGTGACCTACGCGCTGGAGGGATCCGTTTTCGTGGCCGGGGCGGCGATCCAGTGGCTCCGGGACGAGCTTAAGTTCATCGACTCGGCCATGGATTCGGAGTATATGGCGAAAAAGGTGGAGGACACCGGCGGATGCTATGTGGTGCCCGCCTTTACGGGGCTGGGGGCGCCCCATTGGGATCAGTATGCCAGGGGCGCCGTGGTGGGGCTGACCAGGGGCGTGAACAAGTATCACATCGTGCGGGCGACCCTGGAGTCCATCTGCTATCAGACGGAGGATGTGCTGAAGGCCATGAAGGCGGATTCCGGTATGGATCTCAGTGCTCTCAGGGTGGATGGAGGCGCCAGTGCCAACAATCTTCTTATGCAGATGCAGGCGGATATAAGCGATGCGCCGGTCCACCGCCCCCGCTGCGTGGAGACGACGGCCATGGGGGCCGCTTATCTGGCAGGGCTGGCCGTCGGCTACTGGAAGAGTGTGGACGACATCCGAGAGAACTGGGAGATCGACCGCGTCTTCCGGCCGGAGATATCCGGGGAAGAGCGGGAGAAGAAGATCCGGGGCTGGGATCGCGCGGTGAAGTGTTCCTACGGATGGGCGAAGGAAGGATAAAGAATAGAGAAGCGGGAAAAACCCGCCTGCGGCTGCCGCAGGCGGGTTTACTGTGCAGGGGTTGCTATTTCTGTTTTTTGCCGCCGCTCTTTGCGGTGTTTTTTGTGTCAGCAGCCTTGTCTTTTTTCTTCCCAAACCGTTTTTTCTTTTTGGGCGGGGGGGTGATCGCCCCTCCGCGGACACTTTTTACAGCAGTGATGTAGATGCCGCTGATGACCACCTTGGCCTCCTGCTTGACCGGGAGGACGGCGAACACCTTCTCATCGCACATCATGGTCATGATCTTGGGCCCGATCTTTGCTTTCACGATGGGAACCTTGGCTCTGCGCAGATATTTCGGCGTCTGCTCGTATACCATCTTGGGGAGTCCGGCGTCTCTGAGTCTCAGCCGCTTTTTATCGATGATCAGCATGGATACAGTCTGGGCCATGGCTTCCATCATGGACTGCTGCTGGGCCTGCTTTTTCTGCATCTTTGTCCCCAGAAAATAAAGGCCGGCCAGGATAGCGACCAGGACCGCCAGAATGATAAGTATGATTGTCAACCATAAGGGCATCGGGAGTACCTCCTGAATTTTTTTCACATGCAGGCAATAAAGCCTGGACAGACATTCTGGATTATATCATTATTCCGGGCAAGTTGCAAGCAGGTAGAGAAGAGAAAATGCATAAAAGATGTAAAAAATGGAAATTATAAGAAAAAAATGAATTGACAGCCTGACCTCAAGGTGGTAAGATGTAATGTACGCTATTGTGGTTTCATGTGCCCTGAAGCCATGAAGACCTATGGATGACTCGCAGTTGATAAGAAAGAAAACAGGGGTGAACGGTCAATGGAAAATTGCAGAATACGCCCGGTGAAAGCCGGTAAAGGCATCAGGATGAGCTATTCGAGGCAGAAAGAAGTCCTTGAAATGCCGAACCTGATCGAGATCCAGAAGGATTCCTATCAGTGGTTCCTGAACGAGGGACTGAAGGAAGTCTTTGAGGATATCTCTCCCATCGCGGATTTCGGCGGACATTTGAGCCTGGAGTTTGCTGATTTTACCTTATGTAAAGACGATATCAAATATACCATCGAGGAATGCAAGGAACGAGATGCGACCTATGCGGCGCCGCTCAAGGTGCGTGTACGTCTGATGAATAAGGAAACAGATGAGATCAGCGAGCATGAGATCTTCATGGGTGACCTGCCCCTTATGACAGATACCGGATCGTTCGTGATCAACGGCGCCGAGCGGGTGATCGTAAGCCAGCTGGTCCGTTCGCCGGGCATTTATTACGGGATCGCCCATGACAAAGTGGGCAAAACCCTGTATTCCTGTACGGTCATCCCCAACCGGGGCGCCTGGCTGGAGTATGAGACGGATTCCAACGACGTGTTTTTTGCCCGTGTGGACAGGACGAGGAAGGTGCCGGTCACCGTACTGGTCCGGGCGCTCGGCATCGGGACCAACGCGGAGATCCGGGAGCTTTTCGGCGACGAGCCGAAGATCGAGGCCAGCATCGCCAAAGATACTTCGGATAATTATGAGAGCGGCCTTCTGGAGCTGTACAAGAAGATCCGTCCCGGAGAACCCCTTTCCGTGGACAGTGCGGAGAGCCTCCTGAACAGCATGTTCTTCGACCCCAGAAGATACGACCTGGCGAAGGTGGGCCGTTATAAATTCAACAAAAAGCTTCATTTTAAGAACCGGATCGCGGGCCATGTCCTGGCGGAGGACGTGGTGGACGCGGAGACGGGGGAGATCCTGGCGGAGGCCGGCACAAAGCTTTCCAAGACGCTGGCGGCCGAGATCCAGGATGCGGCAGTTCCCTTTGTGTACATCGAGACGGAGAACCGGAGGGTGAAGGTGCTCTCCAACCTGATGGTGGATCTCTCGAAATATGTGGATTTTGAACCGAAGGACGCGGGGATCACAGAATCAGTATTCTACCCGGCGTTAAAACCTATACTGGAAGAATATGCCGGGGCTTCCGAGGAGGAACTGAAGGAGGCCCTTCACAGGCATGTCCACGATCTGATCCCCAAGCATATCACCAGGGAGGACATCATCGCCTCCATCAATTATAACATGCACCTGGAGGAGGGCATCGGAAACGACGACGACATCGACCATCTGGGCAACCGGAGGATCCGCGCCGTGGGCGAGCTCCTCCAGAATCAGTACCGGATCGGCCTTTCCAGGATGGAGCGGGTGGTCCGGGAGCGGATGACGACCCAGGACATCGAGGGCATCACGCCCCAGTCCCTGATCAACATCAAGCCGGTGACGGCCGCGGTGAAGGAGTTTTTCGGGAGCTCCCAGCTCTCCCAGTTCATGGACCAGAACAATCCTCTGGCGGAGCTGACCCACAAGAGGCGTCTTTCGGCCCTTGGCCCCGGCGGACTTTCCAGGGAGCGGGCCGGGTTCGAGGTCCGAGACGTGCATTACTCCCATTACGGGAGGATGTGTCCCATCGAGACGCCGGAGGGTCCCAACATCGGCCTCATCAACTCCCTGGCAACCTACGCGAGGGTGAACCAGTACGGCTTTGTGGAGGCCCCCTACCGGATCGTGGATAAGACCGCGGATCCCAAGAACCCGGTCGTCACCGACGAGGTGGTGTACCTGACGGCCGACGAGGAGGACAATTACATCGTCGCCCAGGCCAACGAGGCCCTGGATGAAGAAGGACATTTTGTGAGAAATAACGTATCCGGCCGTTTTCGGGACGAAACGTCGGAGTTTGAGAAGAGAAAAGTGGATCTGATGGACGTCTCGCCGAAGATGGTGTTCTCCGCGGCCACGGCCATGATCCCTTTCCTGGAGAACGACGACGCCAACCGCGCCCTGATGGGCTCCAACATGCAGAGGCAGGCAGTGCCGCTCCTTTCCACCGAGGCTCCCGTGGTGGGCACCGGCATGGAGGGCAAGGAGGCCGTGGACTCCGGCGTCTGCATGGTGGCGAAGCGGGCCGGTGTGGTGGAGCGCTCCGCCTCCAATGAAATCGTGGTCCGGAATGAGGACGGGGGCAGGGACGTATACCGCCTGACCAAGTTTGCGAGAAGCAATCAGAGCAACTGCTATAACCAGAAGCCCATCGTGTCCAAGGGGGACCGGGTGGAGGCGGGGGAGGTCATTGCCGACGGTCCCTCTACGAGAAACGGAGAAATCGCCCTGGGTAAGAATCCGCTGATCGGATTTATGACCTGGGAAGGATATAACTACGAGGACGCCGTTTTGCTGAGCGAGCGTCTGGTGCAGGACGACGTGTATACTTCCGTCCATATCGAGGAATACGAGGCGGAGGCGAGAGATACGAAGCTGGGGCCGGAGGAGATCACGAGAGACGTTCCCGGCGTGGGCGAGGACGCCCTGAAGGATCTGGACGAGCGGGGCATCATCCGCATCGGCGCGGAGGTCCGGGCAGGAGACATCCTGGTGGGCAAGGTCACTCCCAAGGGAGAGACGGAGCTGACGGCGGAAGAGCGGCTTCTGAGGGCCATTTTCGGTGAAAAGGCCAGGGAGGTCCGAGATACTTCCCTGAAGGTGCCTCACGGCGCCTACGGCATCGTGGTGGACGCCAAGGTGTTTACCAGGGAGAACGGCGACGAGCTTTCCCCCGGCGTCAATGAGACGGTGCGCATTTATATTGCGCAGAAGAGAAAGATTTCCGTCGGTGACAAGATGGCGGGCCGTCACGGGAACAAGGGTGTGGTCTCACGGGTGCTTCCCGTGGAGGATATGCCGTTCCTTCCCAACGGGCGTCCGCTGGATATCGTGTTAAATCCCCTGGGCGTGCCTTCCCGTATGAATATCGGGCAGGTGCTGGAGATCCATCTCTCCCTCGCTGCCAAGGCGCTGGGTTTCAATGTGTCCACTCCGGTGTTTGACGGGGCGGACGAGGACGATATCATGGATACTCTGGATCTGGCCAACGACTATGTCAACCTGGAGTGGGAAGAATTTGAGAAAAAATACCGGGACTCCCTGCAGCCGGGAGTCATGGGCTTCCTGGAGGAGAACAAGGATCACAGGGAGCTGTGGAAGGGCGTGCCGATCCGCAGGGACGGCAAGGTTCGTCTCCGCGACGGGCGGACCGGCGAGTATTTCGACAGCCCCGTCACCATCGGCCACATGCATTATCTGAAGCTGCATCATCTGGTGGACGACAAGATCCATGCCCGCTCCACCGGCCCTTATTCCCTGGTGACCCAGCAGCCCCTGGGCGGAAAGGCCCAGTTCGGCGGCCAGCGGTTCGGCGAGATGGAGGTGTGGGCCCTGGAGG
>CAMSZT010000052.1 GCA_947066815.1 uncultured Lachnotalea sp.
TTGGAAATAAAGGCTATACAGCGTTTTATGATCTTATAAACTGTCAAAGACGGGACTATACCACCCCACGGTATTTTTGTCAAGCACTCCTTTTCCCAAAACCTTATTTTCATTCCAGCATGATCTCCTTGATGGAAACCTTCCTGATCTTGCCCGAATACACAAACATCAGCGTTTCATAAACCACGATAAAAGCCGCGAGCGAGACAGACATGACAGGAACGTCAAACCGATAAACGGGAATCCCCTCCACGTCCCGGAAAACGACGTCAACCATGACCCGGAGCAGTGCGTACTGATAAACCGTTCCTACCGCGAAGCCAAAATAAGACATCGGCCTGTATCCGCCGAGGATCGCCCTGCAGCATTCCTTCTGAGAATAGCCAAAAACCCGCATCATCGCGATCATCTTCGTATTCCCCCTTATCACCGTCGTAATGGCGAGAAATAACGTGGTGAAGGCCAGGGAAAGACCGATCAGGAGCGTCATCGCCCCATCATTTCACTCGACAGATCGTTCATGCTAAAAGACATCTGCGTCATGGCAGAAAAACAGAACGAAGCAAAGACAATAAAAAAGACCAGCGTTTTTTTCGACTTCAAGGTATTCTTTTTCAAATCCCCTATAAAAGAGAGCCCCCTGTCTTTTCCCATTTTGCCCTTCGGCGGTTTCCGGACGGCCGGCAGGCCTTCCTTCAGAAGCAGCAGCACGGGCCTGCGCAATTGACACCAGGCGTAACCGATCGAAAGCACCATAAAAAAGAGCGTCGGCAGCACCACGAAAGAAAGCAGAACGATCGGATGAAAATGGACCGCCAGCTCCGGAAGTAAATTTTCCTCATTTTGCAAGGCATAAAACCTCGGCATGAGAAGAAAGGCTCCGCCAAAACCGATCGTGGTTCCGCCCAGCGCACTGATCCCAAATACCCAGAAATTTTTCGCCACATGGAAATTGGAATAATCGAGGGCCTTTAAGATACCAAGCTCCTTCCTGTGGGTATCAATATAATGCTTGATGTAAAACATCAGTATGACGACCGAGGTGACCAGCAGACAGCCGCCGCTCACAAGGCAGACGACCTTCGCCGTGGATACCTGGGCATTATAAAAAACCATCAAAATCTCCGACGTGATCCCGCCCTCGACAGACCGAACGTCCAAATAGAAATTCAAAAACATCGTGCATACCAGTACGGCACAGCAGGAGATCACGAAAACACCAATGAGCTTTGAGACATTTCTCATTCCAATCATCCCGTCGTCACCATCCAATCTCATAGGCGGTCTTTTGCACTTCGTTTCGATAAATGTCTGATATGCCGCCGCGGTTCATTCTGATGACCGTTTTAGCCATTTCCGCAAGATTCAGATTGTGCGTCACCATCACCATCGTAAAGCCATACCTGCATTTCAGCTTGCAGACATAGTCCAACACCTGTCGGCCCGTCCGCTCATCCAATGCGCCCGTCGGCTCGTCAAGGAACAGGACCCTGGGCTTTTTCGCCAACGCCCTCGCGACAGAAACCCTCTGCTGCTCGCCCCCGGAAAGCTCACCGGGATATTTATGCAGTTCCCCCCCCAAGCCCGACCGCTTCGATCACCGCCCTATAATCCCTGTTATCAGCCAGATCCGCCCCCATTCTCACATTTCCGTCGACATCCATATGGGGGAGCAAATAATATTGCTGAAAAACAAACCCGACATTTTTCTTGCGGAACCTCGTCAGCAGATCGTCGGAAAGCGACGTGATATCCCTTCCGCCATAAGACACTTCGCCGCCGTCTGGCCGTTCAAGCCCCGAAACCACATTCAACAAAGTAGACTTTCCCGAGCCCGACGCACCGAGGATCACCACAAAATCCCCGTCTTTGATCTCAAAGCTGATCCCCCGCAGGACCCAGGACCGGCTCTCCCCGTTTCCATATGACTTTGTCACGTTTTTCACCTCAATCACGGTCTTCCCCCTCCCTCACGTGTTCCAAAATACTCGTAAAGACCTCTGTCATCATCGAGTTGATCTCGGCGCCCGTAAAGCGGCACATTCCGGTGGCACAGAGCGTCGCGATGCCGTGGGTATATATCCAGAGGTGGTGATAAAGCTTTTCAGCCAAAGGCGCAGAGATCCCGTAATCATCCCGGATGGATGCGAGAATTTTCTCATAACTCTCCTCGATCAATGGCAGCACGCCCGGTAAATCCGGTATCTGCGGCCGTCCCGTCATGAACATCAGTTGAAAAAGCTTTGGCTCATGAACCGAAAAGAGAATGTACTGCGTTCCCAAGCCTTTAAACGGGCGCTCCTCTGCCAAACCTTTGTCGACATACTCCTTATACAAGGCCCTGGCAGACTTCATCACGCCCTGCTGCACCTCTTCCATACTTTTAAACACGGTAAAGATCGGTCTCGCCGAGCTGCCGAGACGCGCCCCCAATTCTCTGGAAGTCAAGGCATCAAATCCATCGGTTTTGACGATCCTCAACGCGGCTTCCATAATTTCCTCCTTGGTGAATTTTGCTTTTGGCGGCATTCCGCTCCCCCTTTCCATTTAAAAGCATTTGTTTTGAATCATATGTTCTGAATCATATGTTTTATTATAATCAAAATCCGCACAAAGTCAATATGTGTCCGGCACATTCCGGAGCACATGGCAGAAAAGCCCCGGAGACCGATCCGCATCCCGGAGGCATTTCGGACAAGCATTCCGGAATATACTGAAAGGTATCTTACCCTTTATCCCGTTCGAGGTCCCTCCATGAAGAAAAACAGACAGAAAAGCCCTTTGCTATTCGGCACGCTCCTTTTGACCGCATCCGGCGTCATCGCCCGGATCGCCGGCTTTTTTTACCGGATCTTCCTCTCCCACAAGATCAGCACCGAAGCCATGGGACTGTATCAGCTGGTCTACCCGGTCTACGGCATCTGCTTCTCCCTCTGCTGCGGAGCCGTCCAGACCGCCGTCTCCCGCTTCGTGGCCGCGGAATTCCGAAAAAAAGACGAGGGGGACAGCCGCCGCTATCTGGCCTGCGGACTCTCCCTGGCCCTCTCCCTGGCGGCGGCCGCCGCCTTCATCATCTACCGCTTCGCCCCTTTTCTGGCGGAGCGCGTGTTTTTGGAGCCGAGGGCGGAACATCTGCTCCGGATCCTATCTTTTTCCGTTCCCTTAAGCGCCGTCCACGCCTGCATCTGCGGCTACTATTACGGCATCAGCAAGGCCCAGATTCCGGCGGCCGCCCAGCTCGTGGAACAGCTGGTCCGCATCCTGACCGTGGTCGCCGTCATCCACGTGGCGGAGACCTCCGGAAAAGAGATCACGGCCGTCTACGCAGTCGTCGGCCACCTGGCCGGGGAGGCGGGCGCCCTCTTCACCAGCCTTCTGGCCTTTTCCCTGCGCCCCCGCAGGAAGGACGGGGGCTCCTCCCGCCCCGCAAGGCTCCTCTGGGGAGGGCTTTTCGCCATGGCGCTCCCCCTCATGGGAAACCGCCTGATCTTGAGCGTCCTCCAGAGCCTTGAGGCCATCATGATCCCCGGGTGTCTGAAAACCTACGGCCTCTCCGCCGCCGACGCCCTCGGCACGTACGGAGTCCTGACCGGCATGGCCCTGCCTTTTATTCTGTTCCCCACGGCCATCACCGGGTCCCTCTCTGTCATGCTCCTGCCCCACATTGCGGCCGCCCAGTCGGGGGGCGCCTTTGACCGGGTCAACGCCTCCGCCGGCTTTTCCATCCGCTACAGCCTCTACATCGGTATCCTCTTCGCCGGCCTCTTCCTCCGGTTCGGGGAGCAGATCGGCCCCGTGGTCTTCGGCAACGACCTGGCCGGAAGCTTCCTCACGGTCCTGGCCTGGCTCTGCCCCTTCCTCTACGTATCCGGAACCGCCGGGAGCGTCATCAACGGCCTGGGGGACACCAAGACCACCTTCTTCCACTCCGCCGCAAGCCTCGCCGTGCGGCTTCTGTTCGTGGTCCTCCTCATCCCCCGCATGGGCATCCGTGCCTACCTCTACGGCCTCCTTGCCAGTGAGCTGATCCTGACCTTCCTGCACCTGTTCTTTCTCAGGAAGAAGATCGAACTGCCCTTTTCCCCCGTCTACGAACTGCTCCGGCCGGCCGCGTCCGCCCTCCTCTCCATGGGCATCTCCAGGGCCTGGGAGTCCCTGCCCCTCCACGACGGCCTTCCCGCATTCCTGGACCTTGCGGTCTGCGGGATCCTCTTCGCCGTCTGCTTCCTGTTCTTCCTGTTCGTGACGAGAAGGGAAAAAAAGCCTGCGCGCTGACGGCCCCCCTGATATGAGCAAAAGCCGGGCATCGGAAGCCCTCCCTTCCAATGCCCGGCTCCTTTTCCCGCCGCCATGCAGATCGTCACATCTCCACCACCCGGGTCGCAACCGTCTCACGGAAACGGACGTCATGTTCCACCACCAGCATGGTGGGGCGCACGGCCGTCAGAAGCTCCTCAATCTGCATCCTGGAAAACACGTCGATATAGTTTAACGGTTCGTCCCAGAGGTACAGATGGGCCGGCGTCGCGAGACTTGCCGCGATCAGGACTTTTTTCTTCTGGCCCTCGGAAAACTCCTCCATCCCCTTCGCAAACTGGACCCGTTCCAGGTCAAGCTGTCTGAGCAGGGCGCAGAAAAGACTCTCGTCAAGCCCCCTCTTCCGGCAAAAATCCGGAATGTTCCCTTTTAAGAAACCGGTATCCTGATCGATATAGGAGATCACCAGCCCGGAGCCCACAAGGAGTTCTCCCGAGCGGATGCGCACTCCTTCCTCCGGACGGCCGGCCCGGCCCAAAATCACCTTCAAAAACGTGGACTTCCCGCAGCCGTTCTCCCCGTGCAGGAACACCCGCTCCCCCTGTTTTAACTCAAAAGAAAAGCCCTCCAGCACGTCCCTCCCGCTCCCGGCGTATCCCGCCGACAATTCCTTCGCCAGAATCAGCCGCTCCTTGTGGTAGGACAGGGGATACAGGCGCAGGGGGACGGGGCGCTCCAGATCCTCCAGAAGTCCCTCCTTGGCCTCGATCTCCCGCTCCATCCGCCTCTCATAGCTCTTGACCCGTTTCTGCATTTTTTTAGTCTTGGCGCCGATGTAGGGCCTGGTCCCCTTACACCGGTCCGGCTCCCTCGCCGGGTCAAATCCGATCTTCGTGTTCTCGTTCTTCTGCGCCCAGCGGCCGCTCTGGTCCACCGCCCGCCTTAAGGCGGCGATCTCCCTCCGATGCTTTTCATTCTCCGCCTCCGCAAAATGATCCCTGCGGGCCTTGTTCTCCCACCAGACGGAAAAATTTCCGTTCTGCACCTCGATGGATTTCCGGTTCAGCACCAGCACATGGTCGACGCAGGCGTCCAGAAGGTCCCGGTCGTGGGACACCAGCAGAAAGCTCCTTTTCCCCTTCAGATACTGCTTGACCGTCTCCCTCGCCGCTTGGTCCAGGTGGTTGGTGGGCTCATCGACCAGCAGAAAATCATTCTCGCCGGAGAACAGGACCGCCAGGAGCACCTTGGTCCGTTCCCCGTGGCTTAAGCTCCCGAAGGGACGGTACAAAAGCTCTGCGGAGGCATTCAGCTTCGAAAGCTCACAGATGACCCGCCACTCCTCGCAGCCCCCCTTCAGTTCCTGCAAAAACTCCCAGGCACATTGCGCCATCCTCTCTTCCGGAATCTCATAGGGAAAATAATCGAACCGCACCGGGGATGAAATGTCCCCCGCATAAGCGTATTCTCCCAGAAGAAGCCTCAAAAACGTCGTCTTCCCCTTTCCGTTCCTGCCGATCAGTCCCACCCTCCAGTCGGAGTCAAAGGCAAAGGAAACCTGTTCAAAAATATCGTCAAAACTTCCCTCGTAGCAGAAGGTGAGATCCGTGACCTGAATCCGTGACATATGCATTCCTCCCATCTCAAAATGCCATGCCGCCAAAGAACATGCCCCCCATTCCGGGCTCGCAATTGCCTGCCCCCATAAAAATCCGGACGCAAAAAAGAGAGGCCATGAGAAGCACCCAAACCTTTGGCAACATGAATTACAGCGCCACTCCGGGCACTGTCCCAAAATCGTCTTCATGTCTCAAAAGTCTGTTATCTGGTGCTACTCATCCTTTCACCTCTCTCAGCAATCAAATCTGTCTATCAGCATACCACAGATTTTTTCCGATGGCAAGCCTGATTTATTCTTTCAATTTTAAAGATAACCGGCCTCGTCCCGTCCGAACAGCAGACGATCATTTTAAACTGGCCAGAAACGTCTCCGACTCTCCTCTGGAATGAAAGACCACGATCTTCTTTTCCGGATGTTCTTCCAGATGTCTTTGGATCTCCTGTCGCCTGACAGCCGGAAAACTTCGGACGTATTCCATGAATTCTTCGTCTTCTTCCATTTCGATCCAGGGCATGTCCTCCCTGGGTTTCCCCCTTCGCTCCCGGATGCCCTCCAGGCAGACCTCCGGGGGATAATCCAGCCAGAACACCGTATCGCAGGCCGCAAGCCGCAGGGGAAGCGTCCTGGCATAATTTCCGTCCAGGATCCACTCCTCTCTCTTCAGGATCTCCCCCAGCTCCCGGTCAAATTCCTCCCTGGAACAGGTGGTTTTATCCACCCTGTGCCAGAGCAGGTCCAGATAAAAGAGGGGAAGCCCGGTAATCTCCCGCAATCTCCGGGAAAACGTGCTTTTTCCACTTCCCGGACTGCCGATGACCAGTACCTTCTCCATGGTATGCATTGTATGGCTCCTTCCCTATGATCCATATTCAAACACGTTATCGCTCCATGCTGCTTCCCCTATCATATCACAACCGGTGGAGCATGAAAACAGGGAATCTTGTCACACGCCGGCTGATACCCGGAAAGTTTTACCGCAGCACCTGCTGCCCGCTGGCCGTGTAGATCTCATACCACTCATGATGGGCCAGCTTCACGTCAAGGGCGGCAGCGGCCTTGTCCAGCCGCTCTAACTTGTTGCTGCCGGAAAGGGGCAGCGCCCCCGCCGGGTGGTACAGGATCCAGGCGTACACGATGGTCTCGGGAGCCGTCTGATGGCGCTCTGCGATCTCCTCGATCTTCGCAAGAGCCTTTTTATAGACCGGCTCGCCGGAGGTGAACAGCCGGCCTCCGGCCAGGGGGGACCAGACCATCGGATGGATCCGCTTCCGCACCAGAAGATCCATCATGCCGGAATCGAAATGTTCAAAACAGCCCGGATTCCACTCGATCTGATTGGTGGCAAGCGCTCCGTCCATGGCCTCGTTCAGGGCCTCGAACTTGAAGGGGTCAAAATTGGAGACCCCGGCTTCCCGGATGAGTCCCTGCTTCTTCATGTCTTTTAGGGCCCTGGCCGTCTCATGGCAGTCAAAGCAGGGATCCTCCCTGTGGATCAGGTACAGGTCCAGATGGCCGCACCGAAGCCTCGAGAGCGCCTCCTTGCAGGACCGCATCAGCCTGTCATAGGTCGTATCGTAATAGCCGAAGGTCTCCCCGTTGATCTCTGTCTTGTAGATCCCGGTCTTGGAGACAAGCTGGATCTTTTCCCGAAGATCCGGCCGTTTCGCAAAGGCCAGCCCCATCTGCCGCTCACACTCCGTATCCCCGTAGACCTCCGCCGTGTCAAAGGTGGTGACGCCCCGCTCCAGGCATCCCTCCATAAAGGCGATCAGCTCGTCCGTGGTCATGTTCCAGTCCGTCAGGCGCCAGAAGCCCTGGACAATCCGCGAAAACCTGAGTCCTTCTGTCAGATTGATATATTCCATAAGTCCTCCCTCAATACAGGTCCATCAGGGCAAAGGCCCTCATCTTCTCCGTGATCACCCGCTCCGCCGCCTCGCAGGCCGGCGTGAACAGGTTTGCCGTCGTATACCGAAAGTCCTCCGCTCCCTGCGTCCTCGTGTACTGCTCTCCCATGGCCACGACAATGTCCGTGCAGATATTCACCTTGTTGATCCCGTTGCGGATCGCCTCCTGGACCTGCCCCATGGGGGTCCCGGAGCCGCCGTGGAGCACCAGCGGGATCCGGACGGCCTCCCGGATCTTCTTCAGCCGTTCGATATTCAGTTTTGGTTCAAACCGATACTGGCCGTGCTGGGTGCCGATGCTGACCGCCAGGCAGTCGATCCCCGTCTCTCTTACAAACCGTTCTGCCTCCTTTGGATCTGTCTGCGCCGCCTCCGGCCCTTTGACCGCGATGGCGCCCTCCTCCCCGACCAGGCGTCCCAGCTCCGCCTCCACGGTCACGCCCTCCGGGCGGGCCCGTTCTGCGACCCGGACGGTCTCTTCTATGTTTTCCTCCAGGGGCCTTGCGGACATATCGATCATGACGGAGGAGAAGCCGGCATCGATGGCCGCATTGCAGGCTTCATAGCTCAGGGAATGGTCCAGATGAAGCGCAATCGGTACCTTGGTATCCGCAGCCGCAATCCTCACCGTGGCCGCGGTCGCCTCGAAACCGCCCATCATGTCGATCTCCGTCTGTCCGCATTGCAGGATCACGGGGAGTCCCAGCCTGGAGCCCGCATTTATGGCCGCCCTCGCCGTCTCCACCGACCAAAACTCAAAGGCCCCGTATGCGATCCCCTTTTTCCCTGCCAGCAGCAATAAATCCTTCATTGGCACAAATCTCATGTTTTTATTCCTCGTTTCTTTCAGATTTTTTGTCTCTACATCATGATATTCCTTCCTTCTGCGGTACGTTTTTCGGTTGTCTTTCTACCTGTTTCCTATTATAATCCTATTATAAGTAAGAAGAAAAATTTACGCACCCATAAAGGAGAACAACATGATTTTCGCTAATTACCGTTTGGATCGGTCCACTCCTATTCCGCTCTATTACCAGCTGAAGGGATTTATCCTCCAGGAGATCCAGAACGGGACCTACCCCGTCGGGAGCTGTATCCCGACTGAAATGGAGATCCGGGACAGATTTAACCTGAGCCGCACCACGATCCGCCAGGCGATCTCAGAGCTTGTCCAGGAAGGCCGGCTGGAGCGCAGGACCAGCAAAGGGACCTTCGTCACGGTCCCCCAGGAAAAAAGGCCCTCCAGCAACATCCGTTCTTTCGAGCCTTTCTATCAGCAGGTAAACAAAGCCGGAAAAACCGCGCGCACGGAGCTTCTCGACTTAAAAGTGATCTCTGCCGGAGAAACCCAGGCCGGATGGCTGGAGCTTGCTCCCGGCGACAAGGTCATTTATCTGTCCAGACGCCGCTTTGCCGACGACACTCCCCTGGTCACCCTGCAGAACTACATCCCCTACTCCCTCTGCAGCTACATACTGAGCCACGACTTTGAAAAAGAATCCCTCTACGAGATCCTGTCCCAGAAACCGGAGACCGCCCCCTGTATGGTGAAAAACATCATCTCCACCGAGGAAGCCACCGCCCGCGACGCGGAGCTTCTGGGCGTCAGTCCCGGAAAACCTCTTTTAAATTTCTGCACGATCTCCAGGACCCGGGACAACCGCTTGATCGACTACGCGTTTTCCCGTTATCACGGAGAGTTCTGTAAATATGAGGTGGAGGTCTGCCGGGACTGAACCGGAAGATTGTTTCGTTTACTTGTACTGATCCACGTTGTCCTTGGTGATCAGGACAAAGTCGATCATATAGGATTTTTCCACGCTCTTGCCGGCAAGGATGTCGGGAATCAGCTCAACAGCTTTACCCACTTGCCCTGCGCCGTCCTGATAGATCGTCGCCTGCATTTCGCCCTTGGAGATCATGTCAAGGGCCGCCGCCTCGCCGTTCACGCCGATGCAGACCATGTCGGTCCTGCCCTTGGAGTTCATCGTCGTCTGTACTGCCGCAGAGGAACCGTCGTCCTCACAGATGATCGCAAGCAGCTCGTCGCCCCAGCGGCCCAGCCAGTCTTCCGCAAAGCGGACGGCCTTCTCCGCCTGCCACTCGCCGGACTGCTCATCCATCATCTCCCATCCTTCGTCGGCATCCAGAACGTTGTGGATCCCCTCGCTTCTCTGAATCTGCGCAGAGTTTCCGATCACGCCCTGTACATGGGCGTACTTGCCGCCCTCCGGGAACGCAGACTGGACAAACTCGGCCATCATCTCGCCCGCCTGTACGTCGTCGGAGCCCACAAATGCGGTTGCCAGCTCCTCCGTATTGTCCGTCATGGAATTTACCACCAGGCAGGGGATCCCCTCCTCATTACAACGGTCAAGGATCGGTGCGGAACCGGCCGCCTCTGCGGGGAGCAGAACGATCAGGTCGCAGCCCATGTTCAGCGCATCCTCCAGCAGGTTGCATTGGATGATCGGATCGGACTGGCCGTCCAACATCTTCCACTCATCGATGGTCCCGGCGGATACCAGGGCGTCCAGTTTCTCCTCCGCCGTCTTGTTCAGGGTCGCATGGAAGGCATCGACCGTGTTCTTGGCAATATAGCCCACGATGATCTTGCCGTCGCCGTTCACGTCGCCGCCCGCCGCTGCGCCGGAGGGCTCCTCTGCCTCTGTCTTAGCCGGCTCCTCCGCTTTTGTCTGGGCCGGCTCCTCCGCCTTGCTCTCCTGGGCCGCCTTGGTCTCGGGAGCCGTCGTCTCCTCCTTCCCTCCGCCGCAGGCCGCCAGGCTAAGTGCCATCATCGCCGTCAGTAAAACCGCTGTCAGTTTCTTCCTGTTCCTCATTTCAATCTTTTCCTCCTTTTTTATTGTTTTCTATCCTTAACCCTTATGGGATAAGTGCTGTTTTATGGGATTTGCCCTATTTCCTCTTGTTTGTGAACATGTCCAGCATCACGGCCCCGATGATGAGAAGCCCCTTGGTGATGGTCTGCCAGTAGGAGCTGATCCCTAGAAGGTTCATGCCGTTGTAGATCAGGCCGATGATCACGATGCCGATCATGGTCCCCGGTATGGTCGCGATGCCGCCGGCAAAGGACGTGCCGCCGATGACGCAGGCCGCAATGGCGTCCGTCTCATAACCCACGCCGATGTTGGGCTGGGCCGCAGAAATGCGGCTTGTCATGATGATCCCGGCGACGCCGGTGCAGAACCCGCTGATCACGAAGGATTTCGTCCTCGTCCAGAACACGTCCACGCCGGAGGCCTCCGCGGCGTTGATATTGCCGCCGACCGCATAGATGTAGCGCCCGAACTTGGTCCAGTGCATGAGCAGGTAGGCCATCACCGCCACCGCCAGCCAGATGAACACCGGGTAGGGGATCCCGGCAAGCTTTCCGGCGCCGATCATCTTGAAGTCCGCATTGGCCAGGGACATGGAATAGCCGCCGGAGAGGACATATCCAAGCCCCCGGATCACCAGCTGGGTCGACAGGGTCACCACAAAGGGAAACATGTTGAATTTTGCGATCAGCGCACCGTTCACGAACCCGCAGAAGGTCGTCGCCGCAACGGAGACGATGCAGGCCAGCGGGATGCTCCCCGTCGCATTCAACACGAGGCCGATGATGACGCTGGTCAGAGCCAGCATGGAACCGATGGACAGATCGATCCCCCCTGCCGTGATCACGAACACGACCCCCAGGGCCAGGATCCCGTTTATGGACACCTGGAGGGCGATGCTCACCACGTTCCCCGCCGTGCGGAAGGTCGGTGAAACGATCGACAGGATGATGATCATGGCCACCATGACCATCGCAATCCCATAGCGTTTTCGGAACAGGCGAAATTCGTCCTGTGTCATCCCCAATATCTTTTTCTCTTTTTTCTCCACCGTGATTCCTCCTCTATTTTCCACCGAACTCTTTTGCCAAAATGACTTCCTGGGTGACGCCGCCGCTCAAGATCTCCCGCCTGGACACTTCGCCGTTGAGCCTGCCCTCGTGGTAGATCAGGATCCGGTCGCTCATCCCCATGACCTCCGGAAGCTCCGAGGAGATCATGATGATCGCCATGCCCTGGGCCGCAAACCGGCACATCAGGGTATGGATCTCCGACTTGGCGCCCACGTCCACGCCCCTGGTCGGCTCGTCCAGGATCAGCACCTTCGGCTCTGCCATGATCCACTTGGAAAGGACCACCTTCTGCTGGTTCCCTCCGGAAAGGGAGTAGGCGTCGGCCTCGATCCCCGCAGCCTTCACCGTCAGCTTTTTCGAGACCTCCAGGACTTCTTCCTTCTCCCGTCTCTGGTTCAGGATGAATCGTTTCTGCTTCCGCTTCAGGTTCGGAAGGGAAATATTTTCTCTGAGGGAGCGGAAAAGACAGAGACCGTAGGTTTTTCGGTCCTCATTGACCATGGCGATGCCCTTCGCAATGGCGTCCCTGGCACTCTTGATGACGATCTCCTTCCCCTCCAGATAGATCTTTCCCCCCGTCAGAGGGTCCAGGCCGAAGATCGCCCGCATGGTCTCGCTCCGCCCCGAACCCACCAGGCCGGAGATCCCCAGGATCTCCCCTGCGCGCACCTCAAAGGAAATGTCCTCAAAACCCTTCCCGGACAGATGCTCCACCCGGAAGACCACGTCCCCGATGGGACATTCCTGTTTGGGAAATACGTTCTCCACCGTGCGGCCCACCATCATGGAGATCAGTTCCTTTGTGGTGACGCCTTCCATCTCCCGGCTTCCCACATAGCGGCCGTCCCGGAATACGGACACCCGGTCGCAGATCTCGAAAATCTCCTCCATCCGGTGGGATATGTAGATGATGGCCACGCCTTTTTCTTTTAAGCCCCGGATCGTGCCAAACAGATGCTCCGTCTCCTCGCTGTCCAGGGAGGAGGTCGGCTCATCCATGATGATGACCCTGGAATCACAGGATACCGCCTTGATGATCTCCACCATCTGCATCTGGGCCAGGGTCAGATCCTCCATCATGGTCCTGGCACCCTTTGGAAAATCAAACTCCCTCAGGATCTTTTCCGCCCGCTCATTGGTCTTTTTTTTGTCCAGGAAATGGATCCCCTTTTTTACGTCCTCCCTGTTCAGGAAGATGCTCTCGGCAATGGTGAGATAGGGCTCCGGGTTTAATTCCTGATGGATCATGGAGATCCCCGCCGCCATGGCGTCCGCCGGGCCCCTGGCGGAATAGGGCTTCCCCTCAAAGGTAATGGAGCCCTGGTCTGCCTTGTACAGCCCGATGATGATCTTCATCAGCGTGGATTTCCCCGCACCGTTCTCTCCCAGAAGCGCATGGACCTCCCCCTTTTTTATATGGAGCTCCACGTCGGCCAGGGCCTGCGTGCCGCCGAAGGCCTTGGATATCCCCTCGCACTCTAAAATATAGCTGTTCTCCAAACTATCACCTCACTACGTTCTCTCTGCCGCCTCCAGGGGACAGAAGCTCCTGTCGGCGGTTCCCTCTACCACGTCCACTTCAAACCTCATGCAGTCCCCCCGGTAGCGGAGCAGGTTGTAAGAGACGATCTCCCCTGCCGCATTCCTGTCCTGACACTCGAAGCTCAGAATGGGTTTGACGGTCTCCATATTGAAAAGCTTGACATCCTCCGACGTGGGGAACTGTGCCTCCACGCTCTGTTTGACTCCGTAGGGCTTCCTGTCCTCTTTCAGGGACAGGACCTCGTAGAGGGATTCCCATGTAAAATCGTGATCCAAAATAAAACTGCTTGTCTCATAGGGAAGGAAGCTCTGGAGCGTCATGACTGCCACGTCGTCGGCGAACCGGCGCCGGAACATGGAGATCACCCTGCTCCCCGGGCTGATCTGGAGTTTCTCCGCCAGAAACTCGTCGGCCTGGATGATCTGAAGCTTCAGGACCTCGGTCCTCGGAACCTGACCGGCCCGGACGATCTGCCGGTTAAAGGGCTCCATAGAACGGATGCTGGCGCTTTTTTTCCCCGGCACCGTGACGATCGTCCCCTTTGTCCCGTTCCGTGCCAGCCGGCCCGACTCGATCAGCTTGTTGATCGCCTGGCGCACCGTCGTCCTGCTGACGCCGAACATCTCTTTCAGCCGGCTCTCCGGCGGTATGCACTGCCCTACCGGATAGGTGCCGTTTTTTATCTCTTCCAGCAGCCAGCTTTCAAGCTGGAAATACAGCGGGATCGGACTCGATTTATCCAGCCCTGGTATCGTTCCCTGTCTCATGCCCATTCCCCTTTATTGCAGCAAAAATGCCTTCATTTTTCCGGAGATCTCTTTCTTCGCCGCCTCGTATGCCGGAAGGAACAGACTGGCCGTGGAATAACGGAAGCCATCCTCCGCCTGCGTCCGGACATACTGCTGTCCCATGGCGATCACGATGTCCGTGCAGATGTTGATCTTCCGGATCCCGTTCCGGATGGATTCCTGTACCTGCTCCATGGGCGTGCCGGAGCCTCCGTGAAGGACCAGCGGGACGTCCACGGCCGCTTTGATCTTTTTTAACCTCTCCAGATTGAGCTTCGGCTCAAACCGGTACTGTCCGTGCTGGGTGCCGATGCTGACCGCCAGGCAGTCGATCCCGGTGCGGGCCACAAATTCCCTCGCCTCCTCCGGATCTGTCTGGGCCGCCTCCGGCCCTTTCACCGCAATGTCGCCCTCCTCGCCAGCCAGGCGTCCCAGCTCTCCCTCCACCGTGACGCCCGCCGCATGGGCACGTTCCACCACCTTCTTTGTCTCCCTGATATTTTCCTCAAAGGGCAGTGCGGAACGATCGATCATCACGGAGGAAAATCCGGCATTGATGGCCGCATTGCAGGCTTCAAAGCTCAGCGAGTGATCCAGATGGAGCGCCACCGGGACCGAGGCGTTTTTGCAGGCGGCCGCCGCCGTCCGTGCCGTCCCCTCAAAGCCGCCCATCATGTCGATCTCCCCCTGCCCGCACATCAGAATCAGCGGCACGTTCCGCTCGGACGCAGCCTCCGCCGCAGCCCTCGCCACCTCATAGGACCAGAACACGTAGCCGCCGTATCCCACGTTCTTTTCTTCCGCCAGTTTTAAAATTTCCTTCATCGGTACAAAGTTCATTTTGATTCCTCCCGTTTCTTCCTCTCAAATCCTTTTTTCATCTCAAATCCCTTTTTCGTCAAAAACCTCAGAACGGTATCAAAGTCCGGCACCCCCGCGGCAGCACCTTTTGCCGACACGTTGTGGGCGGCCACGGCACAGGCAAAGCGCCCGCAGCTTTCCAGGTCCCAGCCCGCGAGAAACCCCCGCAGGAAACCGCCCACAAAGGAATCCCCTGCCCCCGTGGTATCCTTCACCGGAAAATCCGAAAAGCAGGGCAGTCTGTACGCTTCCTGATAGTCCGTCAGATAACAGCCCTCGCCGCCCAGCTTGACGCCAAAGATCCGGATGCCGAAGGGCTGGAAAAACTCTGCGATCTTTTCCGGCGTCTCCTCCCCCGAGAGACGGACCGCCTCTTTGTAGCTGGGCAGAAAAACGTCCGTCTCCCCGAGGGCCGGGGCAAGCTGCTCCAAGAGGACCTCCCTGTCCGCCGTGTCGTCCGCCAGCGCCGTGTCCATGGCCGTCCATTTTCCGAAATCGTGGGCCCGTTTAAAGAGCTTTAAGATCCCGCCCCGATCCATCTGCCCCATCTGGAAGGCGCTCCCGAAATAGACGAGCCTTGACCGGGCGATCGCCTCGTCCGACACGTCCTCCGCCGTCAGCCGGTGGTAGATCTGCGTGTCGGAGAGGGCATGCTTTTCTCCCTCCTCGTCAATCAGCAGATAGGACACCGCCGTCCTTCCCTCTTCATCCCGGATCACCTGCGAGATATCGACTCCGGCCTCCTCCGTCTTCCTGAGCACGGCATCGCCGTTCGCATCCAGGCCCAGCCGCCCTGCGACCGCCGGTTTTCCTCCCAGCTTTGCCAAGGTCACGGCCACATTGAGGGCATCTCCCCCCGTTGTCGGCTCCGGTGCGGTGATCTCCGCCTTTTCCATCTCAAAGATCCCTTTCGGCACGGGCGCAATCGGAATGTCCCATACCATCATGCCTACCGCTAAAACATCCATAGCTCTTTCCTTTATGTCTCTTTTCTCCGTTTTTTAATCCGTTCTTCTGTTTGTACGTACATATCTACATTGTTACTAATTCACTTTATCACAGTTTTATTTTTCTGTCAATGAGATTTTTAAAGAAAATTTTCACTGCAAAAACAAGGAAAATCCCTTTGACATTTTACAGTTTATCGATTATCATAGAAATGAACGGTATCTATCTCCGTCTTTTTTCCTCGTTTTTTCCTATATATTTTTTTGTACGTACATAGCATCCTCGGGGAAATCCCCTGGTTGGCCGGACATGGAAGCGTCCGCGTCATCCATCAATTTTTTCCGGTCGGACCGGTCTTGGAAAGGTGGTTTTTACTTATGAAACAATTCAACTGGGGAATTTTAGGACTGGGCAACATCGCCCATGAATTTGCAGACAACATGGTCAGGCTCCACCCCATCTATGCGGCGGCGGCAAGAAGCCTGGATTCCGCGCTGGCTTTCCAGAAGGAATACGGCGTAGAAAAGGCATACGGCTCTTATGAGGAACTGCTCTCCGACCCCAAGGTGGACATCGTGTACGTCGCCACCGTAAACAGCCAGCACTATAAGTGCATCATGGCCTGCCTGGAGCATGGCAAGCACGTGCTCTGTGAAAAGGCCATCTGGGGCAATTACAGGGAGATGAAGGCGGCATGCGCCCTGGCAAAGGAAAAGGGCCTGCTCCTCTGCGAGGGCATGACCATCTTCCACATGCCTATTTTCAAAAAGATCAAACAGATGATCGCCGACGGAAAACTTGGCACCGTCAAGTTTGTGGAGGCGGAACTGGGAAGCCTCAAGGAGGACGATCCCGCCAATCGGTTCTTCAACCCGGATCTTGGCGGCGGCTCCATGCTGGATATCGGCACCTACGGACTCTCTTTCGTCACTTATTTCCTGTCCGGCGAAATCACCGACATGAACCATCTCATGAGCCCCTACCCCACCGGCGTCGACGAGACCTGGAGCATCTCCTTAAAGACCAGTACCAAAGAGGTCGGAAGCGTCAATCTGACCTTCCGGGCAAAGCTGCCCAAACGGGGCATCATCGCCGGAGACAAGGCTTATATCACCGTGATGAATTATGTGCGCGCGGAGAAGGCCACCCTGGTCTACCCGGACGGCTCCGAGGAAGTGCTGGAGGAAGGAGAAACCGCCAAAGCCCTCCAGTATGAGATCCAGGATATCGAGACAGCCCTCGCTTCCAATGACCATTCCCTCGCCTTTGTGGATCACACCATGAAGGTGGTAGAGCTGATGGACAGGCTCCTCACCGCGGAGGGACGGCAGTAGGGCGCCGAAAAATTTTGTCATTCACGATAAAACAGAAGGTATCTCTGTATCAAAAAACGGTATAGCTTTAGAGGCTGTACCGTTTTTTGTCTGAGTGCTATTGATGATTGATCTCATCACATGCAAAGGCTTTTCAAGGTTCTCCTTTAATGAAAAACCAAGAAGCAGATCAGCATACTGAATGGCTGATGAAGCAGATAGATCCAGATTGTCCTGCTTCCGATCGCAGACAGACAGGGAATCTTGCACCGGGCATACCTTTGCCATGTAAGATGCTTCATGAATATCCGGTTAAAATAAAAACCGCATAGGTATAAAAAGATCCACGGAAACAGCGGGAAATAATCACTGGAGTAAAATCCCTTATGTGGAAAACCAAACGGCGTGAGTATTTTTATGTCATATAAAAAATCAGAGACTTGTATTTCCAACAAGCCGGGAACACCGACCAGACCGTCTTGTATCTCCTTGCAGAACAGAAACAGCAAAAAACTGACCGCCATTCCGCAGGCAGCGGGGAGCTTGCCTGAAAAACATCATTGACACACTCGACAGTCAGACTTCCATGATATTTTTCGGCAACGCGCCGCACATTTTTTAAGACATATCCATGTTCCTTGTCCGGCGGGGAAGCAGAACGTGAATGAAAGACAGCCGCCTGTTCATGACTGCAACTATTTTGAATACTGATACAGAGAAGTCCACGGTCATCTCCATCTGTTCCGGTATCTGGATCTTCCAGGATATATGGATATCTGCATGCTGGGCTTTTCCTATCATATAGTTTAAAATGCTGTCAATGCGCTTCTCCGTGTGATCCATAAAGGCTCCCATATCGGAGAGATATTTAAGGGCGGCGTTATCATTTCCGGAAGATACCAGATCGGGCAGCATTTTGAGATGATGTTTCATGTCATGCTTCAAAGAACGTATATCTGTCTGTGACTGCCGTATGATCTCAAACTGATCTTCATACATGCGGATTTCCCTGAAACAGGAACACGATGCCAGATAAGAATAGGATTTCCAGCAGAAACAGATTTGTATTTGCGGCTGAAAATCTTCTTGAAACAGGATGAT
>CAMSZT010000053.1 GCA_947066815.1 uncultured Lachnotalea sp.
CCTGCTCTCTCAATCTCTTTCGATCATCAAGATCTGTCAGCCCTTCATGCAGGAACTGGCCAATCAGGCAGATCAGAGGGTCTATCTGGCGATCCCCTATGAGCGGGAGATCTATTACCTGGAGGCGACCTACCCCATTGAGACCATCACACTGATGCGTTCCGTGTTCGGGATGAAGGCAGACTACCATTGTACCGGCCTGGGAAAGGCGATGCTGGCTTTTATGCCTGCCGATTTTTTGGAGGAGATCATTTCCATGGGACTGAACAAGTACACGGACAACACCATCGTCAGTCCGGAAGCTCTGAAACAGGAAATGCTCGTGACCAGGCAGCGGGGATATGCTGTTGACCGGATGGAGCATGAATTCGGGATCAAATGTGTATCGCTTCCGATTCGTGGAGCGGATGGAAGGGTCATTGCGGCGATCAGCATCAGCGGTTCCTTCCGTGAATTTACTGAGGAACAGATCGAGAAATATGCACTGATGTTAAAGGAAGCGATCATGAAAATTGAAAAGCGGCTGTAGCCGGCCGCATCCGGATGCTCTGCCGGCGTGTTTCTCTGTTTTCGAAAAAGGAAAACAGATTTCCGGCAGAGTGGAATAATTTTTATTTTTTGTCAAGTAAAGAGAACGATGTTCTTTATTACAGAACAAAAAGATATAAGACATGGGAAACAGCCTGAAATGCGCGCAAAGGGCCTGTGGCTTCCATGTTTTGTATAAAAATGATCAAGGAGGAACAAAGTTATGTTTAAGAAGTACTTGAAGCGACTGACGGCAGTTTCCATGGCGGCTCTGCTTGTCTTTTCCCTGGCCGGATGCGGAGACGGTTCTTCAGAAAAAGAAGAGACGGCTGGCGAAACAAAAGAGGCGGCTGCAGAAGAGACGGGAGACGAGGGGGAAGAGACAGCAGGCGGAGAAAAAGAAACACAGGCTGCAGGCGGATCCGGGGAAACCTATAAGATCGGACTCAGCAATGCCTACATGGGAAATGACTGGAGGCAGATCATGTGCTCCGTGGCGGAGTGGACGGCTGTGCAGGAACCCTATGCGGGAAAGATTGAATTTGACATCGTGCAGTCGGACAATACGCCGGAGGCCCAGATCGCTTCTATCCAGACCATGATCGACGGCGGCTATGACGCGATCCTGATCGATCCGTCCTCAACGACAGCACTGGATTCCGTTATCTCCGAAGCCATCGACGCGGGGATCGTTGTGGTCGTTTTTGACCAGAGCGTGGAATCGGACGAGCCCTATAAGATCCAGACAGACTGTGAGAAGCGGGCTCAGATCGGAGCAGAATATATTGTGGAGATGCTTGGCGGAAAAGGGAAGGCATCCGGTAATGTGATCATGGATCTGGGCCTCTCCGGTGCGTCCATGGCCGAGCAGGAATACAAGGTGGCAAAAGAGATCTTGGAAGCAGAGCCCGGCATCAACATCGTGGCAACCTATGAGAGCAGTTATGAGCAGG
Organism: uncultured Lachnotalea sp.; assembly: GCA_947066815.1. Taxonomy (GTDB): domain Bacteria; phylum Bacillota; class Clostridia; order Lachnospirales; family Lachnospiraceae; genus Lientehia. The sequence continues at coordinate 1,482 of CAMSZT010000053.1, forward strand.
GATCTACCTATACGGGAGTTTCCTCCGCGCTGACGGCGGCAGATACTATCGATGCCGTGTGGACGCAGGGTCCCATGACCGGAGTCGTGCAGGCTTTTGAGGATGCCACAAAAGAGGTTCCCATTATCGTGGGGGGCGGCTACGGGGTTTACAACGGGGATGCCCTTACCATGCTGGACGGAGAGTACGAGGGTCTGGTGTGGCTGTCCGGGATGCCCGGGATGTCGGCCCTTGCCATTGAGACGGCCTATAAGGTCCTGTCCGGTGACGATGCCGATGTGATCAAGGACAATACCATCAACGATCTGTATCTGGCTTCCAACAATACGGAGATCACCGAGCTGGAAGGAGTTACCATCAACAAGCTGGAGGAGGGCGTGAACTGCTGGAGGGATCAGGATGCCTCTTTCGGATGGCCTGTGGTGCCGACCGACTTTGCCCTGCAGCCGGAGATCGCGGATATTTTTAAATAAGAAAGACTGAGAAAGATCCGAGGGGAACCAGGCCGGAGAGCGTTCCCCTCGGATCCGGATCACAGGAAGGGAAGGAGAGGAGAAAAGGGTTTATGGCAGATTTGGAGGTGAAAGGCCTGTCCAAAGCATTCGGCGGTGTGCAGGCCCTGCAGAATGTAGATTTTCAGGCTGCAAAGGGGGAGGTCCATGCTCTTTTGGGCGAGAACGGCGCAGGGAAAAGTACCCTGATCAAATGTCTGGGCGCCTGTCAGAGCTATGACAGCGGAGAGATCTGCCTGAATGGGAAAAGGCTCACTGCGGTCCATCCCAGGCAGGCGATGGAAGCGGGGATTGGGATCATTTTCCAGGAACTGAGCCTGATCCCGAACCTCAGCGTCGCGGACAACCTGTTTTTGGGGATGAAGCTTGGCAATAAAACTTCCGTCACGAGGAAGCGGATCGCCTGCCGAAGGGCAGAAAAGATCTTTGAGGAATTTAAAGTGGAAGGGATCGATCCGGAGCAGAAGGTCGAATCCCTGTCCCTGTCAGAAAAACAGACTCTCGAGATCGTAAAGGTTTTAAGCCGGGATCCGGAGGTGGTCGTCTTTGACGAGGCGACCTCGGCCCTCACGGCAAACCGGGTGGAATGGCTGTTCGGCCTGGTGGAGCAGCTCTGCAGGCAGAAGAAGATCATCATCTTCATTTCCCACCGGATGGGGGAGATCCGCAGGTTCTGCAGTGTGGTGACCGTATTCCGGAATGGGCAGAATGTCGGGACAAGGCTTCTCACGGAAGTGGAAAACGACGAGCTGGTGCAGATGATGCTGGGGAGAAAGATCGCCGGGTATTATCCGGAAAAAACGGATACCTGCAGGGAGGATGCGGCCCTGGAGACGAAGGATCTGTTTTTTGAGCATTATCTGGACAATGTCAGCATCCGCCTGAAATACGGGGAAGTGGTCGGGATCGGAGGGCTCGCCGGTCAGGGGCAGAATGCGCTTCTTCTGGCTTTATCCGGAGCCGTGAAGGCACAGAGGGGAGAGATCCTCCTGGATGGAAAGCAGGCGGTACTCAAAAATCCGAAACAGGCCATGGCAAAGGGAATCTCCCTGGTGCCGGAGGAGCGGGCCACGGAGGGGCTGGTGCTGGAGCTTTCCATCGCGGACAATCTGCTGCTCCCCGTGGTGTCTGACATCGCCAGATTCGGCCTGATAAACAGGAAGAAAGAGAAGGAACTTCTGGACCATGCGGTAGAAAGCCTTCAGATCAAGGTCGGGAATATCGATAACCCCGTAAACAGCTTAAGCGGAGGGAACCAGCAGAAGGTGGTACTTGCCAAGCTGATGATGACTCATCCGAAAGTCCTCCTGCTCTATGATTTCACAAGGGGAGTCGACGTTGGAACAAAAAATACCATGTTTACGCTTTTGAGAAAGCTGGCGGCGGACGGAAACTGCATCCTGTTTTATTCCACCGACATGGAGGAACTGGTCAATGTCTGCGACCGGGTGCTGGTCATGGATCAGGGAGCGGTGAAGGCAGATCTTTCCGGGGAACGGCTAACAGAGGAAAATATCCTGAAGGCCTCCATTGGCGACGGCGTGGCATAAGGGGGGAGGACAGAAAATGGGAAATCAGAAAAACCGGCTGCAGCGCAGCTTTTCCAATCTCAACATATGGATCCCATATATGATCCTGGCCATCATCCTGATCATCATGGGGATCTACCAGCCGGGAGTCATCAATTTTAACTGGCTGAACCGGCAGGCGGACGCCTGGGTGACCCTGGCTCTGGCCGGGATCGGCCAGACACTGGTGTTTATGATCGGCGGGACGGATCTGTCCGTGGGAGGCGTGATCTCCTTTACCAACTGTCTTGCGGCCGTCTATATGCCGCAGTCGGTTCCCGGGATCCTCGCTTTTTCTCTGGGGATCTTGCTGATCGGTGTGTTGGCGGGGGCCTTCAACGGATTTATCATCGTAAAGTTCCGTCTGCAGCCCTTTATCGCAACCCTGACCACCTGGGCGATCTGGAGCGGCGCGGCCCTCTGTATCCTTTCCGTGGACGGGGGGAAGGTCCCGTCCCTATTTACGAAGGCCCTGCTCCATAAATTCGGAAGCGTAAAGGTGTCCCTGCTCCTTCTGGCGGCCCTGATCGTGATCGGCATCTTTTTTAAAGCCTCCAGGCTGGGGATCGCCCTGGTCAGTGTGGGCAGCAATGAGAAGGGGGCCTACTTCGGCGGGATCTCTGTGACGCGGACCAAGATCCTGGTCTATATGATCTCCGGCCTTCTGGCGGCGGCTTCCGGCCTGTTTCGGACGGCGCAGGTGGCTTCCGGCTCTCCGACGGCGGGAGACAGCTTTATCCTCCTGTCCTGTGCTTCGGCCGTGATCGGGGGATGCAGCGTCGCGACTGGTTACTACAGCTTTGCGGGAGCCATTGTGGGCGCGGTGATCATGCGCCTTCTCACCGGCCTGATGGTGGCGACAGGGGTTTCTTCGTATATGACCTCTCTGCTCCAGGGTGTGATCCTGATCCTGGCTGTCTGCCTGAGCTCCTTTACGGCCCTGTTCCATAACCGGAAGAAGATGGAGGTGGATGTATAATGGAAAAATGGAAAGCAGTACTTAAGAACAATTCGGACATCCTGGGCAACTATCTGATCTCGGTCCTTCTGGTGGCGGTCATCAGTATCTTTTACCGGGGCTTCGGAAGCCTGAGCCATATCAGTGTGCTGCTGTCGGACTTTGCGATCCTGGGCTTTCTGGTGATCGGCCAGACCTTCCCGGTCCTGACCGGCGGGATCGACATGTCGGTCCCCTATATGATGAACTGCGCGGCGGTGGTCTTAAACTATGGGGTCAATACCAAAAACTGGAGCCTTCCCGCGGCCTTTCTCGTGGTGGCGGCCATCACTCTTTTGGCCGGGACCGTCAGCGGGTTCTGCATTGCCTGGCTGAAGGTGCATCCCATGATCATGACTTACGGCATGAATTCGATCCTGATGGGAGCCCTGCTTTCCTGGACAAAGGGGACGGCAGGCGGATTTACCCCGGAAGGGCTGACAATATTTGCGAAGGCAAAGATCGGATTCCTTCCTGTGGTGACCCTTTTCTTTGCGGCGGGCATCCTGACCCTCATGCTGGTCCTGAAACGGAGTGCCTACGGCAAACGGCTGTATGCGGTGGGGAACTGCAAACGGGCCGCTTATTTTTCCGGGATAAACGTGAAAGCCGTCACCATGGCCGCCTATATGATAAGTGCCGTGTGTGCGGCAGTCGGAGGCCTGATCATGAGCGGCCGGGTGGGGCAGTCCTATCTGGGAATGGGGGATTCCTATATGTTCATCACTCTGGCGGCCGTTGCCATCGGAGGGATCTCCATGAACGGCGGGAAGGGCCATGTGGCAGGCTCTGCCAGCGGGGCACTGCTCATCACCATCGTCCTCAGCATGCTCACGGTGCTGAAGGCATCTCTTGGCGTACAGCAGCTCCTCTACGGGGTCGTGCTCCTGGGAGCCCTTATTTTAGAAGCGAACAAGATCCGCTTTGGCGGAAGGAGGAAAAAATATGATCATTGATGCGCACTGCCATATCGGGACGGATGTCACCTTCGACCAGCAGACCACGGAGGAGGAGCTCTGGGCGAATTTTAAAGCATACGGGGTGGACGGAGGCATTGTACAGCCCTACCTGCCGAGGCCTTATCCGGAAGAATTCCAAAAGATCCACGACCGGATCTTCCGGATGACGAAAGAGCATCCGGGGAGGATCTTCGGGATGTCTTCCGTGAACCCGCATTTTTATCCGGAGGATTATGACCGGGAGACCATCCGCTGCGTAAAGGAACTTGGCTTTGTGGGCATCAAGATCACGCCGCCGGGCCATGCCGTTTCCCCCTGTTCCAAGGACGGCTTCCATGTGTTTGAGCTGGCCAGGGAGCTTAAGGTCCCTGTCATGGTGCACACGGGGATGGGCGTCCCCTTTGCAGATCCGATCAAGGTGGAACCCTGCGCGGAGAACTTCCCGGACGTGACGATCGTCATCGCCCACGCTGGAGCAAATTTTTATACCCAGCAGGCAATCAGCGTTGCCAGGCGGTACGAAAACGTCTTTCTGGAGCCGAGCGGCTCAGGGATCGAGGAGATCAGGGACATTTTGGTGGAGCTTGGGCCTTCCAAGGTGATGTTTTCCTCCGATGTGACGCTGCAGATGGCCCCGGCAAAGGAGAGCTATCTGGACCTCCACAGGCGGGGGATCCTGACAGACGAGGGGCTGGAGCAGGTCTTCTATAAGACGGCACAGACTGTGTTTCAGTTGAAAATCCATGAGGAGAGATAAGCGATCGCGAAACTCAAAATCTTGTGGAATATTCTGACAATATTCCCGCAATTTCATGTTTCGCAATTGCCTGATGAGGAAAGGGGAAAAAGATTGAAGAAGATTCTGGCAGCGCTTCCCAATTATTCGCGCTACTGCGGGGAAGCAAAGGAATATCTGATCCGTTCCGGGTGTACCGTGATCGAGAATGAGACGGGAGGCCCCCTCGGATCTGAACAGCTTAAAGATCTGGCGCAAGATGTGGACGGGGTCATCGCCGGAGTGGACGTTTGGGATGAGAAAATGCTGGCCTGCGCCCCCAGACTGAAAGCGATCGCCCGGTTCGGGGTCGGCGTTGACAACATCGACCTGGAGGCGGCAAAAAAGAGGGGGATCGTCGTCACCAACTGCCCGGGTGTCAATACGGAGTCGGTGGCGGAGCACGCCCTGATGCTGATCTTAAGTGTGATGCGGAAATTTCCCATGCTGAACGCCCATGCGAGAGCGGGGAAATGGACCAGGGTCATGGTGAAGGAGCTTCGGGGAAAGCAGGTGGGCCTGGTGGGCTTCGGAGCCGTGGCCAGAAACCTGGCGGAAAAGCTTTTGGCCTTCGGCTGCAAGATTTCCGCCTACGACAAATATCCCAATGAGAAAGAGGCGGAAAGGCTTCAGGTGAAGCTGTGTTCCCTGGAGGAGATCTGGGAAAACAGCGAGGTGATCTCCATCCATGTCCCGGCGCTCCCGGATACCTACCACATTTTGGGGAAGGACGCCCTTGCCCGCTGCAGGGACGGCGTCTATATCGTCAACACCTCCAGAGGGACGACGGCAGACGAGAAGGCGGTCTGTGAGGGGCTCGAGAGCGGGAAGATCGCGGGCTACGGGTCCGATGTGTTTGAGTTTGAGCCGGTGACAGAGGATTATCCGCTGTTCCGGTTTGAGAATTACGTCTGCACCCCCCATACGGCGGCCGAATCCTATGAAAATTACAGAAATACGGGGATGATGACCGCCCAGGCGCTGCTGGATGTGCTGGAGGGCAGAGAACCGAAAAACAGGCTGGTCTGAGGCCGGCCGCCACAAGAGGAGGATTTTTCGCATGAAGAAACTGTATGGGGTGACTGTGCCCCTGGTAACGCCTTTTGACGAGGCGGGACGGCTGGATGAGGCCAGTCTGGAAAAGCTGACAGAGTATCTGATCCAAAAAGGCATCCAGTGTCTGTATCCGGCCGGGACCACCGGGGAGATGATGTATCTGACGGTGGAAGAGCGGAAGAGGGTCGCCGAGACTGTCGTGAGGAAGACGGCCGGGAGGGCTGTCGTATATGTCCATACCGGCGCCTGGAACCTGGAGGATACCATCGTTCTTTCCAGACATGCGGCCCAGATCGGCGCGGACGGGATCGGCGTGGTGACGCCGGCGTTTTTTAAACTGACCGAGAAGGAGTTGTTTCATTATTATAAAGCCGTTTCCGACAGCGTTCCGGAGGATTTTCCCATTTATCTCTACGGGATCCCCCAGTGTGCCGTCAACGATCTGACCCCGGAGCTGGCCGGGCGGATCGCAGAGGCCTGCCCCAATGTGGTCGGGATCAAATATAGCTACAATGATATGTCCAGGATCCAGAAGTTCATGACCCTTCGGGGCGGGGAGTTTTCCGTCCTCTGCGGGCCGGACGACCTCTTTGCCGTGACCTGCTTTGCCGGCGGGGACGGGACCGTGTCCGGAAACGCAAATGTGATCCCGGAGCATTACGAGGCCCTGTGGGAGGCCATCCACAGGGGAGATGTGAAGGAGGCCGAGAAGCTTCAGCGGAGGACCAACGTCCTGAACGAGGTTTTGAGCAGTTCCAGGAACATTGCACGGTATAAAGCGGTATTAAAACAAAAGGGGATCCTTGCCGGGGCCGGTATGCGGGCGCCCCTCATGCCTCTGGAGGAAAAAGCCGCGGAAGAAATGCTTACAAGGCTCGAGGAACTCCGTTATACGGAAGTTCTGGCATGATTCTGTTTTTTTACTGACATCCGATAAACGAGATCAGAAACAGCCGGGATCCGGACCAGGAACGGCTGTTTCTGGTTTTTTGCAATAACTATTCGTTAAAGCTGTGTTTCGCGAATAGTTGTATAAGGAGGGACGGTTTTGAAAAGGCATAGGTCCGCTACTGCTTTTCCGTCTCTGATCCGGATCCGGCTGCCGATCGGCGAATCTTGACTGGACCGGAAGAAAATGATATAGTTAGGAAGAAATTGCGGCAAGGGAGGACGCGGTGAAAAAACTGAATATCGGAAAAACGGAATACTGAAAAAACAGAAAAAAGAAGCAGAGAAAAGCGCCATGTCCCTCATGGGCGGGAAACGGCCCTGAGGGTGACGAGGGGAAGGGATGATCGAAAATTCGGCGGATGCCCTTCCATGCCCCCTGAGCGTGTGCGGATCGGTAAATATGCCGGCAACGGCAAAACAAATCCGGTCCGATCAGGGAATCCGATCCAGGATCTTCTCTCATACGGGGAACCAGATCTTGGATCTTACATATTATTGAAATATAAGGAGATATTGAGATATGTGCGGAATCATCGGATATACGGGGCATCTGGATGCCCTGACGGTTTTGCTGCGCGGGCTGGAGCAGCTGGAATACCGGGGCTATGACAGCGCCGGTATCGCCATGCTCTCCGGCGAGGGCGAGGACCGGCTCCTGATCAAGAAGGCCGGGCCGGTCGCAACTTTGAAAGATGCCTGTGAGGAGCTTGAGGTCCGCTCCCACTGCGGAATCGGCCATACCAGGTGGGCGACCCATGGGGGGGTGAACGATACCAATGCCCATCCCCATATTGCGGGGAAGGTGACCCTGATCCACAACGGGATTATTGAGAATTACCACAACCTGATCGAAAAATTCGGCTTCCGGGGATCGCTGGTATCGGAAACCGACACGGAGGTTGCGGCCAGGCTTCTGGACTACTACTACCACGGCGACCCCTATGAGGCGATCCGGAAGACCATCCGGGAGATCACAGGCTCTTACGCCTTCTGTATCATGTTCGAAGACATCCATGACAAGATCTTCTGTGTCCGAAATGTGAGCCCCATGGTGGCGGCCCATATGGAGGACGGATCCTTTGTGGCCTCTGACGTGACGGCCCTGATCCCCTACACCAAACGCTATTTCGTGATCCCGGAATACCAGATCGTCACCCTCGCCGGGGACAGCGTTTCGGTCCAGGACCTGAAAGGAGATCCGGTCACACCGGAAATGCTGGAGGTAAACTGGAATGTGGAGGCGGCGCAGAAAAACGGGTTCCCCCATTTTATGCTGAAGGAGATCCACGAACAGCCGGAGGCCCTCAGGAACACGATCATGCCCCGCCTGGAGAACGGCCTGCCGGATTTTTCGGAGGACGGGATCCCGGACGCGGTATTTTCCGGCTGTGATAAGATCGCCATCGTGGCCTGCGGAACAGCCATGTATGCGGGCATGGTGGGAAAGGCGCTGATCGAGCCGATCCTCAAGATCCCGGTGTCGGTGAACATCGCCTCCGAATTCCGCTATGAAAGCCCGCTGGTGGACGAAAAAACCCTGGTCCTGGTCATCTCCCAGTCCGGGGAGACCATCGATACCCTGGCGGCACTGCGGCTCTCCAAGGAATGCGGCGCAAAGGTGCTCTCCGTCGTCAATGTGAAGGGCTCCACCATCGCCAGGGAGAGCGATCACGTGTTTTATACCCACGCGGGCCCGGAGATCGCCGTGGCCAGCACGAAGGCCTACATGGTACAGCTGGCAAGCCTTTACCTGATCGGCTGTCGGATGTCCATGGCCCGCGGGAAATTTACGGAGGCGCAGGCCAGGGATTTTATCTCCAGGCTGACCTCTTCCATTTCGGCCGTGCAGAAGATCCTGGACAACAAAAAACGGATCAAGGAGGCCGCCGCCGTGGTGGCCAAGGCCCAGGATGCCTTCTTCGTGGGCCGCGGACTGGATTATGCCTTTTCCCTGGAGGGCGCACTGAAGCTGAAAGAAATCTCTTATATCCATGCGGAGGCCTACGCGGCAGGTGAGTTAAAGCACGGGACCATTGCGCTGATCGAGGAAAAGACTCCTGTGATCGCCCTGGCGACCCAGGATCATATTTACGGAAAAACGATCTCCAATATCCGGGAGGTCCGGGCCAGAGGCGCCTTCGTGATCCTGATCACAAAAACAGGCGCCGAGATCCCGGAGGACATCTGTGATATCCATTTTGCCGTCCCGGTGCCCCATGACCGGTTCACCGTATTCCCGGTGGCTGTCATCTTGCAGCTTTTGGCCTATTACACTTCGGATCTGAAGGGCCTGAACGTCGATAAGCCCAGGAACCTGGCAAAATCCGTCACCGTGGAATGAAGGGTTCGGAGGAATATTTTATATAAGAAGCAAAGACCGGGCAGGGGATCTCACTCCCCTGCCCGGTCTGACAAGCCGGCCGGCATCATTGGTCCTGCTTTTTGGCTTTGTCCATGGCGGCCTTTTTCGTCTCGGCAAAATTTAAGATCACATCCACGGCCCCGTCAAACCCGACGGCGCTCCGGTTGACGCACAGATCGTAGCTCTTCGCACTGCCCCACTTTTTGTTGGCATAATAATTATAATAGGAAGCCCGTTTTTTGTCCGTCTTGGTGATGAAATCCTTGATCTTGGAGGGCTCAATGTGATAATGCTCTTTCAGATATTCCACCTTGTCCTCATAGGCGGCCGTTGTGAAGACAGACAGCATATTGGGGTAATCCGCCAGCGCGTAATCGGCACAGCGGCCTACGATCACGCAGGATTCCTGCTCTGCCAGCTTCTTTATGGTCTCGAACTGGGCAAGGAATACCTTCTGGTTCAGGGGCATATCCAGAAATCCGGAAGGATTATAGCTCATGGAATAGGTGTCCATGACCAGGGAATATAAAAAGCTGTTGGTGGGTTTTTCGTCGTGATGTTCAAAAATTTCTTTGCAGAGCCCGCTGTTCTGGGAAGACAGGGTAAGCAGTTCCTTGTCATAGCATTTGACCCCGAGGCGTTTCGCCAGCTTCTGGCCGATAAATCTTCCCCCGCTGCCGCACTCTCTTCCTATCGTGATAACCAGGTTTCCGTTCATAAAAGATCAGCTCCTCTCCTACTTTACTCCTTCAGATGGTTCTATTATACTCCACTTTCCGGAAAAAGTACAGAAAGGTTTTTTGGATCCGGTCCATGGAGGATAGGATCATCTGCGCAGCCGCACCAGCAGCTTCTCGAAATAATCGGGAAGGGGGGCGTCAAATTCCAGATACTCTCCGGTGCGGGGATGGACAAAGCCGAGGACCTTTGCGTGGAGGGTCTGTCCATCCAGGGGAAAAGGCGGCCGGGCCGGGCCGTAGACCGTATCGCCCAGGAGCGGATGCCGGACGGAGGCCATGTGGACGCGAATCTGATGGGTGCGGCCGGTCTCCAGGCGGCATTCCACATAGGTGAAATTTTTGAGAGGCTCCAGCACATGATAATGGGTGACAGCCCTCTTTCCGTTTTTGGGATTGACCGCCATTTTCATGCGGTCGTTTGGATTCCTCCCGATGGGGGCGTCGACGGTCCCGTCGGAGGAGAGGCTGCCGTGGACAATGGCGTGGTATCTCCTGGTGATGGAATGGACGCTCAGCTGTCCGGCGATCGACGCGTGGGCAGCGTCATTTTTACAGACAAGAAGAAGGCCCGTGGTGTCCCGGTCGATCCGGTGAACGATACCGGGCCGCAAAACGCCGTTGATGCCGGAAAGCCTTCCCTTACAGTGATAAAGAAGGCCGTTGACCAGGGTGTGCTCCTCATGTCCGGCCGCCGGATGGACCACCAGGCCCTTTGGCTTGTTGACCACCAGGACATCCTCATCCTCATACAGGATATCCAGATCCATGGGCTCTGCCTCCACGGAAAGTTCCTTTGGCTCGGGGACAGAGACCGTGATCTCCTTTCCCGCCTGGAGCCGGTAATTGCTTTTGACGGGCCGCCGGTCCACCAGAACCTGCCCCTCCCCGATGAGGCGCTGCAGATAGCTCCTGGAGGGCAGCTCCGGCTTTTCTGACAGGAACCGGTCCAGCCTGATCCCGGCATCCTTGTCCGAGATCCGATAGGAAAAGACCGTCATGACCCTGGATCTCCTTCCTCCTGTTTTTTTTCTCCATTTTTTCTTTCTTTTCTATTCAGAAAGGAGGGGACGAACACAGCCAAGTCCTCATCCTTATAATAGAACAGAAAGAGCAGGACGAACAAGATCCCGGAGACGACCACATAACAGTCCGCCACATTGAAGATCGGGAAATCGATCAGGCAGAAGGAAAAGAAGTCGACGACATATCCGTGGAGGAGCCGGTCGATGAGATTTCCCGCGGCGCCGGCCGCCAGGACCGTCAGGACTCCCCGCAGGGGGCGGTACCGGCCGGTCAGGGGCGCTCTCACCAGGGCGTAGAAAATGAGCGCCAGGATCAGGACAGTGCCGGCGAGAAAGATCCATCGGCCTCCGGCAAAGAGCCCCCAGGCCATGCCGGTGTTCTCCAGGTAGGACAGTTCAAAGACGTCTTTGATCAGGGGGATATCCGCCTGCCCCTTCAGATGGGCCACTGCCAGATGTTTGCTCCATTGGTCGAAGATCACCAGCAGGACAGAAAAGGCCAGATAACCGGCCAGTACTGCCGTTTTCTTTTTTGTTTGCATACGATTTTCCATAAGCTTTCGTTCTCCCCGCTTCAGCCGGCCGGAGCCGCCTCCTCTTCTGCCAGGAAGGAAAGAGCCTCCCTCATTTCCTGAGCAGTCACGGTCCGGTCGATATAGGCATCCCCGATGGCGTTCAGAAGGATAAACCGGAGTACGCCGGAATCCATTTTTTTATCGTGGGCCGCCGCTTCCAGGACGGCGTCTTCGCAGAGGCCGGAAACCGTTACGGGCAGCCCGAAATACTGAAGCAAGTCTCTGAGCCTCTGCAGGTCCTCCCGCGGGAGTTTCCCCCGCTTTGCGGACAGCCACGCGGCAGCCAGGGAGCCGGCTCCCACGCAGGCCCCGTGGCTCATGGTGAAGTTTTTTTCTTTTTCAATGGCATGGCCGAGGGTGTGGCCGAAATTTAAGACGGCCCGGATCCCCTGCTCCATGGGATCCTCTTCCACCACCGCCCGCTTGATCAGGCAGCTTCCCTTCACGGTTTCCATGAGAGCGTCCGGCCTGCGGCTCTTTATGGCCTCCCTGTGCCCGCAGAGCCAGTCAAAATAGTCCGCCGAACGGATGCAGCCGTGCTTGATGACCTCTCCCATCCCGGAGGAGAACTGTTCCTCCGGGAGGCTTTTGAGGACGGACACATTGATATAGACCAGCTTCGGCATATAAAAGGCGCCGACCATATTTTTGTAGGCATCAAGATCCACCCCGGTTTTTCCTCCGATGCTGGAATCCACCTGGGATAACAGGGTGGTCGGGATCTGGATAAAGGGGATTCCGCGGAGATAAGTGGAAGCCGCAAAGCCGGTCAGATCGCCGGTCACGCCGCCCCCCAGGGCAGCCAGGACATCCTTTCGGTCAAAGGAATGGCGGATCAGGAATCCATAGAGATCCTTTACTGTATCCAGGTTCTTCTGCTCCTCTCCCGCCGGGAAGACGAAGGAGACAGAGTTTCCGGCGACCGCCCGGAAAGCCTGCAACGCCTGCTCCAGATAGAGCCCGGCCACATGGCTGTCCGCTACGATGCAGACTTTCCGTTCCCGGAGGGAAAGGGAGGAAACCGCAGGGGTAAGATCCTCAAAGGAATCGGTCAGCCAGATGGGATAGGCCGGTCTGCCCTCTCTGTGGACCGTGATGGTTTCGATAGACATGGTATGCTGCTCCTAACTGTATTTTCTGATGGTTATGAAAAGGCGCCCTTTTTTGGTGGAAGAAGAGACGCCGTCGAAGACGAATTTTCCAAACCCCCGGACGGAGATCACATCTCCCTTCCTCGGCACCGCGGAATGGGAGGTACAGAGCCTTCCGTTTACAAAGACCCGCTCCCCGTCCAGGACGGAGCCGGAGGCGGAACGGGAACTTTTCATAAAAAGGGCCAGAAGGGAATCCATGCGCAGGGAGGCGACTGTACCGGACATTTCTGTAAAGACGACCTGGGCGGCCAGCTCGGAGAGCTCTGCCCTGACACAGAGGACCGGGTTTCGCCTTACCGAGGTCAGATTCTCCGTCAGAAAATCCGCCATGGATCTCATGCAAAGCAGATGGGCCTGTCCCTCCCCCACAAGGATGTCTCCGATCTTTCCCCGCTCGATCCCCAGGTTCAGGACAGCCCCAAGGTAATCCCTGTGGGTGCAGGGGACCGTAAATTTTCCTGCGGAGGAACGGATCCTTAAAGGGAGGAAGGGAAGCTGTGCCCCGGACGGTCCGTCCTCCTCGTAAGCAGGGAGAAAGCAAACGATCTTCCGCTCCGCCCCTTCATATCCGCCGTGCAGGACGGTACGGACATGGGAAAACTCCGACAGCTTTGACAGAAAAACCGTTTGCTCGTTTAAGTTCAGGAAATCCGTATATACCGGGATATTCCGGCTGTAACAGGTATCCGCCAGATCCCTCAGGCGGCGGAACAATAACTGTTCTTCTCTGTCCATAGAAGGGCCCCGCTTAATAACCGGAAGAAGGATTGTTTCCCATCAGATCCTCGAAATCACCGGACAGTTCAATGGACGGCGGCGTTGCAATGAAGATAAAATTGGAGATCTTCTGCAGGTTTCCGTTCACCGCGTAACAGGCTCCGGAAGTAAAATCAATGATCTTCTGGGCGATCTCCGTGGGGATCCCCTCCATGTTGATCACGACGGCCCTCCCGTTGAGCAGGGTATCCACGATCTCTCTGGCATCGCCGATATTGCCGGGCTTCACCATGCAGACTTCCATGCCGCCCCTGGTGGCGGCCCGCAGAGGAACTACGTTGGATGTGGTGCGCGGCCTTACCTTTGGAGCCGGCTCCGGCTCGTCGGGAACTGCAGCCTTTTTATTTCTTCGGAACATTCCCTTCTGGGGTTCATCGTAATCGTCATCCTCGTCGTACATATCGTCTTCGTAATCGTAGTCGTCGTCATCGTTCAATTTCATGGAGTCCAGAAATTTGTCAATAAACTTACTCATGGAGTAAACCGCCTTTCCTGTTTATACTCATTTATCATTATCGATGTTTTTTGGAATGATGTCAACCGATAATCGGTTTTTTTTCAAAAGCACCGGAGGGTGGATTGTCACCGCAGGAGCTGTCCTTCCGTAAGGCCGGAGCCATGCAGTGCAATCTGGTCATAAGTACGGAGACTGTAGTACACATTCTTTTCCGCAATGCAGTATTCGCTGTTTTCGTCGATCACATTCACGTAGCGGAAGGATGCGTAGCCCCGGTTCACATTGTAGACGCCGGTCAGGCTCTGTCTCTCCGCCACACGGAACCTGTCGTTGGAATCCGGCCGGACGAGCATATCCCCCTGGGCGAGATCCGACACGGCCACATAACAGTAGTCAGGGATCTCCTCTCCCGCTTTTTTTGCCTCCTCTTTCTCTGCCTCGCTGGTGATCCGCAGGATCCGGGCCGTGATGAATTCCGTGGATACGGAGCCGTCCTCCAGATAAACCTCCCGGAAAAACCCCTCGGCCAGGCTGTCGCCGCCTGTGGTCAGATATTCTTTCGGGATCACAAAGGCATCCTGAGTGACCAGTGCGGTCTTGGGAAGCTTCAGCCCCTTTGTCTGGGTGGTTTTGATCTCCAGATCGATGAAGCGTTCTTCCGCAAACCGGATCATGTACTTATCCAGGGTAAGGAGGCCGTAGGAGGCGCCATCTGCGCCCTGGACGACGGAAAAAGCCGCCTGGGCGTCCAGATCCTTTTGGGCAAAACGGACCGACAGGGTGGCAGCCTGGCCGAACCGGGCAAGATCCTCCTCGGAGAGGGGGATCGCGATGGACCAGGTGTCTTCCGTGACGATCCGGTAGACGGGATCCCCGTTTTTTACCAGCACGCCCGGGCCGTAGACGGTCTTCTGATAATTTTCCCTGGAAAAGGTGTCTGCGGAAAGCTGCTGCGGGGTGAGACCCTCCATGCCGTCGGAGGAATAAAAGACGATCCCGCTGGCCGACGCGGGATATTTCCGGAAAGAGGCGGCAGCACTGTCCTGGCCGGAGAGGTCGTTCAGGACGCTGCGGTTGACATACTCCATCAGGGAGGAGGAAAGAGAGGCGCTTATGTCGTATACCTCGGAAAAACGCTCGTCCGTATAGGAGGTACTGAAGGCAGAAAGCTGAGCCTTTAGCTCTTTCAGATCCTCTTCCGAAAGCCGGCTCTCCCCTCCGGCGGAATCGTTTAAATATTCCGTCAGGGAACCGTTTTCATCGATCGTGTAGATCAGATTGCCCACGGCGGCTTTCTGCCGCTCCCTGAGATAATAGTTAACATAGCCGGCAGATCCGGAGGTGACGATGGTCTCGCTCCGAAGTGCGACGCCGGTATAATAGGAGGTGCTTGCGATATCCCCGTCAAGTACTTCGTACATTTTGATCTTTGGTGTCAGGAGGTAACGTCCTGTCATGAGAGCCATATATAGGAAAATAACGGCAAAAACGGCAATGCCGATATTGAACGATCTTGTTTTTTTGTATCGAATGATCTTTTTTTTCTGTTTGGCCACGGAACCTGCTCTCCTTGTACGGAAAATCTTTCCATAATAATATGGAAAAATAAGAATACACTAAAAATAAAAAGGAGGGACAACAATATGAACTCAAAGCCATTGGATTATACGGCGCTGGCCCTGGTGATCATCGGCGCCGTCAACTGGGCTCTGATCGGATTCTTCCGGTTTAATCTGGTTGAATTTCTTTTGGGAGACATGACGCTGT
This sequence comes from uncultured Lachnotalea sp., assembly GCA_947066815.1. Lineage (GTDB taxonomy): Bacteria > Bacillota > Clostridia > Lachnospirales > Lachnospiraceae > Lientehia. The sequence continues at coordinate 17,154 of CAMSZT010000053.1, forward strand.
TTTCCCGTATCATCTACGGGATCGTCGGTATCTGCGGCCTGTATCTGATCACCATGTTCGGCCGTGTAGGGACCGGGCGGGAAACCGAATAAATTGGATCATCATATGGGAAGTCCGAAGGATTTCCCATATGATGAAAAAAGTGCGGGACGTGGTTTCACGTCCCGAACCAATTTTCTCTTTCATTATGTAAGCAGAGATCACAGAGATACGATCACCTTTGACTGCGCATGTTCCGGCAGATCCTGTGCATCCAGGGAAATACTCAAGATCAGGGTAACTCCGTACTGCTGTCCAAGCTGTTCCAGTTCGATCAGTTCTGAGGAAATCTCCTTTCCCTCCAGGTGAGCCAGCTTTAAAAAGCTGTCCAGGAACAC
>CAMSZT010000054.1 GCA_947066815.1 uncultured Lachnotalea sp.
ATGCTTTCATTTTCAGAGGAATGATATGCTCTACATCCAATATGGAAATACCCTCAGTAACGGTTCTTCCATCTAAAAGGAATCGATAGTAATCGTCATTGAGAAGAATAGCAGACAGACTGGAAACTTCATCATCAATATGCAGCGGCATAAGATGTGTATCTGGCTGCAAAACCACATTACTCTGCGGTCGTGAAAACAACTCGATCATTTTGGGATAAGCTGGATTTGTCGGATCTATGAAACGATAGAACTCCGGCTTGCCGTTGCTGCGCTGTCTGGCATGATAACCGCCAGTTTCGATAAATAACCAGAAGGCTTTTGCGAAATCTGTAGTCAGAGCCTCGACCGTCAACACCATATCGATGTCTACGGTCTGCCTGAAATCAAGACCTGCTTACCATTTGATCTTCTCCTTATTCTTCCTCTTTGATAGGCAATTCATGTTTTTCACGAATTTCATCCAGGCACATCTGAATCCGCTCGTTGGGATCTTTATCCAGGCTCAACAGCAGGGAAATATCATCTGCACAGGCATTTCTCGCCAAAATAGCAGGATCATAGGACCATACCTCAAAGACAGATCCTCCGAAATCTCCAAAATACTGTTCGGTACAAATAGCATCTGCCGGAATTTTCGCTGCAGCCTTTTTAGAAACAGCAATGGTGCCATCCTGTTCATTTACACCGATTATAGATTGCTGTGCCAGCGCCCGTATTCCACTTATGACCTGTTTTTCAATCTGAACTGGTGTTTTCACATAAAGGATCCGCTCCACAGGTGATTTCAGACGTTCATATCCCTTTTTCAAAAATTCCGGTTTCCCGTATGCCGGAGTGATCCATTTGCATGTGCCTTCCACATTTTGCGTGATCAAGCCAGAAGCAGTAAGGTCATTGATCGCTCTCGTACAGGTCGCCTTTGAGAGGGAAATATCCTTTGCAATCTGTGTCAGGTTTACAAGTTCTGTACTCCGGCCATAGTATAAATACAAAAAGACGAGCTGTGTTCCTGGAGCCATTTTATCGGCAATGGTCGTTTTCGCCTTAAACTGTTCATGGAAGGAACATCCCCAAAACGGAAGATACACCTGCTGAGACATGGAAACGAAAGGAATATGATTTTCTATCAAGTTCCGCCTTTGCAGCGCAGTTAAATTTTCCAGCCCCAGTGCGCAAGGAATTGTACAAAGTTCCTGAAACTTCTTTAGCTGCTTCTTTAATGCAGGCAGCCGCCAGGAAGGATCCTTCGGAGTCAAAATGATACATATCAAGTAATTGCAAAACAATGGATCCCCTTAAATTAACCTATTGTGCTGCTTTTGTAGATAGAACTGCAAAAACCCAGGCATACATCCGCTTTACATTCCCGCATTGAGATGATACCATGAAACTATAATAAAAACAGGAGAACCTAATCATGAACGACAAGACCAGATATGAAATCATGAAAAACCGGGAACTGCTCAAAGGATACGGTGCGGGCGACGCCGGTGCGGAGGAGACCGACCAACAGCAAAAGCTCCCGTCCATCCCCTGCCTCCAGCCGAAACGGGGGACGGCGGTCATAAAGCTTCCTGAAAATTTTGAAGCGCTGCCTGTCACGGGAACTATCCTGGAACTGATACGCAGCCGGGAAAGCCGGCGAAAGTACGCCGGCCTGCCGCTCTCCCTCCTGGAATTGTCCTTCCTCCTGTGGAGCACCCAGGGGGTCCGGCATTTTGCAGGACATAAAAATCCCGTCACCTTCCGGACGGTCCCGTCCGCCGGCTCCCGCCATCCTTTTGAGACCTTCCTGTTCGTGAATCAGGTGGAGGGGCTGCAAAAGGCCGTCTACCATTACCTCCCCGAAGAACATGAACTGGAGCTCTGGGACGAGGATGCGGATTTTGGCGAAGAGCTTACGGACGCACTCTGCGGGCAGACCTTTGCCGCTTCTGCCCCGGTTCTTTTCGTGTGGGCTTCCGTCCCCTACCGGACGGAATGGCGCTACGGCTTAAAGGCTGCCAAATATATCCTGGTCGATGCCGGGCACGTCTGCGAAAACCTGTACCTGGCCTGTGAAGCCATCGGCTGCGGCACCTGCGCCGTCGGCGCCTACGACCAGGACCGGATGGACGAGCTCCTGGGCTTTACGCCGGGTCCTTCCGCCGAGAAGGATTACGTCTGCAGCGTCTATGCCGCCCCGGTGGGAAAGAGACATTAAAGAGGGGCTCCGGAGTCTTAAAGGGGGGGCCGCCACTACTGACAGCTCCCCCTTATCATTGGATCAGCATCGATCCACCCTTTTAACGACGTTAAAACTCCAGATTTTTCCCGTCCTTGTCAAACATATGGGCGACATTTCCGCTGAAAGCGAGGTTCAGCTTATCGCCCGCCTTAAAGGAGTCGATGTGCCTACCCTCGGCATCCATGGTCGGCACGATGACCACGACGTCTTTTCCGTCGGCATTGGCATGGAAATGGACCTCGCTGCCCATCATCTCGGACACCTCGACGGTGGCCGTGAGGGTGTTTCCGGCTTCCTTCGCCAGAACCATGTGACTGGGGCGCACGCCCAGGGTAATATCCTGGGCCGGCACCTTGTCTGCCGCCAGCTTCTTTGCCTTCTCTCCGGAAAGCTCTACCTTGCAGCCGTCCACGGACACGGAGTACCTGCCGCCCTCGCAGAGCAGCTTCGCATTGAAGAAGTTCATCTGCGGCGTTCCGATAAACCCTGCCACGAAAAGATTGGCCGGATGGTCGAACACCTCCTGAGGCGTTCCAACCTGTTGGACAAAACCGTCTTTCATGATGACGATCCGGTCTCCCAGGGTCATGGCCTCTGTCTGGTCATGGGTCACATACATGAAGGTGGTGCTGATTTTCTTCCTCAGCTTGATCAGCTCGGCACGCATCTGGTTGCGCAGCTTTGCATCCAGATTGGACAGCGGCTCATCCATCAGAAGCACCTTGGGCTCCCGGACAATGGCACGGCCGATGGCCACACGCTGACGCTGGCCGCCGGAGAGAGCCTTGGGCTTCCTTTCCAGATACTGAGTAATATCCAAAGTCTCAGCCGCTTCCCGTACCCGGCGGTCGATCTCATTCTTATCCATCTTCCGCAGCTTCAGAGGGAAAGCCATATTATCATACACCGTCATATGAGGATACAGGGCATAGCTCTGGAACACCATGGCAATATCACGGTTCTTGGGCTCCACGTCATTGACCAGCTTACCGTCAATGTACAGCTCGCCGCCGGAAATCTCTTCCAGGCCGGCCACCATGCGCAGGGTGGTGGACTTTCCGCAGCCGGAGGGCCCGACCAGCACGATAAATTCGTTGTCCTTGATATCCAGGTTGAATTCCTGGACGGCGACCACGCCCTGATCCGTCACCTGCAGGTTCGTCTTCACCGCCGCACTTTTCCTTTCTTTTTTGCTTCCGCCGCTGTGAGGATAGATTTTGGTAATACGGTCCAGTTTTAAAGATGCCATACGATTCGGCTTTGGTGGAACGGCCTCCGCCAGGTTCCACCTCGCCCGTCTGGGACAGGCCTTACGACAGGTCTCCACACTGCCGCACCGCAAGCCGGGGCGGGAATTCCTCCTTTCGTGCGGTACCGGAGGCTGTGGTAGTGGAGCAGCCCTCCGGCCCATGTTTATGAAGTTCTTACTGTAATGTTGAAGCCAATGCCTGTTAATCAATTTTTAAGATCAGCTCCAGGACACGTCTGGCACAGATTTCCAGGTCGCCTCTGGCAACGGCGCCCATTTTCATGGCCTCCTGCACCCGTTCCGGATAGCCGTTGGCCATCTTCAAGTCATTTCCAGCCAGGATTTCCTTGTAGTGTTCCCCTCTGGTCCACCAGTCGGTCATGACCATGCCCTCATAGCCCCATTCGTCCCGGAGAATAACGGTCAGAAGCTCCCGGCTCTCCGAAGCCCGGCGTCCGTTGATAACGTTGTAGGAACTCATGATCGCCCATGGCTCTGCTTCTTTGACAACGATCTCAAAGGGCCGCAGATAGATCTCCCGCAGCGCACGCACAGACAGCCTGGAATCACTGTATTTTCGGTTCGTCTCCTTGTTGTTGCAGGCAAAATGCTTGACGGTCGCAGCGACATGCTGTGACTGGATCCCCCGCACCATGGCTCCGGCCAGTTTTCCTGCCAGAAGCGGATCCTCTGAATAATATTCAAAATTCCTGCCGCACAGGGGGTTCCTGTGGATGTTTACCGCCGGCGCCAGCCAGACGGCGATATTATTTTCCTTTACCTCCGCCCCCGCAGCGGCTCCGACCCTGAACAGCAGTTCTTTGTCCCAGGTGGCGGCCAGCAAGGTGGCGCAGGGCCATGCGGTCGTACAGACTCCGCAGGCCGGTTCCAGACGAAGCCCTGCCGGTCCGTCCGCCGTGGTCACATTGGGAACGCCGTACTCCGGCAGATTGCCGATGCCGAAGGTGTTGGACACGCCCACGTTGGGCTGGCCGCCAAGCAGATGGATCAACTCCTCATCATTAAGCTGTGCCAGAAATTCATCCAGAGTGACCCTCCCCTTTGCAGCCTCAGAGAGAGGCTGTACGCCTTTGGCATAGGGCGGGTAAAGCGGATATCTGTTCCTTCCCCGCACGGCAGGAGCCACCGCCTCCGCCCTGCCGCCCTCGATCCGTTTCAGCACGTTGGCATCCGTGTCCACCGCAGGGGCCGCGGGCAGTTCCTCATAGCTTCCATCCGCCAGCAGGCGCCTGGAAAGATGGGAGGGTGCCAGGAAGCTTCCATGCCGGCTGACCACCTCCGTCTCCGCCTGCTCATAGGCGTAAGCCAGTTCCTCCGTGTCCCGGACGGAAGTCCCCACATGGAAGGTATAACGTCCTTTCTCCAGTATGTATGCCATGGGGACGACCTTTCCCAGGTCGTCGAAGCTGGCCATGCCGGAAACGGCAAAGCCAAGCTCCACCGTCCCGCTCTCCCCCGGCGCCAGGCATTTGGTCTTCCCAAAGGCCGCCAGGCTGCGGGCGGGCTTTGGCAAAAGCCCCTGAGGCGCACTGTAATAGAGCTGCACCACCTCTTTGCCTGCCCGCTTTCCGGTGTTGGTGACCCGCACCGCAACCCGGATCTGTCCGTCCCTCTCCCTGGCATCCAGGACCTCCAGGGCAAAGCTTGTATAGGAGAGCCCGAAGCCAAAAGGATAGCAGACCCGCTCCGCCGCTCCCGGCAGAGTCTCAAAATACCGGTAGCCCACGTAAATGTCCTCGGTATAATCCACGTAATCCAGAGAGTCGTGGAAATGCTCTGTGGACGGATAGTCCTCCAGGCTGCGGGCAAAGGTGTCCGGCAGCTTTCCACAGGGGCTGCTCTTTCCTGTGAGCAGGGCTGCAATGGCTGCGCCTCCCTCCATGCCCCCCTGGTAGGCCAGGAGGACGGAGGAAATGCGATTGTCCATGCAGAACCAAGACACGTCCATCACGCCGCCCACGTTCAGCACCACCGCCACCTTTGTGAAGGAGGCGCACACCTGCCGGACCAGGTTCCGTTCCGGCTTTGTGAGATAAAAGTCCCCCTCGGGGAAAACAGCCTTTGCCTTCTTTGGCATGTGCAGCTCATCCGGCCAGGGATAGTTCTCCTCCACGTAGAAAACCGGCTCCCTGTCCCAGCCCTCCCCGGAGAAGCGGCTGAGGACAATCACGGCCACGTCCGCATACGCTCTTGCCCCCCGGAGCAAAGCCTCCGGAAGCTCCGGCTCCTCCATCAGGCCGGGCACGTCCCCGGCCTCATAGCGTCCGGCCACGTACTTCCCATAGTAGTCCGAGAGAGGCTCATAGAGAGATACGCCCTCTTTTTTCAGGCCCTCGTACACATTGCGGACGTAGGCCGCCGTCACGTCGCCGCTGCCGCCTCCGCCCTTGACATAGTCAAGGCTGCCTTTGCCAAACAGGGCCACCCTGCTTCCCGGTGCTAGCGGAAGCAGCTCCCCCTGATTTTTTAAGAGGACCATCCCCTCCTCGGCCGCCTGCTTTGACAGGGCGGCATGCTCCGGGCCCGCGGTCACATACCGGCCGTCTCCGCCCAGGGGCAGGTTTGGCTGATAGCGGGCGCGAATCCATTTCTCCATAACGCTTCTCCTTCCTGTAGCAATTTACTCCTTCACACCGCCAAGGGCGACGCCCTCCACGATAAACTTGGAGAGGAGCAGGTAAACAAGGATGATCGGCACGATGGCAATGGTGATCATCATGTAAATCTTACCCATGTCGAAATTCATGTAGTCTGCGCCCCGGAGGGTTGCGATCATGATCGGCAGGGTCTGTTTGTTCTTGGACGTAATGACCAGGGCAGGAACGAAGTAGTTGTTCCAGGAGCCGACGAAGGTGAAGATCGCCTGCACGGCGATGGCCGGCTTTAAGAGGGGCATCACGATCCGGTTGAAGGTCCCGATCTCGCTGGAGCCGTCAATCCTGGCCGCCTCCACCAGCTCCTTGGGCAGTGAGGACTGCATGTAGCTGTGCATGAAGTAGAACACGGCGGGGGAGGCGATGGACGGCAGGATCAGCGGAAGCAGAGAGTCGTCCATTCCCATGGAGGTGATCAGGCGCAGGAAACCGAGAGCCGTCACCTGGGTGGGCATGACCAGGATCATCATGATAAAGGTAAAGGCCGCCTTTTTCAGCTTGAAATCATAGACATAGATGCCATAAGCCGTCACGGCGGAGAAATACGTCACGATCAGGGCGCAGCAGCCGGATACGATCAGGCTGTTGAGCACGCCCCGGAGGATCGGGATCGCCGGGTCGTTCAGCACACTCTGCAGGTTGGCCACGAAGCTAGAGCCGGGCAGGGCGGAAAAGCCTCTCTGCAGCTCTGCGTGGGACCTGGTGGCGTTGACAATCAGGATGTAAAAGAAGAACAGGCACATAAAGGCCAGGATGATCAGGACAATATGCGCAAAAACAGAACGGGATTTTCCTGATTTCGTTTTCATTACGCCTGCCCTCCTTTCTTAGCCAGCTTCCTCGCTTTTTTGGCTGCGGACCTGGAGCCGTCCGGATCCTTGTCCATATTGATCTTAAACACAAAGTAACACAGGATGCCGCTGATCACAAAGAGGTACATGGACAGTGCGCCCGCCATGCCGTAGTTCTTGCTCTTTAAGTGGTTGTTCAAAAACATGATCAGGGTCATCGTCGTCCGGTCGGGCGCGCCCTGTCCGTTTGTCAAAATCTGGGGCACGTCGAACATCTGCAGGCCGCCGATCAGGGAAGTAATGAGCGTGTAGGTCAAAAGCGGCTTGATCTGAGGCAGGGTGATGCGGAAAAACTTCTGCGAGTTGGTGCAGCCGTCCAGCTCCGCCGCCTCGAACACGGAAGGGTTGATGCCCATGATGGCCGCCATCAGCATGATGGTGGTGTTGCCGAACCACATGAGGAAGTTCATCAGGGCCACCAGCGTGCGTGCGCCCAGGGTGGATTCCATAAAACGGATCGGCTCACTGATGATGCCCAGGCCCTTCAAAATACCATTCACCGGGCCCGCATTGGAAAACAGGGCGAAGAACAGCATGGCAAAGGCCGAGGCCATGATCAGGTTGGGCAGGTAGATGACCACCTTGAAAAACTGCTTGCCCCGGATCTTCATCCTGTTGTTGGTAAACCAGGACGCCAGAAGCAGGGCGATCACGATCTGCGGGACAAAGCCCAGCACCCACATGACAAAGGTGTTCCAGGCATATTTGGGCAGATCGGCGGAGAGAAGGCTGATGTAATTCTGGAATCCGACCCACTTGGGCCCGATGACCTTCAAACCAGAGGTATAGTACTCATAAAAGCTGTTGCGGATGGTATCGAACAGCGGAATGAGCGAAAAAATAAAATAAGTCAGGAAGAATGGCAGAATGAAGATATAGCCCCATTTTGCATAGCTGATGCTTTTAATCTTTTTCTCCTTTTGCATGGGAGCTCCTCCTTTCATATGTCTTTTCACAGAGGCGGGGTACGCTCCCCGCCTCTGCCGGATACAAAACTACCTGTCACGGCCATTCCACGCCGCCGGAAAGCTCCGGATAACGCTCCACGATTGCCGTCTCAAAGTTGGCCTTTGCCTTTTCCAGGTCGATCTTTCCGTTAAAATAATCGCCGAAAACATTCTGGAATTCCTCGGTGCAGCCCTGGTCGTAAGGGGAGATGTTGCTAAGGTCAATGTTTGCGGCCACCTCCGTCAGTACCGCCAGATGGTTCTGCCCGCCCAGGATCTTGGACGCAAAATCCGGGCTCTTGGCCAGTTCTTCCATGAGAGGCTGGTCATTGGTCATGTCATTGTCTTCCTTGGCCATCTTTTTCAGGATCTCGGTATCCGACGTCATCTTGAGCAGGATGTCCTTCACGTGCTCCGGATTGTCACTCCCCTCTGCCGCCAAAAGCCAGGTGCCGCCCCAGTAGAAGGGCTGGGGGCTTGCGCAGGCAGCCCAGTCTTCCGCGGCGCTGCTGCCCGCTACGTTGGGCTCAATGCAGACCCCTAATCCCCATGCGGGAAGGAAGAAGCCAAAGACCTTGGCATCGGCGCTCATGTCCTTGTTCCACTCGTCGATCCACTGTCCGCCCACCTTGTGGTTGAGCCCCTCGTCCGTGTAACGTTTGGACTGCTCCACCCACTTCATCAGGTTCGGGTCTACCTTGACCTTGTTGCCGTCCACCCAGGGGGCGGAAACGTTGTTGGAGAACACCCGGTAGGTATCTGCCCGTCCGGACACCATGTAATAGCCCGCATCCTTCATCTTGTAAGCAGTCTCATCGAATTTGTCCCAGTCAGACACGGCCTGATAAACCGTATCCGGATCGTCCGTACCGAGAACCGCCTTGGCGATGGAGCGGCGGTACACGAACATGCCGGGCGTGGCCTGATAGCTTAAGCCCCGGATCTCGCCGTCTGAGCCGGTCACCGCCTGGAGGGTGTACTCATACTGGTTGGGGACGTCTTCCTTGCTGATCCCCAGGGAGGACATGGTCGCCACCGCTCCCACCTCCGGGTCGGTATACTTCATGACGTAATCCGCTTCGGCCAGGAAAATGTCGATCTTGTCGTCGGCCGCCGCACTGCCCTGGTTTGCCAGCGCCTCGTCCAGCTTCTGCTGGTAAACGCCGTCCTGGTTGGGGTTGATGGTCCAGTGTACCTCGGTGCCGTCCTTCAGGTAGGTAACGGACAGATCGTTGGACGTCTTCTCCACTTCAGGATAGTAGGCGTTGAACTTTTTCTGGAATTCCTGGTTCCAGACGTAGATGTTGACAACCTTCCCCTCCTCGCCTGCGACTTCGCCGTCTGTCTTGCTGTCTCCTCCGCCTCCGCATCCGCTTAACAGGCCGAGCATCATGCCCGCCGTGAGCGCAAGGCTCAAGATTCTCTTTTTCATCATGTTTTCCTCCTTTTGATTTTTTGTTTCTTATTCGATACGGCCATCGGGCCGTATGGATATCTTAACTTTAGCAATCCGGAGAGTTTTCGTATATTAAAATTATAAAACAAACATCAAATCCATGCTTATTTTCAGCAGTTTTTACAGCCCTCCGCACCTGTTAAGCACAGTTTCCTTGTGAAAACACCGATTTTGTGTTATGGTTGTATCAAACAGAGACTGCGCATTCGAAAGGGGGCACTTATGGAACATTCCAAACTGCAAAAGCCCATTGAAACGGACGATGGCCGGGAAACGACCAGGCACCGGGAACCCGGAGAAGAATTTCTCTTTTACCGGTCGGTGGCTGCCGGACTGATCGACGCCGTTCAGGAAAACTGCCGTCAGGGCACTTTTGAAGCTACCGAGGGCGTCGGCCGCCTTTCCGACAATCCTGTCACCAATCTCCGCTACCATTTCGTCGTCACCGCCGCCATGATCACCCGCTTCTGCACAGAGGGCGGAATGGCCATGGAGGAGGCCTTCAGCCTCAGCGATGCTTATATCCAAAAGATGGACCGCTGTGCCAATACGGCGGAGATCGTTCTTCTCCATGACCAGATGGCTCTCGATTTTACGGAACGGATGTTAATGCTGAAAAAGAACGTCGCCGCCTCCAAACAGGTCTCGGACGCCATCGGATATATCTATGTCCACATCATGGAACGGATCACCGTCAACGACCTGGCCAGGGCAATCTTCGTCTCCCCCACCCACCTGTCCCGGATCTTCAAGCAGGAGACCGGCATCTCCGTCAGCGAATACATCCGTCAGAGGAAAATCGACATGGCAAAGAACTATCTGCGGTTCACAGACTATGATCTGGCAGATGTTTCCGCCATGCTGTCCTATTCCTCCCAGAGCCACTTTATCCAGCACTTTCGCAGCCAGGTGGGCATGACCCCCAAGGCCTACCGCAAGGAATACTATCTGAACAACTGGAATGTCAACCGGAACGCTTCTCCCGACTGATATCCGGTGGACGGCAGCCTCCGAAGGGCAAAACGCCGGCTCTACATGGTCAGGACAATTTCCGTGGTACCGGTAAGAAGTCCCTCCGGCACATGGTTTCCGTCCAGCTCCTCTCCGTTTACTACAAGCCTCATGCAGCCCGTCTCTTTGCCGTCGGGATTCTCTACACGGATATGCAGCCTTTTGCCCCGGAAATCCTTCCAGATCTCCAACTCCTTCCATTCCTTCGGGATGGAAGGGGCGATCTTTATGCCGTAAAGATCCGGGCGCATTCCCAAGATCCCCTCCACGCAGCCGACCATGACCGTAGAGGCAGTCCCCGTCAGCCAGTGGACGTGGGAGCGCCCGGCATGGGGACTGGCCTTGCCCTCCGTGAACTGGCCGTAGCAGTAAGGTTCAATTTTTCGGATCTCGGCCCGGTCATTCTGCATGGAAGGGGCATTTTCTTTAAAATAGGTAAACGCCCGCTCCCCGTGCCCCAGCAGGGCCTCCGCCAGGATCAGCCAGCCCTGGGACTGGGAAAACACCCCCGCATTTTCTTTCACTCCCGCATTGTAGATCACGGCCAGCGCCCCGTCAAAGGCATGTGCGTGGTAAGGCGGATCCATCAGGATCGCACCGTATTCCGTGTTCAGCCTCTTATATACGTTGTCCATCGCAAGCTCTGCCTGTTTCCCGTCTGCCAGGCCGCTGATGACGGCCCAGCTCTGCGGGTTCAGCCACAGGTTTGCCTCAGGAGCGCCATGGCATCCGATCACCTCCCCCGCTTCCGTAAACCCCCGGATAAAACGGTCTCCGTCCCAACAGAGGTCAGAAAGCAGCTCCCCAAGCTTCTTCTGTTCCCGTTTCAGCCACCCAAGGTAATGAGTGTCTTTCTCGCAGGCCGCAAATTCCTGCAGGACTGTAAAGGCATAGTAATACTGAAAAGCCACAAAGGAGGATTCTCCCCCAGCACCCAGACGCAGGCAGTCGTTCCAGTCGGCGTGGAGCCCCGCTGGCATCCCATGGGGGCCCATGTGCCGGACGGAGAAATCCAGCGCCCGTTTCAGATGCTCGTAGACGGTTCCCTCGCCCCGGTTGGCGAAAGGAACCACCTCTTTCAGAAACTCCGTATTCCCAGTCTCCGCAATATATTTATAGACCGTGGGGAACAGCCAGAGGGCGTCGTCGGCCCGGTAAGCGGGATGTCCCGTTTCCTGCACGTAGGAGGCGTCCTCCGGGGTGTCCTCATGGCCCGGGTCATGGGTAAACTTCACCAAGGGCAGTCCGCCGCCATGGTCCACCTGTGCCGAGAGCATAAAGCGGAGCTTTTCCGCCGCCTGTTCCGGCTCCAGATGGATGATCCCCTGAATGTCCTGAACCGTATCCCGGTATCCATAGCCGTTCCGCAGGCCGCAGTAAATAAAGGAAGCGGCCCTGGACCAGGTAAAGGTGATGAAGCTGTTGTAAGCGTTCCAGGTATTTACCATGCTGTCAAATTCCGGACAGGGAGTTCTGACCCGGAAATGGGAAAGCCTTTCATGCCAGCAGGCCGTCAGCTCCTCCAGTTCCCCCTTACAGACCTTTTCCGGATCCTGATACGCTCTTAAAAGCGCCTCGCTTTCCGGGGCATATTTTTCTCCCAGCAGGAATGCGAGCGTCTTTGTCTCCCCCGGCTTCAGAGTAACAACTGCAGACAGCGCCCCGCAGCCGTTCCCGTTGTAATTGAGCCGTCCACCCAGGTCGCCGGACTCCACGCCCAAAGGATTGCCGTATCCCCGGTATGCGCCGAGAAATTCTGCCCTGTCCCCGCAGCAGGAGGAAACGTCTGCTCCTGCCAGCCCGAAAAACCTCTCCACCACGTTTTTTTCATCCACGGCGCCGTCTGCGGCAATGGAATCCAGATTGCCGTGGATCTGTTGGCGGATGCGGTTCTTATCAAACATCGTCCGGGTGATGAACTGGGAATACTGGAGATTGACCTGGTCCTGCTCATAGTTGCCGTTGTTTGTAAATTCCGCATATCCTGTCAGAGTCAGCTCCCTCTCTTTCTCCGACCGGTTGGTCACAGTCAGCTCCCACACCTCATGAGAACCCCCGAGGGGCACATAGTAAACGGCTTCACTGTGGATCCCGCCGTAGTCTGCTTCCATGCGTGTGTATCCTGTTCCGTGGCAGCACCGGCTCCTGTAGGCATCCAGATCCTTTCCCACCGGCTGCCAGGAGGCAGACCAGAAGTCCTCCGTCTCGTTGTCCCGGAGGTAAAGATACCGCCCCGGCTGGTCAAACTGGTTGAACACGTAGCGCAGAATGCGGCCATTGGCCCCGGATTTGACAAAGCTGTATCCGCCGGCGTTATTCGAGATCAGCGCACCGTATTCGGGCGAGCCCAGATAATTGGTCCAGGGAGCCGGCGTGTCCGGCCTTGTGATCACATATTCCCTGGCCCGGTCGTCAAAATATCCATACTGCATTTTCCTTTTCTCCTTACATCAATTCGATCATAATCTTATTTCCCCGCACCGGCAGCGAGAGGATCTCGCTCCGCCCAAGCACCGCTTTGCCGTCACGGATCGGAAGCCGCTTAAGCGCCCCGTCCTCTGCATCGGTCAGATACGCTTTCTCCACCCGATAGCGGCCAGCGTCCATTCCGGTCATATTTGCGAAGACTGCGTGGAACACTCTGCCCGCAAACGAGAAGGTGAGAGCCGCCGTCCCCGTCTCACCGAATTGTTCCCGCATAAGCCCGGGCGAGATCACCAGATCCCCAAACTCCCCACGGATGCCGAACACCTCCGTGATCACAGTCATCATGTACCAGCTTGCCGCCCCCGTCAGGTAATGGTACATTCCACGGCCGTCCCCGTTGAAATATTCGGGAATCCCAGGATAGATCCTGCTGGTTTCAAAGTCCAGGGCCGCCTCCGCCAGCGTTTTAAGCGCACGCCAGCCTTCTCTGGCAAAGCCCCGGCGGTAAAGGGCGTTGGCGTACATGACCGTCATATGGGAGAACACCGCACCGTTTTCCTTTTCTCCGTAGGCAAAGCCAAACATCCTTCCCATGTCCGATTTCAGTTCATGGAAATCCGTATTCAGCCGGTAACCTCCCACTTCCTTTTTATACAGGTACCGGTCGGCCCTCCGGGTGATGGCCTTCACCTGTTCTTCTGTCGCCGTGCCGCCCATAATGGCAAATACCTGCCCGGTCAGCATCATGCGCACGCCGTTCTCCGTGATTCCCTCCAGGGGCCTTTTGCTGTTGTCGTAATAGCTGTTGAACCAGCCGTCCTCTCCGTCCCGGATCCATTCCTGGCTGCGGACATGCTCCATCATCCACTCTGCTTTTCTTTCCAGGCCGTCCGCCAGCTTGCAGAGGGAGACCGTGAACCTTCGCCCCGTGACTTTGTGCCTGCAGCGCTCCGCATACTGCCCGAGAATCGTCCCCTTCCGGGAAATGTCCGTGCAGGCGCCGGGGTCGTCCGCCAGAAGCTCCCCTACCTCCTCCAGCAGTTCTGCCCTGTCCCGGCCGTCCCGTCTGACAAGCTCCCGCAGCAGCTCCGCCAACTGGCGCAGATTCCCCGCATAGGCACAGGTAAAGGCCACGCTCTCCCCGTGCTCGGAGGCCATGTCCAGGGCGTCGTTCCAGTCTGCCCCCCGCAGACGGAGGATATTGTGCGCCCCTACCTCGTAAAAAGCGGCCAGATGCTGGATCAGCAGATGCTCCAGGATGCTCCCCCTATAGATTTCACCGGCTTCCGTCCGCTGCCGGTTTCCGTATTCCTCGTCCCAGAGCCCGTCGATCCCGGTTCCCCGCATGGCCTGCGGGTCTTTGAAATAGGGAACCTCCTCCTTCAGGATGCCGAAGTCTCCCGTCTGGTCGATGTAGAGCTTTGTGGTCATAAACGGCCACAGGGCATGGTCCATCCAGACACGGGCAATCCCGTTGCGGTCGGCAATAAAATTCCCCACGCCGTCCCCGATGATCGTCGCATTGGTCCCGTCTATGCGGACGCCCCCGAAATTCGCCCGGATCATCTCTCCCACGCCGGACGGGTTCATGAGAAGCAGGGAGAGGCAGTCCTGCCAGAGATCCCTCCAGCCCCTGCCGCCCCTGCCATAATCATGGTGGGGCAGAAAGGAACAGCCGTAGAGCCGGCGCAGGAACGGCTGGAAGCTGACCCACCGCATCAGGCGGTCAAAATCCGGCGACTCTGTCCGGTAACGGACGTTGACCTGTTCCTGCCAGTAGTCTTTCGTCTCACGGAAGGCCGCCTCAATCTGTTTTTCCGTGCCCAGGGAGGCCAGGACACGCCTGACTTCTCCTTCGTCCTCCGCAATGCCAAAAAGCACGATATATACGGCAGCCCGTCCCGGCCCCAGCGTAACCGGCGGGAACCGGAGTCCTCCCATGGCTTCCCGTCCGTCGACTCCGGCGCCGGGCATAACACCTTCCCGGCCCTCATAGACCGCACGGGGATGAAGGAACGTACCTCCCTCGCCGATAAAGGAATCCACGGAAGGATAAAAACGCTCCGGGGCCTTTCCGCTTCCGTCAGAACCAAGGACGTAATAAATGCGGTGATTCTCCCTGTGCCCCTTCTCGTCAAAGGACATGGTCGGTTTCACCAGCACGCCGTGTTCCACCGTCCGGATCCGGTGCAGCATGGAGGTCACGTTCCTGTGGTCCCGGATATTGTCCGCACTCCGGCCATAGACGGGGATCGCCGCCACTCCGGCCACCTCCCGGGACTCTGCCCCCGTGTTCGTGATCCGCACCTCCATGACCTCTGCGTTTTCCTGCCTGGGGACAAAGGACGTAATCTCTGCCCGAAGCCGGAAGCGTTTTGACTCTCGGCAGGTCTTCTGCCACATCAGGCCGGCTGTCAGGCTGCTCCTGTCCTGCCCCTCTGTAAAACGGGCGGCCTCCTGCTCTGCCGACACCCCCGTCGCCGACCAGCAGCCGTCTGCCGTGACGCACCAGAAATTCCTGGTACTGCGGCTGCCATGCAGATCTTCTGCGCTGACCGGTTCCAGCAGAAAAGACTCCTGATCCAGCTTGCTGTCCCCGCCCAGATTGGGAGCGACCGCGCTTTTTAAGCCCCGCTCACCGGCCAGCGGAAAATATAGCCCGCTCACCTCTTCGGGATTGTCGAGCACAAACGTCCCGTCATCATCCAAAAAACGGATATTTCCCATTGTCACCACCTCCATCACGATTGTTTTTATAAATTCTGTTTTCCGCCCTGCTTCTTCTGATATACCCGCACATGCTCCACGGCATAAACGGCATGTCCGAAATCTGTCGTTTCATCCGGATACCCGACCCAGTTTCCCCCGACGGCCAGATTCAAAATCAGGTACATCTCGTGGTTAAAAGGGGCAGGATAAGGATGTGCCGTGCCGTCGGCGTCTGTAGAAAACCAGTACCCTGTCTCATAAAACAGCCTGCCGTCCACGTACCAGCGGATCGCCTCCGGTTCCCACTCCAAGGAAAAATCATGGTACGTCTCCGCAAAATCTCCCTCCGCCAGAGTCATCCTTCCCTGGGACTGCCCGTGGGGAAGCCCGTAGTGGAGCGTCCCGTAGGCGGTCTTTGTCTGGTCGCCCCAGATTTCCATGATGTCGATCTCGCCGCAGGCCGGCCATCCGCCATATCGGTCCTCGTCCGTTGTCATCAGCCAGAATGCCGGCAGATACCCTTTCCCTTCCGGCACCTTCAAACGGGCCTCAAAGATACCGTATATGAAATCGTACTTCCACTGGGTGGATATCCGCCCGGAACGATAGGAAAACTTTCCCCTATCATCCACGGTCCTCACCGGGCGGATCAGCAGCTTTCCGTCTTTCAGGCAGACGGTCTCTTCGGAATCCACATATTCCTGCAGTTCCCCATTGACCCAGCCCGGCTCGTGCAGCTCCACGTTCCAGCGGCTCCGGTCCAGAGCTTCCCCGTCAAAATTCTCTTCAAAAACCAGCTCATAATCTTCGTAAGAGAGAGCGTTTTCCATATAGCAAACCTCCTTCCGGCCATTCTTCCTAACGGCCAAATACCCGGTTCAGGTAAAAAGAATTCAGACAGGCACCCAGCGCAAATCCGAAAAGCAGCCAGAAGGCGGCAATAAATCCCAGCGCAGAAGGCACAAAGACGCCCAGCAAAAGCGGCAGCAAATTGACCGCCGTCAAAAGGAATGAGACAGGAAGGTTTGCGAGCGCAAGCCGTCCCGCATTCCCGAGATGCCTGACAAAGGTATTCTCAAAACGTGCAGTCAGAGGGAACAGCCAGGACAGCAGCGCCGTCAAAAGGAATGCCACAATGACGAGAAAGACAAACACCGTCGGCGAAATGATCAACACCTCGGCATAAAGGATCCGGTGCAGGGCTGCGATCAACGCCATGTCCGCCATAAGCAGGATTGTGGCCGGAAAAGAAGGAAGAAAGTTTTCCCTGGCCGCCCGCAGAAACCCTTTCACTGGTTCATAGTCCTCGCTGCGTATCATTTTAAGGGCCACTGCATACAGCGATGTGACCGCCGTTCCCGAAAAAACGACGGTTGCGCAGGATACGACAAATACCGCATTCAAAAATAACACGTCGCACACCTTTGTCAAAAATCGAATCAGCAAGCTCTCCGCATGAAACATTTCTGTCAGCTCCTTTCTTACATTGATACTCTTAGGCGTTTGCGAAACGCCAGAACCCGCATAAATACGGGATTGTTTTTGTTACAAAATAAAACAACTCCTCACTGGTTTATGGTAAAATAGAATTGTCCAGAAACTATCTGCCAATCCACC
>CAMSZT010000055.1 GCA_947066815.1 uncultured Lachnotalea sp.
CAAGGTCTCAAGCCATCTGATGTCAAATCTCAGACATAACAGAAATGTGACCATGAACACCATCGATCTGCTCTGCCAGATCTTGGACTGTAACATAGAAGATATTGTGGAATTTAAAAAGAAAGAGCATCCATAAAAACTGTCCCCATATATTTTATTATTAAAACACGTTCAATATATGGAACGCATTCAATTCCTGCAACATGTTCAATACGGGGATCTTCGAGCATAATAGACTATAGAGGTGAACATCAAATGTATACTTACGATCCATTATGGGAAACCATGAAAAAAAGAGGCATCAACACTTACACGCTTGTCACTTATTACAATATTTCCAGTCATATGATGTCTCGTTTCCGGCATAATAAAAATGTGACCATGAACACTATCGACCTGTTTTGCCAGATCCTGAAATGCAATGTGGAAGACATTGTGAAATTTAAAGAGGATGAGAGCATATAAAGACGTGAATATCAAAAAATAGATTGGCGGCATCCGCTCACAAGCGAATGCCGAGTTTCTGTATTTGTTCATTAATTTCTGCTATTTCGCCTCCCAGTCTGTCCAGGATTTCTTCCATTCCCTCAACGTCATGTTCACCTTCAGCTAACGTGATCATCATTTCGCCCCGCCAGACCAATGACTGCAAGTACTTCCTCCTTTCTTTTAATTCCTTTTTTTCACCGTACCGTTTGATCCATTCCATGATATTCATAAAATCCCCCTTCTTTTTCATACATCAAAAACCGATACATCCTGTCATGCACCGGTTTTTTGGCACTGCGAATCATTTGCACTCTCTGAACAGACTGCCAATATAGTTCCATATTCAATTTCCTGGCGGCATACCCGGCAAAACACGCAGGCAGCACATTCAATCGGATTTATATTGGACAAATCCAAAGAATATAGAGAAGAAACAGATGGACTTTGTGCATCCCCCCTTCACCTTTCTTGTTAAAAGTTATTGTATTCTAAAATATTAGTATTATCAAGTATGTAATTTCTATTATTAGTAGTTCCAAGGAAAAATTTTTGCAATAACATTCCCTTCACTTACAAACGGCTCCTCCCAATATCGAGAATCCAGAGAATTTTCTGCATTGTCCCCCAAAACATAGAGCCTTCCTTTCGGAACAGCCAGGCTGGTTCCCTCTTTTTCGACAAAGTCCCCTCCCTTGGCTGCGATCCGTTTTGTCAAAAGCTTTCCCTCATGCCAAAATACAATGACGTCGCCAACAGAAAGTTCCGAATACATACGGCAGCCCACGATATAGCTCCCCTTCCGGATTGCCGGCTCCATCGACTCCGTTGGCACATAGCCGACAAACAGCACACGTCTAAAAAGGAGAAAGGTCGCCGCAGCCGCCAGCATGACAAAAGTCGTCCGTTTCCATAACCGCATCCATCTTTTCTTCATATCCACCCCAAGCCATTTAACAATAACCCGCCACCGCCTTTGCCTCTGCCAGGTTCCTTAAATAGTTCCTCGCCCTTGACACATAGGCGCATACGTGATTTGCCGCCACCCCCATCCATTCCCCG
Organism: uncultured Lachnotalea sp.; assembly: GCA_947066815.1. Classification (GTDB taxonomy): domain Bacteria; phylum Bacillota; class Clostridia; order Lachnospirales; family Lachnospiraceae; genus Lientehia. Next base: position 1,549 of record CAMSZT010000055.1, read on the forward strand.
ATCTCGCGGCTTGTGTAGCCATAGGTCATCAGGATCATGGCGTCCATCCCTTTGGCCGCAGAGGAAGATGCCTGCCTTTTTGCCGATGTCATCATCCCTTCGAGATCCATGCGCAGTTCCACATCCCCGCCGAACCATAATTCCTTTTCCATATACGGCGTCACGTCCGCCACGGCCTCCTCTCTCCACTGCCTGGCCGCATAGGCCAGAGCCCTGCTGATCTCATGCCAAATGAGACGGTAGGCGTAGGTGGAAAACGTCCCGCCCTTGTCTGTGGCTGCCGCTTTGCACAAGCCAATACAGCCGATCTGAAACAGATCCTCATATGTATGGATCCCCCACTGTTTCTCGCCATGGACCCGGTCCCTGATCACCCTGTGTACCAGGTTCATGTTCTCTTCCACGTTTTTCCTCTGTCTCGCTGTCAGTTTCATCATTCAGCCACTCCTTCCCTTTTTCTGATATTCGTTTTCCTTTCTTACCGCCTCGCATTGCTTCAGAATTTTTCTGCTTTCCGTGATCACCTGCCCGCAGTAATATTCCCCCAGATGGCCGATATGCGCTTCTGACAAAGGAGCATCGATCAATCCTGCCAACCACTGGTAAGCGTCCTGCTTCCCCATATAACCGGACAGATATAATTGGTCAAAAACATCATGTGCCCTTCTCCTGAGCCTGCGAAGGTTCCGGTCCGCCAGGCTTCCCACCGGGATCCTGGTCCCGGCGTGGACACGGACATAGGCGTCGCATTCTGGATAGCTGCCGCACACATATAGCATGGTCCCATTTCCATCTTCCCGGTATATCCCCTCTGCGCTCCGGAAGATCACCGGGCTTCCGCAATAGGGACAGCGCATGCCGTCCGCACAAAATCCTTTTCTCTTTCTGTTTCCCATCGTTTTCCTCCAGATCGTCCCTTCCGCCATAAAAGAAAAGGCCGGAAGAATCTGCAAAAACACACAGAGCCATCCGGTTGACCGGTCCGTACCCGATCAACCTGTTGACTCTGTAAGCATTTAAGCAGCCTTCCGGCCAACCCATTCTTTTCTTTGCATCACTCACCGGCATCGGTCTGCCTTGACGCAGGCCGACAACCAGGAAAAGAAACTACAAATTTCTGCCACATCCATAAAATAACAATTTTTCCTCATTTTGTCAACTATATCCGTTATTTTTTATTGTTATTTTATAATTTTAACAGTTTTCATATTTTTTTCTCTTTATTTTTATTTTATATTCTTCTTTTTTCGATAATTCACCATAAGCAAGACCGCAATCCCGCCTGCCCCGGCCACCGTCAGCACAGTCCAGAACCATACGTTTGTTCCGTCTCCAGTCTTCGGATAATCCGTCGTCACGGTCACTTTCTCTTCTCCTTTTTCTTTGTCATTGTAGACATCCACCGTGACCATTCCATCTGCCACCACTTCCACTCTCACGGGATCCGGGAGTTTGTACCCTGCGCTTGCGCCATCTGCCACTTCCGATATCGTATAAGGCCCGATCCGGAGCTTTTCGATCAGGATCTCGCCCCCGGCGTCCGTTTGAAATGTCTCGTCGTAGCCTTCGCCGACCACACGGAATGAAAACCCTTCTTTCTTCCCGTCGCTGGACGTCTTTACAATCTTCAATCCACCCTGTTTCGCCCGGTTGACGAAGCCCTTGCCGTCCATGTTCTCCACTTCATACGTTTCGCCGTCCCGTTCCACGAAAATATAATACTCCTCTTCATCGAGGCAAAACCCTTCCGGAGCTTTCGTTTCTTTGACCAATATACCGCCATAGGGGACTTCCGTCATGACATATTCCCCCGCTCCAGTTTCTTCCATGGTTCCAAGCAGCACGTCGTCACCATCCAGCTTTTCATTTACATTGACATCCTGGTAAACCTCAAAAACAGCCCCACTCAACTTCCGGTCCGGATAGTCCTGGTCAGTCTTGCTCAGGCGCAGGCTTGCCCGAATCGGTTCGTTCACGATCACAAATTCCACGGCCTGCATGTCTTCGCTGATCGTGATCTCAAAGAGATCCGTGCAGAGGGTAAAGCCCTCTGGCGGCGCGATCTCCCGGATGATCCAATTTCCGTAAGGGATGTCGTCAAACCGGAATTCTCCGCCTTCACTGGAAATAGTCATCCGGATCGCCGTTTCCTCCGTAAATTCCTCCGCATCCGGCGAAAAAAGTCCGACACATGCGCCATGCAGCGCTCCGCCCTCCGCATCCGTCTTTTTCCCGGAAACGCTGCCGTAGATCAGGGAATTTTCAACCGCCTCCCCCTGATTGGCCTTGATCTCCACGGACTCCCGCTCCTGGCCGGCATAGGCGAACACCACCGGATATTTTTCGTCTGATAAAAAGTAATGGGCATCCGTGGCCCGCTCCCGCAGATAGTATTCTCCAGGCGGCAGGTCGGTCTGGACGGCCGCACCACCGTCTGCAGAAACGGAAAGAATCTCAATCAGACCGTCCGCCGGGATCACGCTCCCGTCCGCCGCCGTTAAATCCCTTGCCGCATAGAGGCCAAAGGTCACATGGGTGACCTCCCCATTGCCGCCGATCCCGAACGCTTCATTCTGCTCCATAGTCTTTTCCAGGCTGATTTTTGCCCTTTGCCGTTCATTATATATGCTCGTATGGGCTTCTGTCAGCGCCACTTCCTGTCCGGCATAGGCAAGCCGTACCTGACGTGGCTCCGAATTTAAGACCATGGGGACCGGAGCTTTTGTTTCGATTACTTCATAGCTTCCAAGATACAGCTCTTTCGTAACCGCCTTTCCGTCCGGCCCGGTTGTGATGGTATCGACCACCTCTCCTTTCTCCGCCCGAAGGGTGCCGTCCAGGGTAAGGATGTCCTCTGCCGCACGGACCTCATACTCCGCCCCGGCAAGCGTCTGCGCCTCATACACAGGAGTATAGACCGCTTCTGTCCCATTCTCCCCGCCGCTTACCGAAACGCTGCTCCAGACTTCTCCGACCTTTGTCACCGTGATCCTGCCTTTCTGCGGCATGTTGTGTTTTTCAACCACTACCACGTCCTTGATCCCGTCTACGGCAAATGGTACCGGTTCTGAATCAAGCACATAACCGTGGCAAGTCTCCACCTCGATCAGTTCGTATTCCCCATGGCGGAGTTCGCCCGGCATCATCAGCCACCCTTCGTCATTGGTAAAATACGTGGTGATCTCCATCGGCGTCGGGTAATAGATGGTCTGCGTGACCAGCTCGCCCGTAGACGCATCCCGCACCTGGAAGCCGATACCGGATGCCGGGATAATCTTTCCGGTCTCCGCATCATGCTTTTCGATCCGGATCAGGCTGCTTTTGGTCTGATTGTTGAGAATAAAAGAATAGGTTTCGTCATCCCTGCGGATCATGACGGTAAAATCTTTTACAAAGGCCTGGCCTTCCTGCCCTTTGGTCTGGTGGACCGTGTAACGACCGTAAGGCAGGTCCTTCGTGACCGCAAACCCGTCCGAATCCGTGACCAGAAGGTCGCGTTCCGTTTTTTTGGCGTTTTCATAACTTCCGGCGCTCGTCAGATAGATCTCAAATTCCGCTCCCTCTTCCGGCTGCTCGACGATCCCCTGGCCGCCGGAAGCTTCCAGATCCTCCGGGGGGATCTCCACCGGCCGATGCTCTTCCGGTATGGTTTCGTCTGCTCCCTCAGAACCCTCGCTCTCCGTTCCCGCCTTGGTCCCTGCATCTGTTCTTCCTTCCGCCTCGGTTCCCGCCTCTGTTTCCACTCCCGCCGCTGTCCTTTTTTCCAGACTGCCGGCCGGACCGCTCTCCAGTTCTGTTCCCACAGAAATAACGGCAGCGTTTGCGGCTTCCAATGTTTTCTTGATGCCTGCGGCTTCTGGAACCGGTTCCAAACTGGCATCGATATGTTTCACCAGACGGATCCGCCCCCGGATCACCTTCTCAAAAACCTTGCTGTAGACAGGGTTATATTCAAATTGAAATTCCCCGGCGCCCGCAGGGATCTCATACACCGTCGGATCCAAAAGATACCCTTCCGACGGAGCGGTCTCACGCAGGGTCCAGTCATCGCCACAGGCAAAGTAATCCGTGGTAAAGACCCCTTCGGCATCCGTTGTGTAGGAAGCCATGAGCCTGTCCCCCTGGTACAGTCCGTAAACGGCCCCTTCCAAACTGGCGTCCCCCTGTGCCGTCCCGGCATCACGGTCCGCCTTTGTCACCTTTATGCGGAATTTCTTTAACACGTTGTGAAAGCTGCTGTACGCAGTCTGGCCCCACTGGATGGTGACCTTCTGCGCCTCCGGCACCACGTACCGGACGGCCGTATGGACCTCTTCCAAAAGATAAGGCTCCTCCCCGCTGACCAGCACGTCGGAAAACGTGGCCTTCCCCGTGCGGTCCGTCACCGCATAGGCGTCCACCGCTTCCCCGGACAGGGACGTCCCGTAAAGATGAAAACTCACCCCTTCCACGAACTGATCCTCGGAAGTCTTGACCACCTCCAAGCTGCCCCGCTTTAACTGATTGTTAAAGGTCACGGCCGCCGTCTGCCCGCTCACGATCGTGACATCCTGAGATTCCTGGTCTTCATAACGTCCATCCACGATCTCGGTCACACGGTACGTTCCCGGGTTCAGCGTGATGTCCACCATGCCGTCCCTTCCAGTCGTCACCAGACGATCCTCCCCATTTCCCGTGATGCGGAAACGGACGCCTTCGACCTTACCGTCTTCCGAAGTTTTTTCGATATGTCCGGTGCCAGAGGTCTCCGTCTTGAGCTTCATGTAAAATACCACCGGGTCTTCCGCACCGCACATCCTGGTCTGGTAGCCGCCGGCCCCCCAGATCAGCATGTCGCCCCTCACCTGCGGAATGTCCTTCAGCGTGGTAAGCGTGACCGGCTCTCCGATCATCCGGTCGCTGGTAAACGTATACCGGTTCCCGTCCCTGGCCACGGAAATGCCGCTTCCATTATTAAATTTCAGATCGTCCAGGGTATGGTTCGCATCCTCAAGCGTCAGTGTATATTTCCCGGAAGCGCCGTCATATTTCAAGGTATGGATCGCGGCCTGGCTGATCCTGTTCGAGGCAAAGCTGGGGATTGCCGTATGCTTTGCCATCTGCGCCAGCATCCAGTCATAACATTTCCTGGCCGGGCGGCCCTCGATTGTCTGTAAAAATGCCCTGGCTTCCACTCCATGAACATTGTCATGAAGATCCGACGGACTGGTGCGAATCTGCTGCTGATATTCCCACAGCAGAATCTGTGTCGCGACCATGTAATCATCCTCGTTGCATCCGGCGACCGGAATCTTCTTGCCGGGCTGCCAGCCATAGACGCTGGTCAGCATGATCCCGTACTGGGCCGGATAGGGCAGCATCTGGAAATAGCTGCTGTTCGTCCCATTATAAGAAATGCAGTTCGTCCCGTCCGGACCATAGGGAACTCCAGACTCAATACAGTACACCTGGTGTTCCTCCCCCGCATCATTGCGGACCATCAGCTTCCCATAGGAATATCCGCCCTCAGAATACTCCACCCTTACGTTCCCTGCGCTGTCATACAGGATATAATGGCGGGCGCCCATCAAGTACGGCTGACCGTCGGAGCCCCTGTATTCGGCCCCTTCGTAAGAATACGCCATCTGCCCTTCCTGCGGTGTAAAAGCAAACGCAGCCATCGGAATAATGCCAATGACCGTCAAAAAGCTTAAAAACACCGCCAGAAGCCTTTTTCCTCTTTCCATTTGTTTCCTTTTCATCTGATACCTTCCTTCTATTAAACATATGCCGTAAAACGACTGGTTTTCTGATACGAACCGGGGCAGGGGGCCTCCTTTCCCCGTCCGTTGCACAGATACCGGGCGCCTGCCGCAATGCGACCACTTTCCCTGTGCGTCTCTGTAAAAAAACTCCCCGCAAGATCTGCAGGGAGCCTTCCTTATTAAATATGAACTTGTGAAGTGCCGTAATGGATCAATATAGAAAATAAAACGTGTAGCTTCCACCGCCATTCTCCCTCACATAGATCGTAAAACAGGAGACCGGCGGGCCGCCGTAGGAAGCGACCATGGACGGCATGGAAGCCACATAATCCTTTAACGCCCCCCTAAGCCTGTCCCCCTGGAGGGACTGCGAAGCCGTGATGGGGGACGCCCAGGAACGAGTATCCGGCGTGCAGGGCACTCCGTCATCCTCCGTCACATGGGTAAGCCCCATGGACTGCCCCAGGGCGATCAGCTCCGAACGGATCGCCGGCACGTCAAACGCATAATCATAGATGCTCTTTTCTACTGCGGGCTCCGGTTCTTTGGCCGGCTCCGATATTGTATCTGCTTCCGGAATGGCTGCAGACTCCGGCGCTCCCGCCGGTTCCGATCCCTTCGATGTTTCCGGCTCTGCGGCCGGTCCCGCCGCTTCCGTCGGTTCCGGTTCCCTCACAGGCTCCGATGTTCTCTCCGCTGCCGGGATCTGCCCGGTTGCCGCATCCTGGACCGCCGGCTCCGACTTCTTCGGTACTTCTGGTCCCTGAGCGGTTTCCGGTACGTTCCTCTGCGCTGGCCGTCCATTCTGCACCTGCGCTTTCATAGGAAGCTCTTCTGTCTCTTCAGATTCCATATGCGCCAGGGATTGTCCGGCAGCTTTCCGGTCCGGCCCGCGTTCCTCTGCTCCATCCATTTCAGTCTCTGCCAGTCCCGTCTCACGTTCCGGGCTCTCTCCCGTCTCCTCCCGGTCAAAGGCTCCGGTTTCTTTTGTATCCACCATTTCCTCCTCGAATGCCTCTTCCGAGGGACCCTTTCCCGCACAGGCACCGCAAAGCGCAATGCCAAACATCATCGTGAACCATATCCATTTTCTCATAGCGTTTCCTCCTGAACTGATTGATCTTTATAAAGTTTCTATCACAGGGATGTCATATTTTTTTATGATATCCTACTACTTCTATTACACGCACCAGATCAGGAAATTACAACGCCGCTTTATAAATCTTTGAAAAAATATTTATCTTCACGCCGGATTCGTATGTTCCTCTTTCCTTTTTTTCAGGATCACCTCCAATTCCGCCCGGTCCGTCGTGATCATCTCCTGTTCCTCCTTTGACGCCTTGATCACCACGGGCACCTTGTTGTTATTTGAATAGACCAGGGCCTCCCCCCGCTCAAACCGGGTGATGGAGCGCACCTCCGTTCCGGTCAGCTTCAGGGTGTCCTGAACGTAGCGGGCCTCGTCCGGTTCCAGGTTCAGGATGATCTTGTTCTTGCTGTTGTTGATGATTGCCCGGCCGTACTTCCCGTCCTCCAGGCCGAAAAAATCCGACAGGTCCTGGGTGGCCGAAATGGCGGCCCCGCCAAAGCCGCGGATCGTCTTAAAAATGGTCAGGCAGAACTCCGCCGCCATCCGGTTGGAGCTGGCGCCGATGAGCTGCCAGATCTCGTCGATCAGGATGGCCTTCTTTTTGGTGCGGTCCGCCTTGACCGTGTCCCAGACATAGTCCAGCGCAATGAACATCCCCACCGGCAGAAGCTTCCCCTTCAGTTCAGATAAGTCAAGCACGATGTACTTATTCGATAAGTCTACGTTGGTCTGCCGGTTGAAGCTCTGGGCGGAACCGGTGACGAAGCGGCTGATGATGACGGCAATGCGCTTCGTCATCGGGTTCCCCAGGAGTTCCCGGTGCAAGTCCCCGATGACCGGCATCTTCTTCATTTGGGGCGGCGAGGCGCCGTGGTCCATGTAAAGGGAATCGTTGTCATGGGTGATCCCGAACCCCGCATAGGTGCTGATCAGGGCTTCGTCCAGCATCTGTTCTTCCTCGTTGGTCATATCCGGAATCAAAAGGGAGAAGAAGGTCATCAGCTGCTGGATCTTCCTCGCCAGCATGGAATCCATCTCGCTGTAATCCAGCCCGTCGATCAGCTCCATTTCCGGAGAGATGGTATGCCGGATCTCCATGATGTTGATGCAGTGGGGAGAGCCCGGAGCGATCCGGATGAACTCCCCGCCGATCCTTTTACAGGCCCGCTTGAACTCATGCCCCTTGATGGGCGCCAGGATGAAGCACTGGATCCCCCGCATCCGCATCCGGAGCGCCAGAAGCTGCATGGTGAAGGTCTTGCCGGCCCCGCTGGTCCCAAGCAGGTTCAGGTTGGCGTTTTTGTTCCTTTTCGTGTTGAACAGGTCCACGATGCACAGGGAATTGTTGTGCCGGTTTACCCCCAAAAGGACGCCCGTGTCGTCCGACATCTCAAAAGAGGTGAACAGATACGTGGAAGCCGCCCCGCTGGTCAGCACGTTCCGCCTGGCCTTTTTTTCCAGGGACGGCGCAGCCTTTGCAAACGGCATCACCGAACAAAGGGCCGCCTCCTGCTGGAAACGGCAGTCGCTGGTGTACAGGTCCATGGACTTTAGCATGTCCGTCACCCGCTGCTTCCGCCACCGCAGTTCTTCCAGGCTTTTGGCGGATATGGTGAGGAACACCGACAGGTAGAACAGGTCCTCGTTATTATTTGCGATCCCGTGCTTGATAAAATACCCGGACTGGATCGAGTTCGCCAGCTCTTCATAATCCGTGCTGGTATCCTGCATCCCTTTGAGCTTGGTCCGGTTGAGCCGGATCCTCTGCGCGACCTTGTCAATGGCCCTGCTCCGGTCTTCCCGTTTCAAATGCACGTCAACGTCGATCCCCTCGCCGGCGTTCACGAGGGACGACATCCAGCCGGCCCGCACCATGCCGGGATAACCGCTGCCCCTGATATAAAGGAAGCAGTAATACAGCCCGTCCATGACGATGTAACGGGAATGGGTCAGGTCGATCCCCCGGGGCGAAAGGAACTGCACCATGGGGATCGCAGGGACCGGGTCAATGCCGATCACCTTGTGTTCCGCCGCCATGGCATCCAGGATCACCCGCTCCACCCGGGAAGAAAAAGGCTCTTCCACGCAGGAGCGGCGGTTGAAGAACTGGTATAAGATCTCCGCCGCCGCCTCGTCCGGGTCCGCCGGCTGCAAAATGCAGTTCCCACATTGCATAAAGTAAGCCCTGGCCGTCTGTTCCGCCGCCTGCAGCGTCCCATACACCTGGCCAAAATCCTCCCGGTCTCCACGCCGCACTTCCTCATACTGAAAGATCAAAAAAAAGCGCCTGGTGAGTGCCTCTCTGCTCCCGACATCCCGGATCAGACGGACATAGCCTTCGCCCAAAGACCGGCAGGACCCGTTCTCCTCCCGTTCCAGCTCTTCCCGGATCATGGCCACATGCTTGTCGGAATCCGCCTTTCGGGTCAGACTCTTAAACTGCAGGCGCACCGGCGAGATCTTCAGCCAGCTGGCAAAAGAGGAGAGGATCCCCCACTGTTCCTCGTCCGAGCGGAGCAGGAAGTTGATCGGCTCGATCTCCAGGATCTTAACAAACCTTCCGTCCGTGGTCTCGATGATCCCGTGCGTGATGTCCTTCACCGGGATGAAGTCCTGGACGAATGCGAACTTTTCCCCCCGCTCTTTCCCCCATGTTCTTTTTTTCTTTCTTTTCCGCCTTTCTTCCGCTCCCGTCCTTCTTTCCTCCGCCTTTCCGGTCCCGGATCTGCTTCGGTCCATATTGATATCCCACCCTTCTGTAATGTAATCTCTTCCGGTTCTTGACATGCCGGACCACATGGCCGGCGTACTGGAACAGCGAATCCCCGTCGATCCCCATCATGGACAAGACCGCCGCCGGCAGGAGCGTCACCGTCATGACGACGATGCGCACCGTCCCCGGCATCGGTATGAGCGCAAGCTCCGGGTATCCAAGCGCCAGCACAAGGAACACCGTCTCTGCGGCGTTCCGAACTTCCACCATCCCGCCAAGGAGCTTCCCGGAGTCCGTATAGTTGGCCGGTATGGCGTACACGTTGTGATATTCCTTCGTATCCAGTTCCCTCATCCTCCTGTTCCATAAATGACTGCCGTCGTCCGGTATCTCCCCAGACGGAGCGCCTCGCCGTGGGTGGGGACGAAGATGTCGACCCGATGGATGTTGTTCTCTATCCCGGAACCGCCCCGGTCCTCCACCGTATACAAGATCCCATTGATCATGATCTTAGTCCCAAAAGGGTAATGGCTCGACATGGCCACCATGCCGACCGCAAGCGGCTCCCCCATGGCATTGATCCCGGCATTCTTCCCGTTGCATCTTTCACAGGGGCAGTAATGGGTCACTTCCACTTCCAGAACGGAACCCGCCCCGCCGGACACCGAGGAAAGCGGCGCATCAAAGTCCACGCCCTCCGCCCTCCGGAGCAGAAGCTCCCCTTCATAGGACGGGGAATTGAGGGCGATCCCGCCGCTATCCGCATGGACCCACATCCGCTCGTGGTCCTCCCCGTACCCGGCAAAGAGCAGCACATGGCTGTACTCCCCTCCATTCTTCCAGAAACCCAGGTCCCCAGGGAGCAGCTCTTCCGCAGAGATCTCATGGGAGTTCTCCCACTGCCCTCCCGTCCCTCCGCCGATGCTCACGCCAAGGGCCGTCTTGTATGCCCAGTCCGTAAAGCCGCTGCAGTCCAGCCCGTAAGGCTGCATGCTCCCGCTGGTATCGGATCCCTCCGCCGTCACCAGCTTCGGCGTGCCCCAGGCGTCATTCCAGCCGGGGCCGCTCTTTCCACCCCAGAAATAAGGAACTTTGCCTACCAGGGACAGGGCCGTCGTTAAGACATGCCTCCTGGTGTCACTGCATTCCTGCCGGTTCGCAAATGCGATCAGTTCTACGTCCGTCAAAGGGACCTGCCCGCCTGCGGCACTGCCATACAAGGTCTTTTTCAGGGACAGGGCCATGTCATCAATCGCTTCCGCATATGTAATGCCAGTTTCTCCGTAAGCCGCATCCGGGTCGATCCCAAAGGCTTCCGCGATCACCGCGTTGTCAAAGGGATGGATGGTGCATGCCGCAAACCGGACGGTCTCCGTCCCCGGGGCAAGCGTCTCCTTTCCCCTTGGTTCGTAATAAGTCTTCGTTTCCGTCCCCATGATCCTCCCGTCCGAATAGACCGGGACGGTCACATCCACGCTCCCATACGCATCCACCTCGACCGTTCCCGTGCTGGTGCGGGTCCCGCCCGCCTGATAATACGTCCGCTCTTCCGTTTCATAACGGTACCGGGGGATCCCGTCCACGGTACCGGCCAGCTCTTCTTTTGTCACAACTGTCAGCGTCACCGGCTCGTATACCGTATAACGGGCCGGGACCTCCCGTTCCTCCAGCTTTTCTTCCGAAGTGACCGGGAACATCTTCCCGGAAACTCCTTCCAGCTTTGATACCAGGTCCGCCTGTCTGGCACCCGCCTGGGATACAGACACGGAATAAGCCGCCAAAATATAACTGACGTCATATCCGGAAGAGCCCTGCGCATAATCGGTCAGGGCCGCCATGGAACGGTCCCGGTCATACCCGCCATCCGAGATGATCCGTTCCACCTCTTCCAGGGCTTTCCCATGCCCATCCTCCACCACGCCGGCGACCGCCCCCGACATCTCGGCATAGACCGTAAACGGCGTCTCTCCTTCCTCCGGCTTTGTCCCGTCCAGACCGAACAGACGGTTCATAAGGATCGACGGGAGCGCCGCCACCAGCACGATCAGAAACAACAGGGACAGACACAGGAATGCCAGTACCTTGAACAGGGTATGGCGCCCGGACCAGGCCGCCAAAAGTGCCGCCCCCAAGGGGCCTCCCGCAGCGCCTGCCGCCATGCCGGCGGCCGTCTGTCCGCCCTTGCCCATCTGCAGCGCCGCTTTTGCCATCCGGCCCGCATCCCGGCCAACTTCCCCAAGCTCCCTTCCCATCTGCCCGTTCTCCTGCTCCATGTTCCACCTCCTCACATTCTCCTTCTATAAATTTCCGCATCAGACCGGCCGCTTCCGTTTCGGCGGCTTCCCGCCGTCCGGATGCTTCCTGGCTTTCGGTTCCCCAAAACGGGACGGTCCCGCCGGATAACGCACCGTCTCCACGATCTCCGTCCGGACGCTGTCCCCGTCATAGACCGGCTGCCCATTCTGATAGACCGGCCGGCGTTCTGCCGCCGCCGTCCCGGACACCGCATACCACTGCCCGCCGCGGCTGTCCTCAAACACCCGGTAGTCCCCCCGCGGGGCCGCATACTGTGCGGAATCATAAAACCGGGTTCCGGAGCCGTCCGCATGGCGCACCTCGATCCTGCCGTCCGCCTGTCCGGAACCGTCCACGAAAGATACCGTTTCCGGATACCCCGGCAGGAATGACTGGAAACTGGCCCGGTTATAGGACGCCGCTCCTTCCCCGGACTCAAACTCCGGCGTTTCGGCATGGGGCTGCATGGCGTACCACTCGACCCCGTTGGACGCAGACAGGACCGTATGCGGGGCATCCGGCTCTTCATAATAAGCGCTGTTATACCACAGGGCATTCCCGCCGTCCCCGCCGCAGGCTTCCAAAAGCCCTTCCCCGGCGGTCCGAAGGGTCGTCCCTTCCGGCGCACCCGGAAACGCGGCCGCCACCCGTGCCGTTTCATCCATGCTCCCGGTAAAGAACGGTGCGTCATAAAAGGCCCCGGCCCCCGCGCCGCCCGCCATCTGATACCACTGGCTGCCGTCCGAGGCCGTGACCATGGAATAAGGGCCCTCCGGCTTCTCAAACTGCGCCGCGCTGTAAAGCTCCACGCCGGCTTCTTTTCCATCTGCGGATACGGCAAAGGTACTGATCCGGCCGCCGGATATCTGGGTTTCGGAAAGCTGGTATCCGCCCAGCTGCGGCATGTAATTGGACAGGCTGCGGTCCGCGATGTCCCCGGCCATCATACCGGAACTACCCGGATCCCTGGAAGCAACTGATGAAATAGAATTTCCAGTCAGAACCGCGCCGTTCCTTGCGGCGATCCCGCCAAAGGCCCGCCCAATAAAGCCCGCGCCGCCACCGGCACCCATCCGGACGCCTCCATCTGTAACGGCATCCCGGACATAGCTGTTCCCCCTGAACCGGTCGGCAAACCCGGAAGCAAATCCGGCTGCCGCCGCACCAGTCCCGGCTGTTGCGCTGTCCCGGCCAAACACGCTCCCGGCGCTCCTTACACCGCCCCCGGCACCGCCGACCACCCGCGCCGCCATCAGAAGCTCCATCCCCATGCCGGAGCCGGTCTGTGCGGCATTCAAGCCCAGGGAAGCCAGGAAGGAGTCAAACTTCTGCGCCGTTTTTAAGAACGCCAGCGCACAGAAGAGCCACAGGAAGATGCTCCCCTGCCCGTTGGAAAGCGCCCCGCCGTTCCCGACATACTGCCCCATGGACGAGTTGAACGCCCGTAAAAACCAGACGTTCATCACCAGTAAGAGCATCTGGGAACCGACCATCCGGCACCAGCTCCGAAACACCTGGACCGTTGCCTTGGACGCCCCCATGGAAAAAGCCAGCGGGGACGTGTAGCAGAGGACCCCCACCACGATGTAACGCTCCACCGTCTCCAAGAGCAGCTTGAAATAATTCCACCCGAGGGAGATCTCCAGGACCACCAGGAGCAAAAGCCCGACCACGGACGCCGCCGCAAGGACGGTGGCCAGACCGTTGGACAGGGTCTGCTCCACGCCGGCGAAGGTAAAGTCCTCGCCGCCCATGCCAATCTCCATCAGGGCGGTATAGGGCGCCCGCGCAATGTCCAACACCAACAGAAAAATTTGTTTCGCATACCCGATCAGCAGCGCAAACAGGGAACTCCTGGCAAGCAGCGTCCCGGGATTTTCCGCCTCCGTGACCGGCCCGCCAAAGGCCCGGAACAGCTGCCAGACCGTCACCAAAAACAAAACGGTCCACGCCATGTACTGTAAGACCGTGAACGCCTTCGACACGAAGGGGAAATATTCCTCCATGGCGGTCAGATCCGTCCCCAGGGCCTGGAGAAACAGGCCGGACACCGCGTCCATCATCTGGGACACGATGCCGCTGATCCAGTTCACGATCCCCTCAAATACCCAGTCAAGCATCTATGCTCCACCTCCTTCTGCCCGTCCTGGGCTTACCCGCTGTAATTCCCGCCGGTAATGAGCGGCTGCAGGTAGGCCACGATAAACCCCAGCGAATTGAGGACGATCCACGTGACCACGATCCGCTTGAGCCAGGCGGTCGCCTCGTCCACCGCCCGCTGGTTCCTCGACACCATCCTCACGATCAGGGCGATCGCCGCCACCGTGACCGCCACGATCGTGCTGATGCCGACCACCTGACCGTACACGTCCTTCATGATCTTCGAGAACCGGTCCCAGATCGTGTCCGCAAAGACCGGCTGGACGGAAAGGATCACCGCCGAGGCGACGCCGACCAGGGACCAGTAGGCCGTCTCCAGCCGGTCACCGCCCTTTTTTCCTTGTTTCACCATACATGAAAACCTCCTTTAGAATTTTGGGCAATAAAAAACCGCTTTCAAAGCACCATGCTTCAAAAACGGCTTTCTGCCCGGATCCAATTTTGGATGATACCAGTATACTTCTTTTCTATTTTCCTGTCATCGGCTATTCCCTGCCACTTTATTTACGGTTTTCTGCAACGTTTCCGCCGCCGGCATTTTCACACATAGCAGACGGATACGCATAAGACAGCTCCTCTTTCCGTCTTATACCAATTGAATTTCCACAAGTTGTTCCACCTCGGCAAAACTGAGGTCCGTATCCTCTGCGATTTCTTCCAACTGTAAGTTTTCCTCTTTTTATAAGCCGAAGCGCAGTCTCTTTCTTCGCATTCAGCTCCGCTTCATGTTTCAATTTTCTCGCAGTTGTTTCAATCAACGCTCCATCCATGAATCTCACCTACGCCTTTCTGCACGTTCTCATAATCCCGTGCCCTGCGCTCTTATGCCATAACCGGGGCCGCCAGTTCTTCGACTTCTTCAAGCGATAATCCGGAATACAAGGCAATCTTTTCCAGAGGCAGTTCCCCGTCTTTGATCATACAAAGCGCATTCTCCACCCTGGCTTCCTTTATGCTTTCCTTTCTCATATCTTCCATGATCTTGCTCATTTCCTGCACTCCTTTCGGGTCATTTTTCAGATACCGTGTCCGTTCTGCCAGCAACTCAAAATTTATACCTTCTGCTCTGGTACAGTTAAAATCATGCATAAGTTTTCCCATATCAGACTCTCCCCGATATTCATCATTCACATAGAGAATATGTTCCCCGTCTTCAAAGGGTTTACCTGTGTCAAGGTTTATCCGCTCAATGGAATATACCGGCTTATCCAAGCCGTAAAAGTCCTTTTCCGTGATAAAAATCGTGTAGGTGTCCGGCAGCTCGATAAAGTCCTGCCCGGCATCCAGATTTTCAATATCCATCACACTGGAGTGGAATCTGGCCCGGTGGGGATCCGCCCCCTTGTCCGCCCGCTGGATCTCCAAATCATACTTTTTCCCGGCAGAATCGGTTCCGTATGCGTACAGGCAAATGGAGCGCGCCCCAGCCAATCGCTTCATGTCCTTTTGAGTCTGGAATTCGGTAATCATCAGATCCGGCTTGCCTGTAATAATCCGCAGCACCAATTCCACA
>CAMSZT010000056.1 GCA_947066815.1 uncultured Lachnotalea sp.
AAATATCAAACTCTGTGTCAGACACCACTTCCACATGATCAAAAAAGTAGACATCGTCACCCACGTTCTAAACGGTGTATATATACCCTGCGATTTGAATGTATCCCGTAACATCGACGCTCAAAATATTCACGGCACAAGTTTATCAATCAGCAACGATATTTGGCTCGGAACAAGGGGAACTTACTTAAGTACCGCTCTTGATAGATTATCCGGTGTAAATGGTATTCGAATCAAAGGCGGCACCGTAGTCAAGACCGTAGGAGCCAGTACATCGATCCCTATGTTTTCCAATGCAAACCTGAATTCCATATTTGGCGTGAGCAACTCCAATATCGGAAACACGATCGTACTCTTTGCCAACGGCGACGGCAATGCCCAGAGCGCCCACATCGACGGCAGCACCTATATGGGCAGTACCTGGTATGCGGTGACCAACAAAGCCATGGCGGCAGGTTCGTTCCGGATCAACTGGGTCGCGATCTATTTTGGGTAACTGTCTCGATGTGCCGTTTTTTACTTTTCAACTTTGTCCGACTGTGTTATACTTACCATAAGCGCTCCCGCAAACGCCGGATGGCGGTCACGGGGTACCTTAGGGGTATGGACATTTCTGTTTTTCTCAGGCGGTCTTCCGCTTCTGATATCACTTCTGCCGGACAGGCATCGATTCGGAAATCTCAGTGCTTTATAACTACAAAAACTGGGAGGCTCCGAAACGTGCAAGACCGGATGCGGTTTCCATCCTCCCACATCAAAACAAGGAGGTATTCTATGCTGTCAAAAAACGAAACCGTGAACAGGACTTACAGATCTACGGTCTTTGAAATGGTGTTCCAGGAAAAGCCCGCTCTTTTGAGCCTCTATAACGCCATGAATGGAACGGATTACAAGGATCCGGAACTGCTGACGATCAATACGCTGAAAAATGCCATCTATATGTCGATCCATAACGATATTTCTTTTCTGATCGACTTCCGGCTAAACCTCTATGAGCATCAGTCCACGGACAATCCAAATCTGCCGCTCAGGTTTTTGATGTACGTGGCAGACCTGTACTCCGTTCTCACAAAAGACAAAAACCTGTATGGAACAAAGAGGATACCGCTCCCCACCCCTCAGTTTATCGTATTTTACAATGGCTGGAAGCAGGTGCCGGAGGAGCAGATCCTGAAACTGTCCGCCTCCTTCCTGATCCCGGAGACGGAGCCATCCCTTGAGCTGATCGTGCGGGTGCTGAACATCAACGCCGGGCATAATCAAAAGCTGCTGAATGACTGCAGAGATCTGAGAGAATATGCGGAATACACGCACCGGGTCAGGACCTACGCAGAAACCTTTCCCCTGGAAGAGGCCGTGGAACTGGCCATCACGGAATGTATCCACGAGGGCATTTTAAAAGAATTTTTAGAAAAACACCGACTGGAGGCGAAAAAAATGAGCATTTACGAATACGATGCAGAAAAACATATGCGCATGGAACGGGAAGAATGCACCGCAGAGGGCAGAGCCCAGGGGATGAAAGAGGGAATCAAGCAAGGAGTCCAACAAGGTCTCCGCCAAAGCAATGAACTGACCCTGAGGCTTCTTGAAGCAAAACGATACGAAGATCTGGAACGGGCTGCCAGAGAGGACGGATATCAGAAACGGCTTCTTGAAGAATTCGGCATCTCCTGACCAAAACACATATCACGATAAACCGGGAATCTGGAAGCAGACTCCCGGTTTATTTTTCAAAATATCAAAGGAGGATTTTCCATGAAATATGAAGAAATTTATCTGATCAACGAACGGCTGACGGCCGTCACAGACTCTCTGATGCAGAAGAAGCTGCCGATGAAGCTGATCCTGCCCCTCACGGACAACATCCGGCAGATTTCCGATGCAATGTCCGACTGGAGGGAGCGCTACGCCACCCTGTTAAAGCGCTATGCCAAAGAGGGAGAGGACGGCTCTTACGACGTTCTTCCCGAATTTCAGGGGGAATATAACGACGAGGTAAAGGCCCTGATGGACTATGAATTGAGCGGCTCCGCCATAAATCTGGCCAGGATCCCGGCATCACTGCTGGACTACGACGATTCCAGGTTCGATCCGCTGACGGCAAAGGAGCTTCTGAGCATTCAGTTCATGATCGACGGGGAGACAGGCACAGACAGGGAATCTCCTTGAATCTCATTCCCGAAGATCTTTCGGCTCAGTCCATCCGGAATCCAGAAAAAGATTCCGGATGGACCGGGACAAAGATCAAAGAAATTCGCACTCCCTTTTCAGCCCCAGATATTTTTCCCGGAGATACCATGCCTGTTCCATGCTGATGATCTGGTCGACCTCGGCAATATTGATATCGCTCTGGAGCCTGCAATAATCACAATCCCAGTGCAGATACGTTTCATTTCTATCCAGTTTTTCCCAGGCTGTTTTCATCGCCTGAACGGATTCCAGAAGAAATTCCGGCAGGCCGCACTCCAAATAGCTTTTATCTTTTGGAAGTCCAGTTTCGTCGTCGTAAAAGGATGACACTTCTTCCCTCTGCTTCATTGCCGTCTCATGCACCTCGCTTTATTTTCACCGCTCCCCGTGTCAGGGCTCGTTTTCCGGCTTTAAAGAAATCCACATGGCAGGGCGGACGCCAGCCCTCTCTTCCACACTTCGCTTTTTAATTTCCCCCCAATAATCAATCATGAGAGCTGTCTTACCACTTTTACTCGCATTTCTCGTCCACCATCCCACAGCATATAAATATCGGTCCTCTTTACCGCTTACAGCTCGAGAGCCCATGCCCTTGCGGTCGTTTCGAGAAGAAAAACATGTCGTAACCTCTGCCGGCGAAAGCAAAAATATTTTGTCTGTAACACTGCTTTTATTCGTCTCCTCTGTGTCTAAATGAGTCTCTTCTCCAATGGCAGCCTCCCAAATATACGCCTGCTCAGACTCTTCAAAAGCTTGTTCCATAAACCATTGATTGAGCCATTGGCGAAGCGAACAGTTTTCCCAAGTGGCTATCGGGTTATCATAGTCTAAGTCCTCTTGATCTCCGCTTAATATAAACCTGGCGTATTTTGAATCATATTGCCTCTCATCCAACACATATCTGCTAAGTACCAATATCCGGTTCTCTTCTTTTTCGAGGACTTTCCACTCAATACTTTCCGGACCATTCCGTTCATTATTGTCCTGCTCATAGCTCCCCAAGCAGACAACATCTCCCTCTGAGACCGACTGGAAGATCTGCAGCATTTTTTCATGACTGTCTCCGTAGTATCCCGACTCGACAAAAGCGGCAGACGCTTCTTTATAGTACCCTCCTGCCAGAAATGCTTCTGCCAGATGATATTGATTCACCTGATTCAACTGCCCCATTTTTTCCAGCAGTTCCTTGCAATCCTCATAGTCCTTCTGAACCACATCCTCATATATTTGATCGGCCTTCTCATATTCTCCTGCCTCCACCAAAGCCGCCATATCGCCATATCGGATGCCAAGCTGCGCCTTCGCCATCTTTTTAGAACTATCTCGATAATCATCTAACGCTTCAAATTCATTATATGCTTCTTCATAATGTTCCTCCTCCAGCAGGGAAACAGCATTCAGATACCTGTCAGCCAGTGCAGCCTTCGCCATTCTTTCTTTAATCCGATCAATTTCTTCCAGCTTTTCCGGACTATCCTTATAATCCCCCAATCCCCCAAACAGTTCAATAGCCTCGTCATATTCCCCGGCTTCCATAAGGCTCACCGCCTTCTGGTAACGGTTCGCCGTGACGATCTTGCTCACGGCCACAATAGCGGCCACGCAGGCACAGGCAAGGACAGCCGCAAGGATCAGAAACTTCTTTTTCTTTTTGGCCTCCGCCCGCTCCGCTTCCTCTTTCCGGCGCTTCCGTTCCTCCTCTTCTTTCTTAAGTTCCTCTATTTTTATCCCGCACAGGACGGCCTGTTCATCCGCGTCCTTCCAGCCGGGAATGGATTCAAACTGCTCCAGGGCCTCCTCGAAAGTGGACACCAGGGTCCCTCTCAGTTTGCTCTTTGCAGACCCATAGACCAGGTCCTTTATTTTTTCTTCGCATTCCAGCCTGAGGATATCCGCATCCCGGTAGCCCGGTATTTCGGAGAAAAGCTCTGCCGCCTCCCGGTAGGCTTCCAGCGTCTCTGTTTTTTTGATCAGCGCGGCGGCCTTCCGGTAAACCGCCGCCTTCCGCTCCTGCTCGTTTCGGTCGGAAATATGGGCAACGTAGCCCTTCAGGGCCGAAGCCAGCTCTTCGTCCGCGAAACGGAGGGCCTTCTGGTAGTTCCGGTTCTGGTCAAAAGGCTCCGGCAGATCCTTAAGCATCTCTTCCTGGCGGACCTTAAGCTCTGCCATCAGCTTGCCAAGGTATGCCCCGGCATTTTCCGGTTCCTGGTCCAGCACCTTTTCGCAGTATTCGTCGGCGTCCGCCCACTCCCCGTCCTCCAGGAACATAAAGGCTCTCCTAAGCAGCGGGGCGGCGCCGGCGTTTCCCGGGCCGTCCTCCCTGGAGACAGCCCTCTCCGCTGTCTTTGCCCCGCCGGAAGCCAGGATCTTCCGGATGCCCCGGATCAGATCCTGCATAAAGCCCAGCTTTGACATGTCCTGCGCCTGCAGATGGGAAAATTCCTCCGGCAGGTCGTAAGGGTCCATGTCCCTGTAGGCCGGGATCAGCACCTTTTTCGGATCCCTCTTTGCCAGGGCCAGGTAACGGTTCCACTCGTTCTTCACCCAGGCCGCCTGGAAGTATTCCGGCTTCGTTCCCAGAGCCACCATCACCCGCGCGCTGTTTAACGCCGCAAAAATATAAGGCTCATAGGCCGTTCCCAGCTTATCCTCCAG
This sequence comes from uncultured Lachnotalea sp., assembly GCA_947066815.1. Lineage (GTDB taxonomy): Bacteria > Bacillota > Clostridia > Lachnospirales > Lachnospiraceae > Lientehia. The sequence continues at coordinate 4,849 of CAMSZT010000056.1, forward strand.
CGTGATCCGGGAAAAGAACACCCGAAACCCCTCCTGGGCCAGCTGATGGTACAGGTCATTGGCCAGGACACTGTCCGGCGTCCGCTTCCCGTCGCTCCCTGTCTCTTTATAGCAGAGGAACACGTCGAAGGGTTTTTCCCTCCCGGAGATCTCCAGGATCCCCTTCTGGATCTCGTCGATCGCCTTCGCCTCCGCCTCGTAGATGACCTTCTGCTCACCGTCCGCATACCGCAGGGCAGACCGGTAGTCTGCGTCGGAAAGAACGGAGGAAAACTGGGTGCGGTTTACGGTGGGGATCCTCCGATGGGTCTCCTCATCCTCCACGTATTCGATTCCGTAGCGGCATAGGACCAGGGACCAGTAAGCCTCCGCATCCTCCTGGTCTTCATTCAGGATCTGCTCATAGATCCCCGCCGCCCGGTCATACTCGTTGCTGCGCCGGAAATGGTTTGCCCGGTCATAGAGATTCCTGCGCCGGTCACTGTCCAGCCGGGGAAGCGTCTGCTTCGTCCCACAGTATTCACAGACCGCCACCGTCTCTTTTCCCTGGAATTCCAGGGGGCCTCCGCACATTTTACATTTAAAAACAGCCATACTCCTCTCCTTTGCAAAACTCTCCGATCCCGGGTCCTGCTATTTCCGCAGGTCTCCGTTTTTGCAGGTTTCCGTTTCATGTTCCGTCAGATACCCCGCAGTCTCCGACTTCTCCTGCTATCAGTATACCATAAGAGCCGCCGCAGGGACAGTTCTTTCCCAAGGAAGATCCTGGCTTTTTCGCTGTGAACGCTTTCACCGAAAACCGGATGGCTTTTTGTCGTATGGGGAACGAAGTTTCCTATACGACAAAAAGAAGCCGCCTGCTTTCACACAGACAGCTCCTCATTCTTTGATCGGTCACGCCGTTTCCGTCTTTGTCTTCTTCCGCCCTGCCAGGTTCGCCGCCGCCGTGATCACGAAGGCGATCGCCAGGGCGGTCAGCATGCAGAGGAAGAACAGAAAGCCTTTGCCCTCATTGGCCATGAAAGGCGCCGCATAGGCCGGAAGGTACGCCGTCCCTCTCACGTTGAAGATCCCCACGAAGGCGCCGGACACGGTGGCCGCAATGAGCGCCCCGGCAAAGACCAGCTTGTTGGCAAACATGAAGGGATAGGCCGCCTCCACAAAGGTGCCGAAGCCCACGTTGATGGCAAAGCCGGGCAGGGCCACCACCGCATCCCCCTTCTGCCTGGGGAAGATCACGTTGGCCAGGGTGATGCCGGCCGATACCATGACCAGCCCGGTCATGTCAATGGCTCCTAAGAAACTGCTTCCGGTCACCTCCACCTCCAGCATCACGATGGGCAGGATCGCCGCATGGTAGACGCCGCCCATGATAGCCGGCCAGATCAGAAGCCCCGCCAGGGCTCCCGCCGCAATGGGGCTCACGGCGATGGCCGAGTCGATCAGGTAACGGATTCCGTCCCCAAGCCACAGGGCCGCCGGGGCGATCACATAGAGGCCGATCAGGCCCGCGATCAGACCGGCCAGCCCACCGGCCGCGATGTTGGCCGTGGTTCCGGGCATCTTATGCTTCAAAGAAAAAGTCATGATGTAGTACACGAGAACACCGGCCAGAAGGCCCGTGATCAGGCCGCCCAGGATCCCGCCGTCCTTCGAGAGGACTCCCGTCACCACGCCGGCCACCACGCCGACCTCGCTGAAGCCGGACACCTGCATGGAGGCGATGGCGGCCACCACCACGGGAAGGGCCCCGATCAGGGTGTTGAACACCGTCTCCTCCATGGACTCAAGGCCCGGAATCCTTCCGATAGCCAGGCAGATGGCCATGGCGATAAAGGCCGGCATGGAGGTCATCATGATCCCCCGGAAATTGATCCGCTTCCACACGCTTCCCCCGGCCCGCTCCGCCGCTGCCGCCCCGGTGTTTCCGATCACCGGCATATACTTCATATCCCACTCTCTGGCAAGGGCCATGGTAAAGCCCACCGCCCTAGTCCGGTTGGTGGTCCCCGTGGTTCCCGAGGCGGAGATCACGTTGCAGCCCAGATCCCTGGCATTTGCGATGGAGGAGCCGCCCGTCCCCGCGATGGGAAGCTTTTTTTCGGCCGCCGCCGTGAGCGCCCGTCGATTGACTCCCTTCGGGTCGGCGCTCATCAGCATGATTCCGTCCACCTTTCCCTCCAAAATGGCCCGGGAAAGCTCCTCATCCGCTTTTTCCGCCATCTTGTTGACCTCATCCAGAGTCCCCTCATACGCCTTTCCCGGCTTTCCGCCTTGCAGGGTGTAAAGCGCCGCCCCGGAATTTCCGGAGACGCTGTCCATGGAGCCGGAGGCTCCCACGAACTGTATGTAAGCCACCTCCATGCCTGCCGACTCCGTCTGCGCAAAGATTTCCTTCATCATAAGATCCACATCGCTGCCGCCCTGATTGTACAGGTTGCCGCCGCTGCTCCCGATCACTGCGATCTGCTTTTTCATCTTTTCTCCTTGTCCTGTTCTGTCTTTTTTTCCGCTTTTTGCTTTCCTTCCGCTATCCTTTCACTGCTCTTTTGCTTTCCTGCTCTTTTGCTTTCCTTCTCTTGCCCTTTCGCTGCTTTTTGCTTTCCTTCCGCTATCCTTTCGCTGCTTTTTGCTTTCCTTCCGCTGCCCTCCTGCTGCTTTTTACAGTTCCCGCAGGTCCAGTACTGCTATTCACCGTTATCTGTGCAAGGCAGTACCAGTACGGCGTACTAATACAGCGTTGTACCAGGCAGAAGTGTTCTGTTTATTACAATACCTTGCTATCACTTTAATGTATCAAATAAACGCCCTTCATTATTATACACTTTTTCCTATGGTTTGCAAGAAGTTTTTTCCGGATATCCGATTGGGTCACTCAATTAACTTCTTCTTTTCCTTATATTGTTAATAATTTAGCATTTATCCCCAATTTTCTTTTTCAAAGTTTGTATAAAATATAATATTTGCACAAAAATTTCTTGCTTTTTTCCTCTCCAATGCTATAATAGGTATAAATTGGATGATCGAATCAAAGCTTATTTTTACAATCTTAATCTATGGGAGGTAGCAAGATGTACAACCAACTGACACCGGAGATCATCGACCAGATCAGGGCGGTGTCCGGACACGTTTTTCTCGGAGAAGACATGAATCCGGATTACGCAAAGGACGAAATGCCCATCTACGGGACGCACATGCCGGATCTGGCCGTGCAGGCCAGGTCCACGGAGGAGGTGGCGGCCGTCATGAAGATCTGCTATGAGAACAACATCCCGGTCACGCCCAGAGGCGCCGGGACCGGGCTTGCCGGAGGGGCCGTCCCCCTTTACGGCGGCGTCCTCATGGACATCTCCAAAATGAACCGGATCAAGGGCTACGACCTGGAAAATTTCGTCGTGGAGATCGAGGCGGGCGTCCTTCTGAACGATCTGGCCGCCGACTGTAAAAAACAGGGCATGCTCTATCCGCCGGATCCCGGTGAAAAATTCGCCTGCCTCGGCGGCAACGCGGCCACCAACGCCGGCGGCATGCGGGCCGTCAAGTACGGCACCACCAGAGATTACGTGCGGGCCATGACCGTGGTCCTGCCCACCGGCGAGATCACCCATCTGGGGGCGACGGTCTCCAAGACCTCCTCCGGGTACTCCCTCCTGAATCTGATGATCGGCTCCGAGGGAACCCTGGGGATCATCACGGAGCTGACCATGAAGATCATTCCCGCCCCCAAGGTCAACGTCTCCCTGATCATTCCCTTCCGGGATCTGAATACAGCCCTCTCCACCGTGCCCAAATTCAAGATGGCCCACCTGGATCCCCAGGCCATCGAGTTCATGGAGCGGGAGATCGTCCTGTCCTCGGAGCGGTACGTGGGCAAGGCCGTGTTTCCCAGCGAGCTCTACGGCATCCAGATCGGCGCTTACCTGCTGGTCACCCTGGACGGGGAATCCGAGGAGGCGGTCGACGACCTGATCGAGCAGGCCGGAAACCTGGCCCTTGAGGCGGGCGCCATCGAGGTGCTGATCGCCGACACCCCCACCCGGATCAAAGACGCCTGGGCGGCCCGCTCCTCCTTCCTGGAGGCCATCATGGAGGAGACGAAGCTTTTGGACGAGTGCGACGTGGTGGTGCCGGTCAACAAGATCGCCGGCTATCTGGAATTCGTCAACAAAGTCGGCCGGGAGTGCGGCCTGACCATCCGCTCCTTCGGCCATGCCGGAGACGGAAACATCCATATCTACCAGTGCTCCAACGACCTCTCGGAGGAAGAGTTCAAGAGAAAGGTGGACAAATTTTTTGATATCATCTACAAGAAAGCCACCGACTGCGGCGGCCTGGTGTCCGGGGAACACGGCATCGGCTCCGGCAAGGTGAAATATCTGGCCCAGTCCGTGGGGGAGACCAACATGGCGCTCATGGAAGGGATCAAGCGGGTGTTCGACCCGAAGATGATCTTAAACCCCGGCAAGGTCTGTTACCGTCTGTAAAGGGAGGAATCGGAATGAATATCTGTCTTTGTGTGAAACAAGTGCCTGATACCAACGAGATCCGGGTGGACCCGGTGACCCACACCCTGGTCCGAAAAGGCGTTCCCAGCATTGTGAACCCCTTTGACACCTATGCGGAAGAGGTGGGCGTCCGCCTGAAAGAAAAATCCGGCGGAAGGCTCGTCGTCATCTCCATGGGGCCGCCCCAGGCGGCGGCCGCCATCAAATCCTGTCTGGCCGTGGGTGCGGATTCCGGTTACCTGATCTCCAGCAGGGCCTTCGGCGGCTCCGACACCCTGGCCACCAGCTACATCCTCTCGGAGGCCATCAAAGCCGTCGAGGAAAAAGAAGGATTGAAATTCGACCTGATCCTCTGCGGCAAGCAGGCCACCGACGGCGACACGGCCCAGGTGGGACCGGAGATCGCAGAGCACCTTAACCTGCCCCAAGTGACCTATGCCCTGGACATCGTGGAGAAGAACGGGGAGATTCAGGTCAAACGGGAACAGGACACCGGCTACGACATCCTTTCCGTGAAGCTTCCTGCCGTGGTGACTGTAGTCCGCCTTCCCTATGAGCCCCGCTATCCCACCCTGAAGACCAGGACGGAGGCCAGGAAGAAGGAGATTCCCGTCCTGACAGAAAAGGACATCCCCTCCATCGACGTAAGCCTCTGCGGGTTAAAGGGCTCCCCCACCAGAGTCAAGGGGACCTACACGCCGGTGCGGGAGAAAAAGGGCGTGAAGCTGGTGGGAATGGATGCGGCGAAGGCGGCCGGGGAACTGGTGCGGCTGCTCTCTGACGGAAAACTTTTATAAGGAAAAGATTGGGGACAACGATATATGAACGATCTGAGTGAATACAAGAATATATGGGTGTTTATCGAGACAGAATGCGGCAAAGCCAAGAACGTCGGTTACGAGCTTCTGCATGCGGCAAAGCCTCTGGCCGAGAAAAAGGGCTGTCCTCTGGTGGCCGTGGTGATCGGAAAGGACGTGGAGGACGCAGCGAAGGACGCCATCTGCTACGGGGCCGACTCCGCCATTTTGGTAGACGGGCCGGAATATGAATATTATACCACGGACGCCTTCGTAAAGGCCCTCATCGCCCTGGTGCAGAAATACAAGCCGGAAACCCTGATGATCGGGGCCACCACCAACGGCCGGGACATGGGTCCCAGGGTCTCCTGCCATCTGAAAACCGGCCTGACCGCCGACTGCACGGCCATCGACATCGACGAGGAGACGGGAAACGTGGCCTGGACCAGGCCCACCTTCGGCGGAAATCTAATGGCCACCATCATGTGCCCCGACAGCCGTCCCCAGATGGGGACCGTCCGGCCCGGCGTGTTCAAAAAAGGGGCCTGCGATAAAAACCGCACAGGCGAGATCATAAGAGAAGAGATCCACGTGGCGCCGGAGGAGATCCGCACCACCCTGGTGGAGCGGGTCAACGAGATCGTCGAGGCCGTGAACTTAAGCGAGGCCGAGATCATCGTCTCCGGCGGCCGGGGCGTGGGGAGCGCAGAGAATTTTAAGCTCATCGAGGGTCTGGCAAAGGTCCTCGGAGGCACCGTGGGCTGCAGCAGGGCCGTCGTGGACGCAGGCTGGCTGCCCTACGCCCACCAGGTGGGACAGTCCGGAAAGACCGTGGCCCCCAAGCTCTACTTCGCCGTCGGCATCTCCGGCGCCATCCAGCATCTGGCCGGCATCTCCGGTGCGGACACGGTGATCGCCGTCAACAAGGATGCGGACGCCCCCATCTTCGGCGTGGCCGATTACGGCATCGTCGGCGATCTGAACGAGGTCGTGCCCGCCCTCACCGAGGCCCTGAAGGCCCGTCAATCATAAGGAGGACGCCCATGGATATCCGATTACCCTTTTCCAGGGAAGGCATGACGCTGCACCTGGACGAAAAACTGGACTTTGAGGTGTTAGAATCCTCGATCGGATCTATGCCCAGAGAGGAGCGGTCCGAGGACGAGATCGTCCTCGCCGCCATGGCACACCCCATCCATTCTCCGAGGCTCTCCGAGCTCTCCGTCGGAAAGGAGAAGGTGGTGATCATCTGTTCCGACCACACCAGGCCGGTCCCCAGCAGGCACATCATCCCCTTTCTGTTAAAGGAGATCCGGGAGGGGAACCCGGATGCGGACATCACTCTTCTCATCGCCACAGGCTTCCACCGGGCGACCACCAGGGAGGAACTGATAAATAAATTCGGCGAAGAAACCGTCGCCAGGGAAAAAATCGTAATTCACGACAGCCGTGACATGGCGGCCATGACAAACCTGGGGATCCTGCCCTCCGGCGCTCCCCTCCTCGTCAACCGGATCGCCGCCGAGGCCGACCTTTTAGTCAGCGAGGGCTTCATCGAGACCCATTTCTTCGCCGGCTTTTCCGGCGGGAGAAAGAGCGTGCTGCCCGGCATCTCCAGCCAGGTCACCGTCCTCGGGAACCACTGCTCGGCCTTCATCGACTCCCCCAAAAGCCGCACCGGGATCCTGGAAGGGAACCCCATCCACAGGGACATGGTCGCCGCCTGCAAAATGGCAAGGCTCCGCTACATCGTGAACGTCATCATTGATTCGGACAAAAGGATCGTCCATGCGGTGGCCGGGGATGCCATAGAAGCCCACGAGGCCGGCTGCAGCTTCCTCAGGGAATACTGCCTGGTGAGGCCGGAGCGCCCGGCGGACATCGCCATTTCCACCAACGGGGGCTATCCCCTGGACCAGAACATGTACCAGTCCGTCAAAGGCATGACGGCCGCCGAGGCCGCCCTGAAGGACGGCGGGATCCTGATCATGGTGGCCGCCTGTGACGACGGCCACGGCGGGGAAGGCTTTTACGAGGCCCTCAAAAACTGCGAGAGCCCGCAGGCCCTGATGGAGGAAATCTTAAAAGTCCCCCAGAACGAGACAAAGCCCGACCAGTGGGAGTACCAAATCCAGAGCCGCATCCTCATGCACCACCGGGTCATCTATGTCATGTGCGAAGAATCCCGCACCATGGCAGAGGAGATGGGCTTTGAGACCGCCTCCGACGTAAACGAGGCTCTTTCCATGGCCCTGGCCGAAAAGGGCCCGGAAGCCCACATCGCCGTCATCCCGGACGGAGTGTCCGTCATGGTGGGAAAGCCGGAGGAACCAAAGTAAACGACAAAAATATTTGCTGCGAAAGGCGGACTCACAGTGGAACGGACCAGAGAAAACGGAAAAACCTACGAATCCTTATTCAACTATTTTTCAGAACAGATTTTAGCCGGAAACCTGAAACTTAACGACAAGCTCCCCACCGAGCGGGAGATCGCCGAGAAGCACGGCATCAGCCGCAACTCGGTCCGGGAAACCATGCACATGCTGGAGATCATGGGCCTCATCGAGTGCGTGCAGGGAAGCGGCAATTACATCCGCTGCAATCCCATGTCCTACATGCTGCGCTCGGCCAACATGATCATGGCCCTCATGGAAACGGATCCCTCCGAAATATTTTATCTCCGAAACGGCAATGAATATGCGGCCGTCAAGCTGGCCATCTCCCACGCAACAAAGGAGGAGCTTGAGAACATGCGGCACGTCCTTCTGGAAATGGAGCAGCCCATGAGTGCGAAAGCCAGCGCCAGGCTGGACGTGGAGTTCCATCACAGACTGGTCGCCGCTTCCCACAACCGGATCCTGATCTTATACAACTCCATGTTGAACAGCCTGTTGGATCAGTTCATCGAAAATTTCCGCACCCGGATTCTTATGAGTAAGACAAGGGCCGAGGCCCTCCGGCGTTCCCATTGGGGAATCTACGAGGGCGTGGCAGACAGGGATCTCCCCGCCGCCCTGAAAGCCCTTGACCGTCATTTTCAGATCGTCGGGGAGCAGATCGAGAGGATCATAAAGAAAGATTCCGCCGGATAAAAATTTCAATCGCGTGGACGGAAGGATCTTCCCGCATGATCGAAGGAAGCGCCCCCCAAGTCAACGTCTTGGGAGGCGCCCTCCGCATCTTTATATAAGGAAAATACAAGTATGAAACACCAAAGTTTTATGCCCTCACCTTCGCGGTCAGCGTCCCGCTCTCCTTGTAAGGCCTAAACAGCATGTAAAGGATGCCTGCCGTCAGGACCGCCGCCGAGGCCGTGCCGAGGACGTTGACGCTTCCGGTGAAGAGAAGGCCAAGCTGGTACACGATAAAGGCGATCACGTAGGCGAACACACACTGATAACCGATGGCGAACCAGGTCCACTTCGCACTGTTCATCTCCCGCTTGATGGCGCCGATGGCCGCAAAGCAGGGGGCGCAGAGCAGGTTGAAGATCAGGAAGGAGTAGGCGGCCAGGGGCGTGAAGGCCATCCGCATATTGGCCCAGATCTGCCAGCCATTCTCCGCCACCTCGTCGAAGCCGCCGAAGAGCACGCCGAAGGTTCCCACTACGTTCTCCTTGGCGATCAGGCCGGTGACGGACGCCACGGCTCCCTGCCAGTGTCCCCAGCCCAGGGGCGCAAAGATCCAGGCGACGCCCTTTCCGACGAAGGCCAGAAGGCTCTCGTCCATTTCCACGGCGCCAAAGCCGTTCTCCCCAAAACCGTAGGAGGAAGTAAACCACACCAGGATGGTCGCCAGAAGGATGATGGTTCCGGCCTTCTTGATGAAGGACCACCCCCGCTCCCACATGGCTCTGAGGACGCTGCCTACGGTGGGCAAATGGTAAGCGGGAAGCTCCATGACGAAGGGCGCCGGATCCCCCGCAAACATCCTCGTCTTCTTTAGCATGACACCGGAAATGATGATGGCCGCAATCCCCACGAAGTAGGCGCTGGGAGCCACCCACCAGGCTCCGCCGAACATGGCCCCTGCGATCAGGGCGATGATGGGAAGCTTTGCCCCGCAGGGAATGAAGGTGGTGGTCATGATGGTCATCTTCCGGTCCCTGTCGTTCTCAATGGTCCTGGAGGCCATGATCCCGGGCACGCCGCAGCCCACGCCCACCAGCATCGGGATAAAAGATTTTCCGGAAAGGCCGAACTTGCGGAAGATCCGGTCCATGATGAAGGCGATCCTCGCCATGTAACCACAGCTCTCCAGGAATGCCAGGAACAAAAACAGCACCAGCATCTGAGGCACGAAGCCAAGCACCGCCCCCACGCCGGCCACGATTCCGTCGATGATCAGGGCGTGGAGCCAGTCTGCGCAACCCACCGCGTCAAGGCCGTTCTCGATGAGTCCGGGAATGCCGGGAACCCAGACGCCATAGCCGGCCGGGTCCGGCTCCTCCATCTCTGCCGCCGCCAGATAGGCATCGTAGTCGACCGGAATCTCCTCCTCCACGTTACCCTCATCGTCATAGAGATACGCTGTGGTGGTGATGCCGGCTGCCAGAGTCTCGTCAAGCACCGTCTCCTCGTCCGTGGAGGCTGCCTCGTCGACGGCTCCTGCTTCCTCCGCTGCCTCCAGGAAAGCCTCCTGCACGGCCGCAGGCACCGCGTATTCCTCTGCCGCCGCCTCGTACTCGCCCCGGCCCATGCCGAAGAGATACCAGCCGTCGCCGAACACCCCGTCGTTGGCCCAGTCAGTGGCAATGGTCCCCACCGTGCTCACGGACACGTAGTAGACGACGAACATCACCAGGGCAAAAATCGGGAGGGCCAGGAACCGGTTGGTCACCACCCGGTCGATCTTGTCGGAGACCGTGAGGCCCCCTGCGTTCTTTTTCTGATAGCAGCCCTTGATGATGGAGGCGATATAGACATAGCGCTCGTTAGTGATGATGCTCTCCGCATCGTCGTCCAGCTCTTTCTCCGCCGCCCGGATGTCCTCCTCGATGTGGGCCAGCTTCTCTTTCTCCAGCTTCATCTGCTCCAGGACCTTTTCATCCCGCTCGAAGATCTTGATGGCGTACCACCTCTGCTGCTCCTCCGGCATGCTATGTACGGCCACCTCCTCGATGTGGGCCAGGGCGTGCTCCACCGCCCCGGAAAAGCTGTGGGCCGGCACGGTCTTCGTCTCCGTCGCCGCTTTCACCGCCGCCTCGGCCGCCTCCATGGTCCCCGTGCCCTTCAAGGCCGAGATCTCCACCACTTTGCAGCCGAGTCTCCTGGAAAGCTCCGCCGTGTTGATCTTGTCGCCGTTCTTCTCCACCACGTCCATCATATTGACGGCCACCACCACGGGGATCCCCAGCTCCACAAGCTGGGTGGTCAGATAAAGATTCCGCTCCAGATTCGTGCCGTCGATGATGTTGAGGATGGCATCGGGCCGTTCCGTGATCAGGTAATTTCTGGCCACCACCTCCTCCAAAGTGTAGGGAGAAAGGGAATAGATGCCCGGAAGGTCCATGATCTTCACGTCGTCATGCTTCTTTAACTTTCCCTCCTTTTTCTCCACCGTCACGCCGGGCCAGTTCCCCACAAACTGGTTGGAACCGGTCAGAGCATTGAATAATGTCGTCTTCCCGCTGTTGGGATTCCCCGCAAGGGCGATCTTCATACTCATAGCCTTTTATCCTTTCCATGCATATTAGCTTCTCCTAACCAGACTCCCGAAAAATAAGCGCTCTCTGCGCCTCAGCCGATCTCGATCATTTCCGCATCCGCTTTCCGGAGAGACAGCTCATACCCTCTCACCGTCACCTCCACCGGATCCCCCAGGGGAGCTACCTTCCGCACGTAGATCTCCACGCCGCGGGTGATGCCCATGTCCATGATCCTGCGCTTGACCGCCCCCTCCCCGTGGAGCTTCACCACGGTGGCGGTATCGCCGATCTTTGCCTCTCTCAATGTCTTCATACCATATCCTCCTCATATCCTGTTTTCCGGCTGCCTAACGCAGTCCGGCCCGTATCATGATCTTTCCCGCCATCTCCCTGCTGATGGCCACCCGGGACTCCTTCACGTTCACGATCAGATTCCCGCCCATAGTGGAAATGACCGTCACCATCCCCCCGGAGACAAAGCCCAGGTTCTCCAGGTGCGCCCGAACCTCCGGCTTCCCCCCTATTCTCTGGATCATGCTCTCCTCTCCAATCGCTGCCAGTGTAAGCGGCATCTTCCTCATCCCTTTCCCGTGACAAGCCTGCACCACGTTTCTGGCAGGCTTGTAGTAAGCTATCGCTAACTATTCTCGCAAAAGAATAGTTAGAATCATCTAACCGTGTATATGTTAGCACTATCTAACCTATTTGTCAACTATTTTTTGAATCTTTCCGAAGTTAGTTGATTTTGCGTTTTAATTCAAGCCGTAACAGTTTCC
>CAMSZT010000057.1 GCA_947066815.1 uncultured Lachnotalea sp.
CAAAAGTAGTATTCTCCCCCGCTACCTTCTGAAAACTCATCACAACCGTACTGACTACCTCTCCTGTCCTTATTGTTTTTAATGATTCCTCCAGCATCTGCTCAAAACTTAATTCTGACATTCCTGTGAACCTCCTCTATGATATGATTCGGGGTGGAAGCCCCCGCTGTAATACCTACGCTTCCTTTTCCCTCCAGCCACTCGAGATCCAGATCTTCGACCGTCTGGATGTAGTAGGTACTGTTGCATTCTTTTCTGCAGATTTCATATAGCTTCTGAGTATTGGAACTATGCTTTCCGCCGATTACCAACATCACATCAACTTTGGAGGCCAGCTGCTTTGCTTCAGCCTGTCGTTCATGGGTAGCGCTGCAGATAGTATTGACAACAATACTATCATAACTCTTTTTTAATATTATTTCAACAAGAAGTTGAAATTTATTGTAATTAAATGTCGTCTGCGACACAATACACAGCTTTGTGCCCGCTAACAGGGTCAGTTTTGACGCTTCCTCCGGTGTTTCCACCACATAAGCCCTCTCCTTGCACCAGCCCTGGATCCCTGTCACCTCCGGATGCCTGGCATTTCCGATGATCAGGATGGTCCTTCCTTTCTCCGATTCCTCCTGGACGATCCGATGGATCTTCTTCACGAAGGGACAGGTGGCATCCACGATCTCAAATCCCCGCTCTTTTAATTCCTCGTATGTCTGCCTGCCGACTCCGTGGGAACGGATGATGACCGTCCCGCCCGCGGATTCGCGGATCCGCTCCTCGTCCAGGACCCGGACTCCCCGCTCCTCCAGGTCTTTCACCACTTCTTCGTTATGGATGATCGGACCGCAGGTATAGATGGGACGGCGTACGGTTTCCCTCTCTGCCTGTTCATATACCGTATCTACGGCTCTCCTCACGCCGAAACAAAAACCGGCAGTTTCTGCCACGATCACCTTCATCCCTGACCACATTCCTTTTTGATAAGCTCTTCCAGTGCCCCGTCCAGGTTCCCGGTCCGCTCTCTTTCCGCCATCTTTTTCTGAAACAGCGCATCGATGACCGCATCCGCCACTTCCCTGACCGTCATCTCGGAAGAATCCAGATAAATGGCATCCTCCGCCTGTTTCAGGGGAGAATGTTCCCGGTGCATATCCTGATGATCTCTCTTTTCGATATCGGCGGCAATTTCCTCCAGCCTGCAGGGAACCTTCTTTTCCTCCAGTTCCAGGAACCTTCTTTTGGCCCTCGCCTCCACGCTGGCTGTCAGATAGATCTTCACATCCGCATTGGGGAGCACCACCGTCCCGATGTCCCTTCCGTCCATGACCACACTTTTCTCCGCCGCCAGTTTCTGCTGCAGCTCCACCAGCTTTTCCCGCACGCTCGTATAGCCAGAGGTTGCGGAAGCCATTTTTCCGGCCTCCTCCGTGCGGAGATACCCTGTCACATTTTCCCCGTTTAGGAGCACCTGCTGGGCCCCGCCCTCATAGGTGATGGAAATGTCCGCCTCCCCGCAGGCCGCGCAGATGGCCGCCTCGTCCTCCGGGGCGATCCCTCTCCTGTGGAAATGCAGACCCATGGCCCGGTACATGGCCCCGGTGTCCACATAAATAATATGAAGCTTCTCTGCCACCAGCTTCGCAATGGTGCTCTTTCCGGCTCCGGCCGGTCCGTCAATGGCTATGCTGACACTCATGTTCTTATCCCTCACTTTTTTATTGATCGAGTAGGGGAGCGGTTCTTTTCCCCTACTCGCCGCGCAGCCCGCACGCCGCTCCTGCGGCATATTCCTCTGTGCGAGTCTGCGCATAAAAGTTCAGCACCCCAGTGCTGAACTGCGCGAAAATGGGGTCACGAAGTGACATCTTCCTCTCCCATTTTCTGCGCATCCGCCGGTTCAGCCCTTCGCGGCGGCTTTCCCGGCGGCGTATCCGGTGGACCAGGCGATCTGGAGATTGTAGCCGCCGGTCACCCCGTCCAGATCCAGCACTTCCCCGGCAAAGTAAAGCCCGCGCACCCGCCTGGACTCCATGGTGGCCGGATCCACCTCCTTCACGGAGACTCCTCCCTGGGTGACGATCGCCTCTTGAAACCCCCGGAGCCCGGAGAGGGTCAGGGTAAATGCCTTCGTCAGGGAGACCAGCCTTTCCCGCTCCTCCTTCGAGATCCCGTTGACCCGCTTTTCCGGCGGGATCCCGCTGCGCTCCACCATGACGGGGATCAGCTTTGCGGGATACAGGTCGCAGAGCGCATTCCGGAACTGTTTGTTCTTCCTGCTCTCAAAATCCTTCAGGATCCGCCTGTCAAGCTGCTCTCTTGAGAGGGCCGGTTTTAAGTCGACGGAGAGTGTCAGAGGCTTCTTTCTGATCCTCCTTGCCGCCACGCTGCTCCCGCTCAAGACCGCGGGGCCGCTGACCCCGAAATGGGTGAAGAGCATCTCGCCGAACTCCTCGTAGAGCTTCTTTTTCCCGTCCCAGATGGCTACGTTCACGTTTTTTAAAGACAGACCCATGAGCTTCGGACACCACCCGTCCGGCGACGTAAAAGGCACCAGCGCCGGGGTGCACTCCGTCACCCGGTGTCCTGTCTCCGTCGCCAGCCGGTGCCCATCCCCGTCCGAGCCGGTGGAGGGATAGGAGAGCCCTCCCGTGGCGACGATCACCGCGTCGGCCTCATAGACCGTGCCGTCCACCATGCGGACTGCCGCCACGCGGGAAGACGGCCCCTGCCCGGAAGTCTCCTGAAAATCCCCGGTCTCCGCCGCTCCCTCTCCCAGGACCAGCTCCTGCACCGCCTCCCGCAGCCGGACCTCCACGCCGCGTCCGGAAAGCTCCTTCGCCAGGCAGGCGATCACGTCGGAGGAGTGGTCGCTCACGGGAAATACCCGGTTTCCCCGCTCTGTCTTTAACCTGAGCCCCCGCTCCGCGAGAAACTGCTTCATATCCTGGCTGGAAAAGCCGTAAAAGGCGCTGTAGAGGAATTTGGGGTTGGTCACCACATGGGCCAGGAGATTTTCCACGTCACAGTCATTGGTCACGTTGCAGCGGCCCTTTCCCGTGATAAAAAGCTTCTTTCCCAGTTTTTCGTTTTTCTCCAGAAGGAGCACGGAATTTCCCGGCTCCGCTGCCTGGATCGCCGCCATCATCCCGGCGGCTCCTCCGCCGACCACTATGATCCGTCTCACTTTTCCTCTCCGTTTTCGTCTGTTTCAGGCCAATATCTCTCGATCACACAGGTATGCTTCCGTTTTTCCGGCGGTGCGTCTTTGTCATAATTGATGCCCACCAGGAGGATGTCACCGCCGTAGGTTTTGATCGCCTCCGGATAATGCCGGTTTTTGATCTGTGCGATTGCCCCTTTGGCGCTCTGATCCCCGTGGATCTTTTCAATCTGGGCTGCCACCGCCTCCACGTTTTCATGGACCGTATCGTAAATGAGACGATCGCTCTCCCTGACCCGTCTTATAGTATCGTCACTCTTCACGCTGCGGATCAGCTTTGCAAACTCCATTCGGATCTCCTCGTTGGGAATGGAGACGGTCTCCGACTCTTCGTCGTAGGCCAGGTATCCCAGATGGATCAAAAGAGTCAAGACATCAGGCGTCTCGGCGTGTCGATGGTCTCGTTGATCAGGCCGATCAGGCCGCTTTTGTCCACGTAGGTGTCATTTCTGATCACGGCAAAGCCTCTGTTCCCCGGATTCAAATACATTCCCACCGCCCGCACCTCCCATAAACGCTTCAAAAAAAACTTCAAACTTGTCGGCCTTCCTGACCGACTGCAGGTATCTATCATACCATAAGGTTCTGTAGTTCAGCAAGACCTTTTCTTCCCTGAGTTTATCAGAGAGAACGGGCCAGCCGGTCCCGGTTCTCCTTCGTGACCTCCAAAACTTTCACATTCGGATGGAAACGGACTTTTTCAAGAAAGGGGGAATCCTCCTTCTGCAGGACGCCGAGGACCGGGACGGGGCCCTCGAGAATGCGGAACACGGCTTCCCAGAACAGGAATGCCTCCGACTCATGGGGACCAAGCTCGTCCATCACCAGAAGGCCGGGGTTTTTGACTGCCAAAAGGGCGGCGGGGCCAAGCCGGTCGAACCTCTCCGCTGTCCTCTCGTCCGGCTCCCCGCAGAAGGCCAGGAAATTGGCGGCGGAGGGGACAAGGGGTTCTGCCAGGGAAAGCAGATGGAGGGAGGATCTTCCCGGAAATACCTCCTCCGACTTCACTGTGAAAAAGCCGCCCGCGGGCCCCTTAGCCCGTTCCATGAGTTTCTTTATCAGCGTGGACTTCCCGGCTCCCCGCTCTCCCGTGAGGAACAGACGCCTCACCATCCCGCTCCCTCCCCCCTCTTCCGCACATCCCACAGAAGCCGCCCGTAGCAGGAGGTGTTGACCGTCCTTATGGCGCCGTCTCTTTCCGTGCGGCCTCCAAGCCATGCCGCGATCTTCTCCCGGTTTTCTCCGGTGCGCTCCTCCTCGGAAAGGGAACCCTCCATGAAACCCTCCACATAGCCGTCGTCCGGAACGATCCGGCGCTCCTCCCTGCGGCTATAGTAGGTCGCCTCCGGGAGAAAGCCCCTCAGGAACAGAAGGTTAAACAAGGCATAAAACTGCCTCCCGTTCCCCCGGCTCTTTGCCCTCCTTCCGAAAAGCTCCCCCATGAGCGCCTCCTCCAGGGGCCTTGCCGAGGAAATATAGGAGACGCTGAAACAGAAGGCCCGGCTCATCTCCATCATTTTCTCAAGCTCTCTCACCCTGCCGAGTGCCGGGGTCAGGGAGGCGGCGACCAGGTCAAAGGAGCGGGAAAGCCCCTCCTTTTCCACGTCGAGAGCCCGGAAATCCAGACGGCGGAAGGATACGTTTTCAAGCCCTGCCCGCCGGACATATTCCCTCCCGTAGCCGATCATTTTTTCCGAGAGGTCAAAGCCCGTGACATGGCCTGCCGTCTTCCCGAATTCCGCCGCAAAGCGCCCCGGGCCGCATCCGATGTCGGCGACCGACTGTTCCGGCGTGAGGAGCCCCCGGCTTTTTAAATATTCCACCGTGGAGAGGAGCCGTCCGTCTCTCGGCTCTCTCCTGCCCTCCCGCCGCTCGGCCTCCCAGGCCTCGGCCCGCTTATCCCACTTTTCCGAAGTCCGCTCCGAAGGCTCCTCCGCCTCCATTTTTTCCGCCTCGTAGAGAGCGGAAAAGTATTCCCACTCCTGTTTCCCGGCTTTCTCTCCTGCCGCCTCAAAAGATTTTTCCTGTCTGCTCATAAGCTCCTTCCTCCCATGCCGGCCCCGGCCGCCTTTACGGGAAGACAGATGGTCCGTTCCTTTCCGCACCGGTCCCTCACGGATACCACGTCCATGGGGATCCCGTAAACCTCCTCCAAAGACGCAGGGTTGATCACTTCCCCCGGCACGCCGAAGGCCGCCAGCCGTCCCTCCTTCATCATAAGGACCTTGTGCCCGACGGAAAAGGGATTTTCGGGACTGTGGGTCGACATCACGATGCAGTACCCCTTTCCGGCCAGCTCCGAGGCCACGTCCATGAGAAGCTGGCGGTTGGCATAGTCCAGGTTGGCGGCGGGCTCATCCATGATCAAGATCTTTGCCGACTGGCAGACGGCCCTGGCGATCAGGACAAGCTGCCGCTGCCCGCCGCTCAGGGAGGAATAAGTCTTTTCCGCCAGATGGGTTATCCCCAGTTTTTCAAGGGCCAGGAGCGCCTGCTCCCGGTCCTCTTTCCGTGGGGCCTCCATGGCGGAAAAATGGGAGGCCCGCCCCATGACCACCAGCTCCAGGACCGTGTACGAGAAAACGGCGGTATGGTTCTGGGGAATGTAGGCCGCCAGCCTCGCCCTCTTTTTGGAGGAAAGCTCTTTTCCGGCCCTTCCGTCCATGTAGACCTCCCCGGCCGTGGGCGAGAGCATGCCGAAAAGAAGGCGGAACAGGGTCGTCTTGCCGCAGCCGTTGGGCCCCAGGACACACAGGATCTCCCCCGCGTCCGCCTGGCAGGTGATCCCCTTCACAATGTCGCCCCGGCCATATCCGCCCGCCAGATTTTTGATCTCCAGAAGCATGGTCACCGCTCCTTTCTCTTGATAATGAGGTAGACAAAAAAGGGAGCCCCCATGACGCTGGTCACCACGCCCAGAGGAAGTTCCATGGACAAAAGGGAACGGGCAAGGTCGTCCATCAGGAGAAGGTAGGCCGCCCCCAGCATCCCGCAGGCCGGCACCAGCCGCCCGTGATCCGCCCCCACCAGGGCCCTGGCCATGTGAGGGATCATCAGCCCCACCCAGCCGATCAGCCCGCCGAGACAGACGGCGGCCGCGCTGAGCAGGGTGGATGCGAGGATAAAAAGCAGCCGGTAACGCCGCACGTGGATCCCAAGGCTCTGGGCCTCCTCGTCCTCCAGAGTCAGCAGGTTTAACCGCCATCGAAAAAGAAGGACGGCCGCCAGCCCCAGGACCATGGGCCCCATGGCAAGGATGACGGATCCCATATCGGTCTTCGTCAGGCTGCCCATGAGCCAGAAAGTGATCTGCTGGAGGACGTCGTTGGGATCGGAAACGTATTTGATCATGGTGACGCCGGAATTGCAGAGGGCCATGATCATGGAGCCGGTGAGCACCAGGCTCAGGGTCTGGGAATGGGCCGACCTGCGGCTGATCAGGTAAGAACAGCCCACGGCCAGGATCCCTCCGGCAAAGGCGGCTATCTGGGTAAGCCAGGCGGGGGCCCCGTTTAAGATCGCGAGGGCCGCCCCAAGACTCGCGCCGGAGGAGACTCCCAGGATGTCCGGGGACACCAGGGGGTTCCGGAACATCCCCTGGTAGACGGAACCGGCGACGGACAGGGAAGCCCCGATCAGCACGGCGGAGAGGATCCTGGGAAGCCGGATGCTCCAAAATATGGTGACCGCCTGGGACGAAACCTCTCCCCTATAACCGAAGCGGGATAAAAAGGCTTTCGCCACCTCGCCCGGGGCAAGGGGATAATAACCGATCCAGAAGGAGATCAAAACGGAACCCAGCAGCAACGCCAGCAAAACGGCCAGGATGAGGCCGTATCGTTTTTCTCTTTTTGTCTTTTCCCCCTGCCCGGATAAGCCCAATGGTTTCATCGTCCGCGCCCCTTTCGCGTTCCCATAAAAACACGCTGTCCGTTTTCCCCTTGACAGCGCCAGGAAAACATGCTATGTTCTTCTAAAGAAGCGATATATTTTTAAAAAATAATCGCCTGCGAGTATACATTTAGAATTTATCACAGTTCCGGCATCATGTCAATTCTATCGTTGCGGAAACCCGGGGAATCCATTTTATTCAGGAGATCTATCAGGAGGTGCTTATGAAACGACGCTCATTACACACGGTGCTCATTCTGACGGCGCTCGCCCTGCTCACGCCCCTTTGGGGCTGCGGGAAGGCAGCGGAAAACAAAGATGGGACGGCCGCCGGGTGGGAAGATCAGGAGACAGGAGACAGAGAGAGAAAAAGGGGAGCGAACGGGCCGGACGCCGCCGGGGGAGAGCGTGAGATCACCGACATGGCCGGACGGAAGGTGACCGTCCCGGACCCCGCTGAAATTGAAACGGTATTTCCCACCGACCCCACCGCCGGCATTTTTCTCTACACTCTGGTGCCGGACCGGCTGCTGGGATGGAATTACGAGCTCAATGATACGGAAAAAAGCATCATCCCGGAAAAATACCACGATCTCCCCAACTTCGGCATGGGGGACGCCATCAACTACGAGGCCGTGATCGCCGCGGGGCCCGACCTGGTCTTTGTCGTCGGCGCCCTGAACGACAAGACCGCCGACCAGGCGGACAGGCTCACCGAGAGCCTGGGAATTCCGGCCGTCGTGGTGGATAACAGTCTGAAGGCCTCCCCTGACGCCTACCGGTTCATGGGAGAATTGTTCGGCGTACAGAAGGAGGCCGAAGCGCTGGCTTCTTACGCGGAGCGCACCCTCGCGGACATCGCCGCCATAAAGATCCCGGAGGAGGAGAAGGTGCGCATGTACTATGGCAACGGCGAGGACGCCATGGAAACCGCGCCTGCCGGCTCGGACCATGGGCAGATCATCGACATGACGGGCGCCCTGAACGTAGCCGACCTGGAGCTCGGCGACGGCTCCCGAGTCCAGATCTCCCTGGAACAGCTCCTGGCCTGGGATCCGGACGTGATCGTCGTCAACGGCGAACCCAAGGCCAACGTGAGTGGCCGGCAGACCGCGGAAAAAATCCTGAACGACCCGGATTTCGCTTCCCTGAAAGCGGTACGGAACGGACAGGTCTACGGGACGCCAGGCGCCCCCTTCAGCTGGGTGGACCGCCCGCCGGGACCCAACCGCCTGGTCGGCATCCGCTGGCTCTCCGGCCTGATCTACCCGGACGCCCTGGGTTTTGACGTGGACGAGGAAGTCCGCGAGTTTTTCCGCCTTTTCTACCACGTGGAACTGACCGAAGAACAGCTTGCGGCCCTCTATGGCGGGACCATCGGACTGGAGAACTGAAATTTTTCGCACGTTTCGCACATCCCCGCCTCATTGACTCTTAAAGGCTTGAAATATCTTCTTATGTTTGGAGCGGCCGCGGTGACAAATTCTCCCTGCCCGCAGTTTCTTGTCAAATCCTCCGGCATGTCCGGGTCATAACCTGTGTTGCCGCAGCAGACGCATGTATTCATCCACTTTTTCAGTTTCGGATACTTTTTTAGATAATCGAATCCCTCACTGCATCTGTCTCTCACCAAGGCCCTCCTGTTGGATCTTTAACTGTTTCTGCGGATTCGAATGAAACGCAGGACGTCGTCATACAGCCGTCCCCTCTCCTCCAGGTCGGCCATCAGCCACCTCTGCCCATTCCCTTCCCGTGTCTCACGATAGATACTTCGCAATTCGGCCGCACAGTCGGGAAGCAACTCCTCGACAAACGGTTTCTCCTTTGTGCCGACGACGACCAAGACCGTAAAATAACCCTCCCTTGGATATATGGTGCATAAGGATTTCCCGGCCTTTTTAAATTTGACGTTCCAGCCCTTTTCCCAGCTGCATGAACTGTACTCTGTTTTTTCCTTACACTGATACGCGGCCATGATCTCCGAACAAAATTGCAGGAAGACCGGATTGCCGACATATTCCCCCAGTTCCTCCATGGCGGGATCATAATTCTTATCCTGCAGATCGATCATACTAATAGATTCCCCCGAATGTAAGTTTTCCAATTCTCCGGTAAACCGGGCTTTACAGGACCATGACCGGCGTTCCGACACCAATCAGGACACATCCGATCAAAGATTTTAATGTAAACGCCTCATGCAGAAATACAAACGCCAGGATCAAGGTGATCACAACACTCAATTTATCAACCGGGACAACCTTCGATACCTCTCCCAGCTGCATGGCCTTGTAATAACAGAGCCAGGAAGCGCCCGTCGCCAGACCTGACAGAATCATAAAGATCCAGCTCTTCTTACTGATATCGGCGATCCCGCTCTGCTTATGAGTCAGGAAAACCATTCCCCATCTCCTCCCAAAATTCAGATCAAAAATTCCGGTTAAGAGTTCCGATCAAGAATTCAAATCAAACTTCCTTTGTCATGGCAAAATTTGTAAGGAACATCCCCTGACGCTCTACCTGCTGTTCCTTTACAAGCTTATAACCTCTCTTTTCAAAGAAACCTCTTGCCGTGATCGAGGCGTGCGTAACGATCTTGTCCACACCGACGGCCCGCTCCAGTTCATTGCAGATCGCAGTGGCGATCCCCTTTCCCTGATGGTCCCTATGGACGTACAATCGGTCAAGATAACCGGCAGCGTCTATATCCCCAAATCCCACGATCCTCCCGCCGTCGACGGCAACCACGCTGTCATGCTCCAAAAATGACTGATCCCATCTGTCCAGATCCTCGTTCCCCGTCGCCCATACGTCCAACTGTTCTTTCGAATAATCCCTCGCATTGACCGTGTGGACCGTATCATAAAAAAGTTCTGCCGTCTCCTCACAGTCTGACGACCGATATGTTCTGATCTGCATTTCAATCCTCCAAAATCCCGTTTTTTCCGTGCAGAGGGTCATTTTACACAGGAAACGTACCCCATCTTTTCGATCTCCCTGATCCCGGCCCCGGATTTTAACCAAGAGAGCACCGCCCATGCGGCATGCTCCTTCGGCAGATCGCTTCTGACAACCGCGTAATAGGCGTCGGCCAGAGGATAGGATCTGTCCCCGATCGTTTCCATTGTCGGTTTTACGCCGTCAAAGGCAAGAATCTTCAGATGTTCGCCGATGCCGGTCACGCTGTCCATCTCTTCTAAATAGGTATAGAGGGTGTACCCCAGGGCATAGCCGTCCGTCGGAGTCCCAGAAAGGCCGCCGTTGTGATAAAACGCCACCTGTTCGAGCATCCCTTCCATGGTAAGCTCCACATAGTTGTCTTTGATCCGGCCGTCCATTTCCTGGTTGTCCAGGACCAGGTTGTCCATCTGGGACTGGCTTCCGCTGTCGGCATTCCGGCAGATCGGGATGAGGGTTTTATCCGGCCCGCCCAATTCCTTCCAGCTTTCGATCCCGTAGTCTAAGTAAATGTTTCGGACCTGCTCCCTGGTAATGTTCTCCGTCTCATTGTCAACAGGCGTGATAAAGACCAGGGCTTCGGCGGCTATGGGATAGAACTCCAATGTGACGCCGGCCGTCTCTGCCTCTGCCAGCAGTTCGGCGGACGCATAGGGCACAACGATCAGGTCCGCTTCTTTAGCGATCAGCTTTCGATAAGAGGGAACTGTTTTCGACGCACGGTCCGGGACGTGCGCCCCGTCCGGCCCGACAAGGTTCGTATAAATGGAGCGGACAATGTTGAGCGTGGAGGTAGAGCCATCGACCCTTGGATAATTTTCTTCCGTGATCACGACCGCGGCTTCGCCAATGCGCTCCCATCCTTCCGGTCCGGCAGCCGCGCGTTCCGTCTCCGGCGCAGGGTCCCGGTCATCCTCTTTGACAGATGCCTCCGAAGCGCCGTCCGATTCCGAAGCCCTGTCCAAATGATCCTTCTCGGGAGCCGCACAGGCCGTCAAAAGGCAGAAAAGAATTGCTGTCACAACGCACCGTCTCATGGGTACCCTCCTTTTACAAAAATGTATCGACCAGCTTCCATGTCTGTTTACAAAAACAGACAATCACGAAACGTAAAGTTGCCCAGAAGATCACAGATACTCCCGAAAATATTGCTCGAACAGCCTCCTCCCGGCGGCTTTAAGCTCCCCCTCCATCTCGTGATACCGCTCCAGGAAGAGCCGCCCCTCCTCCGTGATCAGGGAACTCCCCCCGTTCTTCCCGCCCTTGCTCCGCTCCAGAAACAGAAAGCCCATCTCCTTTTCCGCCTGATTCACCATTTTCCAGCCCTTGGAATAGGACATGTTCATGTGGGATGCCGCCGCCTGGATGGAGCCGGCCTCGTCCACCCGCCTCAAAAACTCATAGACCCCGGGCCCGAAAAATTCCTCTTCCTTCTCCAAGATCAGCCGGAAGCGGAACGCAAGCTTCTTCCTCTCCCTCTGCTCCCTGATATACTCTTCCGCCCGTTTCAGGCCGTTTTCCGCCAGAAGGGAGAGGACGCAGCCTGCATCCTTCACGGGAAGCCTCGTCACCTCCCCGCTTTTTTTTCCCGGCACATAGAGCCTGGGCCAGCCCTCCTTCCCCTCGTGCACAGGCACGGCCGGCCCCTCGCAGGCCAGAAGCTTTTCAAGGAGCTCCTGGGAGAAGGCCGGATACTCCGCCGGGAGCACGACAACCCGTTCCATGTGCTTCCCCGCCTCCAGAAGGCCGGCCCTAAGGGACGCCGCCCTGTCATGTTCCCGCCAGCCCCCATCCTCAATACAGATCACCTGATTGTGGACCAGGTGGTTCCTGAGAGTCTCTGCCTCATGTCCGGTGAGCACCAAAATGGGGGAGAGCGCCGCTTTCCTGAGAGCGGCAATCTCCCTCTTGATGGCCGTGATACCGTCCAGAACCTGCATGGGAAGAAAGGCCGGGACCTCCCCCCTGTCCCGAAGTATGGTTTCATAGTTGAAAGAAGCCAGGATCAGTGCGCCTGTTTTCATAAGCAGTCTCCCCACAGCCCGTTTCTTTTTATAAAAGGCTATTTCATACCGGATCGTTGCAGTCCCAATCCCCGCAGATAAATATCGGGAAAATGATAACGAATAGGATCAGAAAGTCGGCGCTGATATTGCTTTAAGACCCCGATATTGATCAAATTCAGAATTTCTTCCCTTGGATTTGAAAATCCACTGCGCTCCAATGCGCTGCTAAGAACCGATTCGACTACCGGTGACCGTTGTATTGTATCTTTCAGGCTCTCAAAAAACGGAGCATATTCCTGAAATTCTTCTTTCAAATCAATCACCCGTTTCTCTGACACCTCCGGCAGTACATCTTCAAAGCATCTGGGTCGTATAATACTTTTGGAGCCGGGCTGTTTTCCTTCTCTTTGCAGTTCGATCTCCTGATCAGATGCCTTGGCAAAAATATCGATCATGCTTCTAGGCACAATGGTTCCCTGCGTGTCAGCCAGCCTGTTTTTAAACCAATTATAAGTAGAAGCTTTGTTGCCGCTGCCCATTTTTACACCAACAAGCACAGACAACATATCCCTGTTTTCTTCTTCATTCGTAATTGGAATATATCCCAGCCCGGAAATTTTCTGCATTTGTTTTTTGGTTATATTTTCATATAGTTTTTTTGCCGATTCTGAGGCGCTGGCAGCCCGTTTCCAAACCATTCCAAATAGCTGATCATATTCCCAGGCAATGGTAACGGAATAATTTTTCAGCTTTACCTTGTCAGGAACATGTACTTCCCGGTCATAAATGTCTTTCCGCAGGAATATTTTGCTCCGAATGTTCTGCATGATCGTTTCATTCATATACCACATGTCGATCAAAGCGCTGACAAAGACTGTGCGGTCTTTCGGCGCAACAATCCGATCCAGCGCATCATAGATGATCGTAACCACCGTATTTTCTTTCCTGTAATATTGATTGACTTTTTCTAATATGCTTTTGAGCTGATATGCAGTCTCCCCGTTCAAAAACCCGCACTGTTCTGCCGCAAACGGCCTGCCAAACATCTCCTTAAGAAGACTGTCCGGGAGCAATGCTTCCAAGTGATGGTCATGCTCCAGCAGAATTCTTAAGGTCTCATAATACAAAAATCCCCGAATCTGTTCTTCACTGCTCAAACATCCGAAAATATCAATATAATTGGTCGCCTGGGAGGTTCCCACGATCCACTCTGTATGCTCATATTGCTCCATATCCACGTTCAAATATTTTGCCAGCGCCCTTGCATATTCATTGTGTTTCAACGCACTGAAAAGCGCTGTTTTTCCCACGCCCTTTTGTCCAAGGATCAAAAACTTTCTCTGATCAAAAATGAACGTGTAGCCTTTTAACGGATAAAAATGATTTTGCAGGTCCTTTCCCGTGGCAAATTCATCCTCAGCGGCGGCTGTTTCCAACCCTCCCATGATATTGGAAAAAGCTTTAACAATCTCTTTGAACTGGGCGGCATCGTCAATCACTGCAAGAGCCTCGGAATCGCTCTGCAGAGTGTCCTCAATCACATTGAGGATTCTTCCATATTCTGCTTCCTGATCTTCGTATCCCTTCAACAATTGATCTGTAGATGAGATCACTTCCAGTCCGGCGTTATAGGTAATATGGATTGGATAATGCTCCGCCGTTTCATCATCTGGAAGAATCTCGTTATTCTGATATTTTACATCACAAACACTTAAGGCATGATAAGCGCCTTCGATATATAGCTTCTTTTCTACCTGAGCCAGAGACTCATTGACAGGAACCTTGCTGTTGATCAACAAAAAAGCAGTCTCACTGTTTTTTAAAACGGGGATCGTCATCCGCATCCCTTCTATATTCTGCCTGTTGCCATAAAAAAACAGCAAGGCCAGATCCGAATATCTGGTCAGGGTAATGCCGCCGATCTGATGAATTCCGGAACGAGTGTCAATAAAAATATAGTCCGGCTTCAAAAATGAATCAATTTTGGACAGCAGCAGATCAATCGGTGTCTTTTCTTCTTCATAGGCAGGCACGTCCATGTCAAACCGCATCAAATTTTTTCGGTAAGCTTCCACATCATTTCGTGCAGCTGTTCCTACAGCGGGCAGAACGTAAATTTCTCCGCCATATTGATTGACATGGCAATACTCCCCAACCGGATACAGATATTCGTCGATGTTGATATCCTCAGAATACACATTGCTTTCCACCAAAAAATCCAGGATTCCGTATTGCGACAGGGCTTCGTCCGGAAATAAGCTTGACACGCCGGGAGCTTCCAGATCAAAATCCAGTACCACAACCTTCTTCCCCCTTTTTGCTGCTCCGATCGCAGACATGATCATGGTAGTCGTCCTGCCGATGCCTCCCTTAAAAGAATAGAAGCTCACCAGCCTGCTGTGAAGAGGGCCTTTTATGTTTTTCTTCTTCTTTACGTCCCAATATACATTTGTTATATATTTTTCAAATACCCAGACTCGCTCCCGGACAGGAACGCTTTCTTTCTTCCATTTTTCTATTTCCGACTGCGCAAAAAAATTGTCTTCATACATCTCACAGGTATTTAACCAGACACCGATCGCATCGATCAACCTTTTTTCTATTTCCGCCGCCAGCTCTTTTTCTATTGTATCAACATACACGATAATCTTTCCGTACACATTCTGAACAATATAAAGCTTTAAATTATCGTGAATATCAGCAAACCTGCCTGCCGTCTCAACGGTCCTGGCCAGCACTTCATTATTATGTATCATACAATAGCCCCTCCAGTTACAATTCTTGCCACAAACTGAAAAATGTATTCGCTTTCCTCCACATACTTCCGGCAGTATTCTTCCTCGTACCATTTGGCATGATCACCATACCGGTAGGCAGGATCCCAATGGGGATACCCTCCTTTCCCAACAAACATATATGGACATTTCTCTCTGCATTCCAGACGATATGCCGGAGATATCCCTCCTGTCATAGAGATCCAGTCGTCCAATTGCCGAGTCAGTTTTTCCGTATTATGCCGAAATGCCTTTAGTTCATT
>CAMSZT010000058.1 GCA_947066815.1 uncultured Lachnotalea sp.
TTGTGATTTTGATTATATCTCATTAGCCACTCCCGTTACAACTTTATTATAGCACCTCATCCAGGCTGGCCAGATCATTTTGGATGCATTCCAAGGTTGTCAGGGCCGTACTTTTGCTTACATCCAGACTGGTCAGATCATTATTGCCGCAGCTCAAAAATTCTAAGTCAGTAAAAAGCTCAAGCCCATTGGAAGATAAAGTAAGGACAGTGCAGTCGCTGACAATACCGACAAAAGCGCGATCGCACATAAGCGTTTCCATGCCTGCTTCATCTTTTTCATCCTTTCTTTTCTCTTTCTGCCTATCCATACTCTTGTTCTAAGAAGACCCATTTGATAATATTGTTTTTCGTCCTATTTTTGAAAAAAGACAGCTCTCAGGCTGTCTTCTCTACACTCCCGTTAACGTGATCGAAAATCCCTCATAAATCCCAACCGGCATTTCTTCGCCGAAACCATACTGTTCCACCACATCCTTTTCAAATCCATAAACCATCACGGTCTGTCTCTCCGGATCGACGATCCAATATTCCCTGACGCCGGCGGCTCGGTATTGAAACAGCTTTGTCATATAGTCTCTTGACTTACTGCTCTGCGAGACAATCTCGATCACCCAGTCCGGCGCTCCATGGCAGCCCTTTTCGTCTAATTTTGACCGGTCGCAGATCACAGAGATATCCGGCTCCACATAATTAAATCCATCATCATATAAAAATACAGCAAAGGGAGCCGCCAAAACTTCGCAGTCCCCATTGCTTTCTTTTATATGATCATATATTTCATTATGCAGATAAGCGGAAATCCTTTGATGCCTCCAGCCGGGCGGCGCCATATCGTAAATTTTCCCGTCGATCAGCTCCGCCCGCTCTCCTTCCGGCAGGGCATAAATATCTTCTATCGTGTAGACTCTTTCTTTTCTTAATGCCTCCATAAAGGTTCACCTCCAGGCTGCCCTCCCGGTCCGATCAATCGCAGTATCGGTACTCCATTTTCTGGACTCCGTCATAAACGGTGAATCCCAAAATCCGGATCTCCGTCCCTTCATAATAATAATTTAGTGACTCTGTATTCCTCTCCTCCGGCGCCAGGGCATGCCAAAAAATAACCTGATAAAGCCCTGCATGGTATTCCACCGTACCGCCATCCTTATATTGCCTTCGTATGGGGATCAAAAGGATGGCCGCCAGAAGAATAGCCGCCAGCAAAAGGATCCCTTTCCTTCTGTTTTTACTCCTCCCAGTTATGGTATACCTCCTGAACGTCGTCGTCCTCGTCAAGAAGGTCCAAAATCCGGTTCATCATCTTGATGTCCTGCTCGTCAGAGAGGGTCACCCAGGTCTGAGGGATCATGGTCACTTCCGCACTCGCCATGGGGAGGTTCTCCTTCTCCAGGGCTTCCCTGACCTGGCTGAAATCCTCGGGGGCCGTGGTGATCTCAAAGCTGTCCTCCTCCTCGGAGAAGTCCTCGGCTCCCGCGTCCAGGGCCGTCATCATCAGGTCGTCGGCGTCCATCCCGCACTCTTCCTTGTCGATGATGATCTGCCCCTTTTTGTCGAACATGAAGGACACGCAGCCGGTGGTCCCCACGTTGCCGCCGCCCTTGGTGAAGGCGTTGCGGACGTTGGAGGCGGTCCGGTTCTTGTTGTCGGTCAGCGCGTCCACGATGATAGCGATGCCGCTCGGACCGTAGCCTTCATAGGTAATGCTCTCGTAGTTGACGGAATTCGCGTCGCCGGCCGCTTTCTTGATCCCCCGCTCGATGGTATCGTTTGGCATGTTGTTGGCCTTCGCCTTGGCGATCACGTCCCTAAGGCGGCTGTTGTTTGCCGGATCTGCCCCGCCCTCCTTCACCGCCACGGCAAGCTCACGGCCGATCACCGTGAAGATCTTTCCCTTCGCCGCGTCGTTTTTCTCTTTCTTATGCTTGATATTTGCAAATTTCGAATGTCCTGACATACTTGTCTCTCCTTTTCCGAATTACTTCTCTATGGCTTTTAATTTTAACATTTTTCTGCATTTCTGACAAGCACAAATCCCTCAAATGCTACCGGATCCCGGCCGCCAGGTTTTTCAGCCACTTCTTCCTTGTGTATCTCCACCAGGCCACGAAAAACTTCACCGCATCCTCCGTCAATGTCATGGCAAAGACCAGATGGATCGGCAGCTTAAGGACCAGAGCCCCCAGGAAGGACAGGGGCACGCCGATCAGCCAGACACTGCCGCTGTCCAGGAGCAGGCAGAACCTGGTGTCGCCCCCGCTCCTCAAGATCCCCACGATCGTCACCAGGTTGGTCATCTTAAAGGGCAGGAACAGCCCGTACACCACCATGCACAGGGCCGCCTCCCGAAAAACGGTCTCAGACACATCATAAATACCCACCAACAGGTTTCTGGTCAGGATACAGAATGCGGCCAGCAGGAGGGACATGGCGATCTGCAGCCACAACAATCTGGAGGCATCCTCCTCCGCCTCCTTAAGACGCCCTGCGCCGAGCTCGTTCCCCAGGATGACCGTGGCTGCCGCCGCTACTCCCTGGAAGAACACCATGATCATATCCTGGATGGTCTGGGAGATGGTGATGGCCGCCACCGCCGTGTCTCCCATCCTGCCGTAAGCCAGCGAATACATGGTCACCCCCAGCCCCCACATGAACTCGTTGCCGATGACAGGGAGGGAAGTCCTTATGTACTCCTTCAGCAGGGAAGAGGAATATCCGAAAAACTCGGAGAACCGGGCAGCAAGCTCTGTTTTCCAGCCATATACATAGATAAAGATGCTGGCCATCTCCACGATCCGGGCCGTGAAGGTCGCGATGGCCGCGCCGGTGACTCCCAGGGCCGGGGCGCCGAAATGCCCGAAGATCAGAGTGTAGTTCAGGAGGATATTGACAAAAATAGCGATCATGCTGGTGACCACCGGCGTCTTCACCCTCCCCATGGAACGCATGACCGCCACATAGATGTTGGTGACGGCCGTGAAGGGATAGCTTAAGCATACCAGACGCAGATAGGCGGCTCCCGTTCCCGAGGAGGCCGGGCTGTCCGTGAAGATCCGCATCACGGTCTTCGGTATGAGAAAGCCGGGCAGCACGAAAAACAGGGAGCCGGCAAGGCCCAGGATCAGAGAGAGCCCCAGCACCTTGCGGATATTCTTCAGGTCGTGGTTCCCCCAGAACTGGGCGCTCAACACCGAGGAACCGCTGGCGATGCCGAAGATCAGCAGGTTAAATACAAAAAACACCTTGTTGGCAAGGCCCACGCCGGCGATCGCCGTCTCACCCAGCGTCCCGATCATCATGGTATCCACCATGTTTGTCACCGTATTTAAAAGTGCC
This sequence comes from uncultured Lachnotalea sp., assembly GCA_947066815.1. Classification (GTDB taxonomy): domain Bacteria; phylum Bacillota; class Clostridia; order Lachnospirales; family Lachnospiraceae; genus Lientehia. The sequence goes on from CAMSZT010000058.1 coordinate 3,336, forward strand.
TGCGCTGCCACAGGCACTGCGATCATCACCGTTTTCCTTAAGAATACCGGATCTGAAAAAATGGATCTTATCGTTTTATTCATGTTCTTCTTCCTCAGGAAGCCGCTCTACCCGCACCAGGCCGATCGTTTTATTCTCAACCTTGAGCACCAGGAAACGGCATCCTCCGTAAACCACGTCCGGATGCTCCTCCTCGGACGGGATACGATCCAGCCTGGAGATCAAAAATCCGTTCAGGGTGTCATAATCCTCGTCCTCAAAATCCAGATCCAGGAGCTCCTCCACATCCGAGAGGGGGGTCACCCCTTTCATCAGCCATCCGTCTCCCTGCCTGCGGATGTATACCTCTTCCTCGTCGTATTCATCCAGGATATTCCCGACGATCTCCTCCAGGATATCCTCCATGGTGATCAGCCCTTCCACCTGACCGTATTCGTCGATCACGATCACCATCTGGATCTTCTTGCCCCGCATCACTTCAAAAAGCTTCCGTATCTTTCTCGTCACCGGGATGAAAGGCGCCCTCCTGAGAAGCCCGCCCAGCTCCTTCAGCTTCCGTTCGCCAAGGCCTTTCCGCTTCTGGTAGAGGACTGCATCCTTTAAATGGACGATCCCGGTAATGTCGTCAAGATTCTCTTTATAGACCGGATACCGGGAATTTCTCCCGTCCAGCATGATCTCCAGGGCCTCGTCAAGGGTCAGCTCCTCGTTCAGAGCGGTGATGTTGGTCCTGTGGGTCATGATGTCCCCGGCATCCTTGTCGTCAAACTCAAAGATATTGGTGATCATCTCCGCCTCGCTGGCCTCGATGACTCCCTGCTCATGGCCCTCATTGACCATGGTCATGATATCCTCTTCCGTCACATTCTCCGCCCCGGCCTTTGCCCCGGCTTTGAAGATCCCCGCGACCAGACGGGAAGCCAGCCCCGCCAGGCAGGCCAGAGGATAGTAGGGCAGGGAAAAAATACGCACCGCCGGATAAAGCCGGTAAGCCCAGCCTTTCGGATACCGGGCAGCGATCCGCTTCGCCGAGACCATCCCGGTCACAAGCAGAAGGAGGAGAAGGACCGCCAGGAGGACCAGGAGGATCACTCCCTGCATCCCCGTCTCCTTCCCTTCCCCAAAAAGACTATGTAACAAAAACAGCTGCCCCCGCCTGAGGAGCATGGCCCCGGCCACCAATCCGTTTAAGATAGCCGCGATCAGCACCACGGAAGAGTAGGTAAAGGAACGGCTCATCAGATGCAGGATCCCTGCCGCCCGCTTATCCCCCTCCTCCTTCCGTTTCTGCAGCTCCGTGACGGACAGCTCATGAAGAGCCGCCTCAAAACCGTAAAGGATCGTCTCGATCACGATCAACCCGATAAATATGATCCAACTCCAGGGCGAATACCCATCGTCCATGTCTTTTTCCCAACTCCTTTTTCTTTTGCCGAAGACCTATGTAAACAGGTCAAGGCTGATCAGCAGTGCCGTATTTACCTTACCAAGAAGCACTTCGTCCAGATGGCAGATCTTCTCCTTCAGCCTCTGCTTGTCAATGGTCCGAAGCTGTTCCAGAAGGATCACAGAATCCTTGACCATCTGGCACCTGTCCGCTTTCAGCTCCACATGGGTCGGCAGTTTCGCCTTATTCATCCTGGAGGTAATGGCCGCACAGATCACCGTGGGGCTGTGCTTATTCCCCGTGTCATTCTGAATGATCAAAACAGGACGGACCCCGCCCTGCTCCGAGCCGATGACCGGCCTCAGATCCGCATAATAGATATCGCCTCTCCTAATCATTTCCCTTTCACGCTCCGATTCTGCATTGGTGGTTCCTTTTCAGTATTTCCAATGTTTCTTCGGTTCATACGTTATTTTTACAGCGCGAAGCGCATGCATTATGGGATGCCCTTGGGGTATACCTTATTTTTACAGCGCGCAAGCGCATGCATTATGGGATGCCCTTGGGGTATACCTTATTTTTACAGCGCGCAAGCGCATGCGTTATGGTTTATGATGTCTTGTGAAATACCGGACAGCGATACCGGATTTTTATCGTTTTCGGTAGATCCTGGGGATCCGTTTCCCAAGCCCGCAGACAAACTCATAATTGAAGGTCCCGGCGAGGGCCGACAGCTCCTCCACGGTGATGCGGCCGTCTTTGTCCTGTCCCACCAGGACCGCCTCATCGCCCGCCTCCACGCCGTCGATGTCTGTCACATCCGCCATAAACTGATCCATACAGACCCGCCCCGCGATGGGCGCCCGCCTTCCGTGAAGGAGCACGGATCCCTTTCCGGAAAGGTTCCGCGGATAGCCGTCCCCATAGCCGACGGCAATGGTGGCAAGTCTTGTCTTCCTCTCTGCCACAAAGGTCCCGCCGTAGCCGACGGCCTCCCCCGCTTCGATGGTCTTCACAAAGATCACCCGGGCTGTCAGCCTCAGGGCCGGCGTAAGGGCCGCCTGACCCTGATCCACCGCCTCGGAAGGATACAGTCCGTAGAGGGCGATCCCCGCCCGGACCATATCCAGATCATAGGAGGGCAGATCGAGGATGGCAGCGCTGTTTCCCATATGCTTTAGCGGGATCTCGAGTCCCCGCTCCGAAAGCCTCACCGCAAACTCCGAAAAAATACGATACTGCTTTTCCGAAGCCGTTTTATCTTTCTCGTCCGCTCTGGCAAAATGGCTGAACAGCCCCTCCAGGCAGACGCCGGGAAGCTTCGCGATGCGCTCCACCGCCGCAAGGGAGCCCTCGTCGGCAGGAAAGCCCAGCCGGTTCATGCCCGTCTCCAGCTTGACATGGAGGAATGCCTTTTTTCCCTGGCGGCAGGCCGCCTCCGAGATCTCCTCCGCTGTCCCGGGATCATAGACCGTCAGCCGGATCCCCTCCCGGACGGCCCGGGGGAATGCCTCCCTCTGCACATAACCCAGCACCAGGATTGGTTTCTCAATACCATTTTCCCGAAGTTCAAAGGACTCCTCTATGGTCGCCACCGCAAAAAAATCCGCCAGGTCCTGGAGCCGTCCGGCCACGGGCACTGCGCCGTGCCCGTATCCGTCTGCCTTTACGACGGCGCAGAGCTTCGTCCCCGGCCGGGTCCGTCCCTTTAAGGCTTTTAAGTTCCCGTATATCGCATCCAGATCAACAAACGCCGCCGTGCGGCTGTACTGTTCCATACGCTTCCTCCCCTGTCTCCTGCAAGATATGCCGTTCCCAGTCACGAAAAATACCGACTGCCGCGTCCAGGATATCTCCGGCCATCATGGACCGCCGGCCAAGACGTTCTGCCGCCGCGTCCCCGGCCAGGCCGTGGAGATAGACCCCCGTCTCCGCCGCTTCCTCCGGCTCCATCCCTCCGGCTAAGAGTCCTCCCAGGATCCCGCTCAGGACGTCGCCGGCCCCACCCGTGGCCATGCCGTCGTTGCCGGAAAGGTTCACATAGATCCCTTTCCCGGAAGCCACGACGGTGCGCGCGTCCTTGAGCACACAGACCACACCGTATTTTTTATGGAATTCCCTGGCGGCCCCGACCGGATCCGCCTTCAGTTCCCCGACGGACCGTCCCGTCAGCCTCGCCATCTCTCCCATATGGGGAGTCAGGATCGTCCGTTCCTCCAGATGATCGAAGAGATCCCGCTCCCGGGCCAGGATATTCAGGGCGTCCGCATCCAGCACGCAGGGGATGCCGAGCGCCTTCCGTTCTTTTAAAAGTTCTCCGAGGAGCCGCCCCGCCGAAGGCTTCACCGAAAGTCCAGGCCCGGCCACGAGGACGGCGGCCCGCCGCAAAAGCCCCCGGCCTCCAGCCTCCTCGTGGACGCAGGCTTCCCCGTTTTCTTCCGCCTGCCCGGCGCCCTTCCCGCCATCCGAAACCGTGATGACCGCCTCCGGCAGCAGGGTCTGCAGGATGGGCACATTTTCCCTTTCTGTGTGGATCTGCACCAGACCCGCGCCGGAGATCCCGGCCGCCTTTGCGCTGAGGTAGGCCGCCCCGCTCATCCCGGCGCTCCCGGCCGCCAGGAACACACGCCCGAAGGTCCCTTTGTTCCCGTCCTGCGGCCGTCCGGGGAGATTTCCCCGTTCCCCGGGACGAAATCCCCGCACCGCCTCTCCCATATCCGGCGGCTGTGCAAAACCGATGTCGGCCACGATCCTCCGGCCCGCGTACTGGGTTCCCGGATAAAGGATCGTGCCAAGCTTCTCATACCCAAAGGTCACCGTCACATCCGCCCTCACAGCAGTTCCGAGGATCTGGCCTGTTTCTGCCGAGATCCCGGAAGGAATATCCACGGAGACCACAGGGATCCCCCGTTCCCCGGCCCGGTTGATCCGGCATACGGCCTCCGCCGCGTCTCCCTCAGGCGGCCTGGAGAGGCCGATCCCGAAAAGGGCGTCAAGGATCAGGGAATAGGGCTCTTCCGGATCCTTCCCCGTTCCTCTCCGCCCTTCTATAGGATATTCCGGAAAATTGTCCGCCGTGTATACCGGAATCCCCAGCTTCTTTAAGATCTCCTGCTGGATCCGGTTCTCCCTCGTCGCCCGCGCCGCATTTCCCAAGATCAGGGCCTCCGCCCTCCGGCCATGGAGAAACAGCATCCGGACTGCCGCCAGCCCGTCCGCCCCGTTATTCCCCGTGCCGCAGACGGCGAGCACCCGGCCGCCCTCCGGGCACAGCCGCTCCGCCTCCCTTGCCGTCTCCAGAGCGGCCCGCTCCATGAGCGCCAGGGAGGGGATCCCAATCTCTTCTATATTATAAAGGTCCACCGCCTTCATCTGTCTACCAGTAAGCAGATACTGCATATCATTTCCTTTCCGGACCGGGCCAGACCCTTTCCCGTGTGTAGATCCCCCGAAGGGATTTTTTGTCGTATGGAAAGTCTGAAAGGCATTGCCTATATGATGAAAATTCCCCGTCACAATGACAGGGAAATCAGCTCATAAAACATCAGGGGATCACCCCTGCTCCCTTTTTTCTGAGATCCGGTAGGAAAGCTGCATCAGGCTTTCCGACAGATGCACGTTTTCCACCACCACTTCATCCGGCACCTTCAGATCCAGGTGAGCGAAATTCCAGATGGCCCCGATCCCGCAGGACACCAGCCTGTCCGTCACCTCCTGGGCCGCATGCTTCGGTATGGTGAGTACGGCAATGTCGATCTCATGCTCCGAAAGAAAAGACTCCAGCTCCGTCATATCCAGAGTCGGTATGTTCCGGACATTTTTTCCGATGCGGTCCGGGCTGATGTCAAAGATCGCCTGTATCATAAAACCTCTCCGCTCAAAATTGGAATAATTGGTGAGCGCCTGTCCGAAATTCCCGCCGCCGATGATGATCATATTGTTCCTGCGGTCGATCCCGAGGATCTTCGCGATCTCATTGTAGAGATATTCCACATTATAGCCATAGCCCTGCTGCCCGAATCCTCCGAAATTATTCAGATCCTGCCGGATCTGGGAAGCAGTCACGCTCATTTTTTCACTGAGGTCATTGGAGGAGATCCGCTCCACCCCGTTTTCCAGCAGCTCTCCCAGATATCTGTGGTACCTGGGAAGCCGTTTAATGACCGCATTGGATATTTCTTTCCGTTCCACCTTTTTCACCTTGTCTTCTTCTATCTACTATCTATCGATTTATCAAACGCTGCGGAAATGAGGATCCCCAAAAGGGCATTCCACATTTATTATAGTATCCCTGTACTTTCTTGTCAAATAGCTTTGACAATTTTCTTCCCTCCCGTTACAATAGTAAGGTGATCGCGACATATGAAATTGTCGAGTGGATCCTGACAATTGATCCATCCCAGGTTTTCCGGTTTCGCGATCACCCGTCACCACAGTCTGAGAAAGGAGCGACGACACCATGATATTGTCCTGTCATCAGATCAGCAAAGCCTTTGGAGACGTTTCCATCCTTGAAAACGGCTCTTTTCATATAGAAGACCGGGAGAAGGCCGCCGTCGTCGGCATCAACGGCGCGGGGAAATCCACGCTACTGAAGATCATCACCGGGGAGCTTCCCGCCGACCGCGGGACCGTGGTCCTGGCCAAAGACAAGACCCTCGGCTATCTGGCCCAGCACCAGGAGCTTTCCTCCGGCCAGACCATCTACGACACCCTGCTGGAGGTAAAAAAAGACGTCATCGACCTGGAGCATAAGCTCAGGGAGCTGGAACAGGCCATGAAGCACGCGGAGGGCGAAGAACTTGCCGGCCTGATGGACGCTTACGCCCGGGCCGGCCATGAATTCGAGCAGAAGGACGGCTATGCCTGGAAGAGTGAGATCACCGGCGTCCTCAAGGGCCTCGGCTTTTCGGAGGAGGAGTTTGGAAAGCAGGTGGCTGCCCTCTCCGGCGGCCAGAAGACCAGGGTCTACCTCGGAAGGCTCCTGCTCTCCAAGCCGGATATCATCCTGTTGGACGAGCCCACCAACCACCTGGACATGGCCTCCATCGCCTGGCTGGAGACTTATCTCCTGAACTATCCGGGAAGTGTGCTCATCGTGGCCCACGACCGCTATTTCCTGGACAAGGTCGTGACCAAGATCATTGAGATCGACCAGGGGACCCTTTCCGTGTTTTCCGGCAATTACACGGCCTATGCGGAGAAACGGGCCCAGCTGCGGGAAGCCCGCATGAAGGAATATCTGAATCAGCAGGCCGAGATCCGCCATCAGGAGGAGGTCATCCGGAAGCTGAAATCTTTCAACCGGGAAAAATCCATCCGCCGGGCCGAGAGCCGGGAAAAAATGCTCGCCAAGATGGACCGGGTCGAAAAGCCCACAGAGGCCGCCAGTGCCATGCACATCCGGCTGGAGCCCCAGATCATGAGCGGAAATGACGTGCTCACCGTCCGGGAGCTCAAAAAATCCTTCGGGAGCAATCTGCTCTTTTCCGACGTCTCCTTCGACATCAAGCGGGGGGAGCGGGTGGCCGTCATCGGAAGCAACGGCACCGGGAAGACCACCCTGTTAAAGATCATCAACGGCCTCCTGCCCGCCGACCGGGGCCAGGTCCGGCTGGGCACCCGCGTGCAGGTCGGCTATTACGACCAGGAGCAGCAGGTCCTCCACATGGAAAAGACCCTCTTTGACGAGCTCCAGGACGCCTATCCGAACATGGACAACACCCAGGTCCGCAGCGTCCTGGCTGCCTTCCTGTTCACCGGGGACGACGTCTTCAAGCGGATCGGGGACTTGAGCGGCGGCGAGCGGGGCCGGGTCTCCCTGGCCAAGCTGATGCTCTCGGAAAGCAACCTCCTGATCCTGGACGAGCCCACCAACCACCTGGACATCGTGTCCAAGGAGATCCTGGAGGACGCCCTGAACAGCTACACGGGAACGGTCCTCTACGTCTCCCACGACCGGTATTTTATCAACCGGACCGCCACCAGGATCCTGGAGCTGACCGGCCGGACCTTCCTATGCTATATCGGGAATTATGATTATTATCTGGAGAAGCGGGATACGATGGCGGCCCTCCATGCAGGCAGCCCGGCCCAAAACGGAGCCGCAGACGGCCGCTCCCCCGGGGAGACGGTCTCCGACACCCGCCTGGACTGGCAGGCCCAGAAGGAGCAAAAGGCCAGGGAACGGAAGCGCTTAAATGACCTGAAAAAAACAGAGGAGGAGATCGCCGCCCTGGAGGCCCGCAACGCCGAGATCGACGAGCGCTCCTCCCTCCCGGAGGTCTGCACCAATATGAGCGAGCTTTTGAAGCTCACCAAAGAAAAGGAAGAAAACGAAGCCCGGCTGGCCGGACTTTATGAGGTGTGGGAGGGGCTGGCGGAGTAGGATCCACTCTGCGGAAACGGCGGGGCCGTTTTCACCGCAGACACGCCGAGATCCTGCGCATTCCTGCGCCGCCTATTATCTGCGGATGCGGCTTCCATCAAACCGGGTCAGCCGATCCGCAGAAGCTATACAAGGCACTAAAGCTCGAAGAAAACTCGCTAAGTGCCTTGCATGTATCGCACGTATGCGACCAGACTACGGTCGCTAAGTGCTCATAACGATGCTCGAAATGCCTGCAGGATCCCTGGCTACCGTCCGCGTTTGAAAACGGCCCCGCCGTTTCCGCGGATCCAGGGTTGTTTCAGCCCCTACTCGCCGCGTCTATCATGACCTTTGCGTAATCCTCCGTCTTGTCCCGCATGATGTGGAGGCCCTGCTCCAGGGAATCAAAAGGAAGCCTGTGGGAGATCAGGGCCGCCGGATCGATCCGCCTTTCCGCGAGCCGCTCCAGCACATAATGCCAGTCGTCGGAGGGCTCATGGAGGAAGGAGGAATTCCAGGTCCCGGTCACCACAAGCTGATTCCTCAGGATCTTCCAGTACACATCCCGCTCCAGCCCCATATCGGAGGCCGGGTTCCCCACCAGCACCACGCGCCCCTCCGGCGCCGCAGCGTCGACTGCCTGCCGGAAGGTCTCATTTTTTCCCACACATTCAAAGAAGACATCCGCGCCCCGACCCCCGGTCCGCTCCAGAAGCCATTCTTTCGCATCTGCCGTCTTCACGTCGCAGTAATCTGCCTCCGGCACACCGAAAGCCGCGGCCTTCTGCCGCTGGAACTCCTTATTTCCAAGCACCAGGACATGCTCACAGCCGGCCTCTTTTAAAAACATCAGCAGGAACAGGCCGATGGTCCCCAGACCGCAGACAGCGATCGTTCCGCCCGCCTTAAACCCCCTTCTCATGGCGTGGACCGCTACCGACATGGGCTCCAGCATGGCGGCCTCCGAAAAGGAGACTCCCTCCGGCAGAAGCAGCAGATTCTCCTCCGGCACGGCCACAAGCTCCGCAAAGCCCCCGTCCCTCCTGGATCCCAGGTAATCATAATTCCGGCACAGCTCGTAGTGCCGCCTCCTGCAGGGCCCGCAGGCCCTGCAGGGGATCAGCGGAAACACCCCCGCCCGCTTTCCCACCAGGCTCCTGTCCGCCCCGGCCCCGGCCTCCACCACGGTCCCGGCAAACTCGTGTCCCGGGATCAGCGGGCGGGAATGGGCCCCCGTCCGGTAGATCCGCGGCAGATCCGAACCGCAGATCCCCACATCCTCCACCGCCACCAGGACCTCCTTTTCCCCGGGCGCCGGATCCGGCGCCGTCTCATAGCGCAGGTCATTCACTCCGTGCAGTACGTATGCTTTCATTTCATCTGTCTCTCTTTCTCATACTGTTCAAAACGTTCCCATGTCGTCGCTTCCATTTTCTCCTGGACCCTCTCTTTATCCGATCAAAACCTGCTTCCCCTCAAAGGCAAAGCCGTACCGGCGGATCCACGCCTCCTCGATGCCCCTCTACCTGAGACCTGCGGCATATCCCCTCGCCTCGATCTGTTCCAGGGCATTCTGCAGCGTATCCTCCATAATGACCTCTTTTTTGTAATAGCGGGACAGATAACAGGACAGGGATTCGAGAGAAAGGGTTGCTACACAATCTGCCATGTCCGGCGACACCCTTTGGAAGAATTCTCTCTCTGCCTCTTTCAGACAGCCACTCTCCAGAAGAAAAGCGTATTGATTGTACAGATCCGTGAGAGTCTGGCAGATCTTCTTCCGCACACTCTGAAAGCTTCCTTCTTTTATATCGGCAAGGCTTAGGCTGATGACCGGATACTTCCCCTGCAGCTGCCGGTTTTCTTTTATTATAACCGATTTTCCGCCGGACGCAAAGGCTGGAATTTGAAATCACACCGCATATAAACTTAGTTTATTAAAAGCTATGGTTTTACCCGGAACCCTCAGCCCATCATCGACCGTCCACTTTCATCTGCCGGAACCGTCCAAGATCCTCCCTCGTCGTGATCTTGAAATTTCTCTCGTCCCCCGGGATTGTCACCACATCAAGCCCCGCCAATATTGCCGGCTCTGTCGAGCCGTTCACCACAAGGATCCGCTTCGGAAGAAGCCGCTCGTTGGCAGCCAGGTACGGCCCCAGCCGGAATACCTCCGGGGCCTGTCCCGCAAAGATCTTCTCCCGCTCCAAAAGGGAAACCCTTTTCCCATCTTCGCTGTAATAGACCGTATCCTTCATCGGAAGCACCGGAAGTACCCCGTCATGGCCTTCTGCCGCCGCAAAACAGCGGTCGATCTGCCCATGTGATAAGAGAGGGCGGGCCGCATCATGGATAAAAACAAACGCCTCCTCGGAGGCGTAAGCACAGATATCCCGCAGGCCATTTAAGATCGAAAGTTGACGGTTCTTTCCCGGCAGGGAAAACCCCCGGAATTTTTTCCAGACAACTCCGGCCCGGCTTTCCGAGGAACGCTTCCCGTCTTCCCGGGAAGCGTGCAGATCCATCTCCGCCATCCATTCTCTGATCTGCCCCTGCCAGGAGGCCTCCGCCACGATCTGGACCGCATCGATCCTTTCGTTGGCGGCGATCGTCTCCAGGGAATAGAGGAGGATGGGACGCCCCTCCACCCGGATATACTGCTTCGGCAGATCAAGCTCCATCCGGCTCCCCGTACCGCCGGATAAGATCAGTGCAATATTCATATTCTAACCTCCAGATCTTTTAAAACCGCAGTTTCCGGATATTTTTAAGAAGCTCTCCATAAGGCTTTCCCTTTCCAAAAAGAAGAGTCGTACCCAGCACAAAACCCCGAACCCCTTTCGGCGCAAACTCCCGGATCTTATCTGCGCTGCAGGCCCCGTCCCAGTAGATTTCAAAATCCATGTCCTCTTTCAAGGCCAGCAGCCTGGTGATCTTCTTTCCCACGTAAGGCAGATACATCTGGCCTGCATTCCCCGGGTTCACCGACATGACCATAACCTTCTTCACGATCCTGAGCATCTCCATGACCGTCTCCACCGATGTGCCCGGGTTGATAGCGATCCCCGGAACCATTCCGGCGTCGATGATACTCTGCAGCGTCGTGGAGGGATGATACTCCGCCTCCGGGTGGATGTACACCGTGTCCCCCGGCCTCAGGTTCCCCAAAAACAGGCCGATCCGGTTGTTGGGATGCTCGATCATCAGATGCACGTCCAGCGGCGCCTTCGCCGCATGTGCTATGTAAGCCATATCGTTCAGGGACATGGCAAAGTTGGGCACAAACCGTCCGTCCATGATATCAATATGGAACGAATCAATTCCGCCCGCTTCCAGATCCTTCACTTCCTTCTCCAGATTGCCATAGTGGGCACACATCATGGAGGCCATCAGTTCGAAGTTCATGTGATTTCCCTCTTTCATCATCTACCCTATGGCAGAAAATTTTTATCCGCATATACCACTTTATAATCATCCCTGTTCTTCTCAAAAAAAAGTGTGATCAGGCGTTCTGACAAAAATCCCGGATAACGGTTCTGATAAGGATCAGGCTTTTCCCCTCCGTGTTCTGCACAGATAAAAAGAATCGGAAATCACATGAAGATGATAATAGACGCGGGAACCGGGATCGCTATGGCGAATGCCATACCGGAGGTTTTGGAG
>CAMSZT010000059.1 GCA_947066815.1 uncultured Lachnotalea sp.
ATGCATGGTCCGTACCCCTTCCTGTGGATAAAAAAGCATTTGTCGTGTAGACGTTTCTCTGCACGACAAAATAATTTCCCACCGTCTGCGGCCAGGACCGCAGACGGTGGGATGCTTGTCTGATGGAAGGAGAGGAGCGGAAGGGTAGCGGCGGTTTCAGGCTTTAGGGCCGGATTTTCGCAGCGGTGTTTTTCGGTACTGGACGCTTTTTCCGTTTACCTGCCAGGCTTCGATGAGCAGTTCCAGGGTTCCGTCCTCTCTGCACCTTCGGAAACCGCAGAAGTCCAGGAGGGTCCGGCTGTTTCCGGCGCATTTTAAGTCGATGCCGAAGGCGGTGTGGTACAGGATGGAGTCACCGGACACGAGGCCTCCTCGGATAAAGCTGCGATACAGGCTTTTCTCAAAGGGGAGGAGGTCGGCGGCATCGGCAGGCGCGGGAAGCAGTTGGCTCATGGGTTTCGGGGGATCGATCCGGATCGGCAGTCCGGCTTTGTTCCTGGAGGGCAGCTCCTGCAGGCAGCGGAGGAAAAGGGAAAAGATCCGATGGTTTTCAAATTGACAGGAGGTCTGGAAATCGGAAAAGGTCCGGCAGAGCTCGCAGGATTCTCCATAGGCTTCGTATTCCCATTTCAGCCGATAGAGCATTTCCATAAAGCTCTGTTTTACGGCACATTCATAGAGATGCCCGGAGGGACAATTCTGGTCCAGAGCTGTTTTTTCTGCGTGGGAAAGCCTTCCAGGATGACTGGCGGCTGTCTTTGTGTATTTTCCTCTGCACCGCCAGACACTGTAGGAGAAGGTATAGGTTTCTTTATACTGCCGGTCTCCGGTCCATCTGTCATCGGTGTAATTCCGGGCATGAGCCGTATAGGCGGTGCGGGAGTAGCCGGAGCCGCAGTAACTGCATACGAGGCCATTATATAAGGAAGAAACTCCTTCTGTTCCGGAGGAAGTACGATGTATTTTTCCGAGCATGATCTGTACCTGGTCCCAGAGGGGGCGGTCGATGATGGAGGGATGATGGTTCGTTACGTAAAATTTTTTTGCCTGTCCGGTATTTTTGACGCATTTGTGAGTGAGAAAGTTTTCCGTCACGTATTTCTGCATCTCGCAGTCCCCAATGTATTTTTCATTTCTTAAGATCAGAAAGATTGCGCTGGGATACCATTTTTTTCCGTTTACCGTGGTCAGTCCCAGGTGGTTTAGTTTTCGGCAGATCGCATTGCCGCTGATCCCCTGGGAGAACTGCTGAAAGATATACCGGACAATGGCGGCCTGCGCATCGTTGATCTGCCAGGTTCCGTCGGGGCATGGGTCATATCCGAGCATTCGGTTTAAGTCCACCCGAACCCTGCCTTTTTCGAAATTTTTCTGTATGGCCCAGCGGATGTTTTCGGAGATGGAACGACTCTCCTCCTGGGCCAGGGCGGAGAGGATGGTCAGCATCAGTTCGCCTTTGCTGTCCAGGGTGTCCAGGTTTTCCCGCTCAAAGAATACACCGACGGGAGGATCCTGAGATTTTAAGGACCGTATGGTGGTGAGGGCGTCGATGGTATTGCGGGCCAGGCGGGAGATGGATTTGGTGACGATATAATCGATCTTTCCGGCCGCGGCATCCTGGATCATCCGGTTGAATTCCGGCCGGTATTTTGTGGTGGTACCGGATCTGGCCTCATCCGCATAGATGCCGGCCAGGCACCAGCCTGGTTTAGACTGGATATAATCGGTGTAAAACTGTTTTTGTGTATGATAGGATTGCTGCTGGCTCTCTCCGTCGGTGGACACGCGGCAGTAGGCGGCCACGCGCAGGTGCACGGAGGAAGAAAAGCAGGAATCGGAAACGGGTTTTTTCTTTGGCGGGATGATCTCCACTGTCCGCTCTCCGGCGGAAAGAAATGTAATGTTTGAGTCCATAGTATTATACCTTTTGTAATAAAGTGTGGGATTGGTTATTTTATGAGGTGAGATACGTGTATGCGGTGATCCTGGATATTGTTGTGCATTGTGACATTGGTCCGGCTGTTGTCAAACCAGTGGATGGTGTAATGAAACGGGTCATGAATGACGACGGACAGCACAAAGGCCTTGACATAGTTTACGGCCAGGCCGCTCAGAAACTGACCGAAGCCATCGGTAGTGCGGGGAAGCTTTCGGATCCAGTCCAGGGCCTCTTTCCTCCATGGGTAGTCCTGCTCCAGCTTTTCCCAGTAGCGTTCCGAACTTGCCAGCTTTTCCTTCCATTCATTTAGCCTCTGCTGTCCGGCATGTGGATCTGCGGCCGCAGTCAGGAGCAGGTGTTTCTGTAATGTGCGCTCCTGCTCAAAGTAGTCATTTTCCTGAATGTGCAGCAGACGTTTCTGCATTTCATAAAGGAACTCGGCGGCCGGCTTTCCAGTCGGAAGGAACCGCTCGAGGACGGCTTTTTGCAGCATTTGGATTAGCTGCTCCTCATAGACCTTTTCGGAATGACAGGCCGTGATGCCGTTATTCAGGCTGGCAGAGGGGCAGAACCAGACCGGATAATAGTTCCGGTTCCGGGTATGATAATGCCGCCCGCAGCAGCCGCAGATCAGACGGCCGGAAAAAGGATATCTGGTATGGGTGCTTTTTCCGGGGGCTGCCGTGGTTCTAGCCGCCTGGATCTCCTGAACTTCCTGGAACAATTCCCGGGAAATGATGGCAGGGTGGTGAAAGCGGACTCTGTATTGCGGACGGTTCCCGTGATTTCGCTTCACGGTGTGGCTGATGTGGTCGGTCGTGTATGTTTTCTGGAGGAGCACATCTCCGGTATAGCGTTCTGACCGGAGGATCCGTCCGATCATCTGTCCGGTCCAGCCGTGAGAAGGCCCTGGATGGGGGCTGATTTCGGACGGAGAGGATGGGCGGACCGGAGCAGGGATCCGGCGGAGGTTTAAAGTTCTGGCAATCTGAGTGCAGGGGGTTCCGGAGACAGCCTTCCCGTAGATATATCGGACAATCTCTGCCTCTGCCGGGGCCGGCTCGACCTGGCGGTAACGGCAGTCTGCCGGGGAGGAAAGTGCGAAGTTTTCAGGAGTCTGCCGGAAAGGATTGCCGGTCTGTTCTGTCGAATCGATTGCCCGGAAGCGGTATCCGTAGATGGCAAAATTCGGGGAATCTCCCTTCTGATATCGCTTTTGGATCCCCCAGAGGATATTTTCGGAGATTGTCCGGCTCTGTTCCTGGGAGATGGCGCCGAGTGTAGTCAGGATAAAATCGCCGAAAATGGGATCTGCCGTGTCCAGATGCTCCTGCTCGAACAGGATTGTGATATGTCGTTCCCTCAGGATCCGGACGGCCTCCAGAAAATCCATGGTGTTCCTGGCAAAACGGGAGATGGATTTGGTGACGATCCGGTCGATCCTGCCCTCCCTGCAGTGGCGGAGCAGCCGACGGAAGCCGGCGCGTTTTTGGGTGCTGGTGCCGCTGAGCCCGTGATCGCAGTAGACCCCGGCGGATATCCAGTCCGGATTCCTGGAGAGCAGGAAGGTAAAATGCTCCTCCTGCAGCTCATAGGAATCCTCCTGCTCCGGTGAATCGGTGGATACGCGGATGTAGGCTGCAGTTCTGAGAGGAGCGGCGCTATGCGCGCCTGAGGGGAATGGTCTTTCTGTTGTCATGATGGGGGTACCTCCTTTTTGTACTGAAAGTTTTGTAGATAAGGTTACAGAATCTGTGAGGACATTGTAATATGGAATGGGCCGGAAGGGACAGAGAAGATTGCATTGAAAGAAAAAATATCATATTTTGTAAAAAAAAGTAATTACTTACTTGCTGTCATATATGGCGTGCGGTATAATAGCAGAAATGGGGGTGATGCTTTGCGGACGGGAAAAAACAGGGGGTTTCAGAAAGGAGGATGTGGAAAAGATGATCTTGCATTTGCGGCAGTCTGTGCTTGGATGGATTATCTGACTATGCAGAGATCAAAAATATTTAATGAGAAACTCTATGCTTATCTCAAGGAGGAGGAAACGGAGGGGGCAAAATTTTGTGAGCAGCATCCGGAAGCCGCTTTTGTGGCCAAAGAAATGAGACAAGTATTTCGAAACATGGAAATGGATATAACAGCGAGCGAGACAAAAGCTGATCAGAGACGTATTGCTTTGGATGCGTACAGAGAGCTTGACGGAAGGCTTGTGAAGCGGTTTTCCACTTTTACGATGGGCTTGGAAGATATGTTTTTTACATTTTTAAGTGGTGAGACTTATGAGAAGGCAGGTACGGACGGACAGAGTATTGTTGTACTGCCGTCCTTGGGATATCTGCAGAGATACCAGGGAGAGAACGGCGTGGTATGCTTTGGCGAAAATGCCCGTATTAAACTGTGGACAGAGAATGTCAAGGCCATACGTAAGCAGCTGAATATGGCAGGGACAGGGCTGCTTGCGGTATATAAAGATTTTACAGATAATGACTTCTATACGGCAGGGCTTCTTCCTCGCTCTTTTTGCGGGCTTCTTCCTCGGGTTAATTTTCCACGGCGAGGGGAATGGGAATTTTGCCTGCATGGACGTTCCTGTTTTCGGTGTCGGAATGGTATGTTTTTGTTTCCGCAGCTGGATCTTAAGGTGGAAACGGAAAAAGAGATTCAATCCAAGTTGTCTTCATATAGTCGGGAAACCATTAAAAGAATTTCCGGCATTGTGGAGGGGATCGATCGGCTGGAGCATGGTGCAGTGGCTGTTTTCATAGATGAAACATACATTGTGGATAAAGAATATATTTTAGAAAAAGAGTGTAAAAGGCTGGTGCTGGACGGTGGAAGGGGCGTATTGATAGAGAAACCTATTGATCTGTGGGAAGACGGAATGGAGATGCTGGAGGCATTGACAAGTATTGACGGGGCAATATTGCTGGATTTTTCGGGCAGATGCTACGCCTGCGGAGTGATTCTGGACGGAGAGAGCCAGAGAAAAGGGAATCTGTCCAGAGGGGCCCGTTACAACTCAACCAAGACCTATGTGGAGTCTTTTTGCAGCCACTATGGCCCCAAGAGAGCATTGGGAATCGTGAAGTCCGACGATAAGATGATCAATTTACTTGATGGAATTATGGGGCATAATATATAAAAAAATAATAAATTTTAGGATTGTATTTTAGACGCAATGCGAGTATAATAAAAATGATATTTTATCTAGAAATGGAGAGACGATTTATGGGGAATATTTCAATAGAGGAAAGAGCAAATTATATAAAGCCGCGTCTGGACATGAAGTTCCGGCAGGCAGGCAGGGAAGTGGAGATTGACAGGTCAGAGACCTGCTTTGCGGGGAAGGGGACACTGACAGTGGAGCAGTATAAAGAGGGGATGGAGATGGCGGCCAGGGCGCAGAGAGAATAGGGTTGCGAATGGTTGATCAAGAAGCATCGTTAATTTGGGGTTTTGTGTAGGAATCCTCAGATTAGGGATGCTTTTTTAGAGGGGGGACTGGGATGGATAAGAGAGCTTTGGGGACAGAGGATAAAAAATCGGACATCAGGCTGATTACCTTAAAACGATGGAATCCTCTCACGACAGATTCTATATGGACTATGGGGACAGAAGGGGATGACAGCACATCTATTTCGTATCAGAACCATCATATTATCCAGATTGAAAAAATAGAAAACCAGAAGGCTGGATTCCTTTCTACGGCATATGGAAGGCTGAAGGAGATTCGCAGAGAGCAACGAAATCCTAAAATAAATATACATATGATCCAAAACATCGTTATGGTAGGAGAGGAGACTCCCTTTTGGAATGAAACAACTGATGTTTTGTATATCACGTTTATTCAGCTTGTCAATATAGCGGATAGGCGGATCGGGGATGTCCGACAGGAAATTGATGAGCAGATGAGAACGGAGTTCGGGGGCAAAACGGTGGATGGAAAGCAGCCTGCATGGGTATTGTACTGTTCACTGGGGGATTGCGATCTGGTGCTTGTTACCGCTAATATCCCCTGTGAAAAACTGCAGGGTTTTCTGGAGAAGCTGGCATTAGTCCGGGATGACAAGCTGACGGTTGTTCGGGATTATTCTACGATATACTGTTTCCATCGAGATTTTCCCAAATTATCAGAGGGAAGGAATGGATCCTTCTGTGGATACGAGGCGGCTCTTCTGACTGCCGGCCATAAAAAGCTTCCAGAACAAAAGGGGGATTCCACATTAAACAATGATCTGGAAGATGCAGTGATAACGATGGCAGAAAATTTTCTCGGGAATCCAGGCAACGGTAAGATCAGGGCGGCAGACTATGTTGCAGAGACCATGCAGTCACTGCTGGCATTATCCAAGAGCGGGTTTTCCGAGGAATTTGCCGTCAGCGTCCTGTTGTCCTTTGCGGCATTTTTGAAGATTACACTGAAAAGCCGGCATTATGAAAAGGATCCTCGTGTATTGAGGGATGTGGATATTATGACCCGGTCCTATTTTAATGCTTTGAATACGCTGGTGTCCGGTATTATGCACAATGGCCGGCAGTTTTTTGGGGTGCCTGCATTTCATGCTTCTTATTTTGATGTTCCGCCGAAGCTGGCAACATTTTACAGTGCAATGGCTTATAAGATCGTGGAGGCTGTGAAGACAGAAGAGGATTCCTTTTATCGGTTTATCATATCGCCGGATTACCGGGAGGACATCAATGTGCTTCCTTTGGAGATCAATGCGGAGGAGAACTTTAAGGAGCATCTGGCGATCATATATTTGAGAGAGGAGTACTTTTATGATCCGTCTGATGCGGTCAAGCTCTTATGTCATGAGATTGGACATTACGCGGGAAACCGATGCCGGGAACAGCGGGTGGAATATATGTTCCGGGCAATCAGTTTTTATCTGCTGTCTGTCTGCTTTTTGGAGTTTTATCGGGATGATGAAGAAAGTCCGGTTATGGAGCGGCTGGCAGAGACATTGGCAGAAGTTATGGTGGAATGCATTGACAGTCAGGGAAGAAAATGCACTCGAGGGATTAAATTTCACCTTAAGGATGTATCTGAATTTCTGAAAGATTCCGATTATGGATTTTTCCTGTTTGAGGATGGATCATGCAGGGAAGAGATCTTACTTCGGTGGCGGAGTGTGCTTGTAGAGGCCGCAGGACAGTCATCGGATATACAAAAGGAACTGGCAGGCTGGATGAGAGCAGCTGAGGTTCCGTTTTGGGAAGGAGATGGATGCGAAACTGCAGATGAAAGAGAAGCCATGTATGATGTCCTGGTGAGACAACTGACATTTGCGGTTCGGGATACGCAGATGAAATGGGGGAGTGAAGATTATATCGGACTCAGTATATCTTATCGCGGGTATTGTGAAACGGTGCTCCAGGCATTCAGTGAGTCCTTTGCGGACCTACAGATGAAGGAACTGATGGGGGAACGGTTTGATCCGCGGGAGTATAAGCGGCTTTTGGAAAAGATAGGAAAAAAAGAGAATGTGGAGACGGTTTTGCGTCAGGCAGCGGTTCTTGGTGAAATACCGAATGGTGACCGGAATATGCGTTATACCGCGCGGCAGATTACAGAATATCTGAAGCAGTGTGGGGAGAAACCGGCTTCGTCAGAGCTGGTCGTAAAGACTCTGGAGATATTTCAGGAGGGAACGGCCCAAGAGCAGTTTGATTTTATATATGAGAATATCAGGGAATACCGAAATATCCTGACGGAGTATTGTAAAATGCCGTTGGAGATGGATTAAGCCTGAAAACCTCTTCCCATAAAGCCGTTTTTTGGGTATAATAGGCGTAATACCAGAAAGATGAGGAATGGAATATGAAGAAAAAAGCATTGATCACCGGGATCACCGGTCAGGATGGTTCCTATCTGGCGGAGTTTTTGCTGGAAAAAGGATATGAGGTGCACGGGATCATCCGGCGGGCGTCCATCTCCAATACGGCCAGGATCGATCATCTGATCGAGCGTCAGGCGGTGACGCTCCACGACGGGGATCTGTCGGATTCGTCGTCGCTGATCCGGATCGTCGGGCTGGTGCAGCCGGATGAGATCTATAACCTGGCGGCCCAGTCCCATGTGCAGGTTTCCTTTGACGCGCCGGAGTATTCCGGGGATGTGGATGCGCTGGGGGTGCTGCGGATCCTGGAGGCGGTGCGGATCCTGGGACTTGCGGAAAAGACAAAGATCTATCAGGCTTCCACGTCGGAGCTTTACGGAAAAGTGGAGGAGGTCCCTCAGAAGGAGACGACGCCCTTCCATCCCTACAGCCCTTATGCGGTCGCGAAGCAGTACGGGTTCTGGATCACAAAGGAGTACCGGGAGGCCTATCATATGTTTGCCGTGAACGGGATCCTCTTCAACCATGAATCGGAACGGCGCGGCGAGAATTTTGTGACAAGGAAGATCACGCTGGCGGCGGGACGCATAGCCGAGGGGCTCCAGGATCATTTGGAGCTTGGAAATATGGATTCCCTGCGGGACTGGGGTTACGCGAAGGATTATGTGGAATGTATGTGGCTGATCATGCAGCAGGAGGAGCCGGATGATTTTGTGATCGCCACCGGTGTGCAGCACACGGTCCGCGACTTTACGGAGAAAGCCTTTGCGGCCAACGGGATCACGATCCGCTGGGAAGGCGCCGGCCTGGAGGAGAAGGGATACGACGCGGCGACCGGAAGGATGCTGGTGTGCGTGAATCCGGCCTGGTTCCGGCCCACGGACGTGGACAACCTGTGGGGGGATCCGACGAAGGCGAAGATGGTCCTCGGATGGGATCCCCAGAAGACCAGCTATGAGGAGCTGGTGAGGATCATGGCGGAGCACGACCGGACTCTTGCAAAGCGGGAAGCGGCGGCACGGGCAGTGGATAAATAGATGGGAAGGATGGCCGGTGACGGCTGTCCGACGGATTACGGAAAGGCTTGAGAAAAATGATGGAGAAAGAAGCGAAGATCTATGTGGCGGGCCACCGGGGAATGGTCGGTTCCGCCATTGTCCGGGAGCTTGAGCGCCAGGGCTATACGAATATCATCACACGGACCCATAAAGAACTGGATCTGTGCCGCCAGGAGGCGGTGGAGCGGTTCTTTGCGGAGGAAAAGCCGGAGTATGTGTTCCTTGCGGCGGCAAAGGTAGGCGGGATCATGGCCAATCAGAATGCACTGGCGGATTTTATGTGGTTCAACATGACTCTGGAAATGAACGTGATCCACTCGGCCTGGCAGAACGGCTGTAAGAAGCTGGAGTTCCTTGGCTCCTCCTGCATCTATCCCCGCATGGCGCCGCAGCCCATGCCGGAGAGCTGCCTTCTGACCTCGGAGCTGGAAAAGACCAACGAGGCCTATGCCCTGGCAAAGATTTCCGGATTAAAATACTGTGAATTTCTGAACCGTCAGTACGGGACGGACTATATCTCCGTGATGCCGACCAATCTCTACGGCCCCAATGACAATTATCATCCGACCCACAGCCATGTGCTGCCGGCGCTGATCCGCCGGTTCCATGAGGCGAAGGAGCAGGGGCTTTCCTATGTGACCTGCTGGGGGGACGGTTCTCCGCTGCGGGAGTTTTTGTATGTGGACGATCTGGCCAATCTCTGTGTGTTCCTGATGAACCATTACAGCGGCAATGAGACAGTCAATGCCGGGACGGGAAAGGAACTGACCATCAAAGAGCTGACGGAGTTGGTGGCAAAGGTGGTCGGATATGAGGGGGAGATCCGCTGGGATACGACGAAGCCCAACGGAACGCCCAGAAAACTCCTGGATGTTTCCAAGGCGACAAAGCTTGGCTGGACCTACCGGACAGAGCTGGAGGAAGGGATTCGTCTGTCCTATGAGGACTTTTTAAACAATCCGATGCGGGCGGAACGATAAAACTGCAGGGGGAAACAAAAGAATGAATATTGTCTTACTGTCGGGGGGCTCGGGGAAGCGGCTCTGGCCGTTGTCCAATGATGTCCGTTCCAAACAGTTTATCAAGATCTTTAAGGACGAGGATGGCAGGTATGAATCCATGGTACAGCGGGTGTACCGTCAGATCTGCAGGGCCGATCCGGATGCCTCCGTCACCATAGCAACTTCGAAGATTCAGGTTTCGGCCATCCACAATCAGCTGGGGGAGGATGTGGGGATCTCGGTGGAACCCTGCAGGCGGGACACTTTTCCGGCTATCGCGCTGGCCACTGCCTATCTGACTGATGTGCAGGGGATACCGCCGGAGGAGGCCGTGGTGGTCTGCCCGGTCGATCCCTATGTGGAGGACGATTATTTTGAGGCTCTCAGGGCACTGGGAGAACAGGCGGAAAAGGGGGAGGCAAACCTGGTCCTGATGGGGATCGAGCCCACCTACCCCAGTGAAAAATACGGATATATCATTCCGGAGAGCAAGGAAGCCCTCAGCCAGGTCTCTACCTTTAAGGAGAAGCCGGATGTCAAAACGGCGGAGGATTACATTGCAAGAGGAGCGCTCTGGAACGGCGGTGTTTTCGCCTACCGGTTGGGCTACGTGCTGGACAAGGCCCATGAATTGATCGACTTTACCGATTATCACGACTTGTTTGCCAGGTACGAAACGCTGCAGAAAATATCCTTTGATTATGCGGTGGTGGAAAAAGAAGAGAAGATCCAGGTCATGCGGTTCGGCGGCCAGTGGAAGGATCTGGGGACCTGGAATACCCTGACGGAGGCCATGGAGGAGCACAGTGTCGGCGATGCGGTCATGAATGAGACCTGCGAAAATGTCCATATCATCAATGAGATGAGTGTGCCGGTGCTTGCCATGGGACTGCGGGACGTGGTGATCTCGGCCAGTCCGGACGGGATCCTGGTCTCTGATAAGGAACAGTCCAGCTACATCAAGCCCTTTGTGGATAAAATTGACAATCAGATCATGTTTGCGGAGAAATCCTGGGGAAGCTTCCGGGTGCTGGATGTGGAGGCGGACAGCCTGACGATAAAAGTGACGCTGAATGCAGGACACAGCATGAATTATCACAGCCATAGGCAGCGGGACGAGGTCTGGGTGGTGATCTCCGGAAAGGGACGGACCATCGTGGACGGAATGGAGCAGGAGATCGGCGCCGGGGATGTGGTCACCATGGAGGCGGGCTGCAGGCATACGGTGTTTGCCGATACGGAGTTAAAGCTGATCGAGGTGCAGCTTGGCAGGGAGATCACGGTCTATGACAAACAAAAGTATCCGCTGGAAGGCTGACCCCTTCCTGCTCAGGCCCTCCGGCAAGGATTATCTCTGGGGAGGCAGCCGCCTCAACGACGATTTTTCCAAAGAGATCCGGATGGAGCCCTTGGCAGAGACCTGGGAGTGTTCGACCCACCCGGCGGGGCCATGCTATGCGGTGAATGGTGCGTTTGCAGGGCGGTCTCTGGCGGAGATTTTAAAGGAGCATCCGGAATTTCTCGGTACCCATCCGAGGACAGAGGGGGAGCTGCCGATTTTGATCAAATTCATTGACGCCAGGCAGGATCTCTCCGTGCAGGTCCATCCCGACGATGCCTATGCCAGGGAGCAGGAGAACGGCCAGAGGGGAAAGACGGAGATGTGGTATGTGCTGGACGCTGCGCCGGGTACAGAGCTGGTCTATGGCTTCCGGCGGGAGATAAAAAAGGAGACGCTGAGAAGGGCAGTGGAAAAGGGGACCGTAGAACGGTATCTTCAGCATGTCCCTGTCCGGAAAGATGATGTATTTTATATTGAGGCGGGAACGGTCCATGCCCTTGGGGCAGGCGCATTGGTGGCGGAGGTACAAGAGAGTTCGGATCTGACCTACCGTCTGTATGATTATGATCGGACAGATAAAAACGGGAGGAAACGGGAACTCCATGTGGAACGGGCCCTGGCAGTAGCAGATCTGGGGGGCAGTGCGGAACCGAGACAGCCGCTGCGGGTCCTGAAATACCGGCAGGGCTGCGCCATGGAGCTTCTCTGCCGCTGCCGGTATTTTGAAGTGTACCGGATGCTGATCAATACGGAGCGGTGTCGCAGCCTGGTGGAGTATCAGTCGGACAGCAGCTCCTTCCGGGTGCTTCTCTGTGTCGGCGGGTGCGGCTCGGTGGTGACGGAGGAAGGAAGTTTTCACTTTTTTAAAGGAGACTGCATGTTCTTTCCGGCCGATTCGGCAAAGGTCAGGATCCACGGGAGAGCCCAGCTTTTGGATGTGCGGGGCTGAAGGACAGTAGGCAATTGCGGAACATAAAATTGCGAGAATATTCTGCCAATATGTCCGTCCAAAGCCTGCAGCGCCAAGCGTTCCGGCAAGCCCAGACCGCAGAAGCCACTCGGGATTCGTCCCTCCTGTCTTCTCTGGTCTTGCCTTCACGGCGCAGAGGGCTTTTCCCGGAAATATTGTCAGAATATTCGACGAACTGTTGAGTTTTGCAATCGCCTATTAAAGAACAGGAAAAAAAGCCGGGTGGGATGACAGATGTCCGGCGAGATAAGGTGGGAGAAACATGGAAGCAAAAATTTTGGAGCAGTATCGGCTGTGGAAAGAACAGGCGGTTGGAGATGCTGATGTCGTAAAGGAACTGAAGGAGATGGAAGACTGCCGGGAGAGGCTGGAGGATGCTTTTTACCGGGATCTGGCCTTCGGGACCGGCGGCCTTCGGGGCGTCATTGGGGCAGGCACCAACCGGATGAATATTTATACGGTAGGGAAAGCCTCTCAGGGGCTTTCTGACCATGTGATCCGGCATTTTGTCCCTGCAGAGCGGAAGATCGCGGTCAGCTACGATTCCCGGATCAAGTCGGATCTGTTTGCCAGGGTGGCATGCAGCGTGTTCGCGGCCAACGGCCTGCAGGTCTATCTTTATCCGCAGCTGATGCCGACGCCCTGCCTTTCCTTTGCGGTCCGGAAGCTAGGCTGTGCGGCGGGGATCATGGTGACGGCTTCCCACAATCCTTCCAAATATAATGGCTATAAGGTGTACGGCGCGGACGGGTGCCAGATCACCACGGAGGCGGCCGATGAGATCCTGAAGGAGATCGAAAAGTTGGATCTGTTCCGGGATGTGAAGACCATAGACTTCGAAGACGGCCTGAAAAACGGAAGCATTTCCTATATCTCTGAGGAGGTCTATACGGATTTTGTGGAGGCCGTAAAAGGCCAGTCGCTGCTTAGGGATGAGGCAGTGGACAAAAATGCGGCGATTGTCTATTCTCCCCTCAATGGAACGGGGCTTAAGCCGGTGCTGCGCACCTTGAGGGAGAGCGGTTATACCAATATCACGGTGGTGAAGGAGCAGGAGGAGCCGGACGGAAACTTCCCGACCTGTCCCTATCCCAATCCGGAGATCAAAGAGGCCATGGCTCTCGGCATGGAATACGCGAAAAGACAGAAGGCGGACCTCCTTCTGGCGACGGATCCGGACTGCGACCGGGTGGGGATCGCTGTGAAAAACGCAGAGGGGGAGTATGTGCTTCTTTCCGGAAACGAAACCGGCATGCTGCTCCTGGATTATATCTGCCATCGCCGCACGGAGACAAGGACCATGCCGGAGGATCCGGTCATGGTGAAGACCATCGTGACCATGGATATGGGGGAGCGGATCGCGGCCCATTACGGTGTGCGGACGATCAATGTCCTGACCGGCTTTAAGTTTATCGGTGAGCAGATCGGCCTTTTGGAGAAGCAGGGAAAGGCGGATTCCTATATCTTTGGATTTGAAGAAAGCTACGGCTATCTCAGCGGCTCCTATGTGCGGGATAAGGACGCGGTGGACGGGGCCTTCCTGATCTGTGAGATGTTTGCTTATTATGCCTCCCAAAAGATTGGCCTGTTGGATAAGCTGGAGGAGCTGTACCGGACCTACGGTTTCTGCCTGAACACGCTCCACTCCTATGAGTTCGACGGGTCCGCAGGCTTTGCAAGGATGCAGGAGATCATGAAAACCTTCCGAAACGGTGTCTCCTCCTTTGGCGGAAAAAAGGTTGTGGGGCTTCTGGATTACGCAGAAGGGCTGGACGGCCTCCCGAAGTCGGATGTACTCAAATTCCTCCTGGAGGGAGATTCCTCCGTGGTGATCCGGCCCTCCGGCACCGAGCCGAAGCTGAAGGCCTACATCTCGGTGTCCGCGAAGGACAGGGAAACGGCAAAAAAGGCGGAGAAAAAGATTGCGGGGGAGTTGGAGAAGCGTTTTGGGAAGTGATATTTGAAAAACGATAGTTATGATATTTAAAGATTGTTGAATATGGCTAAGTCATTGAAAGTGTGGTAAAATAGAGACATATGTTATTTGGGACCAGGGGGGAGATATACATGAAGGATAAAGAATCTTTGATTGCAGATACCTTACATGGTTCTATCATGTTGAGCAGCTATGAAAAGGACGTTATTGTTACGACGTTGTTTAACAGACTTCATGATATTTATCAGAATTCGACAGCATATTTGACGTTTCCGTCCAACAGAACAAAACGGATGGAACATTCTTTTGGGTGTATGTATTTATGTGGAAACATTTTTTATTCGGGTATCTGTAATGCCGACAGGGAAACCTTGTCTGCCTTTTTTTCTCAGGCAGACAAAGAATTAAATAAGATTATAGAAGATATAAATACCCGTGAGACCGGACAAAAATATTCAGGCAAGTTCGGCGGATTGTATAGAAAAATCAGGGAGACATATACAAAAAATACTGGGGAAAGATGTCGCTGTTG
>CAMSZT010000060.1 GCA_947066815.1 uncultured Lachnotalea sp.
TTTGACAATTCTATTATTGCCGAAAAAAAATCCACTGAATATTAACAAAAATTTGTCTATACGGGAGGACATATGGAGAGAACTTTAAGTTGGCTGTTTGCTGTATATTTTATTGGATTCATTTTGTATGGTTTGGGTTGGCATGTTATCTGCCTGGTTTATTGCATAAAATGTTTCAATGTAACGGAATGCACAAACAAAAAATGTCATATGAGATATTATTGTGATAAATGGGAGGAAACATATTCAAAGGAAGAAATAGAAACCCTTTATAAGTTGCTGCATACTCATGGGAAATGCAGTCCGTGGGATGGTATGCGGAAAAACGTCCGCATTGCACACGTTGTTAAATTTGTACGATCGTGTCAGCGGTATCACTTGGCTCTTTGGCAGGTATATTGCTGTTTTGAACTTTTATAATCTCTTTTTATAGCAGGAATGACTTTGGTTCATGGAAAACATGAACGCCAGAACTTTGGCAGACAGTCGTTCCTGTTTTTATTGTTCAAAAAATAAAAAGAAAGGCAGGCAGAGACAAAATGAAAAAAGTAAAATGGCTGGACATGGACTGCAATAAGTGTGGGAGGCGGTTAAACAGCTGGGATGCAAGACTGTCAAAAACGCTTGCATACAGGTATCCATGCTGTGAATCTTGTATTGCCGGCGAGTATGACATGTCGGCAGAAGAGCTGCGGGGACGTATGGAATCATTTTTTGGCGTACGTCCCTGTATAGGACTATGAGGAAGGAGATCGATCCTATGGGTGCGGGATATGACAAAAAGTATAATCTGCTGACAAAACGTCTTTTGGAAAAAGGGTATACGGCAGATCATCATCCGGATTTTGTGAAAGTCAATGCTCCTTTTGGGGCAGAAAAAAGTTTGGATAATTATGAAGGGGGACTTGTTTTTGAACGGTGGTGGGTGTTCAAGCAGACATTCCGCACTCCTTGCGGACTGCAGTGCAAAGGGATGCGATGCCATAGCCATATGAGCTACAGGGGGATTGACTGGACTTATGAAAATGACATGGCGGCCATTCACTGCCCGTATGAAAAAAGGGATTGCAGCCTGAGACACAGATACCTCCAGGAACATAGCGTGCTTAAGTTTGCCTGCGAAGTACATATGACAGCGGAGGAATATTGTTATGAGGGAAGCGTGGAACAGATCTTGAAACTGCACGACGATGAAATCCGGAGAAAGAAGATCAGGCGGCTCCGATGCGACCTGGAAGGCACCCTATTTGAAGGGCAGGTTGACAGGGAGATCATCAAAGGACAAAAGCTATTTGCTCATCCGGTGAGCCTGGATATCTGCAGGGCATGCGTTAAAATCTGTCAGGACCGGATCAGGGATAAGGAGAGGTCCCGCTATTCCAGGGAATTGTTTTTTTCGAAATACCACGGAAGAGACTTTGCTTTTGAAATACAAAACGTCCGTGCAAAACGTCGGGAGAGCCGTGACCTGATGCAGGATCTGGCAGACATCAGGGACGGGATCAAGATCGTACATGTTTCTGATCGGGAGAAACGCCAGGCGGAAGCAAAAAGGGCAAAGCGGCAGAAATCGCATGAGGCGGCAGTCAGACGGCTGGAAAAGATATTGCTGGAGAAAGGATATGATCATTTGGCGGAATACAGCGCAGACCGGCGTCATGCCGACAAGTGGCTGGGCCAGGCTCGGATCGCAGAATTGGAAGAGCTGCGCCGGGAGAGAGAAAAAGAAAAGAGGGAACAGCCGGTGCAGATGAATCTGTTTGATATGGGAATGAAGTAAAACGTGCGCCTTTCCAGGGATATGTCCGTCAGAATGGATGGACAGGAAGTCCGGAACCATACTTGAAGCAGGGTAAAAAAAATGTTATGATAAAAGCAATTTCTATGATTGTCAGGATAAGGGACGAAATACGTGTATCGTTCCGGAGAATGGTCCTGTCCGTCCATGGACGGGCAGGCAAACGCCATCATATACTAAAAACAGGGAAAGAAGGGAATACTGGAAGGTTGCAGAAGGAAAAAGAAGGAACCGGCGGTACTATTTTTGATGATGTGTTCCGTACCATGGCACAGAAGATGCCATATCTTCTCATTCCGCTGGTCAATGAAGTTTTCAAAACTGATCATTCGGAGGAGCAGGGATTTGAACAGCTGCGGAATGAGCATTATGAGAAGTTTGGCAAGGTGGTCACGGATTCCGTGATACGGATCGGCAGCCATGCCTACCATATTGAGTGCCAGTCGGAAAAGGACGGGAGCATGGCGCTCCGGATGATGGAATATGATTTTGCCATCGCCCTGGAGCATCCCTCCCGGTCCGAGGACGGCATGATCGAGATTAATTTTCCCGAGTCCTGCGTGTTATACGTCCGGAACCATAACAGCATCGGGGGATTTTCATGAGGTACGGGTGAAATTTGCCGATGGACAGTCCGTGGTATACCGGGTGCCGGTGATCATGGCGGACCATTACACGGTGGACAGCATTTTTGAAAAGCGTTTGTTATTGTTGCTGCCATACCATATATTGAGGTACGAACATTTTTTGAAGTCGAATCAGGCAAATGAAAAAAGGACGGAACAACTGCTGGACGATTACCGGGAGATCAACAGCCGGTTATCCGGATTGCAGGAGGCAGAAGGCAGGGAACAGCTGTATGTGGATCTGGTCGAATTGATCGGCAGGATCGCAGATCATGTGATCCCCGTGGACAATCCGATCAGGGAAAGGATTGGTGAAGCGATGGGCGGACAGGTTTTAAAGTTAAGGTCGGAGGAACTCAGGGAAGAAGGCAGAGAAGAAGGCAGAGAAGAAGGTAAAAAAGAGGGTCGTACCCTTGAACTCTATTCTCTGGTCCAGGACGGGGATATCTCTCCGGAACGTGCTGCAAAAAGACTGGAGATCACCGAGCCGGTTCTGAAGAATCGGATGGAGACTGCGGGATACCGGTATCCGGGGATATGACAGGCCCTGTCCCTGTTTGAAGCGGGGAGGGGATATGTTTTTTCATGATTATACTATATATAGATGATATAACTTGACTAATACAATATCTTGTGCTAGACTAATCTTGTAATTGATTTTTGTGCATCCCTTGCGGGACATGGCCGGACAGGCCGCATGCGGATTGACGTCTGCATTGCACACGTTGTCAGACTTGTATTTATGTGCCGGTAATACCGTCATGCCTTTCGGTGGCGGTTTACTGGCTCCTTTTGTTTTAAAAAACCTCTTTACAGAGCGGGAATGACTTTGCTCCGGGAAGCTTCAGGGCTTCACGGGCGCCGGTGATCTGGCGGATGGTCGTTGCCGCTCTTTTTTTGTTTTACAGGGAAACGCGCTTCATGGAACAAAAATGTTTTGCGAAGGTTTGGTTTTCGCCTGCTGGAAAGAGGAAGGACCCAAATGCCGAAGACGGCTTTGAGGATAAATGAATTTCGTAAAGAAAGGAAGGGAAACACATGAGGCTGAGAAGTAAAAATACCAGCAGAGACTGGAAGGAACGAAAAGGCGGGCATCCGGAGAGGAGCGCCTGTGTCTGGAAGGGCAGCGCACGATACGGGAGAAACAGGGATCTTACGGTCCGGACGGTAAAGGCTCCATACAAGGCCAGAAGGGGGGCGTGAAGATGCCGGATCGGGAAAGGCATGCGCCGTCCGTCTTGGTGGAAACGGGAAGTCTTATGCGCGAGGAATGGCTGGAATGGAGACGCCAGGGGATCGGCGGCAGCGACGTGGCCGCGATCGCCGGAAGCTCCCCCTTCCGCACGGCCAGGGACATTTACTATGACAAGCTGGGGATCGCTGCGGTGGAGGAACATGAGGACAACTGGGTCGCTCTGGAGATGGGGCATCTGCTGGAAGACCTGGTGGCGAGGATCTTCAGCCGAAAAACCGGCTTTGAGATCTACCAGCTCAAAAAAATGTTCCGGCATCCGGCATATCCCTTTATGCTTGCGGACCTGGACTATCTGATCCGGCTGCCGGACGGGAAGGAAGCAATCCTGGAGATAAAGACCACGAATTACCATGCAAAAGACCATTGGTGGCAGAATGGGCGGGAGATCGTGCCGGCCCATTACGAGATGCAGGGCAGGCATTACATGGCGGTCATGGACCTGGACCAGGTGTTTTTTTGCTGCCTGTACGGAAACACGGAGGAGGAGGCCATGGTTCGGACGATCACCAGGGATCCCGCTTATGAGGAGGAGATGATCTTCTTAGAACGGGAATTCTGGACGGAGCATGTGCAGAAACGGATCCCGCCGCCGTATCTGGAGAGCGGGGAATTGATCTTAAAAAGCGTGGGACGTTACTGCGGGCCGGCCGACGAAAAGGCGCCCCCGGTCGTATTGGATCATGGGATGGCAGACGTCCTGACGCATTATCTGAAGCTTCAGGAAGAAAAGAAACAATCCGAGAAACGTTCAAAAAAACTGGACGGGGACATCCGGAGACTGAAGGCGATCCTGATCGCAGAGATGGGCGCGAGCTGCACGGCGGTCTGCACCCTGGGGGAAACTCCTTATACCCTGACGTATCACCCGGTCCGGAAAGCGGGCGTGGACAAGGAGAACCTGCTCCGTCTGAAGCTGCAGTATCCGGATCTCTACGACAAATTTGTCACGGTATCGGAATTTCGGAAATTTTATGTGAAGGCCGGCGTAGAAAAAGCGGCCTGAGGAGGGAGAATGAAGAAAGAAAAAAATCTGCCGGGGATCCTGGAACTGATCCTTCTGGCGCTGCTTGTATTAACAACTCTTGGGATCCTGGAAGGATACCCGTTCCTGCTCCTTTTTTTGATCGCAGTATGCCTGGTGATCCTCTTGGTCTGTGTCATGATCATCTGGTTCCTCTGGAGGTGGTAGGATGAAATACGTCGGAACGTTTGACAGAAAGATCTTTCATAATCCGTCAAACCGATTTTGCATTGTCGTGATCCGGACCGCAGACAGGACGGTTCCGGAGCCGGCGCGGGATAAGGGGATTTATGGAGACGGACTCCTGCGGTTTACCGCAGTCGGCTATGAGATCCCGTTTTCCGATGCCGTTAAGCTGGAATTGGAGGGAGAATGGGAAAACGGGAAATATGGCATGCAGTTTCAGGTAAAGAAATGGCGCGAGATCGTACCGGAGACGGAGGAAGGGGTATCCGGCTATCTTGCTTCCGGGCTGCTGAAGGGCATCGGTGAAAAGACCGCGGCCAGGATCGTGGCGAAATTCGGAGTGAAAACCCTGGATATCCTGGAAACATGTCCGGAGCGGCTCCTGGAGGTCCGGGGGATCACAAAGGAGAGGCTGGAGGACATCAAGACGTCTTTCGCAGAAAGCCGGATGCTCCGTGACATCATGCTCCTTTTGGCGCCGTTTAAACTGACGCCCGGGACGGCCCTTTCCGTATACCGGCAGTTTGGACCGTCCAGCGTAAAAGTCCTGAAAGAGAATCCCTATGCGCTTTGCCAGATACCGGGATTTGGATTCCGGCGCGTGGACGAGATTATGAAAAAAGTGGACCACCGTCCTCACGATCCTATGCGGATCAAAGGGGCGCTCCATTATGCGCTGGATGAAGCTGAAAAGAAACAGAAGCATTTGTTCCTGGAAAAGACCGTGCTCTATCAGGAAGCGTTAAGGCTTCTGAATGGAAGGGCGTGGACCCTGGAGCAGCGTGTGCAGAAGGAAGAGGTAAAAGCGGCCCTGGAATCCATGGCCCTTGACGGGGCGGTGGTTTCCGTGGACGGCTGGATCTATCATCCGTCCGTGTTTGCGCAGGAAGATGAGACGGCAGACAGGATCGCCAGGCTGCTGGCGGCAGGGGAGACGGACGAAGCGGACATCTCCGTTGTCATGGAACGGGTAAAGGAAGCGCTTGGGATCCGCATTTCCGGGAAACAGGAAGCGGCGGTGCGGACCGCATTCCGATATCCGCTTTCCATCATTACCGGCTCGCCGGGTACGGGAAAGACGACCGTGCTGAAAATGATCCTTGAAACCTACAGGAAGCGGTATCCGGACCGGGAGGCCGCACTCATGGCGCCCACGGGCCGCGCAAGCCGCCGGATGGCGGAGAGCACCGGGTTTGAAGGGGCCTGTACGCTCCACAGCAGGCTTGGGCTCACGGGAGAAAGAGCCGAAGAAGAGCGGAAGGAAGGAATCCATCCCCTGAAGGCGGATCTGGTCATCGTGGATGAATGTTCCATGGTGGATATGTGGCTGGCCCACAAATTTTTTATGTCGCTGGAGGAAGGGACAAAGGTGGTGCTGGTCGGAGACCCGGACCAGCTGCCCAGCGTGGGTGCGGGAAACGTGTTCCGGGAACTGATCTCATGCGGGCTCGTGCCGGTCACGGTGCTGGATGAAATTTTCCGCCAGGCAAAGGGCAGCCGGATTGCCTGCAATGCCAGACGGATCCATGCGGGGGACATGCGCCTGGATTATGGGGAGGATTTTGTGTTCCTTCCCTGCAGGAACCAGGCGGAGGCGGCATCGGCCCTCATAGAGCGGTATTGTAAAGAGATCGAACGGCATGGGATCGAACGCGTACAGATCCTCTCGCCCTACCGGACGGAAGGGGCGGCGTCCTCGGATCATCTGAATGCCGCCATCCAGGAGATCGTGAATCCCTTCCGGTCTGAGGAAGAAGAGATCCGCATGGGGGCAAAGACCTTCCGCATCGGTGACAGGATCATGCAGACGAAGAACACCGGCCAGGTATCCAACGGGGACCTGGGGTTCATCCGGTATCTGGAGGATGCGCCAGACGAAAAACGGATCGGCCTGGACTTCGGGGAAGGCCGCAGCCTGGAATACGGCATGAGGGAGCTCGCCCATCTGGACCTTGCCTATGCGACGACGATCCATAAAGCGATGGGGTCGGAATATGACATTGTTCTGATGCCGGTGCTGAGGGCCCATTCCATCATGCTTTACCGGAACCTCTTATACACGGGCATCACCCGCGCAAAAAAGGCGGTGGTCTTAGCCGGGCAGAAGGACGTCCTGGCCATGGCGGTCCATCGGAATGAAACCGGTAAAAGGAACACCGGACTGGGAGAACGCATCCGCATGCACTACGGGGCCTATGCTCCGGATGACGGGGCGGCATCCGAAGTCCCGGAAAAAATTTTAAAGGCAATCAGTTGATCATGGGTACTGCGTAAAAAGGCGCCGGTATCCTTTATTTATGAAAGGAGTTTTTTCAATGAGTAAACCTGATCATGGAGCATCCATGTATGAGAGCATTCCCGCTGTGGCAGAACTGAACAAGGTGTCTGGCTTTGATCCCTTCAAACTGCTCCGGCCTGTCAGATCTTCGGAAAACGGGGAGACAGTCCTGCAGCTGGACCTGCCTTACAAAAAACTGTGGTTCCGGCTGGCGTATCCGAAGGGCCGCATCGCCTTGAATGCGCTTCGCGTCACGGAGCAGACGGCCATTTTCGAGGCGCAGATCTACCTGGAACGCACAGACGAGAAGCCCGTCGGCAGCTTTACTTCCAGCTGCACGAAGGAAGAGGTGCCGGGAGGTCGGTACATCCAGGCGGCGCAGCGGGCCGCCGTGGATGAGGCACTCTCGGATGCGGGATTCGGCATCCAGTTTGCCGATATTGCGATGGATGAGGAGGGAAGACGGTATGGGAGCCGGGTTTCTTTGCCCGGCCGGCCCCATGGCGTCCAGGGGGGACCGGAACTCTTAAAAACGTCAGAATCCAAGGAAACGGCAAAGTTCCAGGCGGCAGCAGCAAAAGATCCGGTATCCCGGAAGCTGCCCCCGCAGGATGGGGAAACGAACCTGCCCACACAGAAAGAAGAGAAAAAACAGCAGGCGGTATTGCCCGCAGGGACAATCAGCCAGGCGGAAACCCTGCCGGCGCCGCCTGAAAAAGAAAGTCCGGCCGTCTGTATAGAAGAACCGCTTTCCGTCACGGAAGAAAGAGGAAAGGGCGGAGTGGCAAAGGAAATAGTACAGGAGATGCCGGCTTCGGTGAAAGAGCCGGAGTCCCGTTATACATCAGACATGCCCGTGGAAGAGATCCTGCCCCTCATGACTTTGGAAGAGGCGGGAAACATCGTGGTGCAGGAAGGCGTATGCAAAGGGATGACGTTATCCGAGGTAGCTGAGAAGCGCCCGCCCAGCCTGAGATATTACGTATACGGCGGGGGGAAAGGGAAGGACCACGTATTCCTTGCGGCCGCGCAGATCATGCTGGACTCCGTGACGGCACAGAAAGCAGGATGAGCCTTGTATCGGTAAAAAAGAAAGAACGATGAGAAAGGAGAATGTGGAGAATGGATTCCCGGGAATTTCCGTTTGGGATCATGGAAGTGGTGGAGCTTTTGCGCCTGAACGTCCGGCGCCCATCCGGCGACAGTATATATGCGGACTGCCCCTTTTGTGGAGACCGCAGGGGAAAACTGAACGTAAACCTTACGAAGAACGTCTGGCGGTGCAATTACTGCGGGGAACACGGCGGGATGTTATCCTTGTATGCCAGGATAAACCATGTGACAGGCTCCGAGGCTTACCGGGAGATCTGCGAGGCCCTTTTGGCCGGGGACGTCTCCTGGAGCGGAATGGCAGAAAAAGCGCCGGAGACCGCCCATACGGGGAGTTTTGCGGAGGGAGCCCGCATGAACAGCCGGAAAAATGCCGATGTAGCGCAGACGGAACGGGCCAGCCCGGAAGAGATCCATCAGACGTATTCTGAGCTGTTTGGCATGCTGACCTTGACCTCCGTCCACAGGGAACACCTGCGTTCGGAAAAACGGGGGCTCACCGATGAACAGATCGACCGTCTGGGCTTTAAAAGCACCCCGCCCTGTTTTTTATGCCGTTCCCTGACGGAGCGGCTGGCCGGGCGGGGATGCAGGGTGGAAGGCGTACCGGGATTTTACCGGCAGAGGGACGGCTGCTGGACCGTGAAGTTCGGCAGACGCACGTCCGGCATTCTGATACCGGCCGTCGGGATCGACGGACTGATCCAGGGAGCGCAGACCCTTTTGGACGTTCCTTTTAAGGACGAGGGCGATCCCCCGGAGAAGGCCGGAACAAAATACATCTGGTTTTCCTCTTCCGGAAGGGAGGGGGGAACCACTTCCGGCAGTCCTGCGCATTTTGTCGGCGACCCTTTTGCAGAGACGGTCTATGTGACGGAAGGACTCTTGAAGGCGGATATCGCCCATGTCCTGCTTGGCCAGTCTTTTCTTGCGGTCGCCGGGGCGAACAACGGGAAGGCGCTGGACGCCTGCTTTGCGCTTCTGGCACAGAACGGCACGAGGCGGATCGTGGAAGCCTATGACATGGACAAACGCCGGAATCCGATGGTGGAAAAAGGGAGCAGGAAGGTGCATATGCTGGCAGAGCGGCATGGGATGGAGTGCCGGAGCTTGACCTGGGATCCTGCCTACAAGGGGATCGACGACTGGCTGTTGGCATACCGGAAAGAAAAAAGGCAGAGAGAGCGTGAGAGACAGCTTTTGGCGGAGGCATCTGTGGATCTTATGTGGAAAACATGCCGATTCCGGCTCTATCAGCTCCTGCCGGATGCAGCGGGCGGCAAGGCTCCCTTTGCCTTTCAGGGGATCCGGGCTTTGTACCGTGCCGGATACGGCCAGCCGCCAGCCGCCTGCTATCGTCTGGTGTGTGACTCGGAGTTTTCCTGTTCCAAAGCCTGGAAGGATGAAGAAATTTTGGAACGGATCGCAGAAGGTTTCCGGGGCAGACGGCCGGAAGGGAAACAAAGGCGTCCGGTGGCCTCATCGGACGTCATGGAGCTGGAGGATGAAACCGGCCGCCGTTATTTTTACGTGGACGGCAGACGGTTTGAACCGGTGTGCTTTTCACCATTTCTTGCCAGGGCCATGTGAGTGGAAAACAGTTTTAGCAGAAAGGAGAACCGTATGGAGATTTTGACAAAGATCAACGTGGAACAGATTGAAAGCAGGGAAGAGGGGCTTCCGGAAGGCTTTTCCAGAATCGCGGGAAAAGAGGAAACGCCTTTTGAGGACCGGCTTCCGGTCATGCCGGGGGAAGAGACGGAAGAAAAAACGGAGCTTCCGGCCGGGCAGGATCCGGAGAAAAAAGAAGAAAAGGGGCAGGAACCGGAATGCGCGGACCCGGACGACGGGGAAGAGGACCGAAAACGGGCAGAGCACGAAGCGGCAGAGGCCAGGAGAAGAGCGGAATGGGAAGCCAGGAGGCAGGCGAAGGAGGATGAAAAAAAGGCACAGATGGAACGGATCATGGCCATGAGCGAAGATGAGCTGGCATCGGAATCCATGAAACGGGTCGGCGCCGATACGGAGAAACTGACCCGCCGTAATATGAAGGAATGCGTTTCCGAATACATCCAGACGGCGTGCCTGGAAGATGCGGCATTCGCCAGGCAGGTCCTGCTCCCTCAGAAGAACATGATCCGCTGCTTCCAGTACATCAACCGGAAGGCTTATGAATACGTCCAGGATGAGATGAAGGCGGCCGGGATACAGCCGGGACGGGACACGCCCTGTTATTCCAGCGACATTCCGGATGACCTCTGTTACCACTGGGCGGAAGAATATTTCCGGACGGAGGAGGTGAAGGAAGATGAAGAGCATGAGGAGGAGTTTGTTCCCAGGCCTTATGTGGGAAAGACGGCTGCAGGATCCAAAGGAAAGAAAAGAACTGCAAAGAAATCTCCGGCAAAAACGCCGGCAGGAAAGAAAGCAGAGAAAAAGGAACCTGCCGAAAACGGGCAGATGTCCTTTCTGGGACAGCTTTCTCTTGAAGGCCTGATGGGGCCGGAAAAGAAAGCAGGATGAATGATCAATGGAGGTGGAACGGATGATCGCATATAAAGGATTTGGACCGGGGCTTGTCTGCCGGGGATACCAGTTTGTAATGGGGCTTAATCAGACAGAGAAGGCGGACTGCCGCCAGAACGGTTTTCACTGTGCGGAGGATCCGCTGGATTGTCTTACCTATTATTCCAATATCCGTCAGGCGGAATATTACATTGTAAATGCCGGGGGAGACATGGATGAGGACGGGGAGGATACAAAAATCTCCTGCACGGAACTGACGATACTGAAAAGGCTGACAAAAGAGGAACTGTTCCTTCATGGCCTTGCCTTCATGGCGGACCATCCGTTGCGGGAATGGAGCCGCCATGTGGCAAAAGACCGGGCGGAAGCCTCCGCCGGATATGCCGTGGTAAGGGGGACCGATCCGGCAGCCAGGGGAAGTGCAGGAGACATCCTTGCCTTTGCGAAGGAAGATCCGGTGAGCGGACGCATCCTCCAGATTGCCCTGGCGCAGGTAGACGGCAGAAAGATTTTTCCGAATGTCTGGTACGGCGCAGATCTGACAGAAAGGCAGGTGGCATAGTTATGAGAAAGAAGGAACTGTTAAAGATCGGTCCTCTGTATGCGACCCCTGACATGATGCAGAGAGCAAACGCAGACATACCGAAGCGCACCGTGTATCCGGGCTGGAGTGAAAAATATGTCTCCATATCCTATCAGTATGGGCTGTATCTGCGCTGTCAGGTGGTGGACGGAGTCCTGAACGTGGCGTTTTTCTTTCCGGAACATATGCGGACGGGAGGGGAAAAGCCCGCCTATGAGCTGTATATTGACAGAGAGGAGGGGGCATTCCTCACCTATGACCGGATTGCGGAAAAATGGCTGACGGCGAAGCTGGACCGGATCCCCTGGCCGGGATACGTGTTCCGGTCAGAGAAGAAATGGGTCAGCCCGCAGGAAGATGACAGGATCAGGGATTATCTTGGCGGGAAAGAAGGAGGCTACCTGGGCCTGTTAAAATACCAGCTCAAGATCCGGGCGGACGAATTAAAACGGCGCCATAAAAAGGAGACCGATCCGTGGAATCTGGATCTGGCGCAGACGCCGGACTTGCCCAAAGACTGGGACCGCTGGGTGAGCAAGGTCGGCATCGTGGAAAATTATATCTTTTACCAGTACAGCAGGAAACGGGAAAAGACAGGATACTGCACGTTCTGCGAAAAAGAAGTGGCGGTCAGGGCGCCCCGTCATAATAAGACGGGATACTGCCCGCGCTGCCGCCATAGGATCACGTATAAATCCATCGGGAAGGCCGGCACGGTTGTAACGGAGAACAGCTATATGTACCTGATGAAACGGTGCAAAGATGGCTTCATGATCCGGGTATTCAAAGGATGCCGGAAATACCCGAAGGGGGACTACCGGAACCCGGAGTGCAACAGCTGGGAGGTCCGCAGAGTGATCTATGACCATCATGCGCATCCCCGGAACGCTTACTACTGGGGACTGTATAAACAGTCTGAGCTCCGGTGGATCCGAACCGGGTTTTGCAGTCCGAACTGGTACGGGGATGAGAGCGGACGGGTCTATGGAAAGACCCTTCCTGCCCTTGGCGCAGGGGAACTGCGCTGTACCGGGCTGATAGAAACCCTGCGGGACGGGCAAAGAATCGATCCGGAAAAATACCTTGCGGTCCTGGCCCGTGTGCCGCAGCTGGAACGGCTTGCCAAGGCACATCTGCCTGTCCTGGTAAGGGAATGCATGAACAGTTACCAGGAATTTCAAAAAGTGTTTCGGGATCCGGATTCCGGAAGCCTGCGGAAGCTTTTGGGGATCGATTCCGGACAGCTAAAACGGCTCCGGGAAAATAAGGGCGGACGGCAGTTCCTGGCATGGCTCCAGCAGGAAAAGGCCGTCGGGAAAACCCTGCCGGACAACATGATCGCCTGGTTCTGCCGTGAGAGGATCTCCCCGGACAGGCTTCAGTTTATCACGGACCGGATGAGCATGGTGCAGATCTATCACTACATCCGGCGCCAGATGCGGGAAACCTCGATGAAAAGTGGCCAGGTGCTTACCACCTGGAAAGATTATCTTTCCATGGCCTGCCGACTGAAACTGGATACGGATGACGCGATCATTTACCGTGTCCGGAAACTGCGCCAGCGGCATGACGAGCTGATAGAGCTTTTCGAGCAGAAAGAATTGGCGATCAGGGCCGGGGAGATCTTAAAAAAATATCCGCATCTTGAGGACATTTATCAGGAGATCAAAGCGGTCTACAGCTATACGGGGAAGGATTACGCCATCCTGGTCCCGTCACGGGTCGAAGAGATCCTGGCCGAGGGGGAAAGGCTCCATCACTGTGTCGGGAGCAGTGACCGGTACTGGGAGCGGATGGAACGGAGAGAGAGCTACGTGCTGTTCCTGCGAAAGTTGTCCAAGCCGGAGGAACCTTATTATACGCTGGAGGTCGAGCCGGACGGGACCGTCAGGCAGAAACGGACCATGTATGACCGACAGAAGGAAGATATCAAGGATGCGGAAAAATTCCTTCGGGAATGGCAGAAGGTGATCGCCGGGAGGATCACTGCAAAAGAAAGGGGGCTTGCAGAAAAAAGCCGTATTTTACGGAATGAGGAATTTGCGCAGATGCGGGAAAACCAGATCATCATCTACACCGGAGACCTGCAGGGACAGCTTTTGGCCGACGTCCTGATGAAGGATCTGATGGAAAACAAAGAAGGAGCGGCGGATGCCGCTTAACGGGCAGCGGGCTGGTATCGCCCCGATCTGTCAATGGCCGGCGGACCAGACTGGTTTTTAGATGGACACAAGTGTATTATTTTTTTACAGGGGAGGGGAGCTGTGCTCTCCCCTGTTGTTTTAGGAGGACATGAGATGAATGATAGGATCATGATAAAGTTGTCGGTATCTGAGGACTGTATTACCCTGCGGACATTTTCCAAAGAATATCATTCTCCACAGGGGTTTGTGCTTACAGAGAAGGAATTGCTGGAGCTGGAAGAAAAAAGATATCTGACAGTGTCCGATCTCCGTTCTTTTGCAAAGCTGGCACTTAGAAAGAGCATGGAGCAGGGGGACGTTCTGGAGATCTTCTTCACCTGGCTGAGTGACGCCGGGGGAGAAAAGGTGTCCGGAAGGAGAGAGACCGTCCGATTTTCCTATGAGAAGTTCAAGGTATTTGTAGAGGAGAGCCGGGAGAGTGGCATCCAGATCCGAGTGCTATCTTTGGAGGAGCACAGAGGACCCAAAATTGAATTTCAGAGCAGGCGGAACCTGAAAGCAGTGGCAGAGACAAAGGCATTATGGAAAAAGCTGGGGAAATTCCTGGGAAACCATTTTGTGAGATGGCAGGACAGCAGGAAGATCACCATATATGATGATTTTGAGCCATATAGCTTTTTCTTCCAGGAGCAGACGCCTTATGGAGCCGGTATATGTGGGGGAGTCATCCTCCACAATCGGGAGAATCTGGAGAAGGCATATTATGGGATGCATACATAATTCCAAAGGAGCGGGAATTATAATTATGCATCGCTTTACTTAGTAGACTTAATGGTATGGGAGAAGAGGAATTGAAAAAGGATTGTCACTCCATGAGTATGATACTCATGGAGTGACAATCCCGATAAAATTATCTATAGGGACGATAGGTGGTTTGTAAAAAATTATAACTAGACTTTCCCCATGTTGTTGTTACAATTTTGGCCTGTGTTTTCTGGTATGAGCACAGGAGAAAATCTTTTGATCCCGTCACTGAGAAAGA
>CAMSZT010000061.1 GCA_947066815.1 uncultured Lachnotalea sp.
TGCGAAGCACCCCCAAACCCGATATGATAGAGCTTATATAAATGATGAAGTCGGATAATAATTTCCGGTACGATATGTTTTTTGCGCATATCCAGTTTGATTTACTGTATATTCTGTTCCAGATAAGGAATTACTGCGAGAAGAGTTCGTATCAGTCGCTTTATGGGTTACTTTCGCACTTATGGCACTCACATAATAATTGGGAATAGAAATCCCCACGGCAGTACTAGCAATTCCCAGATAAGAGAGTGCATTTTTCGCAACCGCCGAAGCTGGAGACGCAGGTAGAGCGATTACTGATGCGATCAGTGATGTCAATGCTGCCAAATCCTGATATCTGCCATTCAAATTATACTGATCCTTTGTATTAAATGCTGTATCAAAGGATATTCTCGCTCCACAAACACCGGAGCTACTGCCGTTTGACCAGTTCCAATAAATAGTACCAGCATTAGCATATGCTCTAGAAACATATTTAGGAGGCACATATTCCAAGTTGGGTGCTTCCTCATAAGCATTCTGATTATGCATCAACTTCCCATTTTTATGTAAGGTTTCATTGATTACATGTTTGGATCGATCTACGTAATATTCGGAAACTATTTTTCCATCCATAACCTGTATGAACTCTACATCCCCATTTTGATAATCCCGTCCGATCAGTTCCAATTTCTCGCCTGTTTCTGTAACTTCACTTAAACATATCTCTTCTGTGTAGTTTCTAGAAACTTTGTGATCTGCCTCTGCTCCAAAACTCGTCAACGTAGATCCTATAAATATAGTTGCAATCATTAAAATCGATATTATTTGCCTTTTTTTCATATTATACCCCTTTCTTTTTGATATTACAATGTTGATTTTTTTCTAATGAATCTTAGATTCCCATTGGACTCCCCTCCCTGTCTTTTTATGCCATCCGGTTCTATAATACTAACATTTCACATATTTATCCACCGATGCACTAATCATAACCAAAACAAATCCTCCTGGTTTTTGCATTAAACTCAGGCGTTCATTTCAACACATTTTGGAAGACAGTTTTGATTAATAAAAAAGTAAATACTTTGTTGGGGTTAGTGATTATGAAAGTTTCAGCAGAACCCAGATGTATGGTGTTTGAGTCAAAAGCATTTATAACGATATTACTCATTTCTATGAATATTTCAAAAGCAATGTACTTCTAACTTTATATTACTATATACAAATATACTTGTCAACAATTATTTATATTAATTACAAATTATCAGATTTTTAATCAATACGAGAACATTATGATAATCTATAAATGAGCGAATTTGAACTTTTATCTAAATTTCCTCAACTGAACCACTACCGGCTTTAGCCGGTAGGTTCGGTGTGCTTCCTAATGGTAACGGCAAAGCTCGTGTTGATTTTGGGTCAGCAGCCCGTTTCCTAAATTGATTTTAGGTACTCTCATTTGTACCACCACCTGTCCAGTCATATTTCAGGCAGAAGGACGTATAGTGAAATGATAACAGACAGAGTACCATGCCGTAAATTTCACCCTGGAGGTGCCAGTATGGATAAAATTTACGACAAGTGTGCGGTATTGATGTGTACAAAAGCTCATCGTAGCCTGCTTCCGGTGCGGTAAAAAGCAGGAAATACGGGAGTTTGGTGTAACAACCAGATAGTTTCTTGAGTTAGCTGACTGGTTCAAAGAAGGCGGCTGTGAAATGGTTGCCATGGAGAGTACCGCTTCTTATTGGAAGCCCCTATTTAACATCTTTGAATCTTCTGACCTGAAAAGCCATAGTAGTGAATGCCCGCCATATGAAAGCAGTTCCCGGCCGAAAGATAGATGTGAAAGACGCCGAATGGATTGCGGATCCTCTTCAGCACGGATTGCCCTAGCCCAGCTTTATTCCGGATAGGCTCAGTGGGAACTCAGGGAACTGGTTCGCTACCGTAAAAGCCTTGTAGGGGAACGCACTAGGGAGCTTAACCGGCTTTAGAAAATCCTACACAGATTTGCAGGAGATTGCACCTATAAAATCATGATGCGGTGCGACCTGTTCGTTCATGCAAAAGCCGGAGGTTCTGTCCGATCCGCATTTCGTGGAGGGCATATGGAAATTTGGGGGGACTGGTGGATATGGGGAAGGGATTGTAAAAAAGCCGGGAAACTCTCAAAAAATTTCCCGGCCTTTTGCCCAAAGAATGGGCTTCTGATGTTTTGATATGATATAAATTTTTGTCCTGCCTGGGACGTCCCGTTGTCCGTTGGCGCTCTGTGCTGCTTTTTGTTTTTATGACAATGTCTTGAGCAGCGCCAGCAAATCCTTCATGCCCTGGATATAGGCCAATGTTTCCTTTCTCGCTGCGGCTTCGTTTGCGGCGATGAGATACTGTTCCAGCTCTTCTGCCTGTTTTTCTGATAATGTTTCATTTAATTGCTCATAGATGGAGTTTTCTGCTTTCAGCCGCATTTGGTATTCGTCGTCTCCCGCATGGATTTTCCCCAGTCTTTCTGCGATAAACGGATGGATGGTCTGTGCTAAAAGATCAAAATATCCCATGTCTTCCCCCTTTTCTTTCAGGCGGCCGTTTTCGGCTTGTCCTGTACCGGCAGAAGGAGGGCCTTTGGATCAGGCTCCATAGGGATCCATGCGTTTTCCTTCCAGATGCACCCGGTCGCTTCATTATAGAACCTGGGCGCCTTTGGCGGATCACCAAAGCATTCCTCGTCCAGATACAGGCGGACATGCCT
Organism: uncultured Lachnotalea sp.; assembly: GCA_947066815.1. Taxonomy (GTDB): domain Bacteria; phylum Bacillota; class Clostridia; order Lachnospirales; family Lachnospiraceae; genus Lientehia. The sequence continues at coordinate 2,732 of CAMSZT010000061.1, forward strand.
GTCGTAAAAAGGGAGGAGCGCTTGGCGGATCTGTTCTTTCAAGGCCAGCGCAAGCCGGTCGATCTCCGCAAGATCCTGCCGTTCAAAAGCCGCCGCCGAGATCTGCTTCGGGATGCCGGACCGGTCAATGGTCCCCTGGATCAGCGGCTGGGCCTCGTCCATAAAGTCCGCGCGGATGCGGATGGCTTCTAACGTGACCTGCTTTACATATGCCGTGGCCGCAGCGCCGATCTTGTGCCGCAATTCGTCAAAAGGCTTTTTATATTTGGTTTTCAATACCTCCAGGGACGCCACGGCAAGGTTTCTTTTTAAAAGGTCCAGATGTCCTTCCAATGCTTTTCTTGATTCGTTGCTTGTCATACGGATGCCTCCTGTCCTGTAAAATAAAGTTTTTTTAAATTGTTCTTCCCGGGGAGCCGGGATCTCTTCTGATGGATATGGGGAACTGCTTTCTGCTGTCTGGGATTCTGGCTGTTCTGTTTTTCCTTCTTCCGTGTCCTTCTCTGATGTTTTTTGCCGTTTGCGGACGGTAAGTGTCAGGGCTTCTTCCCCCACGTCATCAGAGCGTTGCTTTTTTGCCTGTTTCTTCCGGCATTTTTCCATGGCGGCGGCGTAATCGTAACCGATGGCCGTCTGGAATTTCTCCGCGATCTCCCTTAGCTTCCCTGCCTGGTATTCGTAAGTGGCTTTGTGAAAGCCGGTCAGCTTCCATTGCCCGCATGCCAGATTTAACATACGGGTGTAGTCCATGAGTGCGTTGATGATTTTCAGGATGTCGCCATGGCAGGTTTTCAGCTCGTGGGAACCATCCAGGTCCACATAGGAGAGGGCAAGTTCCTGTTTCAGATATTCTTCCATCTCCATGTGGTGTGCAAATACGGGCTCGTAGATTTTTTGGGGAAGTTCCGGCATATCCGAAGATGCGGGCGCTTCATGATGAACCATCCGTGGCCCTCCTTTCTTGGTCCGCCCTTTGGTTGGAGCGGAATGATTTACTTTTCTGGCATTTCATGCGATCCTCTGTTCGCCCCAGCGGATCTGCAGTGTGCCGTTCTCGTCCCGTTCCTGGCGCATCAGGAGGGAGAGCAGGTCATAGTCCACATCAAACCTGTCATAAATTTCATCCAGGTCCACGTCCTGTCCTTTCATGAACAGATTCAGCTTTTCCTTCGCTAACACCATCTGCATCAGGTTGGATTCAATGCTCCCGGCATAGGTCAGGAAATAGATGTCTTTTTGTTCCGTTGAGGTGTACCGGATGAACCGGAAGTAGAACTGGCTCATGCCGGAGTTGTTGTAGTGCAGTTCCGGGACGATGACTTTGTTGACGTAATCGAAATTGACGCTGGAGGGAAGGCTCTGCTGGGTGCAGAGAAGGATCCCGTTGCCGCTGTCCTGTAGGGTCTGCTGAAGCGCCCGTCTTTTTGCAAAGCTGGTATTGGAGCCGGTCACCACAAACAGGGGACGATCCGGCAGATATTCCCGCAGCGCTTTTTCATAAGATCTCAGGACGGTGACGTGCCGCACGCCGATGGCGATGATTTCATTTTCCCATCCGGCGGCCATCTCGACGGCGGTCATGACCTTGACCGGGGTATCTCCCGTGTATTCCTGCACCGTATCCGGTGCGGCGCTGATGCGCAGGAGAAGGATGATCTGCTGGACCAGGCGCATCATGGAATCCTTCCTGGAATTGCCGGTGGAAGTAAAATAATTTTCTCGCATCGAATGAAAGTCTTGTATTGCTTTTTGATAGACTTCTTTTTCTTCCGGCGAGAACCGGAGCGGTACTTGATGGATCTGTTTGATCTCTTTGCGGGAAACCTCTTCGAAGGTCCTCGTGATCACGGTCTTCCCCAAAATATTGCTGAGGATGTCTGCGTTGTAGATGTCCTGGGTGCGCTTCTCCATGCCGAACACCGTCACTTTTTCTGGAAGGTGGGAGGCGGCAAACAGGGAGTAGCCTTTCTTGTAGGCGGGGATTGGCTGGCCGAAGTAAGGGTTGATGTCGCAATCCGGTCCTTCGTCCGGGTCCGCCTTTTTGTCATGGTGATAGATGTGTTCGTTCCAGGAGATCATGTTGACGGAATTGTTGTAGAGAAGCTCCAGCTGCGGGGCAAATTCCGAAATGTTGTTCCTGGTGCTGGTGCCCGTGGTGAGCAGCTTCATCCGGCAGCGGCGGAAACAGGCGAGCACCGCCTGGCTCCGGGCGCTCCCCGGGTTTGAGATCTCGTCGCTCTCATCCAGTATGAACTGGATGTTCTGATGAAGGCGCTTCATGTGCCTTCTTAGGCGTTTTTTATAAGCGCTCACCTTGTTCAGGGTCATCAGGACGAAGTCTCCGGGGCGGACGCGTTCCAGGTCCGACAGCCGTTTCACGAACACGCAGGGCAGCCCGTAGTTTGCCAGCACCACGTTCCAGTTGTTGCGGATGGAGATGGCGGAAGAGATGACCCATGTGCTGTGTACGTTTTGGTTCTGCATCCGGTACAGCCCCGTTGCGATGCCGGCCAGGGTCTTTCCGCTCCCCTGCTCCCACTGGAGCAGCGCATAGCGCTTCTGGAGAGTGAGGTTGATGTCATGCCTTTGTATTTCATTCAGGCGGATCTCCTCAAATTTGGAGGAATCCCACAGGGAAAAGTCATCAAGCCATCTGGCGACGGCCGGATCTTCGTCCATTTCTGCAAACGGCATGTTCTGGGCTTCATATTCCGCCCGTTTCCTGCGGAGCAGCCGCTCATATCCCGGGCAGGATTCCGGGGTGTTTTCTAGTACCGCCCGGTAGATGGGTACGGGCAGGTGCCTGCCGTCTTTGACCTGCCGGCGTGTTGCAGCACTGTACCCTTTATAGACGAACGCCCCCTTGCTCTTGACTAGACAGATACGGTCTGTTTCCGCTACAGGATTCTGCTTTTTTAACGCTTTCTGGAGATAGGTGAGTACCTTTTTCTCCGTAAGCTGTGCTTGGCACCATTGCTCATAGCTCATGTCATCCGGCTTTTGCTGGGTATAAAAGCGGTGGAGGCATTCGCAGCATCTGGCGTACCACGGATTGGTCCGGGGATGCGCCTTGATATGGTATAAAAGCTTTTGTGTCCGGTATCGGAAATCATTGGAGGTATGGCGCAGCCTGGCCAATTCCAGCAGGATCTTTGACTGGTTGTTTTCCAGCGCCGACCTGGCAAAGGCCAGCATCTTCTGGTGGATATGATCTGCTTCTTCCCGGATCTGGAAATCCTTCGGCAGGGTGTGGTCGGCCTCTGTGCGGTACGGGCGTGGCTTCCATCCCTGGTCCGCCGTCTTTTTCTGCCAGAACTGCAGCTTGGTGGGGAAGCGGCTGACGCCCAGGTGGGAGAAGGAGCTGTCCGGGAGCAATGCCTGTCCCAGAAAACTGAACTGCTTCTCCATCTTCCGGATCTGTCCGCTGTCGGTAAAAGCGTCCGACAGAAAGGACCGGGGTACGATCACTGCGAGGATTCCCAAAGGCTTTAGGACCTCTGCCGCTTTCAGGCAGTAGTACATCTGGGAGGGCATCTCCCTGCCGTCTTTTGTCCACCACTTTAAATGGAAGGGGGGATTGCCGACGACGAAGTCAAAGCGCGTCCCTGGCTGGCAGGTGCGGATGTCCCGGCATTCGATTGCGGCCTCCGGGTAAAGGAATCTTGCTACTTTTACGGCCTTTGCGTCCAGCTCGCATCCATAGATGTTTGCTTCCGTGGGGATGAAGTTGAAGAAATTCCCCGTGCCGCAGGTAAGGTCCGCCACCAGGCTGTGTTCCGACAGCTTCAGGCTGGCCGCTATGAGCTCGCACAGGCGGGGCGGCGTGAAGAACTGGCCGTTTTCAATCTCTTTCTTTGCTTCGCTGTACGCATGGTAGTTCTCATAATCTTCCCGTTCCAGGCCGTGAAGGCCGCCGTCGCCGGTATAGGCGTTGTAGACGTCTTCCGGCGCAATGTCATGGAGGCCGGAAGTGCCGCTGTCGATCAGGTAGAGGATCTTCTCGTTGAGTTCCTTTCTCCTGTCCTGAGGGATCGGATCGGTGCGATAGGCGTATTTCATGCGGGCCACCTCCTTTTTAGTAAACGGTCCCCAGGTAATCTTCCACGAACTGGACGGCATGGGACTCGTTTGTGAATCGGATGTCCATGCGCCCGTTCTTGAACAGTTTCAGCGATTGGACCTTTGCGCAGTTTGGGAAGGAAAACTGGCTGGCTTCCAGCCGGTAGGATTGGATAATTTCCGACAGGCTGCCCGGAATGACGGAGAGGCTTCCGGTCTCAAAATGTGCGATCCCCAGAAGGAGGTTCCGGCTGCCGTCAGAAAGCTCCCAGTATTCGTTGCGGAGCCAGATTTGATAATAGCAGGCGTAACGGGTGAACTGGAGGACTGTCTTTTTGCGCTCAAATACCGCTTTTTTTGTGGTGGACGACCAGGCCGCCCGGTGGCATTTTTCTTTCAGCTTGCAAAGGGCGTATTCGGAAAAGGCTTTTCCCTCCGTCTGGACGAAGAGTTGTTCCAGGACGTCGACATAATGGAGTCTCAGGGCCCGGAGCTTTTTGGTGTAGCTTTCAACCTGTTCCTCGTAATTGTCGTCCCACCGGTTGGAGGGTTTTTGAGGGAAAAGGGTTTCTTTTACGGTTTCGGAAGAGATGGAACAATGGTATGACGCACAGAAATGGGAGATCAGTTCCTCCACGAACCGGACATGCAGGGCGTCGATCTGTTTCTGGATGTCCGCCGGGGAAAGTTTCAAGCCGTCGTGCGAGGTAAGGTAGGAGGAATGGGAGAGGGCATTGACCGGGGATAGAAGCTCCGATTGCTGCCGCTCCATGTCCTCCCAGATGTATTTGAGTTCGGACAGGGTGTCCCTGGCATTCTCGTAGGCCGCTTGATGTGCTTCACAGAAAGTGCGGTCTGCCGGGGAGATGCGGGTGTCTGTTTTGATCTCTATGGCTTCGAATTTTTCGAGCAGATCCATAAAAGCCTCCTTTCTCAAAAAGGGTGGGGCAGCCGTTGGGATTGCCCCGCTCTTCGGATCTTAAGCGATCCTTAACTGGTTCTCCTGTTTGGAGAAGATGTATACGTTGTCGGAAAGAAAATCGGACGGGGCCACTTCCTCACGGTTGATCTCATGGACCATTGCCTTCAAAAGGTCAATTGGAAGGCCCGCATCCTGCGGGATCAGCAGGGTTTCATGGACTGAGCTCGGCAGTACCATGAGGTCGTCTCCAAACTGCCGGGAAAGGTCCTCCAGGACATTTGGATAGCAGATCACGGAAGCACCATATTCCTTCTGTGTATTGGAAAGGCAGTACAGGGGGAACTGTCGGTCCGGTGGGGTTCCTTTCTGGATGTCTGGGTCTTGCATGATCTCTCCGGTTAAGATTTTATGTACGGATTGGAAAAAGACCGGGTGGATCCTTGGAGTGTTGGTATCCGCCGCTTTTTTCAGTTCAAGATCGGAGATCCCCCAGGATTCAAGATGTTTCTTTCGGATCAGGACGCTTCCCGGGATGCGTTCTTTCTCGGAAGCTTCGACCATGCAGTCGGCATAATAGATCTTTGCAAGGTCTAAAAACCGCTGATGTGGGACGGTGAGGAGCAGTTCTTGGTTGGCCTCATAATTGACGAGGCGGTAGTGCAGCCGGTCTTTGACCCGGCCAAAATTCAGGAGTTGCCCGGTGTCAAAAGGAGCTGGCCGCTTGCAATTTCTGCAGAGGTCCAGAATTTCATCCATGGTTTTTTTCAGGTTTCCCGTGTTCATAAAGCGCTCAAAGAAGGGCTCCAGATAAACCATGGGGCTTAGGTTGATACCGTCCGCTTCCGAAATGGTGATCCCGTGGAGGCGGATGCCGTTGAGCTTCAGTATGGGAGTCAGGATGACTTCCTGCTGCAGAGTGTCCGCAAGCTGGGAGCGGACTGTGGATGCGAATGTTTCTATGTTCATTGTGATCTCCTGTCTTTGTATTGATAAATAGATCTTTTGTGACGAAAAGCGGCCGTGATCTCTGCGAAACCACGGCCCGGCTTGGGCGGCCGGATGGCCGCCGGAATTTTTTGTGCCTTGATTTATGCGCATGCGGTCAGTTTCGCTGGGGCTTCCTTTGCGGCGTCTGCCGGAAGCGGGGTGAAAGACAGATGGCAGTGTGCGTGTGGTGTCTCAAAATGGATCTCGGTCGCCGTCTCTTTGTGCAGGGCTAAGACCGGAAGGGTCCGGCAGATGTTGTTCCCTACCAGGATAACTGCGGGCCTTCCGACCGTGAGCGGGCATACCAGGCGGCCGCGGATCCAGTATTCTTTTTTCCCTTTCTGTGTTTTTCTTTTTTCTGTGTTGAAATGGATGATCATATGGCCTCCCTGTCTTGTTAAGCGGGCAGGGCTTCATAGCCCGTCTCCAGTGACTGCCCGTAGGCGAACTGGCTGCTTGTATCTGTGGGTATGGGTCCCGTGTATCTGGTGCCGGGATCGTGAGGGGCGTCGGTCGTGGATTCGTGGCCGGCGTTGTGCTGGCGGATCATGGTGCGTACCAATTCCTTGAAACTTTCCGCATAGGTGCGGACCTGGGCCAGTTCCTCTCCCGAAAAGTCGGAAAGGCGGCGGAAGGTGGCGACGCTGTAATCGTCCTTTCCGTTGGTTGCTTTTTTCAGGCCGATCTGTATGACGCTTCCGTAGGTGGCGCGGTGGCGGAAGATGAACGCTTGCCGCAGAAATTCCCGAAATGGTTTCAGGCTGGTGGGCGGCAGGGTCACCTGCAGCGGCATAAAGTCGCCGCTTCGCAGCAGGTACAGGGCCCGCTGGTTTTTGCACGCCTTGCCTCTCCCTTCGGCGGCAGTGCCATACTGGTTCAAGACGCAGGTGCTGCATGAGCCGCCGGGTTCTCCGATCCCCAGCTTGCCGTCCATGGACAGGCAGAGCGGGTGTGCGTTATCGTCATATTCATTTCCCTCCGCCCAGTAAGTAAAGCTGTCGTGGGAAAAGAGGAGGATGCCCTCCAGCGTCTTTGCGTAGTCCGGGTTTTCCGGGTCGCCGGAGGGGATCTCGAACTGCAGGGCGCCTCCGGCCGGGATCTTGATCCGGGGGAAGCTCATCCCGATGCCTTCCATGTCCTCCGCCAGCTCCTCCTGAGTAAATTCTCCTTCCGGGATGGCGGAAGGGAGCATGAAGGGTTTTTGTTCTGCTAAAGCGTTGTTCTGGTTGTTGTACATATTGGTTTCCTCCTTGTGTTTGGATTGGATTTAAGCTGGCGGCGTCATGCGGCCGCCTGGTTGATCCTGTCCCATTGCCTGTGGGACATGGAAAGGATGTTGAAGCCGATGCTTTCTAGTTCTGTGGCCCGGTCATAACTTTCTACGTCTTGGCTGTGTCTGGTGACTGCGTTGGAGAGGCCGTACAGGGACAGATCGTTTCCTTCGATCAGGTGCTGGAGGACGCCCTCCTCTTCTTTTTCCGTGATCCTGAATTCCCGGCTGGCCAGTTTGACAATGCCGGGAACATCCTTGGTATTCATTTTTGCTTTGGTGGCATTCTGCATCAGGCCGACCACTTGAGAAAAACGGGCTTCTTCCACGGCTGCCCTGACAGTATCCTGGATTTTTAGGATAAAGGCGGCGTCGTCTGCGGCCAGCGTCTTTTCTGAATAGAGCCGGAAGTTTTCATCCATGTCATTGACCCGGCCCACGTGGTTGCGGCGGGTCCTTGCGTCATTGACGATCATGCCGTTTTTGCATACCAGGCGGTAGACAAGGGGCTGGATGCTGACGGCCCCCATGCCGGTCTCGCTGTTGGAGATGATGATGCCGGCCTGCACGACGTCGCCCGGCACGACCTCCGCCTCCAGGCGGGGATTGACTACCTTCATGTACATCCGGCTGTCCGTGATCTGGCAGCTTTCAAACCGGGCGCCCTCCATCTGCCCGATGATGGGCAGGACGGCGGCGGCGATTTCCATGTTGTCGATCCGCCGGTAACGGTTGCTTAAGAAGGCTCTTGCGGTGCCGCCCATGGTGCGCAAGAGCCGCTTGGACGGGGTATGCTGAAGCCAGGTGTTGACATTTGCGGCCAGGAGCTCCGGTTTTTCTGCGAGCATCCGGTCGTAGTAAGGGGCCGGGATCTTTACGTGTGTGCCAAGTTGCCGATGGGCGATAGGATTTAGCTGCATGGGCTCCACCGGTTCGATGTCCCCGTCAAACATATGGAGATAGACCTGGGAGCCGTAAGGTTCCATCTGCAGGCTTCTGGTGTCTACCAGATAGTCCTCTTTTAGCTTGCTCTGTCTGGTGATCTCGGCGGCCATTTCTTCGAGGGAAAGTCCTCCTTTCATTGGGTTTCACTCCTTTCGTATTGGCAGGCTTACCAGGAGACAAGGATGCCTTCCTGGGTGATCCGGGCGGCCAGCCCGTTCCGTTCAAGCGTCTGCACCAATTGCGGCCAGGCGGATCTTTTTGGGAAGCCGTCCAGATGTTCTTTGGAAATGTTCCTCTGGTCTTCTTCCACGCAGGCCGTTCCGTCTTCGCGCAGGGTCATTTGACTGTGTCCGTGTGAGTTCAGGTCTGTGATGAGAGGCTCCAGGACCTTCCGGCCCTGCAGATCATACCAGGCCTGCGGGTCCTTTGGAGATCCGGATGTCTCTTGTGGTGAATGGTTTTCGCTCTGCCCCTGTTTGAGATGGATGGCAGAGAGGGGGACCGCAGTGATCATGTCGCAGGCAAGGTTGGCCTGCGGGTCGATCCTTACGTCCACATACTCGTAGCCCGGGATGCCGAAGATGCGGATTCGTCCGGTGCCTCCGGAAAGGGCCAATGCCTCCGGCTTCTTTTCGTGCCATTCCCATGTGACATTTTGGGAGACTGCTTTCAATGAAGCCAAGATGCGGTGATTGACGTGGTACAGCAGAAGGGTTTCCATGGCTCTGTCTTCTGTTTCCGGGGCCGGGAGGGCGGCTTTTGGAGGGATTTCCTTCTGCGGCAGCTCTTTTTGTGAGGGCCTGCGCTTTCTGTGGCTGCGTTTCCTTTGACGGGGGCGGAAGATCTTTATGCTCAGAAAATCCGCAAGCGCAAGCATGCAGAGCAGGGGCCATGCCCGTCTGACTGCGCATGCAAGTGCCAATATGGCAATGAAACCGCTTACGCAGAGGCGGATCCTGTTCCAGGTGTTGTCATGTTCCATGATTTTTTCATCCTTTCTTTTTGGGGCGGCGGATGCTGGCATCCGGCCGGATGGGGAAATAAAAAAGGCCCGTCTCCGTTTTCCATGGTCATTCTGGAAAACCGGAGATGGTCCCTTACATGCCGGCTGTCATGATGCGGGATGGAAGGGAACGGGATGCCCCGTCCGTCCGGTCCTGCATACAGCCAATGAGATTCTTTTTGCAATGCTCCTTTCTGCCTTTGGCCTTGATATCTATAAAAAAAGTGCCGGGCAATCGGGCGGCCCAGGAAGGGCGCAAAATTGCTGGCACTTGGATACAAAATTTACTTGCGTGTGCAATGCGGACAAGTTCCGCACTGTAGCCGTTTGGGCTCACAGTTCCATAAAGGATACGCACAAAAATCAATTACAAGGCAACTATAACACTATATACTGATTATGTCAAGCATAAAATTCTATATATAGTATGTTTTGAGAGAGGTATGACATAAAGAGATCGATCTGCCGACAAGGACAGTAACGGAAGACATAGTTGGACGGCCACCCGGAAAAACGGGCAGACTCTGCCGCAGGCGGCTTTTCAGGGAGATTGCCAGAGCTGCCAAAGCGGACAGTCATCGGGAGAAACGGTGTTCCATTCGATGTACAGGGAATAGACCGCTTCAAAGCTCTGTTTCGAGAGGATGGCCCGGCATTCTTCTGGTTCCACGGATTCCCCCGATGCTTCCTGCAGGAAGCTGGCGGAAAGGAAGAGGGGGCTGCCGTCTGCGTCTGCAGCGAGCAGAAATCCGCCGCAGGGTGAAGGATGTCCGTAAGGACAGTGGTCATGGGTACATGGAATGAATATGGCGTTACGCCAGCAGCCGCGTGTTGCTTTTAAAAAGGGATACAGTTTGCAAATGTTCTGATCCAATTTCCGACACCTCCGTTTTTGTAAATTAAAAAGAAAAATCGCACTTTCCGGACAGACCAATCCGGGGATTCGATAAAAAGTTTGATTTCACCAGTATAACAGTTTTCGATTGGGAGTGTAAGGGCAGGAATGTGCCGAAGTTGTGCTAAGAAGACAGAAGAGCAGGGTAATTTTATTTGGGGATTTTTGAAAAAAAATAAGAGAACACGCTTTTGCGATATAATCGATTTATCCAGATCCACACACATACGCAAAAGAAGGTGCTCTCTTATGACGAAAAGTATACAATATTTTTTGGAAAAAGGAATCCCCCAGTTAGAAAAATTTATGAAATGTTTATGAAAGACCCCAAGAGGCTGACAGAGGCTGTGGATGGAGTCCATGCGGCAATGCTGCGCCTTGGGAAGTGATTCGTATCAGAACTGCTTGGGGGTTGTGATGACCTGCTGTGGGACAGCCCGGCCAGAAAGGAAAAGTGGGTAATCAAAGAAACCTCCCAAAAACAGATCCTGACTCGATTGAGGTCGTGGAGTTTCCGCCGAAAAAGAATGGGAGAAGTCTATCCAAACACATCCCCGGGTAAACTTACCCTATCAAACAATCGTTTGACACTTGACTTTACAACAAATAAGTTGTATCATGAAGAAAAAATAGAAAAGAAGGTGATAATTTGATATTACACAATTATAAATCAACCTCGGGAAAGGATGTGATCTTAGAGTATATTAAATCGTTATCTGATGATGAGCAGGTTGACGGATTTTCCGTGTTAGAATATTTGGAAAATGATGAGCTGAATAAAGTAAAATTTAAACGATGGGAAAAGAAAGTGTATGAAGTATATTTTTATAAGCACAATCGGATATTTTATGTGGTAGCAGACGGAGATAATATGTATCTACTCCATGCCTGTAAAAAACAAAAAAATAAAACAGAAAAAAAGGATAAAAAGATAGTTATTAAAAGAGCGAAAGAACTTGGAAGCATACTGGGAAAAACATTCATATAATATTGAATACTACAATGAGGTGCAAAACATGGCATTTGTACAAATAGATACTAAAAAAGAAATTGAAAAACGTCGTCAAGAATCGAAAACATTCAAAAAAGCTTGGGATGAAAGCAGAGAAGAATATAAATTGATTGGTGAAATGATAAATTTACGTAAACAGGAAAAAATAACACAAAGTAAACTTGCTGAGATTACCGGGAATAGACAACAAGTTATTTCCAGGATTGAAAAGAAAGAGAATAGCCCGTCATTAAGAACATTTTGCGATATCCTTAATGCATTGGGATATGAATTACAGATTGTGAAAAAATCGAACATCATATAATAGTTAAAATTTATAACCTATCAGAAGGCATTAGCGAAAATAAATATTTGTTGGTGCCCTTTATAGTGCGCAGAGCCGCATAGAAGAAGTCTGTCGCTGACACGACATGTGGCTTGCGTGCGAGTAGAGGAAGATGGCTCTTCCCTACTCTTTTCAGGAATTGCCGGATACCTATATCATCTTTATCACGGAAAAGGACTTTTA
>CAMSZT010000062.1 GCA_947066815.1 uncultured Lachnotalea sp.
AATGCATATTTTTCTTTAAAAAGAAAAGAGAGGTATTCTTTTTGTGAAAAACTGAAAACGATGTTTCCTGCTTTATCAGAATTAATTGGCGAAGATCCACTTACGCCAACTTGGCATTCTATAAGCGATAACAATGAATCGACTATGGAATCACTAAACCCGAAAAAGAAAACCATCCTTGGAATAAATCCAGAAGGGCTTTCTAACGAAGAACTTGGTTTACAAATACGAAAAGCAATGGAACTCGAAGAAAAAGCAAAGGAAAAATCCGAAGCATAATGCTGTGGCGTATAGAAAGGGGGTTATTATAAAATGGCAAAACCAGGGAGTGGTAAAAGAAAAATGCAAACTGTAATTAAAAAGAGAAATAAACAAACAAACCGTTTCTTGAAAAAGCTATTTAAGTTTTTCAAATAAAAAAGGACCCCCGCCTAAGCCACTGGCGTGGTTTACGGGGACGGGGCGACATAGTGCCATGTACATAACACATTCCGAGCAACTGTATATAATATGGCCCGACCAAAAACACAAAATGGATTGATCTCCCACAATCCAGCCTATAAGCCAATGATTGACAACAGCGACGTGATCTGCCTAGGTAAGGTAATTGGGAAAGTTGAGGAAAGTTAAAACGCTACGGCGCTTTAATAAAACACCAAAAGGAAGAAAGGAAGAAAAGCTATGATCGACTTTAAAAACGGGAGCATTTTCAAGCTGAAAAAATCGGATGGTGCCGCAATGGCGGTGGAGCCGCTCCTGATACCCGGAGAGACTGTGATCGGGAGCTATAAGGGCGTGAGGGATTCCGTCACGTTCACAAATAAGAGAGCAATTGCCGTAAATGTACAGGGCATGACAGGAAAGAAAAAGGACTACACTTCGCTGCCGTACTCAAAGGTACAGGCATTCTCTGTTGAAACCTCCGGCGTGTTTGACTTAGACAGTGAATTAGAATTATGGTTTAGCGGCGTCGGCCTTGTGAAGTTTGAATTTACGGGAGCCAGCGACATAATAAAAATCGGTCAGGCAATTGGTTCGTTTGTTTTATAACGCAAAAAAACATCCAAGCGTTGCCGGCACTAGAGAGGCCTGATCGGATTATCTTCCGTGGCGGGGATTCCCGCCACGGCCTTCCTGCTCCACAGCACCATGACAATATAATATGCTTAACCGGGCAGCCGGGGGACGTGCTCCACCTGTTCCGAGTCTTGTGGAAAGGGGTGGTGCTTATGAGTACATATGAGGAATTCATGATCATACTGACCGCTGGTCTTTTGATCGTCGCAATTCTGAATCTGAAAAGTAAGAAATAGCCGTCCTGCTCTCCGGAAAAAGATTAGGCGGCTATTTCTTAGCTGACTGCTTTCGCCGGGACGGGTGACGTGCGCTCACCTTCCGGCTGTCTTGTTAAGCATATTATATGCCATTTTCTCAGGTTTGTCAAATAAGAAAAACCGCCCCAGTGTTACCAGCACCAGAGCGGCTCGTACCTCTAAGAGATACACTTTTGTCTCAGCCAAGGATATTGTATCATCTTCGAGGCGGTCATGCAACCGGAACATATTTTCGGTGGCCGTTATTTTTGTACCCAAAAACCACGTGCGACGTCGCAATTATGATAAAGGAGGAGGCCGATACCATGGCAAAGCGAAAAAAATACCCAAAACTGCCTAACGGATACGGCAGCATCAAATACCTGGGCGGTAAGAGGCGGAACCCTTATGCTGTCCATCCGCCGGTCACGGAGTTTACCCTCGAGGGCGTCCCGAAGACCCCGAAGGCCCTCTGCTACGTCGACGACTGGATGGTGGGCTTTGCCGTCCTCACCGCCTACAGGGCCGGGACCTGGTATCCCGGGATGGAGAAAGAGCTCATCCCGGATAAGGCGGAAAACCCGGCCGGCCTGGCTCAGAAGATCCTCGCCGACTACAACCGGAGCAAGGGAATCGCCCGGGCGGAGCAGGCAAAACCGACCTTCACCGAAGTGTATGAGCAGTATTATGACTACAAGTATGTCCGGGACCAGAGCCGGAAATACTCCGATTCTGCCAAAAACTCCACACGGGCTGCCTACAAAAACTGTTCAGCCCTCCACAGCCTGGCCTTTGAGTCGCTCCGGCACAAGGATCTACAGGCCGTCATCGATGACTGCTCGAAAAAGCATTCCAGCCGGGAGCTGATCGTTACCCTGTTCCATCAGATGTACCGATACGCCCTCGCCTACGAAATCGTAGACCGGGACTACTCTGCCGCAGTAAAAATCAACATTGCCGATGACGACGAGCATGGGGAACCCTTTACGGAGCAGGAACTTGCCCTCCTCTGGGAGCACAGAGACGACGAGACCGCAGAGATGGTTCTGATCATGTGCTACTCCGGCTTCCGAATCAGTGCGTACAAGGACCTCATCATCGCCCTGGATGAGGGGTATTTCCAGGGTGGCGTGAAGACCTCGAACAGCAGGGGGCGGATCGTGCCGATCCACTCCGGCATCCTCCCCCTGGTAGAGCGCCGGATCGACCGCCTCGGCTCCCTGCTGCCGAAATCTCCGCAAAATTTCCGCAGCCACATGCATGCACTCACAGACCTACTCGGCATTGAGAGGCGGACTCCCCACGACTGCCGGCACACCTTTTCTGCCCTCTGTGAAAAATATAAGGTAGCGGAAAACGACCGGAAGCGGATGCTTGGCCATTCCTTCCAGGGCGACATTACCAATGCCGTGTACGGACACCGGAGCCTGGAGGACCTGAAAGCCGAGATTGAGAAGATTAAAATTTGTTACTAACGTGTTACTAACCGGAACGGTTTATGCCAATTTTTTCCTCCCTCTCCGAACCTTCCTGAGCACCGATTTTCCCAGTGTTTACAGGGTTTCTAGCCTATTTCCTTCACTTTTCAAAGAAGTGGTCATTTTAAATTTTTCTTAAGAAAACGCAGGACCCGGATCCTCTACCGGATCACGGTCAGCTCCTTTGGCAGCTTGTGGAGGACACTCGTACTCCCGTCCTCCTCGATCAGCACCTGGTCTTCGATGCGCACGCCGAACCTTCCCGGCAGATAGATCCCCGGTTCACAGGTAAACGCCATACCGGGCGCGATCTTCGTGGTCTCCCCCGCTCCGGCAGAGGGGCCCTCATGACCGTCGATGCCGATGCCGTGGCCGGTCCGGTGGATAAAATAATCCTTGTAGCCGGCTTTCTCGATCACCTTTCTGGCCGCCGCGTCCACATCCTGAAGCTCGTTTCCGGCCTTTGCGGCCTCCTCCCCTGCCAGGTTCGCCTCCAGGACAATGTGATAGACCTCCGTGAACTCTGCGTCCGGCTCCCCGAAGTGGTAGGTCCTTGTCATGTCTGTCTGGTAATTCTTCCAGGAGCCTCCGAAATCGATCAGCAGGCATTTCCCCATCTCAATGACCGTATCTCCCGTCTTATGGTGGGGGACCGCCGCATTGGCGCCCACAGCCACGCAGGCTCCCGGGTCGGAGATCCCGAGGCAGGTCATCTCATAGGACAGCCTTGCCAGGAATTCCGCTTCCGTCTTTCCGACCCAGCCGGTCCCCATCTCCATACACCGCTTAAGGGCCTGATCGGCCTTTGCCGTGGCCTCGATCATCCAGTCCATCTCCTGCCGGTCCTTATAGATCCGGAGGGGCTGCACCAGCGGGCTCCCGTTGAGAAACTGTGTCCGGGGATAGAGAGACGAAAGCTGCAGGGAGAACAGGGCGGGCATGGCAGCGTCAAGGGCAATCCTGTCCGTATCGATCCCCCGTTTGGAAAGTTCCATTTTTAAAAGCGAAAAGGGATTCTCTCCGTCGGACCAGTAGACAAATCCCTCCACCGGCGTTTCCGTCACCTGAAGCTCATAGAGTACATTGGCAATGATAAAGGGCTCATGGCCCGGCGATACCACCAGGGCCAGGAACCGTTCATCCCCGTGGATGGAATAGCCGCACAGATATTTCATGTCGGAGGACGGCGTCACCAGGAAACAGTCGATGCCCTCTCTTTTCAGGATTCCCTCCAGTTTGTCTATCCGGACCGAATAAGCGGAATATTTCATAATTTTATTTCCTTTCCCTGACATTCCGGCCGGCTGATCCACACAGAGCCGGACCGGACTACCCGATCACTGTCAGATCTTTCGGGTACTGATTCAAAACACAGCATCCATTCTCCGTAACCAGGACCAGATCCTCGATCCTAACGCCCCCGAGCCCCGGCTTGTAAATTCCCGGTTCCACTGAAAAGATCATCCCCGGCTTCAGACTGAGTTGGTTTCCGATACATACATAAGGCGGTTCATGGACCTCCAGGCCGATTCCATGACCGACCCGGTGGTTAAACCAGGCTCCGTAACCGCCGTCTGCAATGACCTCCCTGCCCAGCCGGTCCAGGGCATCAAAGGACACCCCCGGGCGTACGGCTCCGATCACCGCCTCGCTGGCCCTGCGCACCAGCTGATAAACCCGCTCCAGCTCCGGAGAGACCTCCCGGAAAAATACAGTGCGGGTCATGTCAGAATGGTACTCCTCATAGGGACAGCCGATATCCAGCACGATGTTATCGCCTGTCTGCAGTCTGGTCCCATCCCCCTCATGGTGGGGATCCACTGCGTTTTCTCCAAAGGCAACGATCCCCCACTGGAAAATGCCGCCCCGCTCCTCCATCAGCGGGCGGAGATTACGGCGCAGCTCCAGCTCCGTCATCCCCCCGCGGATCTGCCGGATCATAGCGCTCATGACCTCATCATTTTTCTTTGAAGCACATTTCATCCGTTCAATTTCTTCCGGCTCCTTGATCATCCGCACTTCATCGATGCAGAAAGAGCCATCGACAAAAACAGCCTGCGTCATCCGGGGGATCAGAGAAAGGGTAAAGCCGGAAGGCCATCCAGACTCGATCCCGATCCGCCCCTTTTGGGGAAGGATGCCGGGCCGCCCGTCAGGCATCCGTCCTCCTGCAGATCACGGCTGTCTGGCCTTTTAACCAGGCTGCCTCTTCCTCCGTCAGCCTGGGAGCCAGGAGCTCATAGGTCTTTGCGTGATACTCGTTGAGCCAGGAAAGCTCCTCGTCCGACAAAAGGGACGGGTCGATCAGCTTCGGCTCAAAGGGACAGTAGGAAAGGGTCTCAAACTGGTAAAACTCCCCGAACTCGTTGGTGAACGCCTCGGTCACCAGCTGGTCGTTCTCCACCCGGATCCCGTATTTTCCGACCTTGTAGACGCCGGGCTCATTGGAGACCACCATGCCGGGCACGATCGGCACATTGGAGGCCGCCCACTCTTTGCGGTAGGTGGATTCCGCCAGGATCTGCGGACCCTCGTGGCAGTTCAGGCAGGCCCCGATGCCGTGGCCGGTGCCGTAGGAGTAGTTGAGGCCCTCGTTCCAGAGGACACAGCGGGCCACGCTGTCCAGATAGGCCCCGTCGGTGCCCTTGCGGAACTTCTGCCTGGCCAGTGCGATGAGGGATTTTAACGAGATCGTATAATCGCGGATCAGCTCCTCCTCATACTCACAGGGCCCCAGATATACCGTACGAGAGATATCCGTGGTCGCCCCGTCATAATTGGCTCCCGTGTCAAAGAGCAGCACGCCCTCCGGCTTCACCTGGCAGTTGCGCCCGGGCCCCGGGAAATAATGGGGAGAGGCGGCGTTGGCCATATAGGCGGCGAGCATGGTGGGGCCGCCGTTGCAGAGGAAGCCCTCCTGCTCCTTTCTGAGCTCGTTGAACATGGGGGTGAAATCCAGCTCGTGGAAGCCGGCAGAGGAGACCTCCTCCTTCAGCCGTTTGATGATGCGCACCAGAACGACCCCGTCGGCCAGGTTGGCCCTGCGGAAGCACTCGGCCTCAGCCCCATTCTTGACCGTTTTCATCAGGGAGACGGGATCGCGGCCGTTCACCACCCGGAGCCCTGCCGGGATGCTCTGGGCCAGGTCGTCGTTGATCCGGTCGTGGAACAGCACCTCCTCCTTTGACAGGCTGCCGAGGGCCCGCCCGATCTCCTCCGTCTCAAAGGTGGAGAAACCGTCGGCGAGGAGCGCCTTCTTCACTCCCGGCTCCAGCTTATCCTGCCTGCAGTAAAGCCCCGCCTGTTTTTTGTCGATCAGTACATAGGCCGGGAACATGGGGGTATATTCCCCGCGGCTCCGCAGGTTGGTGAGCCAGGCGACCGTATCCATGGTCACACTCAGATAGGCGGTGCAGCCGGCCTCCTCAAGCCTTGCCCTGAGTGCCGTCAGCTTCTCCTGCCGGGACACGCCGGCATAGGCGAGATCCAGGTCAAAAAGCGCCGGGGAATCCGGGTCCGGCCGGTCCGGCCAGAGGGTCCCGGTCAGGTCCTGGTTCCTCCAGGAGACGGACTTCCCGGGGACCGCCGCCAGCACCCTGCGGATGCTCTCTGCCCGTGCATTGGTGAAGGTACGGCCGTCGGCGGCAAAGGTCAGCTCCTTCCCCGGCAGGGCGGCAAGGGTCTCCCGGATCCACTCCAGATAATAGTCCTGCGGCAAGGTGGTCACGTCGAAGATCTCCGCATCCGACAGCCGGATCTGGTTCTTCGCCTGGGTGATGTAGCGGAAGTCCGTCCAGAAGGTCACCCGGTCGGCCGTGATGAGCATATAGCCAAAGGAGCAGGAAAAGCCAGTCAGCCACTCCATGGTGCGCCAATATTTGTCCGGTGCGATGCTGCCGGAAAAATTCGGGTCGTCTGTGGTCAGCATGTGCATGTCCACGCCCTGCTGTCTCATAACCTCGCGGACTGCCCGCAGTCTTTCGTCATACATAGAAACATAACTCCTTTCTTTTTTGGAAAAACCCTCCAGGGGATCCTGGAGGGTTCCAAAGCTCTTTATTCGTCGGCCCAGTGATAATCGAAGACCGATTCGCTTCTGGGATTGTCAGATGCGATATCCACGCTGTGAGGCATCGCCGCCTGCAGTGCATAGAGCGGCACATAAGGGACCTGCTCCGCAACCTTGTTGATCAGCTGCCCGTAGATCTCTTTCCTCTTCTCAATATCCGATTCCTTGTCACCCTCAAGGCCCAGCGCCTCGATCTCATCATCGCTGAAGAAGCTGTAGTTTCCGGCAGTTCCATAGTAATTGGAGCCCACGGAGGCAAACAGGCTGGCTTCCATATCCATGCCGAGGTCAGCCTTTCCAAGCGGGGCGATCATGACGGTCTCCTTGTCCAGGTCATCCAGGAGGGTCGCACGCTCTACCGGCTGTACGGAAGCGTTGAGGCCGATCTGGGTCAGGACACTCTGCAGATAGGTGTCGATGGACAGGTAGGGCTCGCTGTTATAAGAGCTGATGACCACCTTTGCTCCCTCTACTCCGGCCTCCTTGATCAGGGCCTTCGCCTTTTCCAGATCGTACTCATAAACCGTGTCGGGAACGATATCCGGATTGCCGTTGATCATCGGACCGATATCGCCCAGGTAATCCATCTCCGTCGCGCGGCCGTTCATGGCGATCGTGATCACGTCTTGCTTATTGATCGCATGGGCAACTGCCTTGCGGACTCTCACATCAGAGAAAAGGCCGCTCTTGCAGTACATGTAGATGGAATGATAGGTCGCGTCCGGATATTCCTCCAGGACTACCTTGGGCTCCGCCTTCAGCGTATCATAGTTGCCGCCGGACACGGAGATATAGCTCAGGTCAATGTCGCCGGTCTGCAGCGCGACCACGATGCCGTTGGCATCGGAGATCTGATGCATGCAGATGTTCTCGATGGAGGGCGTACCCTTGAAATAATCCGGGTTCGCCTTGAAGGTCTCGGAAACACCGGGCTGCCATTCCGTCAGGATATAGGGACCGGTACCGACCGTCGTCTCCGGGGAGCTGCCGTACTCCTCGCCGTACTTCTCATAGGCATGCTTCGGCATGATGGAAGAAACGGTGGGCACATGCAGGTTGGCAATGAAGCTGGCCATGGGGGCTTTCAGCTTGAACTGGAAGGTATAGTCGTCCACCAGGATGTTCTCAGCCACCCGCTCCTGATACAGATAGGCAAACAGAGGCGCCTTCTGATACTCGTCGAAGGTAAACTTGACATCCTCCGCCGTGAAGGGCTCGCCGTCCTGCCATTTTACATCCTTGCGCAGATGGAAGGTGTAGGTCAGCCCGTCCTCGGAGATCTCCCAGTCTTCTGCCAGGCTGGGGCCGATGCTGCCGTCCAGCTCCTGAACAAGCAGAGTGTCATAGACCTGTGCGTAGGAGATACCCTCAGCGATACCGAATTCCTTCGGGGTGTAGAAGGTGTCTACCAGCGTACTGTTTGCGATGTTGATGGTCCTGCTCTTGTCGATGGAGCCGCTGGGCGCCTTCTCGGCCTGAGTCTCTCCCGCAGCTTCTCCGGCACTCTCGCCTTTGTTCTCCGCAGCAGTCTCTTTGTTTCCGGAATCCTTGCCGCCGCCGCAGGCTGCCAGAAGGACCATGCAGGCCATCAGCAGTACTGCAATGATTGCTTTCAACTGTTTCATTTCTCTCCTCCTTGTTTTAGAAAATTTAAGATTGTCTTTTCATATAAGAAACCAGCTTTCTTATACGAGAACCAGATGCGGCTATCACCTCCCCGTCCGCTTCCGCCTGCTATGCCTGATCGAAGAGACGGCAGGCAACGGAATGTCTGCTTCCCTGATCCACAAGCTCAAAATTTTTCTGTGTACACTCCGCCGTACAATGCTTGCAGCGGGGCGCAAACCGGCACCCGACCGGCGGATTGATGGGATTGGAAACCTCCCCCCGCAGGATCTCCGTGTTGGACATGCGGTTGATCACCGGTTTTGGCACTGCGGAGAGCAGCGCCTGTGTATATGGATGAAGCGGATTTTCAAACAATTCTTTGGACGGGGCCCGTTCCACACACTGCCCCAGATACATCACCATGATCTCCGTGGAGATATGCTTCACCACCGACATGTCGTGGGTGATGAACATATAGGTCAGTCCCATGCTGTCCTGCATATCCATGAGCAGATTGAGGATCTGGGCCTGGATGGAGACATCCAGCGCGGAGACCGGCTCGTCACAGACGATGAACTTGGGATTTAAGGCCAGCGCGCGGGCAATGCAGACTCTCTGCCTGCGTCCGCCGTCCATCTCATGGGGATAGGCATTCACAAACCGCTCCGCCAGACCGACCCGCTCCATCAGCTCCATGATATAGTCGAGCTTTTCTGCCTTTTTGGAAAAAATATGGTTCATATCCAGCGGCTCGGCAATGGACTCATAGACCGACATACGAGGATCCAGGCTGGAATAGGGATCCTGGAAGATGATCTGCATCTGTCTGCGGTACTCTGCCTTTTCTTTTTTGTTCAGAGTGTCCAGATCCCTCCCGTCAAAATACAGCTTGCCCCCGGTTTTGGGGATGAGGCCGAGTACGACCCTGGCCAGGGTCGATTTGCCGCAGCCGGACTCGCCGACCACGCCCAGGGTGGTGCCCCGCGGGATATCCACATCCACGTCATCCACCGCGTGCAGAAGACTCTTGGGGCCGACCTGGAAATATTTTCTTAACTTGTCACCTTTTACCAAAGTATCCACGGCTATTTCTCCTCCCTGAACAGATTACATTTTATATAGGCTTCGCCCTTCTGATACAGATAAGGCTCCCCTGTCTTGCACTCCTCCGTACAGTGGGGGCAGCGGGGATGGAATTTGCAGCCTTCCGGGAGCGCCGTGGGATCCGGCATCAGGCCGTCGATGGGCTTTAACCGTTTCGCCTCCGAAGTCAGGCTGGGGATCGCCCCGAAGAGCCCGACCGTATAAGGGTGATGCTTCTCCCCGTTGAACACATCCTCCGCCGTGCCGAACTCGATGATCTCTCCCGCGTACATGATGGCAACCTTGTCGCAGGTCTTGCCGACGATGCCCAGATCGTGGGTGATCATGATCATGGAAGTCCCCAGCTTCTGCTGCAGGTCGTTGATCAGCGCGAGGACCTGTGCCTGGATGGTGACATCCAGAGCGGTCGTCGGTTCGTCGGCGATGATCAGCTTCGGATTGCAGGCCAGCGCGATGGCGATGACGATCCTCTGCTTCATGCCGCCGGAAAACTGATGGGGATACTCATGCTTCCTCCCGGCGCTGATGCCCACCAACTCCAGAAGTTCATCCACCCGCTTATTCAGCTCCTCGCCGGAACGCTTTTCCTCGTTGTGGATCACAAGGGACTCCAGGATCTGATCGCCCACCGACATGATGGGGTTCAGGGCATTCATGGGATCCTGGAAGATCATGGAGATGTTCGCACCGCGGATACGCCGCATGTATTCTTTGTCTGCCTTGAGCAGGTTTTCCCCTTTATAGATGATCTCTCCCTCGGGGATCCTCCCGGTCCGCTCCGGCAGAAGCCGCATGATGGAGAGCGCCAGCGTGGTCTTGCCGGCGCCTGTCTCACCGACCAGCCCGACCGTCTCCCGCTCGTTGATGGAAAAATCCACGCCGTTCACTGCCTTCACCACGCCGTCGTCCGTCTGGTATATGGTGTGAAGGCCGCGGACCTCTAAAATTGCCTGTTCCGTACCTGTATTATTCATATCATCCACCTCAATCTTTCAGCTTGGGATCCAGGGCATCGCGGAGCCCGTCGCCCATCAGGTTCAGTCCCAGTGCGGTGATGCCGATGGCCGCGCCGGGGAAGAATACCATGTACGGACATTGGATCATAAAGTTTCTGGCCTCATTGAGCATGGCCCCCCACTCCGGAGTCGGCGGCTGGATGCCCATGCCGAGGAAGCTGATGGCAGCCGCGTTTAAGATCATGCTGCCGATGGACATGGTCGTCTGTACGATGATCGGCCCGATGGCATTCGGTATGATATGCTTAAAGATGACCCAGCGGTTCGGCGTGCCGCAGGAATGGGCCGCCTCTATGTAATCCTGGTCCACCACAGTCAGCACTGCCGACCGGACCACCCGGGTATAGCCGGGGATATTGGAGATCATCATGGCCAGAAGGACATTCATCAGACTGGACCCCAGCGCCGCCACCAGTGTGAGCACCAGGAGCATCATGGGGATACACATGATCATGTCCGTGATACGCACGATGATATTGTCGATCTTCCCGCCGTAATAGCCGCTGACCGCACCCAGGGTCCCGCCGATGACCATGCCGATAAAAACGGCGCCGATCCCGACCAGGAGGGAATTCCTGGACCCATGGACCAGTCTGGCGAAAATATCACGCCCGAAGCTGTCCGTTCCCATGATGTGTTCCGCGGAGGGTCCCTGCAGACGGACCGGGATATTCGGTTCAATGGTAGCGGAATAGGGAGCCAGCACATCGGCAAAGATCACCATCAGCAGGACGATGCTGAACAGGACCAGTCCGACGATCGCCGATTTATTCTTTTTAAACCTTCCCCAGATCTCCCTGAAGCGGCTTTTTTTCTTGCGTACTACCTTGACGCCATTTGCGGAGCCTGTAGTTTTATTCATGTTTACAACCCCTTTTCTATTATAGATTCACACGCCGGCCAGGTCCTACTTTTTCGCATACCTGGCTTTGATCCTGGGATCGATAAAGGCATACAGGATATCGACAAACAGCATCAGCACAGTGAACATGGCGGCCAGCACAACGGTCGCCCCGGTGACCACCGGCACATCCTTCATACGGATCCCCTCGATGATCATAAGTCCCACGCCGGGCAGGGAAAAGACGGTCTCCACCGTGACGGTCCCGGCCAGCATGGTGCCGAAGCTGACACCCAGCACTGTGACCACCGGAAGGAGCGCGTTCCGCAGCGCGTGGCCCGTGATGATCTTCCGCTCCGTCTGTCCCTTGGCGCGTGCCGTCCGGATATAGTCCATCCGGATGGTCTCCAGCATGGAGGTCCTGGTCATACGCAGCAGGGAAGAGATCATGAAGCAGCCGGCCGTGGCCCAGGGAAGGATAAAGTTTTTGATCCCGCCCGCACCGAAGGACGGAAGCCACCCCAGTCCCAGGGAGAAGATGAGGATCAGCATCATTCCAATCCAGAAGCTGGGGAAAGCTCCCAGCGCCATGGCCAGGGTCGTACTGAAAAAGTCCAGGATGCTGTACTGCTTCACCGCAGACAGGATCCCCAGCAGAATGCCGATGACGGAGCCGAAGACCAGGGAGCCCAGGGCCAGGGTCGCAGTCACCGGAAGCCTCTGAGCGATGGTAGAGGTGACCGACCGTCCGGTCTGCCAGGATTCTCCCAGGTCGCCCCGCACCGCATTCCAGATGAACCGCACATACCGGACCACGAAGGGATCGTTGTAGCCAAGCTCCTCATTCAGGGCCTCGATGGCCTCCGGCTGTGCGTTGTCTCCTAAGATCAGTGTTCCCGGATCGCTGGGGGTCAGGTCCATGATGAACAACACGATGAACGCGACCAGCAGCAATGTGGGGATGATAAACAGCAGTCTTTTGATGATATACCTGCTCATTTTGTTCCTCCTAAACTATGTATGCATCCGCTTCTAATACCTGGGCGCTACCGCCGGCAGGAGCTCCTCCGGATTCAGGTGCTTTAACGAGTCGATGACAAAGAGCCCGTCCTTGCGGATCAGGACATCGTCGAACCAGATCTCGCCGCCGCCGGCCTCGGCAGTCTGCAGCGTGACCAGATCCCAGTGGATCGCGGAAGGGTTGATATTGCTGTTCCCCGGCGTAAAATGCAGGGAGCCGGTCATCTTTTCATCAAAGAGCGTATCGTTGATCGGCAGCGTGATCGCCGGGTTGAAGCCGATGGCAAACTCCCCGATCCGTCTCGCATTGGCGTCCGTGTCCAGGATCTCATTCATGAGCTTCGTGTTGTTGGAGGTCGCCTCCACGATGAGCCCGTCCTTTAAGGTCAGACGCACATCCGTGAAGACAAAGCCCTGGAATGTGGAGGGAAGGTTGTAGTGGATGGTCCCGTTGGCCGAGTCCGTCACCACCGGCATCCCGGTCTCCCCGCAGGGCACATTGAAGATCCCGCAGGCCGAATGGGGCTCGCACAGCCCCTTCACGGAAAAGGTGATATCCGTATCCGGTCCTGTGATCCGCACTTTATCGGTCTTCGACGCCAGCTCACAGAGGGCGTCCGCCGCCTCATTGAGCTTTTTGTAATCGATACAGCAGGTGTCAAAATAATAATTTTCAAACTGCTCCGTGCTCATGCCGGAAAGCTGCGCCATGGAGGCGTTCGGATAGCGGAGCACGCACCACTTGGTGTTGGTGAGCCGCTCGCCGTAATGGAGCAGCCCGTAATATTTGTGATACAGGTTTTTCTTCTCCTCCGGCACGTCCGCGTACTCATTGATATTTTCCTGGCGGCGGACCACCACGTAGGCATCCATCTCCTTCATCCGGTTCAGCTCATACTCATACCAGCCCTTGATGGTCGGCTCGTCCAGCCCCAGCATGAAGGCACGCTCCACCGCCATGCTCTGCAGGTTCACATAAGGCTGTCCTCCTGCCCGCTGAGCCTGCTCCATAAGCGCGATGGCGAAATCCTCTGCCCCGTCCCAGACGTCAATCAGGATCTTTTCTCCTGGCTGCAGATATACAGAATAATCGATGACCTGGCGGGCCAGACTGTTTATTCTCGGATCTCTCATTTTTTCTCCCACCCTTTTTCATATTTATTCATAACGATTTATTAATCATACTACAAATACCAGACAAATTCAATCAAAAACTTAATTTTCCAGTATCCGATGTTTTTTACTTTGCACAAATAAGAGTATTTTTCTGATTTTTTTTTGTCATGATCGATGCCTTTATTGTAGCATAAGAAATAATGTGAAACCTTGCCGATACTCAGAAAAATTTTTTCAAAATCTCATATATTCTCTTGATTTTATGGTGATTTCGATTCCTTTTTTGACATTATCTCATATAAAAATAAATTAATACTATTCTTCAGGAAACTTCAAAAACAGATGGGATCCTGTCGGTGCGGGAATTTTTCCGCCAATTATACATAATCCTGAATTATTCATGAACATATAGAAATGCTTGATACTACAAAACCTTGAACC
>CAMSZT010000063.1 GCA_947066815.1 uncultured Lachnotalea sp.
GGTATGTAGCTTTGGTTCGTATGCATCACGAAAAGAAGGTTGCCGAGCGTTTGGAGGGATTAGGGCTTAATCTGTCCGAAGCGGTGAATATATTTCTCAGACAAGTAATTTTGCAGAACGGAATTCCCTTTGAGGTGAAATATCCCGAAGACAGAGTGGAATTTAAACCAGAGGTTATCGAAGCCATGGAGGAAGCAAAAAGAATCAGCAGAGATCCAAATGTCAAAGGCTATACCGATGTAAAACAAATGTTTAAGGAGATCTTAGAAGATGGATCTGAAAATTAAATATTCCAGCCGTTTTAAAAAAGGATTACGGCAAAGATCATCCTTTGAGTGGAAATTATAAGGGATATAGGGAATGCCATATACAGCCGGATTGGTTGTTAATATACCTCATAGAAGATGATATTTTGACATTGACACTTGTTGATACCGGAACACATTCCGATTTACTTAAAATATAAGGAAGTAAGAACACTTCTCCTACGCCAAAACTTCAGACACGTTCTATACTCCGCTTCGCCACATAACAGGGCGCATCCTCCGTAGAAACCAGTTTCAGCTTCCACCTGGCCGGATATCCACACAGTTCCTCCGGAAAATCTCCGCCCCGTCCGATTACATAGCCCTCCAAATGCAAAGTCCCGTCCACAAGCTCCGCCCGGTAGTCCACAAGCTCCGGGATCCGGAATGCCTCCCCGTCCAGCTCATGCATGGAAAGGACATTCCCGCCGTCCAGCCTGGTCACGGTATCCAGTCTGGCAAGGCTGCTCCCGCAGGGGCAGAGATCCGGCAGAATTCGGGTCCGGTCCCCGGTCCGATAGCGGATCAGGGGCATGGCCTGTGCCTGAATGGTCGTGATCACCAGCTCCCCCCACTCTCCCCTTGGCAGAACTCTCCCGCTCTCGTCCACGATCTCCGCAATGATATCATTCTCCCGAAGGTGCATGCCCAAAAAGGCCGGACAAGTCACTGCCCCTCCAAGCCCCGTCTCCCTGGAGCCGTAATGAGGATAAAGCCTGCTCCCAAGCCTCTCTTCGATCTTCCGCTTCACCGTTTCCGGACAGGCGTCGGCGCTGACCAGCGCCCGTTTCAGGGGCGTTTCCGGTTTCAGGCGCAGAAGGGACAGCAGGGGGACCGGCATGCCCACGAAGGTTTCCGGGCGCTCCTCCTCCAGAATCCGAAGAATCTCCCCGTAGCTTTTTCCGATCCCGGCGGGAATGGGGCGGGCGCCCAGGCGGCGGACGGCTTCGGCGATCAGCTCCCCCAGCCCGCCCGGCCCAGAAAAAGGCATACAGATCAGAGTCTTCTCCCCCGGCCCTACCAGCTCCGAAAGTCCGGCCGCAAAAAAAGAAACCGTCCGCTCATTGTCCGCCGCCGAATAATAGACCCTCTTGGCCTGCCCCGTCGTTCCCGACGTCAACTCCGTCCGGACCCGGTCGATCTTAGACTGACTGAGAAGCACCATCCGGTTCCCCTGCTCCCGCAGATCCCGCTCCGTGGTAAAAGGCAGGCCGGAAAGCTCTGCGAGGGAGGAGAGCCTTTCCGGGAGCCCGCCGTAAAAACCGTTCCGGTCCTTCTCCCGCTTCAAGAGCCCGTTCAGCTTCCGAAGCTGGATCTCTTCGATCTCTCTTCTTCCCAGACGCTCCGTTCCCTCCTGCTCCCGTACCAGAAGCTCCAGGGCCGATAACTTCATCGCAGGCAGCTTCATCACAGACACCTTCATCGGTACAGCGTCCTTCCTTCCCGGCTTGTCAGGTTGTAGGCGCAAAAGGGCACCATCCCGTAGCGGCTGTCCGTCTCCAGAATGTAACAGCGGCGGAGCCGTTCCAGATCCAGATTCCAGGCGTCCTGAAAGAGCATGCCCGACACGGCAAAAGTATTGTTGTGAAGCTTCGCCAGGAATTCGTCCAGGGACGAGGTGTCAAGCTGCATCTGGGCCGTGTCCTCCCCACAGCAGCAACAGCCCCCCGCATCCTCCGGGGCTTCCGGCTCCCCGCAGCAGCAACAGCCCCCGTCCGACGCTTCCGGCTCCGTTCCGAAGCAGCAGCCCTCCGAAAGTCCTGCACAGCAACAGCTTTCTTTCGTCTCTTCCGTCCCTGCGCTGCAGCAGCCTTCCTTCGCAGACGCTTCCCCGCAGCAGCAGCCGGCCTCCGGCTCCGGCCCGGTCCACTGCCTTGCCACGAACTCTCTGGCCTGCTCCGAAGTGGCGTAGGCCCTGGCGGTCCCGTGGACCATGGGAGCGAGGCTTCCGTCCTCCCCCTTAAGATAATTGGCCTGGAAAGTGCAGTAAGGGTTGGTCGCATTCCCGCCGGTGAAATCCCCGGCCGAAATCTGCCCTCCCGTCTGTTCCTCCAGCAGAGAAAGAAGCTTGGGGATGGTGAGGCGGTAGCCCTCCCTCGCCCCCGGACAGCGGCCAAAATAGCTGATGGGCTGGAAGTGGACGCCCCGCACCACCGGCATCCGGCTCACCCCATAACGGAGGATCGCCCCGACCTCGTCCTCGTTGAGCCCCGGAGAGATGACCGGCACCAGGATAACTCCGAGGCCCGCCCGTTCGCAGGCGTCGATGGCCGCCCGCTTTTCGGCGAGCAGCGGCCGGCCCCGAAGGGCAAGGTAAGTTTCCTCCTTAAATCCGTCAAACTGCAGGAAGACGCAGGACAGCCCCGCCTCCTTCAAGGTCTCGGCGTAGCCCGCCTCCCTCGCCAGCCTAAGGCCGTTGGTGTTGAGCTGGAAAAAGGAAAATCCCTTTTCCTTCCCCATACAGATGACGTCCGGCAGATCATCCCGCATGGTGGGCTCCCCTCCGGAGAGCTGCAGGTTAAAGGGGCCCCCGTGGGACATGAGGTAGTCCATCTGCCGCCCCAGCTCCTCGAGGGGCACGTCCCGCCCCCTCCCCGCCTCCGCTCCGGCAAAGCAGACAGGACAGCCCAGATCACAGCGGTCCGTCACTTCCAGGAGGACACAGCACCCTCTCCGCTCATGGTCCTCGCAGAGGCCGCAGTCCAGGGGGCAGCCCTTCTCAGACGGCTTTGCCGCCGGGATCTGATCCGCCGGCTGCAGGTTTTCGCCCCACGCCCCATAGCTTTCCTCCGTTCCCTCCCAGATGAGGACAGAATAGGTCCCGTGGTCCGGGCAGGTCTTCTCCAGAAAAATCCCCCCGTCTCTGACGATCTTCCTCGCCGGAATCACCTGCAGGCATTCCGGACAGACGCTCTCCGTCACTCCGACCTGCATTCCGTTTCCACTCCCTCCAGCCATCGCTCCAGTTCCTCCTTCTCTCTCTCCCAGCCCGCCTCCGTGTAATTGACCTTCACGATGTGGGCGGCCAAAATCCCCTTGATCTCCAGTCCGTCCCTCTTCGCCGAGAAGACCGGACGGCGGAATTTGTGGTTCTCCCTCCGCTCCCAGCCTTCCAGAAAGGAAAGCAGCTCTTCCCCGGTCACAGGAAGTTCGTATTCATAGGTTCTGGCCCCGGCAAAACAGTTCTCCGTCTTTTTATACCGAAACTTCATATGCCCCCGCTCTCCTTGATATCCCGGACGGCCGAGAGCGCCCGCTCCACCTCTTCCTCCGTGGTAAACCGGGACAGACTCAGCCGCAGAGTTCCCCCCGCCATCCCGATATCCCCCATGATGTCCGGCGCACAGTGAAGGCCGGCCCGCAGAATGACGTCGTAGCTTCCGGTCAGGATGTCGGCCGCCTCCCCCGCAGGAACCCCAGGCACGGCAAAAGACACCACCGGCGTCGTCTCCCCGCCGGGCACGATCACCTGACACCCCAGGTCCACGAGCCCCTCCGTGAGCTTCCGAAACACCGCCTTCCAGACGGTCTCGTCCACCGGGTGCTCCCTGGCCCAGACCAGAGCCGCCAGAAGGCCGTGGTAAGAGGGTTCGTTCCCGGTCCCTGCCTCCAGGCGGAGGGGCATCTCCTCCGGCATTTCCCGAAGGTCACTCTTCACGCCGGTGCCGCCCACCATGTGAGATGTCAGGGAAAGTCCCGGCCTCACATAGAGGCCTCCCGTTCCCTGGGGGCCGAGAAGGTATTTGTGGCCCGTGAAGGCCGCCATGTCCACCCCCCACTCCGAGAGCCGCACCGGAATACAGCCGAGAGTCTGGGACAGGTCCAGAAGCACGTCCGCCCCGGCCTCCTTGGAGACGGCCGTCAGGGCCTTAGCGTCATTGACCGCCCCGGTCACGTTGGAGGCGTGGGTAAACACACAGAGCCTCGGCCCGTACTCCTTCACCGCCCGCTCCCAGACTGCAGGCTCCATCCGGCCCACCTCGTTCACCGGAACCTCCACCGTGCGGATCCCCGTTCGCTCCAGCCGGTAGAGAGGGCGTAAGATGGCATTGTGTTCGGCCCCCGTGTAGAGGACCGTGTCCCCCGCCTCCAGGGGATAGCCAAAGATGGCCTGATTCAGGCCCCAGGTGGAATTACAGCCCAGGGCGATCTGCTCCGGGCAGGAAATCCCCATCAAGAAGGCCAGCTCCCGCCTCACCTCCCCAAACACGTCGAAATCCAGAAGCCCGCCCCGGTTCGCCGCCCCCGGGAGGGCCCTCACCGCCTCCGCCATGGCCTCCGCCACCTGCGGCGGCTTCGGCCAGGAGGTCGCCGCATTGTTCATATAAATATACTGCTCACAGCCGTTCACTCGTCATCACCTCGAATTCTTTGATCAGCCTTTCGCAGACCCGGATATCCCGGAGGATCCGCTCCTTCACCGGCGAATGGGAAAAAGCCTTCTGATACCGCTCCCCAAGAGACACCCGCCGCCCCTCCAGAATCAGCTTGTCGGCAAGACAGACCAGAACACTCTCCCCGCACACCGTCTCCGGCTCTGTCCCGAACCCTTTGTGCGCCTCCACGATCCCTGCCAGAGCCTCATAGCCCCGTTCCCGCAGAAAATCCCCCGCCGCCTTTTCATGCTCCGGCAAGAGACGGCAGAGATCATGAAGATAACCGCCGCTCCTGCAAAGCTCAATATCCAGGCAGGCGCCGTGTTCCACCAGTTTCTCCGCCATC
Source organism: uncultured Lachnotalea sp. (assembly GCA_947066815.1). GTDB lineage: Bacteria > Bacillota > Clostridia > Lachnospirales > Lachnospiraceae > Lientehia. The sequence continues at coordinate 5,028 of CAMSZT010000063.1, forward strand.
CATCCGGCCAGCTCTCCCACCGCCAGACAGTGCCTCCTCACGTGAGCCGGAAGGCACACCTCCTCATAAAGTTCCTTGCAAACCCGTTCCGACACGCCCCTGTGGAGTCTCGCATAAGAGGCGAGCCATTCAAACTCCTTCCGGTAATCCGCATCGGCCAGGGCACCCGCATCCTCCGGAAGCTCCACCTTTTCAGTCCTCATTCCGGCAAAGGCCCCCCGAAGCCCCTCGTCTCCCTCATACCGGAGCACCGACTCGATTCCCCCCTTCAGGATCACCGGCGGGTGGGCGGCCCTCTCCCCCACCCTGGGAAGAAGCGCCTGCGTCCCGTTCCCTGCGGCAAAGGCCCGCCGCTTCATGGTCTCCATGCTTCTCGGCGACACCAGCGGGATGTCCCCCGGAAGGAAGAAGACGGCGTCCGCCTCCCCCCGCCCTGCGATAGAATCAAGCCCCAGCCGGACGGAGGCAAACATGTCCGTCTCCCCGTAGGCGGCGTTCTCCACCACCGTGACCTCCATGGGAGCGAGAGCCTCCCGCATTTCTCCGGCCCGGCACCCGACCACCACCGTCACGTCCCGGATCCCGGCATTCCGAAGACTCTGGACCGTCATCCGGATCATGGGAAACCCGTTCAATTCCATCAGAGGCTTAAAGCCGTCCATGCGGCTGGACTTCCCCGCCGCTGCGATCAACCCCCGGATCCTCATAGAGAAAGCAGCCCGTGTTCCGAGAGAAGCTCCATGCATTTTCGGAACACGCCCTCCACGATCCCCGGGCACCGTCTCATCTTGTTAGAGGGATCCCCCTCCAGAATATGGTCACAGTCAAAGCCGCCGTAGGCTTCCTCCGTGAACCCCCGGAACCATTCCACAAACTTCCCGATCACCTGAGAGGACTCCGGGGCCTCCATCTCCTCCGCCTCGCCCTTTCCGCAGAAATACCCCAGGAGGCAGCAGCCCCCCGTCAGGGCGCCGCAGACATTACCAGAAAAGCCCAGGCCCCCGTTTAAGCCGCTCATGGCCCGCACAAGATCCGGGTTCTCCTTCCCCTCCGCCTCCAGCGCCAGGATCAAAAGGATTTGGGCACAATAAAAACCCTGGCCGGAAAGCTCCAGCATTCGGTCAAACAGTTCCATCGTCTCCTCCTTTCCAAAGCCAGGCCAGAAAATAGCCGCATCCCGCCTTCCCCGCTTCCCGGAAAACATCCAGACAGGCCGGGTCCGCATTGCCGTTCCAGAGGCTTTCCAGAAAAAATTCCCGCCAGAGAGGCGTTTCGTCCACCAGCCCCTTTAGCTCAAATCCCGTCTCCCGAAAGACCCTCCTCCAGCAGTTCAGCCCCAAGGGGCCCGGCATGGAGAGGGAAGGGGCTTCCGCCGTGCCGGAGTCTCCATTTCCGTCCCGGTGGAAGAACACATCCGAGAGAAGCAGGCTTCCCCCCGTCTTTAAGACCCGGAAGGCTTCCCGAAGAGCCGTCGGCCCGTCGCCGCAGCCGGAAACACTGCATTCCGCCAGACAGACATCCATGCATTCGTCGGGGAAGGGGAGCGCCCGCATGTCCGCATAAAACAGTGATCCCCTCTCTGCGGGCCGTTCCCCATAGAGAAGGTCGATCCCCTCCGCCTCATAGCCCCTCTCCCGCAGATACCGCACCGACGCTCCCCCGCCCGCCCCCAAATCCAGCACCCGCCCCGGCGTCTCTGCGTCCGCCAGGGCGAAAAGCCGCTTCGTCAGGGAAAGGCCGCCGGGATGGGAGCCAATCATACAGGTTCCGGATTCCGGTCTGATCTTCTGTCCGCTCATTTGTCCTCCAGACTGCGTTCCACCGTCAGCACCTTCCCCATGGCCAGCTCCTCCGGCACGTAGATATAGCCGCAGGAGGGGCAGACCGGAAGCTCCACCGGGAAGGCGTTTCCCAGATAGCCGAAGGTGGCTTTTCCCTTCACCAGGGGCACCCTGCACTTGGCACAGGTGAGCTTCCCCAGCGGGTCTATGGTATAATAGCTTTTCTCCGCCATGTCTCCCTCCTATTCCACGGTCATCCGGTGGCTGTAGGCGCCGTGCACCGTGTATCCGTCTCCGTCCTTGGCAAACCGTACCCAGAAAGTCACGTTCCCCAGCCGCAGGCTGGCCGAGAACAGGCCGGACTCCTCGTCATACACGGCCTCCCCGGAGGCCTCGTAAGCCGTAAGGACCGCATTCACGTCGCTCTTTAAGATCATGCGCTCTTCCATCTGCGCTTCCACGCCCTCCCCGTAGACTACGGGAATCCCTGTCTCCATCTCAAACGGCTCCTTCCAAAGCTCCTTTAACAGTTTCTGTTTCAGTTTCAGCCGGTTCGCCCTCCTTGCGGAGAGATCCGGGACCGGTGCGGGCTCCACTCCGTAGGCCAGCTCCAAAATGTGGCAGGTGTCCGCCCCCGCCCGGGAAAACTGGTCCCTGCAGGCCATGCAGTAGGTGAGAATCTTCCGGTCTGTCCGTCCGACGGCAAAGGCGGCCTTCTTTTTTGCCACCTCCGGGTTGGCGTACTTCGCAAGCCCCCCGAAACCGCAGCAGGGGGAAAGGTCGCCGGAAAAGGGAATCTCCTCCACCCGGCAGCCCAGGGCCCCCACGAAGGCCCGGATCTCCTTCTGCAGCTTTTCGTCCCCCCTGGCGCCGCAGGCGTCGTGGACGGCCACGGTCCCGGAGGCTTTTTTCTCCACCCCCAGGGAAAGCAGGACCTCCCAGATCCCCACGGCGGGAATTTCCGTGTGCTCCTCAAAGATCCGTTTGCAGGTGGGACAGGCACAGATCAGGGTGGGCCGTCCCATCCCCTCCCAGGAATCCGCAAGCTGCCGAAGGGCCTGCCCAAATAAATCCTCCCTGGCCGCCCATTTCGACACGGCCCCGCAGCAGCCGAGGACCAATCCCACCCCGCCGGAAAGCCGCCCGCTAAGGTCCCGGTAGGCCGCCTCCACGGTGTCCGGCGACACCGCCGCCGCCTGGCAGCCAGGGAAAAACAGATACCGGCAGGTCTCCTTTCCCGGCTCCGGCCTTGCAAGAAAAGCCTCCCCGTTGGAGAACTCCTGGTCCAGCAGGGCGAATTCATGGGTGGAGGGGGGCATCTTCTTCGTCTCCACCATGGTATGCTTCGCAATCCGGCACACATCCGGATAATCAAAGCCATTGGGACAGGCCTCCTTACACTGCCCGCACTCGTCACAGGCGTTGATCAGGCCATTGGCCATATGATTCCCCATGACAATGGACATATTATTATAAATTTCCCGGATGGCCCCCTTAGGATTCCGCTTAAAATGCTGCAGATAGACACAGCCCTTCACACACTCCAGACACTGACACTGGATACACCGGCCCGCCTCCGCCGCCGCACTCTCCTTCGTCACATGCTCCAGGTCCGTGAGGGCCTTTGAGCCTTCTGCCCCGTCCATGGTCACAAAGAGACGACTCTCCCTCCCGCCCTTCTCCGGCTCCCCGGTGCAAACCCCCTGCACCTGCCGCTCCAGGGAGAGGGCCGCATGCTTGGCCCTTGCCAGGATCCACTCCGCCCCTTCCGCCGCCTCCTCTGTAAGGACTCCGTCAGGAAACTCGTTCCACCCGGCCGAAGGAGAGATGATCCCGCCGTCAAACTCCAAAAGTTCCCCCTCCAAATCCTCCCGCCGTAGAACCTCCCGCTTCCTCGTCTCGATCCGAAGGCCCGAAAAAGCCGAAAGCTCCGCCGAAGCTTCTTCCTCCGAGAGCCCCCAGCCCGCAAGGATCTCCTCCATGGAGCCCCCGGCCGTGTACCAGAACACCTCATAGCCCTTCTTCCCCAGCTCCCACAGACAGGCCAGGGCAAAGAGGTCGTCCCCCGCCACGGCCACCCGCTGGCTCTTCCTTGGAAGCATGAACCGGTTGATCTTCCCGGAGCCGCCGTAGAGGGCGCAGGCCCGCTCCAGCGCCGGAAGAACGACCCCGTCCCCGGACTCCGCCAGCTTGCAGCCCTTCACACAGGAGCCGCCGCAGTTCTTCGACAGAAGAAAGAGAAAAGGCGTCACCGTACGGATCACCGCCGCCGCCTTAGAAAAATTCCCCTTCTGCAGATGGGCGCACACCGTGCGCATGTCGATCCGGAGGGGACAGGCCGCCTGACAGCCCGGCGGGTCCTCCCTGGTACAGACCGCCTCCCTCTCGTGCAGTTCATCCTGCCCGAAAGCCTGCTTCATCCGATAAACCTTTCCGATCACCTGCTCCATGTTCTCCCTCCGTCCCGCAGCCCTTCGAAAATCGGTTACTTTGAAAGTTCAGCGCTCCAGCGCTGAACTGCGCGAAAATGGGGTCACGAAGTGACATCTTCCCCTCCCATTTTCTGCGCATCCGCCGGAGGCTCAAAATAAACCACTTTCATTTATGGTGGTTTCTGCAATGCTGACATGGTGGTTTCTTTTGAAAAGAGAATCCTGCAGAAGCAGGATTCTCCCGTCATGATACTTCTTACATGATATTTGTCACGCATTACCTGACGTTATCGAAACGTTCTTCCATCGCCCGTTCCTGTCACCAGGCATACCTCTTACAGAGCGTCGATGGCCGCCTTCACAACCTCCGGGCGGGCAGGGATCTTCGTGACCCTGGCGCCGGTGGCATTATAAATGGCATTGAGGATTGCAGGGTGAGGCGCCGCAAGCGGTCCCTCGCCACAGCCGGCCGCACCATACGGTCCAAGAGGACGGGGATGATTCGTCTGATAAATCAGCTCAATGTCATCCGGTACGTCATTCGGGTACGGAATGCCGCACTTCTGAAGCGTGGTATGCTTCTTGAGGTCCTCGAAGTCCTCGGAAAGCGCAAGGCCGATGCCCTGTGCGATGGCGCCCATCACCTGGCCGTCCACCACGATCTTGTTGATAATGGTGCCAAAGTCCGAAACCATCGTGAACTTCACGACCTTCACCTTGCCGGTCGCCATCTCCACCCGGACGACGGGCAGGGAAATACAGTACATGTAGACGGAGAAAGGATTCCCCTGTGCCGTCTCCATGTCACAGTCCGAACAGCCGGTGGCCACCCACTTGCCCTCATACTTGAGAGCCAGGCCCTCCGCCTTCATCTCGTCGTAGGTGCGGAAGGAGCCGTCCGGTTTCTTCATGGCGTCAATGAGCATCTCGCAGGCCACACGGGTCGCATTTCCGGACATGACGTTGGAACGGGAGCCGCCGGCAGGACCAGAATTGGGCGTTAAGCCCGTGTCGTTCATGACCAGCTTGATCTGCTCCGGCTTAAAGCCAGCCTGACGAAGGGTCTCATGGGCATGGGTCAGCGTTCCGATGTCGGCGCCCTGTCCGTGATCCTCCCAGGAATTGTAGATGGTAACGGTGCCGTCCGCATTGAGCTCTGCCCAGGCTTCCGAGGAGTCCACGCCGTCCAGGCCGCAGCCATAGATACCCAGGGAAACGCCGACACCGTATTTGTACTTGCCGTCCTCGCTCTTGGTTTTGTTGAGTTCCTCCGCATACGCCTTGTTGGCCTGATACTTGGGCCTTGCCAGGTCAAAGAGATCCTCCAGGCAGTACACATCCGGCTTACAGCCGTTGGGCGTGGTGGAACCCTCGGACTCCTTGTAGCAGTTCATGGCACGGAACTCGAAGGGATCGATCCCCATCTTCGCCGCCATCACATCCAGGGCGATGTCGCCGCCCATGAAGGACTGGGGCGCACCGTAGCCTCTGAAGGCCGCACCATAGGCATGGTTCGTGCAGACCGTCTGAGACTTATTGCGGATATTCTTGATATCCATGCCGGCGCCCACGAACTGGCTCAGACGCATGGTCAAAAGATCGCCGAACTCCGAGTAAGGACCATGATCGATATAGTTGTCGCCTTCCAGAGCCAGAAGCTTGCCGTTCTCGTCGGCGGCCAGCTTGATGTTCATAAAGCCGGGGCTTCTCTTTCCGGTGTAGGTGATCATCTGATACATGTCAAAATTCAGGGCCACGGGGCGCTTCGTCACCAGAGCCGCCACACCCACCAGAGCCTCAATGGTCGGAGAGAACTTATAGCCAAACGTGCCGCCCGCATGGAGCTGAACCAGTCTCAGCTTCTCCGGAGCCACGCCAATACCCTCGCCGATCATGGCATGGTGCAGATGGATCCCAATGGATTTGGAGTGGATGGTCAGACGGCCTTCTTCGTCGGTGTAGGCGTAAGCCACGTCCGGCTCAATGGGAAGATGAGGCTGACGAGAACAATACGCTTCCACCTCAACCACATTGGGTGCGCTCTCCATGATGGGAGCCGTGTCCTCGCCCTTGATACAGTTGGTCTCATAATACACGTTGGGCGTGCCGGGATGGATCTCGATGGCATCGGGAGCCATGGCTTCCGGAGCGGACATGTAGGCCGGAAGGACCTCCAGATCCACCTTCACCGCCTTGGCGGCCGCTTTCGCATGCGCTGCCGTGTCCGCACAGACCATGGCAATGGCGTCACCATACTGGAACACCTTCTCGTCACAGAGAATCGGGCGGTCCCAGCCGTCTCCCTTGTTGGTGGGGAAGGTGATGAGACCGGTGATCCGGTTCTTGCCGGGCACGTCCTTATATGTAATGATCCGCTCCACGCCGGGCATCTTCTCGGCCTCGGAGCAGTCAATGCCTTTGATATTGGCATGGGAGACTTCCGCCTGCACCAGAGCGATCTGCAGCGTATCCTCCGGCAGGTTCTTGATCTCGTCGGCGCCGAAGTTCCACTGGCCGGTCACCTTGGCGGCGCCGGAAGGACGGGCATAGCTGGTCCCGATAATCTTATTGTCCGTGGGAAGGAACATGAGGTCCTCCTTGGACATCTCACCCCGGAGCACCTTCGCCGCATCCATGACAGCGTCAATGAGAGGCTTATAACCGGTACAGCGGCAGAGGTTCCGGTTCTTGTTGAACCATTCCCGCACCTCTTCCCTGGTGGGAGAAGGATTGTTCTCCAGAAGCACCTTGGCGCTCATGATAAAGCCAGGAGAACAGAAGCCGCACTGGGCGCAGCCGTGGGCCACCCAGGCCGCCTGCAGCGGATGAAGGTCCTCCAGCGTCCCGATCCCCTCGATGGTCTCCACCTTCGCATAGTCCGGAACCTTTGCGATCTTCGTGATACAGGAGCGGGTCACCTTTCCGTCCACGATGACGTTACACGCACCACAGTGTCCCTCGCCGCAGCCGATCTTACAGCCGGTGAGGAGCAGGCGGTCCCTCAGTACCTGAGCCAGAGACTCACTTCCGTCCACCACAATGGTGCGTTCCACCCCATTGATGATAAGTACTTTTTTGATCATTCGATACCCTCCTTCTACAAAAACAAAATTCCCCTGGTTCCCGCAACGGCAATATGCATCCACATCCCCCGGAGTATCAATCGTCAAGGGCAGATTACTTTGCCATTGACGATACGAAAACCCTTGCCCTTTCTGTCCCCGCAATGCTAGAATAGATCTATCAAGATCATGGAGGTATTTCTTATGGAATTACGTGAGATCCACGCCAGCATGGTCACCGTCGAGGTGACCGACGAAAAAACCGGTGAAACGTTCCGCCGAGAACTCCCCATCGACTTTTATGAAACCGCCAATCTCCTCCGCCTTCGGGGGGAGGATCTAAACGGGAATCCAAGCGAGCTGGTCTTTCTCTCGGACATCGGCATGGACAGGCTGAAAGGCCTTATGGGAAAGGGACCCAACGAAGACCCCTGCGGTTCCCACAGTAAAAATCCATAAACATACTGCAGTCTATGGGTTCAGTATAGTTCATTCTGCCGATTTCGTCAATAAATTTTTTGAACTTCCGATATTTTTTCAAAAAATATTTGAAAAATTTTTGTCAATATTGCACAGTTTTGGGATATAGCGCTTTGAATCATAGAGAGGAATACGCATGAAGATCATCTTATTTGGACGCGGACAGGGGGGACAGATGGCCGCCCGCTGGCTCCCGGCGGCGGGGAAGCTTCTGGCCTTTGCCGACAATAATCCAAAAAAACAGGGAACGGTCCTGGGACAGGTTCCCGTCATCTCCCCGGAACAGATTCCGGCCATGGGCCCGGATCTGGTGTGGATCACCGTCTTAAACCGGGAGGCGGTCCTTAAGATCGAAGGCCAGCTCCGGGACCTTGGATACGGCGGGGAAATCCGCACCTTAAATCCCTTCCGGGATCTGATGGACCTCAGACTCGCCCAGGTACGCCTTCTGGCCGCAGAGATAAACGCCGCCAAGCTTCCCGGAGCCGTCGCCGAGCTTGGCGTCTACCAGGGCGCCCTGGCGGCGGAGCTGAACCGGCTCTTTCCGGACCGGCCCCTCTATCTCTTCGACACTTTCAGAGGCTTTTCCAGCGCCGACGTGGAAACGGAACGACAGCTTGACGTCTGCACAAGGGCTTCGGCCGGGGACTTTGGCGACACCAGCGAAGAACTGGTCCGAAGCCGGCTGCCCCACCCGGAGCGGGCCGTTTTCTGCAAGGGACATTTCCCGGTGATGTGGTATAAAAAAAGTTGACAGCCCATTCTCAAGGATTTGAGATATAAT
>CAMSZT010000064.1 GCA_947066815.1 uncultured Lachnotalea sp.
GATGCTGTGGTTAAACAGATAAAAAGTGAGTGATCAGACGGAGGTAGTAAGTATGGCGAAAATGAGAGTACATGAACTTGCCAAAGAGATAGATAAGAACAATAAGGAAATCCTTGATGTGCTTCAGGCAAACGGTGTCAATGTCCAGAGTCCGCTCAGTGTCATTGACGACGATCAGGCGGATATCGTCAGACAGGCGTATGCGCCGAAGCCCGTACCGAAGCCGGAGCCCGAACCGAAACCGGAGCCGAAGCCGGAGGCGGAAGCCGCCCCGAAGAAGAGGATCACGGCGGTGTTCCGCTCCCAGAACAGTTCCCAGGCCGGAAAAGGGCGTACAGGGGCCCGTCCGGCAGGGCCGGCAGGGATGAGGCGTGCCGGAGGAGGCTCCCGCCAGGGAACATCCGGCCAGGCGCCGCGCCAGGCCGGAGCCCGTCCGACAGGCGCTGCTTCCGGAAACCGTCCGGTGGGGAGCGGTCAGCCCAGGGCCTCGGTACGGCCGGTAGGGCCGAAGCCGGCCATGAAACCTGCGCCTCAGGGCGCGGCGGATGCCGCGGCAAAAATGCCCGCGGCCGGGAAAAGGGACGGAGCCAGACCGGAAGCCGAGGTGAGGACCCAGCAGGCAAGGCCGGTTGACAGGAGGACCCTTTACAAAGAAGGGCAGAATGTATACAGGGACGGTGTCCGTCCCGTGGAGAGCTCGAGGCGCCAGCCGGGAGACCGCCCGGGCCAGAGATCTTCGGACGGAGCGAGACGCCAGCCGGGAGATCGTCCGGGCCAGAGAAGCGGAGACGGAACGAGGAGGCCTGCCGGAGAGAGAGGGGCCGGAAGGCCTTACGGCGACAGAAACGAGAGGGGCGGCGAGCGTTCCGGTCAGGGAAGCCGGGACGGACGCAGGGGCCCCGCGCGCCCCGGAGATTCCAGGAGCGCAAGGCCGGGAGAGGGACGCAGAGGCTTTGGCGCACCGGCTGCCGGGCTTGACAGCACGCAGAAGAATCAGGGCAAGCAGAAGCAGAAGGCGGGCGGCCGCCAGGGCGGCAAGTATGACAAGAAACAGGGAGACGATTTTGAGAAGCGGATGTCGAAGCGCGGGACGAAGGGCTCTGCAAGGCCGGGAGCAAAAGGCTCGGAGCCGAAGCCGAAGCCCGCTGCGCCTGAGATCAAGACCATCGTGCTTCCTGACGTCCTGACGATCAAAGAACTGGCAGACAAGATGAAGCAGCAGGCTTCTGCCATTGTCAAGAAGCTTTTCTTACAGGGAAAGGTCGTCACCATCAATCAGGAGATCGATTATGACACGGCAGAAGAGATCGCCATGGAGTTTGAGATCCTCTGTGAGAAGGAAATCAAGGTCAATGTGATCGAGGAGCTTCTGAAGGACATCGAGGATCCGGAGGAGTCCATGGTACCCCGTCCGCCGGTGGTCTGTGTCATGGGCCATGTCGACCATGGGAAGACGTCTCTTCTGGACGCCATCCGGGAGACCAATGTCATCGCCAGGGAGGCAGGCGGCATCACCCAGCATATCGGCGCGTCGGTGGTGGAGATCTCCGGGCAGAAGATCACATTCTTAGATACACCCGGACATGAGGCTTTCACGGCCATGCGTATGAGAGGCGCCCAGGCTACGGATATCGCGATCCTTGTGGTGGCGGCCGACGACGGTGTGATGCCTCAGACGGTGGAAGCCATCAACCATGCCAAGGCGGCAGGGGTGGAGATCATCGTTGCGATCAATAAGATCGATAAACCCAGTGCGAACATCGACAGGGTGAAACAGGAACTGGCGGAATATGAGCTGGTGCCCGAGGACTGGGGAGGAAGTACCATCTTTGTGCCTGTGTCCGCCCACACCAAGGAAGGGATCGAGAACCTGCTGGAGATGATCCTCCTGACGGCGGAGGTGAAGGAGCTTAAGGCAAATCCGGACCGGAGAGCCAGAGGGCTGGTCATCGAGGCAGAACTTGACAAGGGGAAAGGTCCTGTGGCGACCATCCTGGTGCAGAAAGGGATCCTCCATGTGGGAGACGCCATTGCGGCGGGCTCCTGCTACGGCAAGGTCCGGGCCATGATGGACGACAAGGGACGCCGGGTGAAGGAGGCGGATCCCTCCACGCCGGTGGAGATCCTGGGCCTCAACGACGTGCCCAGCGCCGGGGAGATCTTCGTCTCCCCCGAAACCGAAAAAGAAGCGAGGAGCTTTGCGGAGACCTTCATTTCCGAGGGCCGGGAGAAGCTCCTGGACGATACCAAGGCAAAGCTGTCCCTGGACGATCTGTTCAACCAGATCAAGGCGGGCAATGTCAAGGAACTGGGGATCATCATCAAGGCAGATGTACAGGGGTCTGTGGAAGCGGTGAAGCAGAGCCTTGTGAAGCTGTCAAACGAGGAAGTGGTGGTGAAAGTCATCCACGGGGGCGTCGGCGCCATCAACGAGTCCGATGTGTCTCTGGCCTCTGCCTCCAACGCCATCATCATCGGCTTCAATGTCCGCCCGGATGCCATGGCCAAGTCCGTGGCGGAGCAGGAAAAGGTGGATATCCGTCTGTACAAGGTCATTTACCAGGCCATCGAGGATGTGGAAGCTGCCATGAAAGGCATGCTGGATCCCATCTTCGAGGAGAAAGTCATCGGCCATGCGGTGGTCCGCCAGACCTTCAAGGCTTCCGGCGTCGGCACCATTGCAGGTTCCTATGTTTTGGACGGTAAATTCCAGAGAAACTGCAGCGTGCGTCTGAGCCGGGACGGCGAGCAGCTGTTCGAGGGGGCGCTCGCGTCTCTCAGACGGTTTAAGGACGATGTGAAGGAAGTGGCCAAGGGCTTTGAGTGCGGACTTGTATTTGAGGGATTCAACGACATCAAAGAGGACGATATGGTGGAAGCTTACATCATGGAAGAAGTTCCCCGGTAAGAGGGATCCCGGAAAGATTGGTGAGATATGCGTAAAAACAGCATAAAAAATATCCGTATCAACAGCGAAGTGCAGCGGGAACTCAGCAGCATCATACGCACAGAAGTAAAAGATCCAAGGATCCACCCCATGACTTCGGTCGTGGCAGTGTCCGTGGCCCCGGATCTGAAATACTGCAAGGCATATATCAGCGTCCTCGGCAATGAGGAGGCGGCGAAGGAGACACTGGAGGGCCTTAAAAACGCCGTAGGTTATATCCGGCGGGCCCTGGCAGGCTCCCTGAATCTGAGAAACACTCCGGAGATCACCTTTATCCTGGACCAGTCCATCGAATACGGAGTCCATATGACGCGGCTGATCGATGAGGTGGTGGGGGCGGAGGATGCTGCTCCGGAGGAAGAAGAGGAACAGGGGGAGCCGGGGCAGGACGGAACGGAAGCGGTAAAAGAGGCAGAGACAGGGATCTGAGGAGGGAATGCGGCATGGAGAATATCAGGGAAATCCTGGGGCAGGCGAAGAATGCGGTTATCCTCGGCCATGTGCGGCCGGACGGAGACTGTGTCGGATCCTGCCTGGGGCTCAAGAATTATCTGGCAAATCTGGCTCCGGAGCTCTCCGTGAAGGTATATCTGGAAGAGTTTTCGGATTCCTTCCGTTTCCTGAAAGGGACGGAGGAGATCAGCCATGACCCGTCGGACGGAACGGTCTATGATCTTTGCATCGCACTGGATGTCAGTGACAGGGAGCGGCTGGGAGCTTTTGCATCCTATTTCGAGCGTGCGGGGAGGACCGTCTGTATCGACCATCATGTGACCAATCAGGGATTCGCGGAGGTCTCCCACATATGTCCCGATGCCAGTGCCACCAGTGAGGTGCTGTATACGCTGATGGATGATGAGCTTGTGGACAGGGCGGCGGCAGAGTGCCTGTATATGGGGATCGTCCACGATACGGGCGTCTTTAAGCATTCCAACACCGGCGGAGAGACCATGCGGATCGCCGGGAGGCTGATCGAGAAGGGGATTGATTTTTCTGCGATCATTGATAAGACTTTTTACGAAAAGACCTACCGGCAGAATCAGATCCTCGGAAGGATGCTGACGGAGAGTGTACTTTTTATGGGCGGCCTCTGTATTTTTGCGGCGGTCCGGAAGAAAAATATGGATTTTTACCAGGCGAAGGCGAAAGACCTGGAGGGGATCATCGATCAGCTTCGGGTGACAAAGGGCGTGGAATGCGCGCTCTTCCTCTGTGAGACATCGCCTCAGGTATATAAGGTGAGCATGAGGTCCAACCGCACGGTGGATGTGAGCAAGGTCGCTTCCTTTTTCGGCGGCGGCGGCCATGTGCGCGCGGCAGGCTGCACCATGACGGGTTCGGTACATGACGTGATCAACAACCTGTCGGAACATATCGAGCGGCAGCTGGTCGAGGCCGGCCTCTGGCGGGAAGAGGGAAGGGCCTGACGGGAAAGGTACAAAAACAGCAGTGGACGGATTACTGAACGTGTATAAGGAGCGGGGCTTTACCTCCCATGATGTGGTGGCGAAGCTCCGCGGTATTTTGAAACAGAAAAAGATCGGCCACACGGGGACTCTGGACCCGGAGGCGGAGGGTGTGCTCCCGGTCTGCCTCGGAAAGGCCACAAAGGTCTGCGGACTTTTGACGGATCAGGACAAGGAGTACCGGGCGGTTCTGCTTTTGGGGAGGGAGACCGATACCCAGGATATTACCGGACGGGTTTTGAAGGAGTGCGCACCGGAGAAGGACGGGGCGGTTGTGCGGGAGGCAGTGATGGGCTTCGTGGGAGGATACGACCAGCTTCCGCCCATGTATTCTGCCCTCAAGGTGGGCGGGAAAAAGCTGTATGAGCTTGCCAGGCAGGGGAAAGAAGTGGAGCGGCAGCCGAGAAGGGTGCACATCCATGAGATCGTGATCGAAGACATGGAGCTTCCGCGGGTGACGCTGCGGGTGAGCTGCTCGAAGGGAACCTATATCCGGACCCTCTGCCATGACGTGGGGAGGGCTCTTGGCTGCGGCGGCTGCATGGAGCGGCTGGAGCGGACCAGGGCAGGGCAGTTCCGGGTGGAGGACGCGAAGACCCTCGGGCAGATCGAGGCTCTGCGGGACGCCGGAAATCTCGGGGAGGCGGTGACGGCCATAGATGCGCTCTTTCTTTCTTATCCGGCTTTTTCGGCGGCAGAGCGTGTGCAAAAGCGGCTTTATAACGGAAATCCGGTGCAGAAGGAAGAACTGGAGCCGGCAGACGGGACGGGGGTTTCGGCGCGGATCCGGGTCTATGACAGCGGGGGGCGTTTCATGGGGATTTATTCCTATGACGGAAAACAGGATCTGTACCGGCCGGAAACGCTGTTTTTTACCGACGGGAAATGAAAAAGAGACGGCAGCAAAGGAGCAGCTATGAGATTGATTACCGGAAAGACAGAACTGTCATCCCTCCAGGAGCGGCCTGTGGCCGTGACCCTGGGAAAATTTGACGGTCTCCATAAGGGCCACAGGAAGCTGATCGGCCAGGTGCTCAAGGCGGGGGAGGAAGAGGGTCTGGAGACGGCGGTATTCACCTTCTCCAGACCGCCGAGAAGTCTTGCGGAGCGTGAAATACAGCCGGTGCTTCTGACCAATCGGGAAAAACGGATCCATCTGGAACGGTCCGGTGTAGACGTCCTGGTGGAATACCCCTTTACCGAGGCGGTCTGCCATATGGAGCCGGAGGCGTTCGTGGAGCAGGTTTTGGTGAGGGGGCTCAAGGTGAAACGGATCGTCGCCGGACCGGATTTTCGTTTCGGCTGGAGGCGGCGGGGGGACATAGAGCTTCTTTCCCGCCTGGCCGGGAACTATGGCTATGCGCTCACGGTGATCGAAAAGGAGCGGGACAAAGAGGGGCGGGTCATCAGCAGCACCCTGGTGCGGGAAGAACTCGGCAGGGGCCATGTGGAACGGGCCAATGAGCTTCTCGGTTATCCCTACACGGTGACCGGAGAGGTGGTCCACGGCAACCACCTGGGGAGGACCTTCGGGATGCCCACCATCAATCAGATCCCGGCGGGGGAGAAGCTTCTTCCGCCCAACGGCGTCTATACGGCGGCGGTGGAGATCGACGGTAAAACCTATCGGGGCGTTTCCAACGTGGGATATAAGCCTACGATAGAGGGGGACTATCCGAAGGGCGTGGAGACCTACATTTTTGATTTTGACCGGGACTTATACGGGAAGACTCTGGACGTGCAGCTTTTCCGTTACCAGAGGGCGGAGCGGAAATTTGCCTCTGTGGAGGCTCTGAAGGCACAGCTTGCGAAAGATGCCGAGGAGAGCCGCCGGTTTTTTGAGGTCTCCGGGACCGGTTTTTGAAAAACACCGGTATTTTGGAACATGCCGGAAAAATAACGGTTTACAACGGTAGACACATGTGCTATACTGTAGCGGTGTGAAATGCGCCGATGCCCGGCTCAAGGAGGCTCCAACCTGTGCCTGGTATCCGGTGTGACAAAGAATTAAGGAGGAAACAGAGCATGATCTCAAAGGAAAAGAAAGCAAAAATCATCGAGGAGTATGGCAGAAAGCCGGGAGATACCGGTTCTCCGGAGGTTCAGATCGCGATCCTCACGGCCAGGATCACAGAGCTGACCGAGCACCTGAAGGTGAATCAGAAGGATCATCATTCCAGGAGAGGGCTTCTGAAAATGGTAGGCCAGAGACGCGGGCTTCTCGATTATCTGAAGAGAAATGATATCGAAGCATACCGTAACCTGATCGCACGTCTTGGCATCAGAAAATAACGGCAGATTTTAGGACATCAGGGTGGAGCGATTCCACCCTGTTCTTTTAAGAGAAAAAGGAGAATCTTATGTATAAGAGTTTTTCAATGGAGCTGGCCGGAAGGACCCTGACGGTGGATGTGGGCCGCGTGGCGGCCCAGGCAAACGGCGCGGCATTTATGCATTACGGCGATACGGTGGTACTGTCCACGGCGACGTCGTCGGATAAGCCCAGGGAAGGGATCGATTTCTTTCCCTTGAGCGTAGAATTTGAAGAGAAGCTTTATGCGGTGGGCAAGATCCCCGGCGGCTTCAACCGGAGGGAGGGGAAGGCGTCGGAGAACGCGACACTGACGGCCCGTGTGATCGACCGTCCCATGCGCCCCCTGTTTCCAAAGGATTATCGGAATGATGTGACATTAAACAATCTGGTCATGTCCGTGGATCCGGAGTGCAGCCCGGAGCTGACTGCCATGCTCGGTTCCGCCATCGCAGTGTCCATCTCGGACATTCCTTTTGGCGGTCCCACGGCGGCCACCCAGGTGGGCCTGATCGACGGGGAACTGATTTTCAACCCCACGGCAAACCAGAAGCAGGTCTCCGACCTGGCCCTGACGGTGGCCTCCACCCGGGACAAGGTCATCATGATCGAGGCGGGTGCCAACGAAGTTCCGGAGGATAAGATGATCGAGGCCATCTTTGCGGCCCACAGCCTGAACCAGGAGATCATCAAATTCATTGATACCATTGTGGCGGAATGCGGGAAGCCCAAGCACTCCTATGAGAGCTGCGAGATCCCGGCAGAGCTCTGGGACGATATGACTTCGGCCGTCACCGGGGAGGAGATGGAGGAAGCCGTATTCACCGATGTGAAGCAGGTGCGCGAGGAAAACATCAAAAAGCTGACGGAGAAGCTGGAAGAGCGTTACGGGGAGGAGCATCCGGAATGGCTGCCCCTCATCGGCGAGGCCCTTTACAAATATCAGAAAAAGACAGTGCGCAAGATGATCCTGAAGGATCACAAGCGTCCCGACGGCCGTGCCATCACGGAAATCCGGCCGCTGGCGGCGGAGATCGATCTTCTGCCCAGGGTGCACGGCTCCGGCATGTTTACCCGCGGACAGACACAGATCTTAAATGCCTGCACGCTGGCGCCCCTTTCCGAACGTCAGAAGTTAGACGGTCTGGACGAGAACGAGACATCCAAGCGGTATATGCACCATTATAATTTCCCGTCCTACTCGGTGGGAGAGACGAAGCCCAGCAGGGGGCCGGGACGCCGGGAGATCGGGCATGGAGCCCTGGCGGAGCGGGCACTGCTCCCGGTCCTTCCCAGTGAGGAAGAGTTCCCGTACGCGATCCGGACCGTGTCGGAGACCCTGGAGTCCAACGGCTCCACCTCCCAGGCCAGCGTGTGTGCCTCGTCTCTGTCCCTGATGGCGGCAGGGGTGCCGATCAAGAGTGCGGTGGCGGGCATTTCCTGTGGTCTGGTGACAGGAGACTCGGATGACGATTACCTGGTCCTGACGGATATCCAGGGCCTGGAGGATTTCTTCGGTGACATGGATTTCAAGGTGGCCGGGACCCACAAGGGGATCACCGCCATCCAGATGGACATCAAGATCCACGGACTGACGCGGCCCATCATCGAGGAGGCCATTGCCAGAACGAGAGAGGCCAGGCTTTACATCCTGGATGAGATTATGAAGCCGGTGATCGCCGAGCCCCGTCCCGAGGTGGGCAAGTATGCTCCTAAGATCACACAGATCCAGATCGATCCCATGAAGATCGGCGACGTGGTCGGCAAGCAGGGGAAGGTCATCAACCGGATCATCGATGAGACCGGCGTGAAGATCGATATCGAGGACGACGGCTCCGTATCCGTGTGCGGCACCGACAAGGAGATGATCGGCCGGGCCATTACCATCATCAACCGGATCGTTAATGACGTGGAGCCGGGGGAGATCATCACCGGAAAGGTTGTCCGGATCATGAATTTCGGCGCTTTCGTGGAACTGGCTCCCAACAAGGACGGACTGGTCCATATTTCCAAGCTGTCTCAGAAACGGGTCGGCAAGGTCGAGGATGTGGTCAATATCGGCGACGAGGTGACCGTGAAGGTCCTGGAGATCGACCGGATGGGCAGGATCAATCTGTCTATGAAGGATGTGCCCCAGGAGGCGAAAAAGGAAAACAGATAAGGAAAGATCCGTTGTCCGGCAGGAGATTTTAACCTGCCGGACAGTTTCTTATTATGCGCACGCCGATGCAGAGGAAGCATGTCGCCAAGGTGGCGCATCGGCGGCGCAGCGATCCGGAAAAGAAAGCGTTTCCCGGCTCGATCCTATATCCCGCAGAGCAGACAAGCCATCGGGGTGGCGCATCGGCGGCGCGGCGACTTATCTGATGCGGGAGGGTTCCGTCTTGCAGGACCCGGCCGGAAGGACGACTCCCAGCCGGCGTTTGGCAGCCCGGTAGAGATAGATGTGATCGGAAAGGACATCTTCAGGAGCCACTTCGGCCCGGTTGATCTCCTGTACCATTTCCAGCAGGGATGCTGCGGAAGGGCTCTTTTTTACCGGCAGGAGGAGGACCTCATGGATGGAACTGGGCAGCACATAGAAGTCATCCTGAAGCATGGACGAAAAGGAGGCCAGGAGATCCTGATAGAGCAGACAGGCAGCGCCGAACAGGCGTGTCCGGTTGCTTAAGATGAAGATTTCAGAAGCGGAGGCGGGCGGGAGAGTTTCCTTGTCCGTTTCCGCAGAGAGCAGATGTTCCAGAGGGATGATCTCGCAGCCGGTCAGAAAGCGTGTGTTGGTCTTTGCCAGCCCAAAGAGCTCTTCCTTTGTTTTTTTCCAGAGTGCCAGGTGGCTGTTGTGGATCAGAACAGAGGATCTTCCAATGATCTCGTCCTCCAGTGTAAAGAAAAAGACAACGGCCAGGTCAAGAAAGGGGATGAAGGGAATGTCCGGAAGAAGTTCCAGGTTAGAAGAGCGGTTGATCAGGCGGAAAGAAATGTGGTTCCGGATGCGGTCGAAATCCCTCAGAAGAGAAAGGTCGAACAGAGAAGGAAAACGGTGCTTTTCATAGACCGCGGCAATCTCTTTCAGGATATCCTTAAGGGAAGTCCCATTTTGATATCTGGTAAAATAAGGATTGAGATAGATGGTTGGCGCAATGTTTTCTCCGGGCTGCAGGATCAGCAGGCCGTCGAGGCGTGTGCCGTTGTTTTTTAAGACCTGCTTGACGGAGACGGCGGCTTTTGTATAGTGCTTTTCCATGCTGCGGCAGATCGTGGAAAGAAATTCAGGATAGTTCATAGATATACCTCCAAGAGCGATCAAAATAAAAACGGTCTGTATCAAAAAACAGTCGGTATCCAAAAATAAAGACAGCTTGAGGAACGGTTACAGTCTAAAGACGGTTTGAAACAGTGGCAGGGGAAAACGGGAGATAAAACAACAGATAAATCGTAGATCAATAGATGAATAGATAAAAATAACATGAAACATATTTCGATGACATCCTGCATGGGAAACGGCGCCGAACGGCAGAACAAATAAAGAAGGACTGCACCTGAGTGGAATCGAACCACCGCACGTGGCTCCGGAGGCCACTGCTCTATCCACTGAGCTACAGGTGCATGTATCAGTCCAACGAAGAATAGTATAACTCATTTATGGAAGAAGAGCAAGAGAAAAATGAAAAAAACTTAAAAAATTATGAGGATGTTACTTTTTTGTTGATTTTTTTTTACGCTTTTGTTATCATGGTATGTGTGTTCAGGGCGGCATAGCGCCGCCTGTCAGAAAAGGAGGTTTTTAGATGGACGAATTGAAGCCCAGGCAGGAGAAGCCGGATGATGATAAGAAGCTGGAGGAGGGAGAAGTCCGTGAGAAGAAGCAGGATGATTCCTTTTCGGAATTTCTTAAGATGTACGGGAAATACATTATCCTGGCTGCTGCTGCCATTGTCATTGTTGTCATTGTGATCATAGTGATGGGAAGGTCGAAAAAAGATACCGGAGAGACGGGAGGAACGGTGGAGACCGTGCCCGTAACTGCAGGGACCGGAGAAACAGAAGCGCCGCCGCTCGTGGGCGGAACGCTGGAGAAGGATATGAACCAGGCGATAGGAACCCTTGTGAGCGCATATTTTGACGCGGTCCAGAACTGTGACGTGGAAGCGCTTTCCGCCCTTGTGGATTCGACAGATTCCATCTCCACCGAGCAGCTTCAGGCGGAGCGGGAGTTTGTGGAGGGCTATCAGAATATCTCCTGCTATACCTTGAACGGTCCGACAGAAGGTACTTATGTCGTTTATGTATCGTATGACATGAAATTCCTCAATGTGGAGACCCCGGCGCCCTGCCTGATCCGCCTCTATGTCTGTACCAACGCGGAGGGCGGCCTGTATATCTTCAATCAGGAAAACAGTATGGACGGAACTGTTGTTTCCTATATGAAAGAAGTTAATGCGAGAGAGGATGTCAAAGCTCTTATGAGCGATGTGGACGCCAGGCTGACAGAGGCCATGGCGGCAGACGAGGCTTTGAACGCGCTGGTGAATAAGCTGCATGGAAATACTTCCGCGGAGGGAGAGACACCGGCGGCCGGGGAAGAAACTCCGGCGGCAGGAGAAGAGACACCCGCTGAGACGCCGGAAGAAACGCCTGCCGAGACAGAAGCGCCGCCTGCCGAGACAGAAGCGCCGCCTGCCGACAACAGTGCCTTTACGGATGTGGATGAGACTGTCTACGCCAAGGAGGGTGTGAATATCCGGAAAGCCCCTCAGGCTGACGCGGAGGTGGCGGGGACCATCCAGGCCGGAGAATCGATCCATCGTACCGGTTACAATGACGGCTGGAGCCGTGTGGAATACGGAGGAGAGACCTGCTACATAGCGGCAGGCTTCCTGACGATGACAGAACCCGGTGAGGGAGACGGCTTTACGGAAGTGGATGAGAGGGTCTATGCAAAGGAGAGTGTAAGGATCCGCAGATCTCCGGAGGAAGGCGCGGAGGTGGTCGGAACCCTTCTGGAGGGAGAATCCCTGAAGCGGACAGGCTATAACGATCAGTGGAGCCGTGTGATCTATGAGGGAGAGACTGCTTATATCGGCGCCGGTTTCCTGACGACGGCAGATCCCTCAGAGGAAGAATAAACCGGGACAGGACGCATCAGGATCGATCGGAAGGAAAAGGGAGCGTGGATCACGCTCCCTTTTATCAGGAAGAAAGCAGGAGAGGACAATGGATGTAAAGGATTTTCATTATGAACTGCCGCAGGAGCTGATCGCACAGGATCCACTGGAGGACAGGAGCGCTTCCAGACTCCTGATGCTTGACAAAAATACGGGAGAGATCCGTCACAGCGTTTTTCGGGAGATCGTCGGAGAACTGAAGCGGGGGGACTGCCTGGTGATCAATAACACCAGAGTGATCCCGGCCCGGCTTTTCGGCGTCAGAGAGGGGACCGGCGCGCTGATCGAAGTGCTGCTCCTTAAAAGACGGGAGAAGGATCTCTGGGAGACTCTGGTGAAGCCCGGAAAAAAGGCACGGAGCGGCACGGAACTTTCCTTTGGAGAAGGCTTATTGAAAGGGACGGTCGTGGATGTGGTGGAGGAGGGAAACCGGCTGATCCGGTTTTCTTATGAGGGGATCTTCGAGGAGATCTTGGACCGGCTGGGACAGATGCCGCTGCCGCCCTATATTACCCATCCTCTGCAGGATAAGAACCGGTATCAGACGGTATACGCAAAATACGACGGATCGGCGGCGGCGCCCACGGCAGGGCTTCATTTTACGGAGGAGCTTTTGGGCGAGATCCGGGCGGAAGGTGTGGAGATCGCAGATATTACCCTTCATGTAGGCCTTGGTACCTTTCGGCCGGTCAAGGAGGAAATGGTAGAAGACCATCATATGCACTCGGAATTTTTTTGTATTGAAGAGGAGGCGGCGGAAAAGATCAACCGGGCGAAACGGGAGGGAAGGCGGGTGATCTGTGTAGGGACAACCAGCTGCCGGACCCTGGAATCTGCTGCCGATGATCATGGTTTTGTGAAGGCGTCGAGCGGCTGGACGGAGATCTTTATCTATCCCGGTTACCGTTTTAAATGTATGGACGGGCTGATCACCAATTTCCATCTGCCCCAGTCCACCCTCCTCATGCTGGTATCGGCTTTTGCCGGAAGAGAGCATGTCCTGGCAGCCTACGAGGAAGCTGTGCGGGAGCGGTATCGGTTTTTCAGCTTTGGGGATGCAATGCTTGTGGTGTGAGTAAAAATTTTGGGTGTGAGAAAGCCCGCGAGAGCGCAGGAATACTGGGGTTTACAGTGATAATATAGCTTTTTCATACCGTTCCGGTTTATATTTTTCCATCTCGCGGTTTGAGATTGTGGAATTTCATTTATGATCTTGAAATAGTATTTATTATTTAAAAGCTTCGATTTATGAAAATTTTGGTTGACAGATGGGACATCTTATGGTATAAATGGAGGGTAGGCTTCAGCTAGGGCACAGGGGTGTAGTTCAGTCGGTAGAACGTTGGTCTCCAAAACCAAATGTCGAGGGTTCGAGTCCTTCCGCCCCTGCTTATGATTGATCGGAAGCCTGTCATTTTACGGGGCATTAGCGCAGTTGGGAGCGCGCCACACTGGCAGTGTGGAGGCCAGGGGTTCAAGTCCCCTATGCTCCACTTGAAAAAGCCCGGAAATTCAACGTTTCCGGGCTCTTTTCATGTTCAGGACATATCGCATTTTCCCCTCTTTCTGCCCTCCTGGGGACTATATGGGGACTACCGCACATACCGGAGCGCCACCCGCTCCGTCGCGCTGGTCCAGGTCCTTTTGAAGGCCTCCAGG
>CAMSZT010000065.1 GCA_947066815.1 uncultured Lachnotalea sp.
CTATCTCTTTTAATTTTTGTAAAAACATATAAGGGTCTTCATAGCAACTAAAAGCATCAGAAAAAGCAATTTTCCTTTTACTATGATTTTTAAGGCTACTTGCTCCAGAATACGGCTTAGTTCTTACTTCTATATTAAAGCCTTCTAAGTTCTTACAATATATCTGCCGTTCTTCCTTTAAACCTTTTACGATATCTTCAAATTTCTTGATTTTCGTACGATTCATTTGTACTGTATAAAAATTTACATCTGTTACACGAGTTGCTGCAGTTTTTGATTGCAATCTCTGTTTTATATTGCCGATTATATCATTCACCCATAGCTTGTTTAATACCACTTGTTGCTCTTTTACATATTCGTTAATTAAATCATTATGCAAAGCAATTAAGTTTTCACGTTTTACACTTTTCTCTACAATCTCTTTATACTGTGTAGTGCTTAATAGAACATCAACCGATTCTATTAATTTCTTTAAACTCTCCAAATCATTTATTTCAAACTCATTCTCAGCATAAAATTTACATTTGGAGAACATATCCGCTCTTTCTGTTTCCGAAGCATGTTTTTGCAATGAAGCCAAATAATTTTCTATATGTTTTTCATCTTTTTCTAATGAAATATCCTTTACATCATCTACAACTCTTATAAAAAACTCAAAATATTCTTTTGTTATTCCACTCTGTTTAATTGCAATTTTATCCGTAAAATCCTTTGCAGCTTTTTCTGGGTCTGTTTCCAAAAGTTCAAATTGTCTAATATATTTGATATTGTCAAAATATTTATATATCTGATTCAATGTGTGAGTTTTTCCAGACGACCTTTCACCGATAATAACATTTAATCCTGTTGACAACTCCAATTCTGGAAGAGCATAAAATTTCTTGTGACCTTCTGATTCAGATAAAGTAACTTTTTTCTTATCAGTCAGACACTTTTTAATTGCTTCTAAAGTAATTTCATCTACATCAAAAAAAGTCTGTCTAATTGGAAATACATCTACATTTTCTTTTGCCCTAAAGTCACTGAAATAAACAGGTGTTAATGACGGGTTATCCTTTTGGCAATAAATAAATTTCTTAATACTATTAACTTCCCCGCAAATAATATTATCTTTCAATTCAGCTAAGATTTTTTTATCTATACTTGGCTTTTTATCATAGTGAGGAATCAACAAAAACCTATCCAACTTACCAAAAAATCTTTTCAATTGTTCCACTGTTATGCTATCTTTTTCAGACTGTATTTCTTTTTGAACACATTCACATTTATGACTAAATTCTTCTACATCATCTTGTTTTGCTATAACAAGCAAATGCCCTGCATTATTTCCGATATTTATTTCTATTCCTGGAAAAACAATGGTATCGGACAACTTTAAAGCTATTTCTCTATATTGTGCTAAATCAAACATATTATGATTAGTAATAGCAATGGCATCTATTTTCCTCTCTTTTACATATTGTTCCAACATTTCCATACTAAATGTAAATGAAACATCACTTATAGTCGACAACGTATGGATGTGCAAATCAAACTTTTTCATAATCTTTACCAGTACCTCCCTCATCAAATTACATTTTAATCATTACAAGAAGTATCCTACCAGTTCTAAACTACCATCAAATCATACGAAAATGCCCCAACGCCTCCCTTATCGCCGCTTCTTTCTCTGGTGGACATTTCGGCTGTCTGGAATTTTCTGATTTTGGCAGATTATAGTTCACCCTCTCAATAATTCCACATTTTTCTTTTACCTGTGCGATATATAAACTGCTGACTTTCAATCCACTATGCTCCAACACATAATTTTTAATCTCCTCATAGGTTGCCTTGCTCTCCGCAGCCGTCAAATCAAGCTCGTCCATCTGAAGCTCCACCTCGATATGTTGGTCTGCATGAAGTTTGGACAATAAACATACCGTCTCCACCCCCACCGTCATCGGGAACATGTCCACCGGCTGCACCTGCTCCAGACTGTAGCCGGCGGCGCACAGGTATTTCAGATCCCTGGCGAGGGTCGCCGAATCGCAGGAAACGTAGACGATCCGCCGGGGAGCCATCCGGAGCATGGTGCGAAGGAGCTCCTCGGCGCAGCCCTTCCTGGGCGGGTCGACCACGATCACGTCCGCCGCGGCCTGCGGGTGGGCCTCATACCAGCCCGGCAGGACTTTCTCGGCCCTCCCCTCAAAAAATTCCGCGTTGGAGATCCGGTTCAGGGCTGCATTTTCCCTGGCATTCCTGACAGCCGCCGGGACTGCCTCCACCCCATACACCTGGCCGGCTCTCCCGGCCAGGAACAGGGAGATCGTGCCGATCCCGCAGTAGAGATCCCACACGGTCTCCCGGCCGGTGAGTCCCGCAAATTCCAGGACCTTCCCGTAAAGCTTTTCCGTCTGAACGGGATTTACCTGATAGAAAGACTGAGGGGAGATCCGGTAGGCCAGGCTGCCGATCCGGTCCGTGATATAAGCTTTTCCTGCCAGATAGACCATCTGCTCCCCCAGGATCACATTGGTCCTCTGCCGGTTGACATTGAGGGAGACAGATGCCATCCCCTCGATCTCCATAAGACGTTTGGCCAGCTCGCGGCCATGGGGAAGCTCCCCGCCGTTGACCACCAGGCACACCAGAAGCTCCCCGGTATGACGGCCTGTCCGGATCAGCACATGGCGCACCAGCCCCTCATGGCGCACCTCGTCGTAAGGGCTGATGCCGTATTCCTCCATAAAGGAACGGACCGTCTCCAGGATCCGGCGGTTCACCGGCGCTCCCAGAAAGCATTCCCCGGTCTCGACGATGGAATGGGTCCGCCCCGCGTAAAATCCGTATACGATCCGTCCGTCTTTGCTCCGCCCGAAGGGAAACTGCCCCTTATTCCGATAACGGAACCCCCTCTGCCCCGTCTCGTCCGGCTCCATGCCGATGACCGGCTCCAGGGGAAGTTCCTTCTCCTCAAAACCTCCGATCCGTACCAGATGATTCCGGACCTTGTCCTCCTTAAACTGAAGCTGCCTGTCATAAGACATGGCCTGAAGCTGACAGCCTCCGCAGGGCGACGACGCCGGGCAGAGAGGCTCCACCCGGAAAGGGGACGGCTCCAGGATCCGGAGCAGCTTTCCGTACCCGTAGGTCTTTTTCGCCTTGATCACCTTGCCCTCGATCCGGTCTCCGATCAGCGCATCCTTAATAAAGAGGGTATAGCCTCCTGCCCTGCCTATACCCTCTCCCTGCTCACTCATATCTTCGATCACTGTCTCAAATATCTGGTTCTTTTCCAAAACGCTCCATCTCCATCCGTCAACAATCCCGATCCCTGCCGCCTGGTATCCGGTACAGCGCCGCACCAGTGCGGCGTACCGGGCTCTTTACCACTCCGAGGTCATGCGCACATTGGAATCCAGAAGCCGGTTGAAGCCCAGCCATCCGCGATTGCCCGCATTCCCCGCAAAAAGCTCCTTGAGCGTCTGCATCTTGGCATCCAGGTTATCCGCAAAATTTAAGGCCAGCGCCTCCGCCAGGGCCGGTTTTTTGGGAGAACCGTATTCGTATTCTCCGTGATGGGCCAGAACACAGTGCTCAAGCTCCGAGGCAAGCTTTGCCGGAAACTCCGGTATCTCCCTCATCTTCTCACTGAGCATGACGGTCCCGATCACAATATGTCCCAGAAGCTGCCCCTCGTCCGTATAATCGTTCTCCGGGAAATCGGAGAGCTCCCTGGTTTTCCCGATATCGTGGAACAGGGCCGCCCCCAAAAGCAGGTCCCGCCTGAGGAGCGGATACTGCTTACAATAGAAATCACAGAGCTTCATGACGCTCAGCGTATGCTCCAAAAGCCCTCCGACAAACCCGTGATGGACGGTCTTGGCCGCGGAATGCCCCTTAAACGCCCGGATAAACTCCGCGTCCCCCACAAAGAACATCTCTGCCAGAGTGCGGAGCGGATCGTTTCGGATGCTTTTGATAAAAGCCAGCAGCTCACCGTACATCTCTTCGATCCCGTTTTCCGACACCGGAAGATAATCCGCCGGATCGTATTCCCCTGCCCGCGCTACCCGCAGACGGCGGATATTTAACTGGGGCGACCCCTGGAAGCTGGTGACGTCCCCGTCGATCTTCACATAATCCAACGGCTCAAAATGATCGATGCCGCCGGAAAGCTCCCATACCTTCCCGTCGATCATGCCGGACTTGTCCTGCAGTGACAGAGAATAGTAAGTCTTGCCCATTTTTGTCCTGGCTACCTGCTTTGCCTTACACAGATAGATCTCCGAAATCTTTTCGCCTTCCCGCAATTGTGCTATATACTTCATACTCTTCCTTTCATCCGCCTTCTCAGCGCCCGCCCAGGATCACAGTAAACTCCATCGCCGTGTAACCGTCCCGTCCGAGCCGCTCAATATGGGCCGTCACCGCCTCCTCCGGAAGCTTACCCTCCAAAAATCCCTCGACCATATTCACCGACAGGATCTCCATATCGTCCAACGCCACCAGCACGTCCCCGCTCTGAAGTCCCGCATTGTAAGCCGGCCCCTCCAGAACAGCCTCCGATACATAAACCCCCCTGGGGATCTGCCTGCTCTCGCTGATCTCCTCCGTGACATCCTGGCCGATGATCCCCAGATAAGCCAGAACGGAACCGTTGGAAAGCCGTTCGATGCTACTCTTCAGGTCCGAGATCCCCAATGCCCCCGTCGCGGAAGAACCGGTGGTCCCGGCCGTGAGCATCCCGATGATCTGCCCCTTCATGTTGACCACAAATCCCGTTGCCTGGCTGCTTGTAGGCACATCCGTATAGATCATCCGGACGTCCATGTCCTCCCTCTGCACCCCCGACCTCACATAGGTGATCATCCCATAGGCCACGGAGCCCACAAAATCCTTGGGGCTGCCGGCCAGGATCACCGGCTGGCCCATCCTGGCCTCGATGGAGTTTCCGAGAGGCACCGGACGGATCTGTTCCCTGACAGAATCGTCCACACTGGCAAGGGGCACGCTGACAATGGCGATCCCGGTCCTTGCGTCCGCCGATTTTACGGAAGCAGCCGCCTTTGTCCCGTTGTGGAAGGTCACCTCCACCGTCGCCTCCCCCTCCTGGGTCCGGTAACCGGTCAGGATCAGCATCTCGTAGGAGGTGATGTTCCAGATCGCCCCGGAGGCCTTCCCCTCTGTCTCAATGGGATTATCAAACAGATCCGTCGCCGGCGTCCTGGTCGTGACAGTCACGATCCCCTTATTCACCTCGGACGCGATCTCCCCGAGAGCGCCGTACAGATTTTCATAGTCCGTGATATTCCACTGATAGGACTCCACGGCAGATTCCACCACGTCCCTGATATCCTCTGTGGGCTGGGTCTCGGTCTCCGAAGGAAGCTGTTCCGATTCTTCCGGAGGCGCTGTCGATTCTTCCGCTGACGGCGTCGATTCCGGCGGCTCCGTCTCCTCCTCGTCTCTCGGAAGATGGATGGCCGTCCCCTCCGGCACCTCCTCCTTCTGAAACCATTCCTCCATATGAGGGCGTAGGAGCACAAAGACCAGGCAGGCCACCACGCCGAAAAAGACCGCGCTGACAAACAATAAGATCCCCCGCCTCACCCATCTCCGCCTGCTCTCCAGACGGTCGAGGATCCGCTCCCGCACAAAGACCCGTTCCGATCCCGAAGGATCCTCCTGCTCCAGTCCTTCCTGTGTTTTCTTATCCGGCTCTTCCCGGCTTTTATTTTCCAGATCTGCCATGTAAAAATCTCCCTGATCCCAGACACGCCGCTTCGTCGTTTTCCATTATAGATGATATCCTTCTTTTTTTGAAGTGTTTTCCCAAATTTTTTCACAAAAGCCGTGGAAATTCTGGTATACTATCACTCGAGGAGAATGCTTATGAACGAAAAAGCTTTGCGTACATTAGAATTTGAAAAGATCATAGACAAACTGACGGAATTTGCCTCCACCCCTCCCGGCAGGGAACTCTGCAGGAGCCTTGCGCCCCTGACCTGGCCGGAGGACATCCGCCTGGCCCAGAGGGAGACCAGCGACGCCCTGCGGCGGACCATTCTAAACGGCTCCCTGCCCTTTTCCGGCATCCGGGATATCCGGGGCTCTGTCAAACGCCTGCAGATCGGAGGCGTTCTCGGCATGTCCGAGCTGCTCCATATCTCCGGTCTTCTGACGGCCGCGGCCAGAGCGAAATCTTACGGCCGCAGCAGCGGTGACAGCCTGAAACGGAGTGCCGTTCCGGCAGAAGAGAGGCAGGGCCAGGAGGCGGCAGAGGAGGAATTCTCGGATTCCCTGTCGGAGCTTTTTTCGCTCTTAGAACCGCTCACGCCCCTCAATCAGGAGATCGGCCGGTGCATCCTGTCGGAGGAGGAGATGAGCGACGACGCCAGCCCCGCTCTGCGCCATGTGCGCCGGACCATGCGGGTGACCGGAGAAAAAGTCCACAGCCAGTTAAATGTCCTGCTGAACGGAAACCGCACCTATCTCCAGGATGCCGTCATTACCATGCGGGGCGGACGCTACTGCCTTCCGGTAAAGGCAGAGTACAAGGGGCAGGTCCCCGGCATGGTCCACGACCAGTCCGCCTCCGGCTCCACCTATTTTATCGAACCGATGGCCGTTGTCCGCCTGAACAATGAACTGAGGGAGCTGGAGATCCAGGAGCAGAAGGAGATCGAGGCCGTCCTGGCTTCCTTAAGTGCCATGGCCGCCGAACAGGCCCTTCTTCTGGAGTCAGATTATGAGATCCTTGGCCGCCTGGATTTTATCTTTGCCAGAGCCGCCCTTTCTTCCTATTATAATTGCAGTGAACCCCGGTTCAATACGGACGGCTATATCCGGATCCGGGATGCCAGACATCCCCTTCTGGACGCCAAAAAAGCCGTCCCCATCACCGTGACCCTGGGGAAGGATTTCGACCTTCTGATCGTCACCGGCCCCAACACCGGCGGCAAGACCGTCTCCTTAAAGACCGTCGGCCTCTTCACGGTCATGGGCCAGTGCGGCCTCCACATCCCGGCCGCCCCCGATTCGGAGCTGGCGGTCTTTGAGGAGGTGTTCGCCGATATCGGAGACGAACAGAGCATCGAACAGAGCCTCAGCACCTTCTCCGCCCATATGACCAACATCGTGTCGATCCTGGAGCAGGCCGACAGCCGTTCCCTGGTGCTCTTCGACGAGCTCTGTGCGGGGACAGACCCGACGGAGGGCGCTGCCCTGGCCATCTCCATCCTCTCCTTCCTGCACAATATGCAGGTGAGGACCATGGCAACTACCCATTACAGTGAATTAAAGGTCTTTGCCCTCTCCACCGACGGAGTCGAAAACGCAAGCTGTGAATTCAATGTCGAAACCCTCCGTCCCACCTACCGGCTGCTGATCGGCATTCCCGGAAAGAGCAACGCCTTCGCCATCGCCGGAAAGCTGGGACTTCCTGATTTTATCATCGAGGACGCGGGAAAGCGGATCGGGAGCGAGGACGCCGCCTTTGAAGACCTGCTCTCCGATCTGGAAAAAAGCCGGCTGGAGCTGGAACGGGAGCGGGCGGAGGCTGAAAGCTACCGGACGGAGGCCGAACAGCTCAAGGAGCGGCTGGCCGGAAAGCAGACCCGCCTGGACGAGAGCCGGGAAAAGATCCTGGCCCGCGCCAACGAGGAAGCCCGCCGGATCCTGGCCGACGCCAAGGCCACGGCGGACGAGACCATACGGAACATCAACCGGCTCGCCTCCAAAAGCGGCGTGGGAGGGGAACTGGAGAAGGAACGGCAAAAACTCCGAAAGCAGCTGGACAAAGCCAACGCGCGGATGGCCGTCAAAGCGGAGAAACCAAAAAAGGCCTACCGGCCGGAGGATTTCAAGATCGGGGATGCCGTCCGGGTATTATCCATGAACTTAAACGGCACCGTCAGCACCCGTCCCAACGCAAAAGGTGACCTTTATGTGCAGATGGGGATCCTCCGCTCCCAGGTCAACATCAAAGACCTGGAGCCTCTGCAGGAGGAAACGATCTCCACCCCCGCCGGGAATTTTGGTTCCGGAAAGAAACGGTCCCCGGAGAAGCTGGATTCCGGTTCCATCGGCATGTCCAAAGCCGCTTTCATCTCTCCGGAGATCAACCTGATCGGGAAGACCACCGACGAAGCCCTGCCGGAGCTGGACAAATACATCGACGACGCTTACCTGGCACATCTCCCCCAGGTCCGCGTGATCCACGGCCGCGGCACCGGAGCCTTAAAGAAGGCAGTCCATCAGTTCCTGCGCCGCTGCCGGCATGTGGCCTCCTACCGTCTCGGTGAGTTCGGGGAGGGCGGTACGGGCGTTACCATTGTCGAATTTTCTTATGATGAATAAATGAGGAGGAGCCCTTATGCCATCCAAACAAAAGATCCTGATCGTAGACGACGACGAAAACATCGCCGAGCTGATCTCCCTCTATCTGATCAAAGAATGCTATGAGACGAAGATCGTCCATGACGGGGAATCCGCCCTGCAGGCCTTTTCCGTCTTTTCCCCGGACCTGATCCTTCTTGACCTGATGCTTCCCGGCATCGACGGCTACCAGGTCTGCCGGGAGCTCAGAAAGGACACCTCGGTCCCCATCATCATGCTCTCCGCCAAGGGCGAAGTCTTTGACAAGGTGCTGGGCCTGGAGCTGGGCGCCGACGACTATATCATCAAACCCTTTGATTCCAAAGAACTGGTCGCCAGAGTCAAGGCCGTACTCCGCCGGACCGTCCAGACCGCCCCCTCCGCCCCGGACAGCCCCCAGGGGCAGTATGTGGAATACCCGGACCTGGTGGTGAACCTGACCAACTACTCTGTGGTCTGCATGGGCCGTTCCGTGGAGATGCCGCCCAAGGAACTGGAGCTTCTCTATTTCCTGGCCTCCTCCCCCAACCAGGTCTTCACCAGAGAACAGCTCCTCGACCATATCTGGGGCTATGAATATGCCGGGGACACCAGGACGGTGGACGTCCACATCAAGCGCCTCCGGGAAAAGCTGGACGACCATCCTTCCTGGCAGCTCTCCACCGTGTGGGGGATCGGGTATAAATTCGAGGTAAAGCGATGAGGATCTCTCTCTATATCAAAGTATTGTTCGGTTACCTCATATTCGGGGTCCTGGGCTTCATCGCCATTGCTTTTTTTTCCTCCAATATGACCCTCCGGTATCTGGTCCGGGACCGGGCCGATCAGCTCTACAACGAAGCGAATATGATCGCCGCCACCTGCAGGGAGCGCTACTCCGGCTCCGACATCCGGATCGATTCCCTGGAACCGCAGCTTTCCTCGATCGCTTCCTATTTTGATGCGGATATCTGGATCGTGGAGCAGCAGGGAAAGATCGTGTTCCGCAGCGACGGAAAGTCTTCCGGGGCGCTGATCGAAAATTTCGATCCCTCGGAACAGGGCCGGGGCCGCTATGTGATCGGGCACTATTACGAGCTGTTCGAGGAATCCGTCCTCACGGTCATCGCCCCGGTCTCCGCCAATTTCAGCACCTACGGGTATGTGGTCGTCCACCAGTCTCTCTCCGGCATCTACGAGGTCCGGGACAAGATCCTGAACATCATCTACATGACCTTCCTGATCATCCTGGCTCTCTCCCTGATCATCCTCTGGATCATCCGCATCTGTATCCTGCAGCCGATCAAGCAGATCACCATCGCCGCCAGCGAATATGCCGCAGGAAACTTAAATTACGAGCTGAAGCTCCACTCGGAGGACGAGATCGGTTATCTGGCCGACACCCTGAAATTCATGGCCCATGAGCTGAGCAACAAGGAGGCGGACCAGAGAAAATTCATCTCCAATGTCTCCCACGACTTCCGTTCTCCCCTGACCTCCATCAAAGGATACCTGGAGGCCATCATCGACGGTACCATTCCGCCGGAAATGCACGAAAAATATATGAAGCTGGTGATCTCGGAGACAGAACGGCTCACCAAGCTGACCGCCAGCACCCTGGCCCTCCAGACGCTGGACGCCAAGGGCAACCTCTTAGACATCTCGTCCTTCGACATCAACCAGGTCATCCGCAATACGGTCGCCGCCTTCGAGGGAAGCTGCCAGCCGAAACGGCTGACCTTTGATCTGATCTTCGGGGAGCGCTGCTTCCTGGTCCAGGCGGATATGGGAAAGATCCAGCAAGTCCTCTACAACCTGATCGACAATGCCATCAAATTTTCCAGGCCGGACTCCACGGTCTGGATCGAGACCTATGAACGGCGGGAAAAGATCTTCGTCTCCGTCAAGGACAGCGGCGTGGGCATCCCCAAAGACAGCCAGAAAAAGATCTGGAACCGTTTTTATAAGTCCGACACTTCCCGCGGCAAGGATAAGACCGGCACCGGGCTGGGGCTCTCCATCACCAAGGAGATCCTTACCGCCCACAATGAAAATATCGACGTGATCAGCACGGAGGGGATCGGGACGGAGTTTATCTTTACCCTGCCGAAGGGTGGGGGGAGCCGGGGGTGAGAGCCGCCCAATCCTTCCGGGCTTCTGCGACGACGATCCAGTTATTCTTTCCGGCGAGAAAATCCTCTTTTTCCATATAAAGCAGATCCTGGTAATTTCTGGTCCCTACCAGGAGTTCTCCCTTTCCGCCAAAAGGAATAAACCGATTTTCTTCGCCTTCCCGGATGAGCCGAATCTCCCCGTCCTCCGTATACTGCCAGGTCCTTTCCTCCGAGTCGATCAGGATCTTTAACCCTTCTTTCCAGTAAACGTCCAAAAGATCCATCTGTGCGATCTCCAAAATCTCTCCCGTCTCCAGGTTCAATTCCTTTACCTTCTCGGCCCCCTCCTCGTTCACCCCGCAGACAAACCGCTCTCCCTCCAGCCTGCCGCTTTTGGAAACGGCAAACTCGCCGAAGGGCATGGTGATCCCGCCCGTATCCAGATCCATCACCTTGAGGAGAAATTCTTCCCCGTTCCACTCCGCAAAAAGCAGGCTCCTCTCATAAAGGCCGTAGAGCCCATACGCCGGAAGCCGTTCCGTCCTTTCCGGAAGCAGTGCCTTCGTCTCCCCGCCTTTCAGATCTACCGAATAAAGGGCGCTGGTGACTCCGAGAAACTCATGGGTCTCCTCGTCAAACTGGTCATAACCCGCCGCCAAAAAACAGTGATCATCCTGAAATACAATCACTGTTCCATACATGGAGTTTGGCATTTTTGAAAAATCAGCCGCCTTCTGGACACTCCCGCCGTCCATGTCGCAGGAATAAAAAGCGCCGCTCTCCCTATCCTCCGGATGAAGATAATACAACTTCTCCCCCAACTGTCCGACGCACACCGCCTGTCGGTCCAGAGAGACCGCCGTACACTCCTCCGTATCATGCCCGCAGTTGGGCCTGGAACAGACGGGAAAATAGGCGCGCTTCCCATAATCGAAATATTCCAGACGGTTGATCTTGTTATCCTTGCAGAAAAACCCCTCCTCCGTGTAGGTATAGTTTACACTCACCACGGATCGGGGCACGGAAGTCCCTTTGTCCTGCTTTCCGCAGCCGGAAAACAGAAGGAACAGGGCCATTGCCGCAGCCACAGCGCATTTTTGATCTCGGATCCTCATCTTCCCTCCCACTCTGCCAGCTGGGCATCCATCTCCTCGATCACCCGGTCAATGCCCAACTCCTTCGTCGTCCGGCGAAGTTCCTCCAGCTCCCGGTCCCAGTCGGCGCTTCCTCCAGAAAAGAAATCAATATGCTCACTATAATAATACTCATTCAGCTGATCCAGCTCCGTCTCCACCCCGGAGATATCAAAAGGCCAGCCTATGAGCTTTGGCAGGGGAAGCTGTTCCACGATTCCGTATACCTTCTGACATTTATCCGGCGGATCCTTCTGCCCCGGCAAAGTCAATAAGGAATTCCCAAAATACCGCTTCAAATAGTCCCCCAGTTCCCCTTCATGCCTCACTGCCTGCCCATCCGCCAACTCATAATCCTCTCCTTCCGTCCCGTACACCAGGGCATTGGAAAGTTCCCCGTCGCTGCAGATTTCCGCCAGCACATCAAAGGCTTCTTCTTTCTGTTTACCGGAAGCGGCGACTCCCGTCTTCGCGCCCCGAAAGCAGGTCAGCACGTCGAATTTGGGAAACCCGACTGCGTGGAGCCGGATACTCCCGCCGGTCCTCCAGGCCATTTCACATTCTGCAGCTTCAGCAGAATAAGAATAAACAATCTCAGCCAGAAAATTCCCTCTCTCAACGGCTCCGTTGTCCTCTGTAACGATCATTCCTTCCTTCTGCCAGTCCGTCAGTGTCCGGATCCGGCTCAGGTATGCCTCCTCATACAGGATATTTTTAGCCGCCGGCTTCTCCCCGCTGACATCAAATTCTATAAAGGAACATAGACTGGATTCATAACCCTCAACAGGCAGGTAGGGAAGGTATTTTATTGGTACAAATCCGTCATTCCCCTCCGCCCGCTCTCCCTCCATGGCTGTCCGCAGATAATCTTCCAGATTGTCTTCCGAAACCTTGTCCGGATCCAGATGATACTTTTCCGCATACTCCTGATTAAAAACGAGATAACAATGAAACTCCAATCCCGGCGTCGCCACTCCGTAAATACTCCCGCCAAGCTTCATGGCCTCCCACATGTTTTCGGGATAAGCCCCCCTGAGCTTCTTTCCCGTCTCCCTCTCCTCCAGCATCGGATCCAGAGGAAGCAGAAGCCCTCTGTCTATCGCCGTCTGGTACATATCCAGATAGCTCCAGGTCTCCAGCATACCGACAATATCATAACCGCCTTCTTCCAGCGCCGACCAGTAAGGCTTCAGGTACTCTCCGTAATCTCCATCATACTCCGAGGGAACGTTCACAAACTCGATCTCACAATCGATCCCCTTCTCCTGCAGCTTCTCGTTCACCGCCTTCTGACACTTTGTCATATCCTGAAAGCTGCCGAACATCGCCCACCTGAGTACGGTTTTAGGGGAACCGCAGCCGCACATGCACATGCTAAACACGGCCACCGCCAGGAGAGTCATACACCATTTCTTCATCTGCATCCCCTTTCTGCAAGGATCCAAGCTGTTTTTAGCTGTTTTCTGAGGGAGAATGAAAACGTCACTCTCCCTCGAAACAGACAACAATACAATTATTTCCTTTTTGTCAAAGTCAAAGTCTGAGCGGCTCCCTCCTGACTCCCCCAATGTTTGCTGATCGCCTGTAGCGCTACATGACCTACTGGCGCCGCATTGGATGACGACGTATATGCGGTAGCGGAGTTTTGCACATAATCCCTCCATATAACCGTACTCGTAAGCGTCGATTGAAATTGACACTTTACTTTCACATAAGCAGTATAAGCATTCTCTACTGATGTAGTAGCATTAGCCCCATTACTATAAAGGCTAAGGGAACCGTTTCCCCCCACGAAATTTCCGGTACTGCTACCATAAAATTCTCTGGTCAAAGCCAATAGATGCATTATACTTTTTTACAATATCATCCATTT
>CAMSZT010000066.1 GCA_947066815.1 uncultured Lachnotalea sp.
ACCCTTACCGCAAATGCCATGGACTGGCTCCGGTTTGTCAGCTTCTTTAGTGTCCGCTTGAATTTCTCCACCGAATCCCTGTGCGGCCTGCACTTCCATTCTTTTGCTTTGGTATCCTTATAGAATCCAAATCCCAGATATTTAAGCCTGCCCGGTCTTGTGATTCTCGTCTTTTCAGCGTTCACCTTTAATCCGAGCTTTCGCTGTATCCAGTCTGTTATCGAATACATGACACGTTTGGCGCTTGCTTCGCTTCTGACTGCTATCACGCAGTCGTCCGCATACCTCACGTACCTCAGCCCCCGTTTCTCCAACTCTTTGTCCAGTTCATTCAGCATGATATTTGACAGAAGCGGCGACAGGTTCCCTCCCTGCGGCGTTCCCCTGTCCGTTTTCTCATATCTTCCCTGTACCATTACCCCGGCTTTCAGATATTTCCGTATCAGTGATTCCGTATCCCCATCGTTTATGACGCTGTGCACAAGGCTCATCAGTTTGTCCTGTGGTACGTTGTCGAAGAATTTCTCCAAATCAATGTCCACAATCCACTCATATCCCTCGTTCAGGAATATGAGCATTTCTCCGACTGCCATTTCGCAACTCCGGCCCGGACGGAATCCGTAACTGTTCTCCGAAAACAACGGCTCGCACATCGGGCTGATTACCTGTGCTATCCCCTGTTGGATTACCCTGTCCATGACGGTTGGTATTCCGAGTTTTCTTTTGCTTCCGTTTGGTTTGGGTATTTCTACCCGCCTCACTGGCTGTGGTTTGTAACTCCTTTCTCTGATTTGCTCCCTGATACTGTTCCAGTTCTCACGGATATATCCGTCCAGTTCCTCCAGTTCCATGCCGTCCACACCGCCTGCCCCTTTTTGGGCGCAGACTTTCTTATACGCTTCGTTCATGTTTCTGTTATCCAGTATCTTTTCCAATAACTCCGACATGCTTTGTGTGCTTCGCTCCTTTCCGTTCCCTGTGGTAAGTCCTATGTTTTCGCGTTTACGGCTCATATACGTTTCGCCTACCTCCGCTGTCAGATACCCACAGGTACATACATTCGTCTGCACGGTTACATTGTTCAGCCCTTTAGCAACCTTTTTTTTAATTGCCTACTATGGCTTCTGCTGACTTCTCACGGTAAATCGTTTTCAACCGCAGGCGGGATACTTCGACCAATACCTGCGTCCGTGAGACCTCGCGGGATAAGTCCGTGTTCTTTCTTCGTCTACCCTCCTGATTTACGCACATGGGTTACGGCTACCTTTAGGGCTTCGTTGCTTGCGGCCAACTTGCCCGCCATGTACGCCTTTATATCAGGTTTCTGTTCGTAGGGCTACGATTTCGCTATCCCTTCTTCTCGCCTGCATCTCACAATACAAACCTTGGGAGTCGCTCTGTAGTTCGTCGGTAGCTACGCCTATGTGGACTTTCACCACAGAACACGGGCATGCCCGTCATACCGCAAAAAGGCCCGGCATAATGCCGGGCCGAAACGACTGCCATACATATTCTCTTTATAATCCTCACCGACAGTTACGGATTACATTTCTTGCACGGAACATACCCCATGCCGATCACTTCATCCCTCGTACCGGAATAAAACTGCTTATTCTTTTCCGCCATCTGCTTCACGCTCCCGCAGGAGGGATAATGGAATTTATGAGTGTTCGTATTTAAGATGTAATCCGTACCGACCGGTTCCGGCTCCGGCTCCTCGGTGGATTCCCCCAAAACCGGTGCGGCGGTCTCTTCGAGAGCATCTTCCTCCGGAGCCTTAACAGGGACTTCCGCCTGGCCCTCCGGCAAAACGGAAGCCTTGGCAATGGACACCGGTTCCCCCTGGCGGCTCTCTCCGCTTGCATAGTCGATCACAATGTCCGGCTGTACATTGTAGGCAAATACATTGAAGCAGATCCCGTCGCCGTCATCCTCGACAGACCAGCCCTCCATGAGGACGCCGCGGGCCACAAGGTCGTCATTCTCAAAGACAGGCGTCACCCGGTACAAAACATGGTTCTCCGTCTCCTTCACATAGTCGGCGACCATGTTTTCAAAGGGAAGCATCCCCGAAACGTTCAGATACCTGGTGCCCGTGATCAGATTCTTTTCATTGGCGTTTTCCGCAGATAATTGATATCCGATCAGATGGCAGCGGTTATACAGATAATTCCCGTCGACATTCTCATATTTCACCGTGTGCCAGCCTGAGGGCTTGACCTGCCCGATGCCTTCCCGCTCTTTCACAGGCATGATGTCCGTCCCGACATTGGCGCATGCCGTCCGGCAGCGGCCCAGCTCGTCCAGATCCGAATAATATTCAAAGGATTCCGTCGGCAGGTCCGTCCTGTCGAAAAAAGGAACGTTGTCATTTACGGCGGTGTAGGGTTCCCCGGAATACTCCGGGATATCCTCCAAAAATTCGGATCCAAGGCCGGCGGCAAGCTCCTCCGCCAGGGGGACCGGAGACTCTGGCGGCTCCTCCGCCGACGATTCCGGCGGCTCTGTCTCTTTGATCCGCTCCGTCTCCCGCAGCTCTTCTGTTTCCCGAAGTACTTCTGCTTCCGAAACGGATCCTGCAGCCGCTTCTGTAACAGCTTCTGTCTCCGGAACAGAAGCTGTGTCTGTACCTGACGCATTCCCGCAGGCCAGGACAGACAGGGCGGCGGCCAAAATAAGGCTCAGCAAAAATGCCCGTTTACCGTTTCTTTCTCTCATAGGTCTTTCGTGTGATCTTCTCATGTGAGGTTCCTCCAAACTCTTTGGTATCCGTAAGTTCCCAGTCACGGCTCAGATCGATATCCAGACAGGTATCTGCCGGATATGACCGGTTCCAGCAATAGACGACCAGGGTCTCCAGTCTGTCCTCACAGGGCCCCAGCGGAACATTCTCCAC
Organism: uncultured Lachnotalea sp.; assembly: GCA_947066815.1. Classification (GTDB taxonomy): domain Bacteria; phylum Bacillota; class Clostridia; order Lachnospirales; family Lachnospiraceae; genus Lientehia. The sequence continues at coordinate 2,897 of CAMSZT010000066.1, forward strand.
AAAACAGTAACCATCCCCGGGTGCGAGAGAGAGAAACCCTTCCTCTATGACCACCCGGTCAGGAGCCTTCCGGAAAAGCTTTGATGAATATCCATTCATCCATATGTCCGTCCCTGCGGCGTCCAGCATGTCCTTAAGGACCGCCTCGTCCCGGCTTTGTCTCCGGTGATTGAACAGCATGCCGTTATGATCGTCCACACAGACAAAAACCGTCATATCCTTTCACTCCTTTGAGGGATATCCTGTTTGCGCACATGCTTTAATTCAGCACATACACCATCTCATGCCACTTCTTCCCGCCCCATGAGGAATCTGCCTCCCCATAGTCCCGGAAGCCAAATTTCTTATACATCTTAACCTTGTTGGAAAGACAGGTAAGGATGACAAACCTCCTGTTCCTATCGTTTTCCCGGCGGAGAAAATTGTACATCATCTCTCTGGCGATCCCCTGTTTTCTGTATTCCGGCAAAACATCCACACCGAGGATCATCATATTCTCTCCAGAGGGCACATGAAGCTTTGGGTCTTTATAAAATTCATCTCTCAGGTTGATCTCATCGGTGGACAGTCCATTGATGAACCCGACCAGTTTCCCCGTCTCTCTGCTGACCGCCACCAGAAAATTCTCCGGAAATATCTGAACGCGCGCCCTCATGATCTCCGGCTTACAGGCTTCCTCCTGGGGGAAGCATATTGCTTCGATCTGAGCCGCCTGATCCGCCTCACCGGCACGGATCCCCCGGAACTCATAGGCTTCATAGAGCTCCTGATCCGCCAGGTCATATTCCTCCAAAAGAGCCCTGGCTCTCGCCTTTCCGCTCTCTGTCAGATAGGCATACTTCGAATAGCCCCTGGATGATCTCGGCTGGAAGATAAGCTCTTTCTGATCCAACGCATTCAAAGCGCCAAAATCATAACTTTTCCAGGCCATCTCCATATATCTGCAATATTCATCATCATCAGAAAATCTTGTCAGGTACATTAACATCAAGGACAGCTCCTCGATCGCTTCCTCTCTTGTTTTCTTTTTCATCTTTACTCCTTCGGGAAAGCACAAGGTATTCCGCTTTTCCATCACAGTTACAAAAACTATGGGTGAATCCCCACTACACCCGGTAAAAACCATAAAATCCCCCGGGAACTGCCGCCGTACCGTCCTTCACCGTGATCTCCCCGCCGAAGGTCCGGAGCCCCGCAGTCAGCGGATATCCGCAGGCAAAGGAGGCCGGCCTGTGGGACGGATTCAGGATCACGAGGATCCTCTCCTCCTCCGCGCTCCTCAGGTATACAAACGGATAGGCGTTCTTTTCGGCGCAGATAAACTCGATGCCGCCCCGATTCTTAAGGGCCGGGTGTGCCTGGCGCAGCGCGATCAGCTCCCTCACCTCATGGTAAAGAGAGTCCGGATCTGCCGTCTGTCCCGCCACGGTCGGCCGGTCCGGGGCCGGGTCCAGCGGGATATACAGCTTTTCCTCCCCGGCCAGACTGAAGCCCGCATTTACGGAGCCGTCCCACTGCATGGGAGAGCGGGAACCGGTCCGGTCATAGCCGCCCTCCACGGAGGTAAGGCCCTCCACGTACCGCATGCCGATCTCGTCGCCGTAGTAGATAAACGGAGCTCCCGGCATGGAGAGCAGAAAAGCGAAGGCGACCTTGAGCTCGTCCCCGTGGATGGTCCTTGCCAGCCTCGCCATATCGTGATTGCCGGAGGGGATGCAGATCAGTCCCTTTCCGGCCGTCTTCTCATAATTCTCCCGGTACCTTCGGACAAATTCCGATACATCTCCTTTTCCCCTGCCGGAAAAATACGGCTCCTCACAGCGGAACAGATCATTGTAGTGGGACGGACCGAAATGGAGCAGGAAGTCCATGTGGAAGCCGCCTGCAAGAGCTTTGTCCGGCTCTCCCCACTCGGAGACCATGACCGCCTCCGGAAATTCTTCATCCAGAAATGCCCGGATCTCCTTCCAGAGCTCTATGGTGCCCCTCCCGTCCTCATCCCCTTTTACCAGGGAGTGTGCCATATCCACCCGGAAACCGTCGCAGCCCATGGTAAGCCAGAACCTCATGATCTTCTTGAGCTCCGCGACCGTCGCCCTCGGGCCGGGAGCGTCCATGGCCTGCTGCCAGGGCTTCTCCGGCCGGTAATAGCCGTAATTCAGTGCCGGCTGGTGGGAGAAAAAGCTGGCCAGGCAGGAGCCGTCCCTGTCCGAGATCCCCCTGAGGGCGCCCGGACCCTCCGGTGTCTCCCAGATGCTGTCCGTCCACACATAGCGGTCCGTGTACGCATTGTCCTCCGCCTTCATGGATTCCCGGAACCACCTGTGCTCGATGGAGGTATGCCCCGGGACCAGATCCAGAAGGATGTGCATGCCCCGGACATGGATCTCGTCCATCAGCCTTTTCAGCTCGTCGTTGGTCCCGTACCGGGGCGCCGTCTTATAATAATCCGAAACGTCATATCCCGCGTCGCCGAAGGGCGACTCAAAGCAGGGATTCATCCAGACGGCATTGCAGCCCAGCTCTTTTATGTGATCCAGCTTCTCCCGGATCCCGTTAAAATCTCCGATCCCGTCACTGTTTGTGTCCTTGAAGGACTGGGGATAGATCTCATAAAACACCGCGTCGTCAAGCCATTTCGCCATATCAAATCCTCCTTTTCCCTGTTCGGGCCAAACGCCCGCCTTCCGGCCGGCCCCGCTCATGGCAGTTTCCCGCCCGCCAGGACAAAATCTCTGTCTTCCGTTAACCGCAGGGTAAGATCCCCCTCCATGGACCGTTCCATACAGAGACGGACATTGGGAAGGTCGCTGTTGTCGACCATGTACTCCGCCTCCTCCTGCCCCACCCCGTTCACCGTCCGCCGCCAGATCAGCCTGTCCCGCACCTGCTCCTCCTCTGCCAGGATCCGGACCGTATAATCCGCATGGGATCTCAGATCCCGCCAGCCGTCCTCGTCGAGAAGCAGATAATTTCCCTCAACGATCACGATCTCTCCCTCGATCAGGACCGCCCCGTCCACCGGGTCATGGAGCTTCCGGTCATATTCCGGCCAGGGACACCGCGCCTCCGTCCGCACCTGCGAAAGCCGCTCCGCAAACGCCGCCAGGTCAAAGCTTATAGGGGCGCCTTTCACATGGGTCATCGGCAGCTCCTTCCCGTCCCGCAGGACCGTGTGGGAGAGCAGATATTCCTGATAATGATGGAACCCGTCCATCCCCACCGCCGTCACAGGCATGAGGCCCGCCGTCTCCTCCGAAAGCTCCGTGAGGAACTTCACCAGCGTGCTCTTCCCCGTGGCCGGAGGCGCTGCCAGGAACACGATGAGACGCCGCCCGCACTCCCTCTGCATCCGGCCAAGGCCGGCAAGAAGAGGAAGAAATATGGCCTCCACCGTCCTGTCCGGATATTCTGCCTCGACCATAAGGCCGTTGATCTCCATCCTGCGCTTCATAGCCGCCCCCCGTTCATACCAAAGAAAGGAAACTGCCGGAGCAATTTCCTTTCCTGTTGTCTCGTGTTCTGATCTGACGCTGCCTCTGATACCCCGCGCAATGTGTCATTTGATCACTTTGATCCAGCCCTCCGGAGCTTTGATGCGCCCCATCTGGATGCCGGTCAGGGTATCGTAGAGCTTCTTGGTCACAGGCCCCATCTGGGTCATACCGCTGGGCAGGCAGATCTCCCTGCCGTGATCCACGATCTTGCCCACGGGGGAGATCACCGCAGCCGTGCCGCAGAGGCCGCACTCCGCAAAATCCTTCACCTCGCCCAAATATACCTCGCGTTCCTCCGCCTCAAGCCCGAGATATTCCTTTGCCACGTGGACTAAGGAGCGGCGGGTGATGGAGGGAAGGATGCTGCCGGACTTGGGCGTCACCACCTTGTTGTCCTTTGTCACGAACAGGAAGTTGGCTCCGCCGGTCTCCTCCACCTTGGTCCTGGTCTTCGGATCCAGATACATATTCTCATCGTATCCCTCCTCGTGGGCGGACACGATGGCATGGAGGCTCATGGCATAGTTAAGCCCCGCCTTGATGTGCCCGGTGCCGTTTGGAGCCGCACGGTCAAAATCGCTCACCCGGATGGTGAGGGGCTTCACGCCGCCCTTGAAGTAAGGGCCTACCGGCGTACAGAACACACGGAACTCAAACTCGTCCGCAGGCTTCACGCCGATGACGGCATTCTTTCCATACATATAGGGCCGCAGATACAGGGTCGCGCCGGAGCCGAAGGGAGGCACATAAGCCTCGTTGGCCGCCACCACCTGGACCACCGCGTCGATAAAGCGCTCCTTCGGGAATACGGGCATCTCCAGACGCTTTGCGGAAGCTTCCATCCGCTCCGCGTTGAGATCCGGGCGGAAGGTCACGATATGCCCGTCCTCGGTCGTATAGGCCTTCAGGCCCTCAAAGCAGGTCTGCGCATACTGCAGGACACACGCACACTCGCTCATGGTCACGTTTCCATCGGAGATCAGGGCTCCCTCGTCCCATGCTCCGTCCTTAAAGTTGGAGACAAACCGCTTGTCCGTTTCCATATAGGAAAATCCGAGATTTCCCCAGTCGATGTTTTTCTTTTCCATCACAGTTCTCCATTCTGCTGTCTGCCGGGCAGCCTTAAATTTTCTTAAAGTATACCGCAACCAAAAGTGATTTTCAATCCTCTTTCCCATAAGTTTCTGCATTTTTGTCTTTGCGGGGGGATACGGAGGAACGGCGGCGGTCACCTGGACAGGAGGATCCTGTCGTTGTCGAGGGCACGGCCTGCCCGCTCCTTAAACTGGGCGAGGAGCCCGTCGACGCTCATACCCTCCCGCTCTTTCCCGGAGATGTCCAGGACGATCCGCCCCTCCGCCATCATAAGGGTGCGGTTTCCCACGCTCAGGGCCTGATTCATGTTGTGGGTCACCATCATGCAGGTAATGTGTTCCGCGGCGACGATCTCCTTCGTCAGGGCCAGGATCTTTTCCGCCGCCCCCGGGTCCAGGGCAGCCGTGTGCTCATCCAAAAGAAGGACCTTCGGCGGCACGATCGTCGACATGAGGAGGGTCAGGGCCTGCCTCTGTCCTCCGGAGAGCAGGCCCACCGGCTGGCTCATCCGTTCCTCCAGCCCCATATCGAGAAGAACCAGCTTTTCCCTGAAAAATGCCTTATCCTTTTTGGAGATGCGGCTGAAGGGTGCCTTCCCCTTGGATGTCCTGAGGTAGGCGAGGGCCAGATTCTCCTCGATGGTCATGTGGGGGGCCGTGCCCCGGAGGGGATCCTGGAACAGCCGGCCGATCACCCGGCTGCGCTTATATTCCGGCACAAAGGTGATATCCTTCCCGTCCAGGGTGATGGAGCCCTCGTCCACATAAAAGCCCCCGGCCACCGCATGGAACAGGGTGGATTTTCCGGCCCCATTGGATCCGACAATGGTGACAAAATCTCCGGGCTCCAGATGGAGGGAGAGGCCGGAGACGGCTCTCTTCTCATTGACCGTGCCCGCATTGAACGTTTTCGAGATGTTTTCGATCCGAAGCATGCTCACCGCCCCCCTTTCTTCCTGGAAGCCGCCCATATGCGTTTTCTTAAGGCAGCGTAAGTCCTGAGTGTGGGAGCGGCGATGGCAAAGGCCACGATAACCGCTGTCACCAGCTTCAGGCATTCAATCGGAACGATCTTTGTTTTCAAGACAACGGCATAGATAAAGCGGTAGATGACGCTTCCGACCACCACGGCAAGGACGCCCCTCTTCACGGAACCCCGGCCGATCACCGTCTCGCCGATGATCAGGCAGGCCAGGCCCACCACCACGATCCCGGTACCGCCGCCGATATCCGCCGATTTCTGGAGCTGCCCCACCACGGCCCCCGAGAGGGCCGTCAGGGCATTGGAGATGCATAAGCCCACGGTGATGGTGAAAACCGGATTGACGGAGGAGGCCCGCACCATGTCCCGGTTATCCCCGGTGGCGCGGACGGAAAGCCCCAGCCTGGTACCGAGGAACCAGACCAGGAACAGTCCCGCCGCCGCGACCACCGCCGCCGCCAGCACGAACTCATACCAGCCTCCGCCGATCCCCGTCTTCTTGAACAGGCTGAATATGGTCTCCTGCTTGAGCAGGTTCACATTGGAGCTCCATCCCATGGCCATCAGGTTGACCGTGTAAAGCCCCGTGTTGGTGACGATGCCCGCCAGGATGGACGGAACGCCCATTTTTGTCTGGAGAAAGGCCGTGACAAAGCCGGCCGCCGCCCCGGCCAGCATGGCTGCCGGGACCGCCAGGAAGGGATGTCCGGCCGCCGCCAGGGAGACCGACACCGCCATTCCCAGCACAAAACTCCCGTCCGTGGTCAGATCTGCAATGTCCAGCACCCGGTAACTCAAAAACAGTGCCATGGACACAAGTGCATACATGAAGCCCAGCTCCAGGGCCGTCTGCGTGATAAAAATCATGAGGATCCTCCGTCATTTACCGATGTTTCATTCTTTCTCTCTTTATTCCTCGGTGGTCTGGACCTCGACCAGCTCTCCCATATCCGCAAATACGGAATGATCGATCTTGAGTCCCTCCGCCGTCTCTGTATTGACGGTAATGATGCCGCCGTCCATCTTGTAGAAATCCTCCATCCCGTCCATGCCCTCCGTCACGGCCTGATAAGCCAGATCGGCCGTCTTCGTTCCAAGGTCGGTGTAATTGACGCCGCAGGTCGCGAAGGCCCCGTTCCTCACAAAGGAGTCGGCCCCGGTGTAATGGGGGATGCCCGCTTCGATCAGGCTGTCCGCAATGGCAAGCTCTGCCGACATAATCACATTGTCCGTGGGCGTGAAGACCGCGTCCACCTTCTCGGAGACCAGCACGCTGGCCGCGGCGATCACCTCGTCGTTGGTGTTGGCCGTCGCCTCCGTGTAAGGGATCTGCTTCGCGTCCAGATAAGCCTTGGCCTCGGCGATGGGCGTCTGGGAATTGGCCTCGGACAGGGAATACAGAAGGCCCACCTTCTTGATATCCGGGTTCTGCCTGAACATCATATCCAGGATAAACTCCGTGTTCAGCGCGTCGCTGGTGCCGGTCACATAGTCAATGCCGGTCACCTCCGCCGCCTCCGGGTCGGAGATCGCCGCGTAGATCACGGGAGTCTTTGTCTCCTCCGCACAGACCGTCATGACCTGGGCCGCCAGGGTGGCGACAGGGATGATCATGTCCACGCCGTCCGCAACGGCCTGATCCCCGATCTGCTTTAAGGTACTCTGATCGCCCTGTCCGGAATAGATTTCATATTCAATGGTGATACCGTTATCCGCCGCCAGCTTGTCGAGCTCCGCCGCAACGGCGTCGGCGATCTCATCCAGGGACGCATGGTCCATCTGTTTCACGATGGCAACCTTCAGATCCTTCTTCCCGCCTTCCTCGCTGCCGGCCGCCTTCGTCTCTGTGCCTGCGCCGTCCGTTCCGGCCGCCTCCTCCGTACTCTCCGCATCCGTCTCGCCGACGCTCTCTTCTTTCTGTGTCTCCGGCGCTTTCGTTTCCTTTTCACCGCCGCCGCAGGCAAGCAGGGAAAGGCCCATGGCGATCGCTGCTGTCATAGCAGCCACTTTTCTGACCAGGTTGTGTTTTCTCATAATGATGTCCTCCTGTTACTATGAACTATATTTTCTCTCAGGCGGCAGATGGCCTTTCCGCCTCGCCAAAGCGGAAAGGATATGAAATACAAAAAAGCCCCTGCCCCACACATGGGACAAAAGCTCCTGCTTCTGCGATACCACCCAAATTGACGTTGTACGTCCTCTCGCTCTCACGTACCATCCATACGCGTCCCGATGGATAACGGGTGGGATGCCCGTCGGCCCCTACTTGGCTGCGCCGCGGAATCTGCCGCGCCTTGCATCGGCCGTCCCCACACTCTCTGCCGCCTTTCGGTCCGCCCTCCGAAGTCCATTCACCGACCACTCCCGGCCCCGCTCGCACCAACCGGGACTCTCTGCACGTTCATGTACCGGATACTTCTCTCCGTCACAGGTTTGGATTATTCAGTTCTGTTTTATTGTATTCCAACGGGCCGTATTTGTCAACCCTGAAGAAAATAATTTTCCTCTTGCTTTTTTTCCCACTTTCCGTTATACTGTTCTTTGTAGCGGAGACATAGCTCAGCTGGGAGAGCGTCTGCTTGACGTGTAGAAGGTCGCAGGTTCGAGCCCTGTTGTCTCCAGAAAACAGAAAGCCCTGTATCTGCGGGAACTGATGAAGGTTCCTGCAGATACAGGTTTTTTTGATCGGGAATTTCCGGCTGCCGCTAAAATTTTATTGTTCCGGATCAGATTCCATGCTATAATGGACGTTATGGGAAACCGGAGAGCCAAGGCGGCTTACCCTCCTCTTTCGGAGGGGCGACCCTCCAGACCTAAGAGGAAGGAGGGGGATGCGATGATTACATACCAGGATCTTTTCCTGTTCTGTACCTTCGTTGTCGCCCTTATCAATCTGATCTTTCAGATTTTTAAGGGAAAGAAATAGCCGCCAACTACCACGAATAGTTGACGGCTGACGCTGAAAAGCGTTAAGCTAAGTATTATTCAGAGGGTAGGCCGCTTCTCGGGTTTCCCTTTTCAATGTCTATCATAGCACGTCATTACTTAAGATTCAATAGTTTTTCGTCCGGATATCAGTGTTTACCCTATAAAAATCATATTTCCGGGTGACGTAACGCCTCCGGATGCTCCATGTGATCCGCAGCTTACAGGAAAGCTTCTTATACGGTCATTCATATTGCCATTTAGCTGTGTGATCTGCTCCTGGAGATTGCCGGCAGTTCCGCTTATATTGGCCAGATCGGACACGGACACATCGGATTCTGCAGCCTTTCCTCCTTCGTCGGAGACCAGTACCCTGCCCGGTGATAAAAGATGACCCAGCAGCGTGCTCCCGGCGCCGGAGGATATGCTCCCAAACCACTTTTTCATCTTTCCGAACAATTTAGCGACCGTCTCCCCACTCTTTGGAGGCTTCATGTCTTCCGGTTCCTCGAAATTCACGAGCATCTTGGATACACCGCCCGTTGCGGCTTCATCGGCCCTCCTGGCGGCCTCGTTGGCGGCTTCGGCCGCCGCTTCAGCTGCAGCCTTAGGCCTCTTCCCCGTATTTTTCTGCCGCCGTTCTTGTATTCTCAGCTGCAATCCTTTCCCTCTCCGCCTGTGACCGCTCTTCTTCTCTGAGTCCATATTCCACGATCTCATCATTCCCGGCCCTGATCGCATCGTGAATGGAAGAACGCACCTCTTCCCCGTACTCCGCTTCCATTATCGCTCTCAGTTCTTTTTCAATGTTTGCCATAATAACTCTTTCTCCTTTTTTCAGTATTGATATCCGTGTTATGCAAAACAAAAATTCAGGCTGCCCTCTTCCATATATGGCAAGTGATATAAGGAAGACATGAACTGGCAGATTCCGCATTAGCCACTACATTATCATTGGCAGTCAGATATGTACTGGTGTTAGTATATAAGCGTGGACAGGAAAAGTTGAACAATCTATACTATCAAGTGAAAGAGTAAAGGAGATGTTCAGCATGGCGAAAAACCAAAAATCCTATCCCCCGGAATTCAAGCAGCAGATCGTGGATCTGTACAATGCCGGAGGAACTTCGTATCCACAACTGGAACGTGAATATGGCGTAAATCGGAGCACACTCAGCAACTGGGTAAAACAGCTTTCTCCAATCAAAGTGTCTGAGGAGGAAACGGTTACCCTCAAGGAGTATAAGGCTCTCCAAAAAGAAATCCAGCTCCTTAAGATCGAGAATGAAATATTACGCCAAAGGCGGGCAGAGCCAAAAAAGCGACCGCCATATTCGCAAAAGAACAATAGCCGAAATTGCTGCATTTATCCAGAATAACTTAACCAAC
>CAMSZT010000067.1 GCA_947066815.1 uncultured Lachnotalea sp.
CCATATATTCCGGCGGCTCCACCGGCCTGACGGACTTCTTCGGGGCAATCGTCAGCCCTTCCATCAGCCACCGGAACTGCTGCGGCGTCAGGGAACGCACTTCTTCCGGACTGCGCGGCCATTGGAACCTGCTTTCTGACAGCCTTTTATACAGCAGGAGCCATCCGTCCCCTTCCCATACCAGCCCTTTGATGCGGTCAGTCCGCCGGCCGCAGAAAAGATAAAGGGTATCCGGCACATAAGGCCTGTTACCAGTCTGCGCTTCCACCAGTGCCGCAAGCCGGTCCATTCCTGAACGCAGGTCGGTGTATCCGCAAACGATATAGACCGCTTGAAAACAGACCGCATTATTCAGCATGCTGCACCGCCTTAAGAACCTTTGTCAGGAGGGACATTGATGTAGATTCTGTTACATGGATGCAGGCACCCTTTATAGAAATATCCAGTCCTGGCTGCGCATTGCGGTCTTCCTGTCCCTGCCGCAGAAGCCCGGGATGCACAGGGACCATCTGATGTGCGGGTATTTCTCCCTGAATGGTTTCAAGGCAGGATTCCCTTACACGGCGGAGCCGATAATAATAGTTCGCTTTTGTGATACCGTGGCAGGCACACCAGCCGACAACGCTCATCCCAGCCGGGCGGCTCTGGCATTCTCTGATCTGGGCGGCCCATTCCTGGAGACGGAAATCTGCCGCCACCATAGATGTTTCTGAACTCATAGACTTACCTCCGTATGGCGGTATCAAAAGTTGAGACTGAACTTTTGATACTAATAATAGGAATATAGTCTATTGTCGCATGTTTCTCCATGTCAGTCGAGGTACGCACTATCTACCGGTTACGTTCATCAAATATAAATATTCTATTGTTTCACTCCACAACGTCTGATCCTGTCGTCCCTCATTTTGGACAAAAGAAAACGACACCAGGTAATCCGGCGCCGCAATAAGAATACTCTTTGGAAATCCACTTTGGGACAGTATCAGTATAGCAGGTTTCTCTTTTCCAGTCATCGGCTGTCTTCAGCCATCTTTGTGCCATTTTATTGGCGTCGCCTGGGGCTACTGTTTTCTTATCGATCATGTCCTGCAGACTTTGTTTTTCTTTGATCGTCGTCTCCGTCGCTTAAGGATGCTATGAGCTTTTCCAGTTTCTCCTGATCCTCTTCCGTCCATTCCCTCTGTTTCCTTCCCATCCGGGCAAACGGGCAATATTTTTCAAACCTCTCGTTTTCTTCCCGCTCCTTTTGGCGAATGCGTTCTATAAATTCGTCCTGGCTGACCAGGCTGTGCGCCCACGGCAGGCAGTCCTGAAAATAAATGCTGACAAAGCCCTTTTTCTCTAAGCTAAAAAATTGACTTTCGATGGTTGCGCTGTCATACACGTTTGAATAGTCTCTGTGCATGACCTGCTGGATACCATAGACCGACAGGTCCGTCCCTTCTGTCCAGAGCAGATGCATGACCTGAAGCTCTTTTCCGATGATAAACCGCTTCGCTTCCTCCCGCCTTTTTGCACGCCAATCAGATAACCACATAATTCCTCCTATTCCTGTGCCTGATAATGAATGGACTCTCCCTCCGGCACCATGCTGTTTAACATCCTCGCCGCATAGATGCCGGTCTGCTCCCGAAAGGCCTCCCACTCTGCTTCCGTGAGAGCATCCTCTGCGGGCTCGGCAAGTTTTAAGACCACCGATTTGGGTTCCCCGTACTGGTACACCTCCGGCCAGGTGCTCTCCGGGATGAGTACCACCCCGCCTCCTGTCCGGGGTTCGGAGAGATCGGCCACACCCACCACCTGGTAAAGGCACCCCTCCACCTCGATGGTCTCCCCGACCGGATCCTGGCCGGGGAAGAGGGCCTGGGCCGCCCGGCCGTCCAAAAGGGCCGCCCGCCGCTTCTCTTCGATGTCCCGCTCTGTGAGGCCCCGGCCTTTCTCCACCTGAAAGCCGGCGGCGGCCAGGAAATCCGGCCCGATTCCCAGGACACTCCCTCCCTGCAGGCCGTCCATCCCACGATAGACCGCCGCCAGGTCTCTCCGGTAAAAGGCGGAGGCCGCCGCTATCCGCTCCTGCCCCGCAAGCTCCGGGAGCATCCGGTCTGCCAAGGGAACCAGGGCGGGAGGAATGGGCTCCACAGAGAAATCGCAGGGAAGTCCGTCCGGGGAGCAGGGTGCCACCGCCACGGAAGCCTTCCCGAAATCCATCCCGGTTTCTATTCCGGTTCCCGCTCCGGAGTCCCCCTCCCCCGCCTCATTGCGTCCCTCCGACTTTTCCCCCGCCTCCGCGCTCTTTCTCTGCTCCGTCACTCCCTCCCGCCTGCCCAGGCGGAAGGACAGGAACCCGGCCGCAAGGAGCAGGAAAAGGAATAAGACGGCAGCCATCACCCGTCGTCTGTTTTTCGTTATGATTCCGTCTCCTCCCATGCTTCCGACTCCTCCGTTCCGATCTCCATCTCTTCCCCGTAGACAATCCGCGCCTTGGCCCCTTCTTTTCCGGCGGCTTCCTCCGGATAGGCCAGGTAATCTTCCCCGGTAAGCCCGGAGAGGATCTCCGTCTTTGTCCCCTCAAAGCTTCTCCCGGTCTCCACCTGCCGTCTGACCAGGCGCCCATCCCCATCCATGGCGTATACGAAAGCGGCTCCGCCCTCGTAGAACAGGAGCGCATCCGGAAGGATCACACTTCCCTCTGCGGCAGGACTTTGGCTCTCCGCAGGGCTTTTGTTCTCCACAGGACTTTCGTCCCCCTCCGGACTTTGTCCCAGAACCGCCCGCGGGATCAGAATCTCCACCGGATCCCCCGCCCGGATTCCTGTCCCCTCCGCCACAGAGGCGGCAAAGCGGTAATGGCTCATGGCAGGGTTCCCTGCGCTTCCCCCGGAGGACAGGCCGTTCATTTCTCCTCCGGTCAGGCCACTTACCCCGCCGTTCTCGCCGGGCATCCCGACGGATATTCCACTTTCTCCAAGTGAAGCGGCCCCTGCCCCGCCTCCCGGTTCTCTCTCCACGGACTGAAGGACGGCCTCAAAGGAGACAGCCTTCCCCCGGACCCTGGCGGACACCTGGAGCCGGTCGCCAGGCTGTAAAACCGCCGCCAGCACCTCGTTCATCTGCCCGCCAAGGAGGTTTCCGCCCCTCCCCTGGATCGTCAGTACCGGCTGTCCCAGGCGGGCGGCTTCCTTCGGATCCATGGCCGTCCGCACCAGCCCGTCCGTCTCTGCCGTCAGGACATTCTCTTCCATCTCCTGCCGCAGCTTTTCCGCCTGCAGCTCGTTCTTTCGGATGGCAAGCCCCAGGTTTTCATACTCCAGGCTCCTCTCACGGATAGCCTGGGCCAGCTCTTCCTCCGAATATCCCTGGGGTGCACTTTCCAGGCCTCCCAGGGCGTCGTTCAAAGCGTCGTCGTCAAACGCGCCGCTAAAGTCCGGCGGCGTCTCCTCCCCGGAATCCGAAGGGCTTTCCTCCTGTGTTTCCCCCGGCCGGTCTGTCCCGGGCGTTTCCGTGCCGCTCTCTTCCGGTGTACTTTCCTCCGCTCCGGGCTTCTCCGTACCGCTCTCTCCCGGTGTGCTTTCCTCCGGTTCCGAGATCTCTGTGCTGCTCTCTTCCTGGCCGGAAGAGCTTTCCTCTGTCTGGCTGCTCTCTTCCGGGGATTCCGAAGGGGATTCTCCCTGGATCACCTCTTCGTAAACCTTCCCGTCAAAATCCCAGACAAGAAGCGGCGCCTGGATGCCCGTTTCATCCTCCACAACGACGAACCGGCCGCTGAGCTTCATCCGCGCCAGCATGGCAAGGACCTCCGGGGCCACCTGTCCGCCCTTTTTCACATAGTAGACGTAAGGATCCTGCGCCGTCCCGGTTCCGCCGGAAGGGACAGCGCTTCCGTCCACCCGGTCATAGACCACGGGGGCGCCATCCTGGCCCTCCGCCTCTACGAACCCCTCCAGGCTCTCTTCCGCCGAAGCGGGCGCTGTCAGGCTGCCGGAGGAAACCGGAAGAAACGCTCCGTTCCCAGCCAGAGAAACCACAGGCCCTCCGTCCGTCCGCTCCCCGGCAGAAACGAGCGCAAGTCCTCCGCCCGCTCCTCCCGGATTCCTCCCCAGGCCGTCCGGCCTGGGCTTCGTCGCTCTCAGAGTCCCGATGAAGCCGCCCAGACGTTCCAGATAGACCCGCTGGTTGGCAAGGCTCCTCTCCACGCCGGAAAGCTCCTCGGCAAGGGCCGTGCAGTCGTAGCCAAGCAGGGCGGTCCCGGCTTCCACCCTCTGCCCCTCCTTCACATAAAGCTCTGCCGTCGGTTTCCGGCTGTCATAGTAGTAAGCGGTCAGGGAACCTGCCTCCACGGTGGCGGGAATCGATACGGCATCGGACCACTTTTTATCCCGAAGGCCCTCCACGGAATAAACCGGGACAGCATCCTCACCGGCCGGGAGAAGCTTCTTAAGCCCCATACCGGAAAATACCCCCGCCAGCAGGAGAAGCCCCGCGCACCCTCCCGCGAGGATCTGCCTTTTTCTTGTCCACATCCCTCTCTCCATACCACACCTCCCGATGTCCTTCCGTATTTCCCTACGTCCACTCTACTCCCCGAAGTCCGCCTCCTGCCCCTCTTCCAGGAGGGCCGACGGCCACGCCAGGTAGTCCGTCATGGCAAGACCCTCCTTCACCTCCCAGGCGCTGTGACGGTCATTGTAGGCACCCAGGGTGACCGGGCGCTTCCGAAGCTTCCCGTCCTCCCCCGCGGCCCATACCCAGGGCTTCCCGGAAGCGTCCTCCACATAGCCCTCCGGCAGGATGATCTCCGCCTCTTCGGTGCCATCCGCTTCTCCATCCATGATGTTTCCGCTCCCGGTGTCTCCGGCGTCTTTGATTCCTCCGGCGGCAGATCCGTCCAGGCCGCCCGACGCGCCTTCCTCCTTCTCAACATAGACGTGCTGTCCCGAGAGGAATGCACCCGCGCCCGTGACGGTCCCGCTCACCGGGTACATGGAAGCCCTGGCGGCTCCGGAGGCCGTCTCGCTCTCCGCAGGATTTTCGGTCCCTGCCCGGTCGATGGTCCCGGTGAGGGCAAGGCTCCCGTCCCTGGAGGTGATTTGCACCACATCCCCGGCTTTAAATTCCCGGATCTCCTCTTCCCCCGCCGAAAATGTAAACTCGTAGACATCCTCCGGCACGATGGAAAGGCTCCCGCCCTCCCGGTCCACCTCTGTCACAACCCCTCTGCAGGGGGACACCACTTCCTTCTCCGACAGGGTTTCCTCCATGGCGGCGATCTCCCGTTCTTTCCTCCCAAGGTCGTATTCCTTCTGGGAGAGATCCGCCTCGGCCTGCAGGATCTGCAGGTCGTAGTCCCCCCTCTGCGCCGCCTCCGCCTGGCTCCGCTCCCGTTTTAAAGTCCGGATCTGAAGATTTGCGTTCTCCACGTCAAAGGCCAGCTGCTCCCGGTCCAGGAGAAGCTGCTCCTGTTCCAGCAGAAGGGAGCTGTTGTCATAGGCGGCGAGGACTGTCCCTTCTTCCACCGCGTCCCCCTCCTCCACCAGAAAGCCCACCGTCTCCCGGTCTGCGTCCAGCTGTACCGACACTGCCTCCTTCCGGGAGAGGATCCCTAAAAACCGGCTCCTGAGCGCTTCCGCCTCCGCGTATCCGGTGAGGGAGGCCACGGACTGCACCGGCACCGTCTGCTCCCGGCTCCGCTTCGGAATGGCGGGCGTCCCCAGGTAAAGGCCCAGCCCGCAGGCAGCAAGGAACAAAACCACCGCCGCAAACACCATCCATTTCTTTTTCATGACAACCGTCCCTCCTCAATCGGTATCGGCACGCGCCGCTTTGCGTCACCTGCCATGTCGTCGGAAGGCATTTTTAGAAATGCTCCGCATTTGCCTTCCTTCCTCATAAGTCTGGATATAGAACCAGGCGCCGGCGGCAAGGGCCAGGCACCAATAAACAAGCCGCCCCGCCGTCAGCCGGTACATGGAGTAGCCCGTGAGCAGCGGGAGCAGGGAACAGGCCGGCTCCCCCGTGAGTCCCATCAGACAGAGGAACACCGGGAGCAGAAGCAGGAGGTTCCCCAGAAGGATGGTGTGGACCAGGTTCCCGCTCCGCCTGGAGAGCCAGAGGATGAGTCCCGCTGCCGCCGCCATCCCCAGGTAGCGGGAAAGTCCCACCAGCGCCAGGTATCCCCACAGGGGGAGGTTAAAGGGAATGTCACTCAGCAGAGGGAGGCTCTTTAAGGGCGCGGTAAGGCCCGCCGTCCCATAGGCCCGAAACACCGCCAGGTAACGGGGGAGGAAGGCAACCCCCCAGGCGAGGGTCCCGTACAGGAGCCCGGTCAGGTATTTCCGCTTACAGACCCCTCCGCCGCCCCGGACACAGGTGCTCTGCAGAAGCTCCATCCGGCTGGTCCGCTCCACGCTGAAAACCGCCGCCAGGCCCACCACCAGGAAGAACGCCAGCTTCCCCGCATCCATGACGTCCGCCCGCTGTCCCCTGGTATCCAGGAGCGCCTCCCAGCCGGAGGCATAGAAAAGCTCTGCGTCCACCCCCTCCCGCACCTGGCCGAGGACATGCTCGTACTGAGTCAAGACAGCCTGAAACCCGGTACGGGCATTCTGGGATGCCTGCACCTCCATCTGGACCGCCTCCCTCTCCTCGTAGGAGATTTCCCCGGCTGCGTAGGCCTTCGACGCCTGTGCGGCCCTCCGGTCCATATCGTCAAACCGTCCCTGCTCCTCCTGGTAGCGGCCGGCCGCCTCCCTCAAGGGGACTCCCTCCGCCCAGCCGATGTAGTGCCGGTAAAACAATTCCTCCGGGGACTGGTAAACCGAAAAGCCCCGGTAGCTGTTCCACTGCAGGAGGGCGAACAAGAGAAGCAGGAAGCAGGCCCGCTCCATGATAAAGACCTTGTAGACCTCTTTCCCAAAAAGCCCGACCCGGACCCTCCGTTCCCCCGCGCTCCGGCTTCTCCCCCGCCACCTCTTCCGGAATGTCTTCCACCAGGAAAGGAAGCGGTTTTCCGCGCTGAGGGCGGAGGCCTCCCTCACATAGCGAAGGAGGGCAAAGGAGCAGGAGAATCCGGCCACAAGAAACGCCGTCAGAAGGACCGCAGGGATCACCTCCACCGGATACCCAAAGACGTTCATGTTCCGGTAACTCCCCAGGAACCAGGGGGCATCCGCCATGCACACCAGGTTTAGGACCTTGAGGGGGCTTAAGTAAGAATGGATGCCGACGGTCAGGTAGAGGACAGCTTCCAGGAGGATGGCCCCCGCCGAGGCCAGGCAGGCGCTGACGCCGTTCCGGAACACAGTGCACAGACAGAAGAGCAGGGAGGCGAAGGGGATGGCCGCAAGAAGTTTCGCCCCAAGAAATACCCCCAGGTACTGTCCCGCCATCATGGCATAGGGGGAGGCCAGCATCCCCCGGATACTCTGGATGGGCCGGGAGAGATCTCCCAGCCCCAGGAGCCGGTCCGAAAGAAACAGGTTTGTCCCATAGAAGAACAGGGTGAGGATCACCGAAAAAAACAGCATCGTCAGAAGCTTTGCCGCGATGGTCTCCAGATATCCCCTCTTGGCGGGTTTTATGAGGAGCAGGGTCCCTTCCTCCCGCTCCCCCACCAGCATGGAGAGAGCAAGGATCAGGAACGCTGCCAGAAGGAGCACATCCGTCAGTGGAAACTCGGTCGCCAGGAGGAGCCCCTCGGAGTCGGCTGCCGGGAGCACAGTCCCTTTCAGGTGGGCATAGACCGGCGGCGTCCGCTCGATGTTCCGGTAGGAGAAGGTGTCCGGATCCCCGAAGAGGGACGAGGCGGTCATGGTCTCCGCCTCCCCGTCAATCCCTGCCAGATAATCCTCATAATGGGCCACCGCCGACACCTGGGAGAGGACCGCGTCGATCAGGTCCTGCTCGCTGTAAAAATTGGTCAGGTAGGAAAGGTAGCTCCCCTCCGGGTTCAGGTTCGGATAGTTCTCCAAAGTCTCCCGGTTCCGTTCCAGGAACACCTCCCGCTCCTCCCTGTTCCACTCCCCATAGCCGTCGGTCCACTCCCGCCAGACAGACACTGCCGAGAGGAGCTCCTTTTTCTCTGTCAGCCTTTCCTCCGCCTCCAGGGCCGTACAGCCCGCGAGGTCTTCATAGACTCGGCCCACATCCTTTCTGGTGTAGCTCCAGTCAATCCTCTGGCCCGACTCCCGGTAGAGCATCAGGCCATTGAAGGCAAACAAAAACAGAATCAAGGCCGGGATCAGCCGCTTCCCCATGAGCTTCTTCGATTCATAAAAGATCAGCCGTCCCATCTGCTTCCTCCTTCCATTTCCGGCAAACGATTGCGAAACGTAAGATCGTGGGAGATATCCTGGCGATATGTCCGTCCAAAGCCTGCTGCGCCAAACGTTCCGGCAAGCCCGGAGAAGTCACTCGGGACTCCTGCCTTCTCCGATCTTGCCTCCACGGCGCAGAGGGCTTTTCCCGGAAATATCGCCAGGATATCCGACAGATGTCTGGGGTCCGCGATCGCCTGCCGGCAGTCTTTTTACTCCTGAAAACAGGAGAGGTACACGTCCTCCAGGCCCGGCCGCACCGGCTCTGCCTCGTACCCCTCCGGTTTGTTTTCACAGATCACCCGCACGAACAGGGTCTTCCGTTCACGGGAGATGTTCCCCACAAGGAGGTCCGGGTCCGACTCCACCGCCTTTAGCTTCTCCTGGGGGATCCGGAGTTCGAACACCTTCCCCGCCAGGGCCCCGCAGAGTTCCTCCCTAGTGGAGTCCGCCGCCATCTCCCCCTCCCGAATCAGCAGGATCCGGTTGGCTGCCGACTCCACGTCGGTCACCACATGGGTGGCGATGATCACGATCTTCCCCGCCGAAATCTCTGAGATCAGGTTGCGGATGGCGATCCGCTGTTTCGGATCAAGCCCCGCCGTAGGCTCGTCGAGGACCAGCACCTTCGGCTCCGCCAGCACCGCCTGGGCAATAAGAAGCCGCTGCTTCATGCCGCCGGAAAAGGACTTGATCTTGTCCCCCGCCACCTCCAAGAGGCCCACCTCGGCGAGCACCTCCGGGATCCTTTTCGCCGCCTCGGCCCGCTTCATGTCCCGGAGGGCCGCCATGTAAGCCAGAAACCCTTCCGCCGTAAAGTTCGGGTAGAGGGCCTGCTGCTGGGGCATGTAGCCCAGGATCCCCCGAAACTCCCGCCCCATCTCCCGGATGTCCTTTCCATCACAGAGGATCTGCCCGGAGGTGGCCTTTAAGTTCCCGGTCAGGATGTTCATGAAAGTGCTCTTTCCGGCTCCGTTGGGACCCAGAAAACCGTAGACCCCCTCCGTCAGGATCGCGTTGATGCCTTTCAGGGCCTGTTTCTTTCCATATTTTTTGACTAGATGCATTACCTCAAGCTTCATGAATATTTTTCCTCTTCAAAAACGGTCGACCTGACGGATGAATAATCTATGATTGTTCTTCTGCGACAATTCTCCAATTCATTTTCCCATCCAAAAAATCCTTTTTATCTATACATGCAAGGCCGGAATATCCTAGCCTCCCAATTAGCATATCCTTATATAAAACATATGGAACAAAGCAAGCATCACTATCTCCTTCTTGTATCTGCTCAACATCCCCATTGTTATATCGGTACACCTGAAATCTGGTGTTCCCGTCCTTATCGTAGTCATATGTAATATATAATTTGATCTTGTCTGTCCAAAAAACATCTCCTATATCCCCTTTAGAGGTCACCCTTACCTTTTCGCCTGTCTCCAGGTTTATTTCCATGATTCCCTGGTCTGAATCCTCCGGCAAAGTACAGGCAACCAGATTTTTATGAACAAATACCCTTCCCACCCATTGATCATCGACCAGACTCTTTTCCTCCTCTGTTTTTAAATTTTTACTTTTAAGAGTAACATATTCTCCATTATATTCCGTATAGATCAGCCAATCTTTATATGTACCATAGACTGCATAGGCAGGCCTCATATACTCTTTTTCCTGACAGATCATTTCAATTCCTCCGGTGTCAAAATGATATCTGTATATTCCGCTTATCGTTCCGATCCATTCCTCCGTTTCTTCCTTTATAATTGTATCGTCGGTCGCTAAAATACAGGAGCCCTCATAAAATAAAACACAATCTCCAAATGCACCACTAAAATCATACGGAAATTCTCCTACCTTTTTATCATTTCCTCCATCCAGATCACAGCACCTAAAGCTCCTCTTCTCTTTTGCATCCAAACCATTATAATACCACTTATCTCCAAGCCGCCCGATAAAATTCGCTTTTTCATATAAGTAAACAGCTTCACACTCCATGGAGTCATGTAAACAATTTGGATCAGCACATAACGCCCGGTAACTACCCGTCTCATAATCAAAAAATTCCATACAGCCCGTATCAGAGTTTTTATATAGAACTCCATCTTCCATTAGGCATACATTCACCTGCCACTTTGCCGCTCCATTCCGTACATCTTTCCCCCCAGATTTCCCACATGCCATAAGCAGCAAATACAAGCCAAGCACAAATAGTACACTCTTCTTTCTCCACATTTTATTCCTCCTCCATCAATGCCTCTACTCTCTTTGTCTCAATTGTCGATTTATTTCTGAAACTACCTCCTCAATGCCAAGTGCTTTCGTTTCTTCCCGTAATTTTTTTAAATCTGTCTCCCAATCGGCACTTCCTCCATAAAAACTCTCATTATACTGCTCGAAATAAAGTGTATTTATATGACTCACCTGATTTCCTATGATTTCCATGTCGAATCGTACTCCCAACTGAACAGACGGCCTTAAATCTTCTACAGTCTCCCACAATTCTTCACATTTTGATTGCGAATCCATATCTGCCGGACTTGTAATAAATGGGTTTCCCAAAACAGAGCCGATTAATAGTCCTAACATGGAATGTTCACTTTGACGTATAGCTATTCCGTTCTGCATGGTGTAATCCTTTCCTTCTTTTCCGTAGATCAAAGCATCTGCAAGTTCCCGGTCTGAATAAATTGCCGCCAATACGGTTTTCGCTGCTTCCTTTTTCTCACTTAAAGCATTTATTCCATTCTTTGCCCCATTCCCATAAAATACATTTTCAAACTCTGGCACCTCAACTGCCTGCAGTCTGATATCAGAGGGGATCATAAAAGAATTCCGGAACTTATTTTCTGCTGGTACCCGACGCCGTAAGCCCCAAAAATAATCACTGCAAAGATCAGCCCG
>CAMSZT010000068.1 GCA_947066815.1 uncultured Lachnotalea sp.
TTCCTCCGTTACATGATATAATGTAACTATACTAAACAACACATATTATAACGAATTTTTTGAAATTGGTCAACAGAAAATCAACTTCAGCCTGTACGAATTGGGACTGCCTGAGACCGGCCCGGTCTATACCCTGAAAAAAGTGATGGAGGAATTGGATTATTCGGGACTGCTCTCCCGATATTCAGACAAGGGAAGATCTTGCTTTTATCTGGCTGACCCAGGGGAAAAAGCCCAGAAGGGACGCGTTCTATGAATTCAAAGGCAGCCGGCTCACCCCAGAGCTTCTGGAGGACCTCCATTACCAGTTCCTGAGGCGGCTGGAAAAGGAAGGGCTGGTGACGCTGAAGGAGCTGTTCATGGACGGGACCAAGCTGGAGGCGAACGCCAACCGGTACACTTTCGTATGGAGGGGCAGCATCAACTACCGCCTGGCAGGGCTGCTGGACACCATAGATGGCCCTATACCAGAAATACAACCAGTTCCTTGGGGAGAACGGATACGGTGAGAAGTACGGCCTCGGAAACGCCCGGATGTTCATCATCGAAGGGATGGACAAGGTTCGGGAGGTGATAGAGAAGAACCGTTCCCGGAAGCTGGCGAGGCATAAGAAGATGTCCAATAACACCGTGATAGAGATTGATTCCTGCTCGCCGCTGGAGATGCTCAGGCTCCAGGCCGGGCTGTCGAAGATTGCAGAGGGCGAGGGGATCGCGTTCGTGGCGGGCAGGGGGAAGCACAAGCCGCAGCTGCAGCAGCTCTACGAAAAGCTGGAGGAGTGCGGGGAGAGGCTGATGAAATACAAGGAATGCTTCGAGATCATGGGGAAAGGCCGCAGCAGCTACTCCAAGACGGATGTGGAGGCCACCTTCATGCAGATGAAAGAGGATCATATGCTCAACGGCCAGCTGAAACCGGCATACAACGTACAGATAGCCGTAGAGAACTACTTCATCATCCACAGCCATGTCAGCAGCGACCGGACGGACTACAGCACCCTGATCCCAGTGCTGGAGAAGCATAAGGAGACATTTGGGAGGCATGTGGGTGAGGTCACTGCCGACAGCGGCTACTGCAGCGAGAGGAACCTTCTGTTTTTGAAAGAGAAAGGCATTACTGGCTACATCAAGCTCCAGGACCATGAGAAGAGGAAGGCCCGTGCCTATCAGGAAGACATCGGGAAGTACTACAACATGAAGCGTGATGTGTTCTAGGACGAGGCCTACTATGTGTGCCATGACGGGAGGCAGCTGCTCCACATCCGGACGGAAAAGAGACGCCGGGACGGCTATGAACAGACCGTAGAGGTATATGGATGCGCAGACTGCGGCGGATGTCCCCACAAAGCCAGATGTCTTTACAAGTATGACGGGAAGAAAGACCAGGAAAAGAACAAGGTAATGAAGATCAATGAACGCTGGGAGGACCTGAAAGAAGAGGCCCATGGGAATATCCAAAAGGAATTCCTGCTTTACGCCATGGGCAGGAATCTGAACAAGTACCACCAGTTCCGCCACGGGAAGATCAAGAAGTTTGAAGGGAAGCCAGAGGAACCTGCCGCATAGGGAAAGCGCCCCTGCATAGGCCAGAGGCCTGTTTGTGTTGCCTTCAAATATGGCAGCAAAGAAAAGGATATATAATAAAAAGATTCCCACAAGAATGCAGTGTCCATGGAACACTGATTTTTGTGGGAATCTTTCTGTCAGGGGCTCAAATGTTTAAAATCTGGCATTTCCCGACAGCCCCTTTTTTCTTTTTCGGCCCTTATCTTGCCTGATAGGTGGCGCACTCCGTCTGTGCCGGGATCTTCGCCTGGTGTCCGGCGATGGAGATCTCCTCCGCCGTGCACTGACGTCCCTCGTTGTAAACGCAGGACGTGGCCTCGCACTCCACGGTCAGCCCCCTGCAGGGCGTCTCGTACTGGTTCCGGCAGTTGTTCTGGGTCTGCTCGTCAAAGCTGGCGCAGCAGGTGTCGCCGCAGCAGTTTGCGGCAGAGCCCTCCACCAGGATCGTTCCCTTGCAGCAGAACCGGTCACAGTTGTGGACGCAGGTCTCTGCGCTGCATACCAAATCCGTCATGACAATTCCTCCTTCTCTCGTAGTCGGAATTAGTCTGTGCCAAAATGGTATATTTTATTCTACCTTCGCCGCCGCCCGATTTTCTTTGTTTTTGATTTCTTCCGTCACGTCTGCCACAAAGGCTTCCAGAGATTTCTGTCCCTCGTCCCCGTTCCACCGGCTGCGGACGGAGACGCGTCCTTCCGCCTCTTCCTTCTCGCCCACCACCAGCATATAAGGAAGCTTCTGCAGCTGAGCCTCCCGGATCTTGTATCCAATCTTCTCGGATTTGGTATCTACCTCCGCACGGATCCCGGCTCCGGAGAGAGCGGCCGCCACCTTCCCGGCGTAATCCAGGTATTTGTCGGAGATCGGAAGCACCCGAACCTGCACGGGAGCCAGCCAGGTGGGGAAGGCCCCGGCAAAATGCTCGATGAGGATGCCGATGAACCGCTCGATGGAGCCGAAGGCCACCCGGTGGATCATGATGGGCCTGTGGGCCGCGCCGTCCGCCCCGGTGTATTCCAGCTCAAACCGGAGAGGAAGCTGGAAATCAAGCTGGATGGTCCCGCACTGCCAGGTCCTTCCCAGGGAATCCTCCAGGTGGAAGTCGATCTTCGGGCCATAGAAGGCGCCGTCCCCCTCGTTGACCACGTAGGGAAGGCCCAAGTCG
Source organism: uncultured Lachnotalea sp. (assembly GCA_947066815.1). Taxonomy (GTDB): domain Bacteria; phylum Bacillota; class Clostridia; order Lachnospirales; family Lachnospiraceae; genus Lientehia. The sequence goes on from CAMSZT010000068.1 coordinate 2,733, forward strand.
TCCAGGGCGCTTCTGAGGCCGTCTGTGGCCATCTCCCAATCCTCGTCGCTCCCCATGCTGTTTTCCGGCCTGGTGGAAAGCTCCACGTGGTACTTAAAGCCAAAGAGACTGTACACCTCGTCGATGAGCCTCGCCACGCCCTTGATCTCGTCCTTGATCTGCTCCGGCGTCATGAAAATGTGGGCGTCGTCCTGGGTGAAGCAGCGCACCCGCATGAGACCGTGGAGCTGGCCGGACTTCTCATGGCGGTGGACCAATCCCAGCTCTCCCATCCTGAGGGGCAGGTCCCGGTAGGAACGGGGCTCCGACTGATAGACCAGAATGCCGCCGGGACAGTTCATGGGCTTGATGGCATAATCCTGCTCGTCAATGACCGTCGTATACATGTTTTCCTGATAATGATCCCAGTGGCCGGAGGTCTCCCACAGGTGGCGGTTCAGGATGACGGGGGTGGAGATCTCCACGTAACCGTTCCTCTTATGGATCTCCCTCCAGTAATCCAGAAGAGTGTTCTTAAGCTCCATGCCCTTCGGCAGGAAGAAGGGGAAGCCCGGTCCCTCGTCGCTCATCATGAAGAGCCCCAGCTCCTTGCCCAGCTTCCGGTGGTCCCTCTTCTTCGCCTCCTCGATCCGCTGTAAATACTCCTCCAGCTCCGCCTTCTTCGTGAAGGCCGTGCCGTAGATCCTGGTCAGCATCTTGTTCTTCTCGCTGCCCCGCCAGTAGGCCCCCGCCAGGCTGGTGAGCTTAAAGGCCTTCACCGGCTTCGTGGTCATCAGGTGGGGCCCTGCGCAGAGGTCCGTGAACTCTCCCTGCTCATAGAAACTGATCTCGGCGTCCTCCGGAAGGTCCTCGATCAGCTCCACCTTGTAGGGCTCGCCCTTCTCCTCCATGAAGGCAACGGCCTCCGCCCTGGGCTTCGTGAACCGGGCGAGGGGCAGGGCCTCCTTGACGATCTTCTTCATCTCCGCCTCGACCTTTTCCAGATCCTCGGCGGTAAAAGGCGTCTCGCTGTCAATGTCGTAATAGAAGCCGTCCGCAATGGAAGGGCCGATGGCCAGCTTCACATCGGGATAAAGCCGTTTTATGGCCTGTGCCATAATATGGGAAGCCGTGTGGCGGAAGGCCGCCCGCCCCCCCTCGTCCGCAAAAGTCAGGATATTCAGGGCGCAATCCCTGTCCACCATGGTCCGAAGGTCCACGACCTCGCCGTCGATCTCTCCGGCGCAGGCCGCCCTCGCCAGTCCCTCGCTCAGATCCGCCGCAATCTCGATGACGGATCTTGCCTCCCCGTACTCTCTCACGGAGCCGTCCTTCAATGTGATCTTCATAATCGTTCTCCTTTTCTTTTTCAATGACAAAAAGTCCCTTACCGCATCACTTTCCATACGGTAAGGGACGAATTCACTGGTAATCCGCGGTTCCACCCTGCTTGACTCCCGGAGCTTCTCTCCAAGAATCCTCTTAAATGGCGGTAACGGCGCCTGCCGGGCTGTATTAGAGCCGCTCCGAGCCGGTCTTCGATCTGCGTTCCCTGCAAAGGGCTTCCACCGATCCCCTTCTCTCTGTCCAGCTCCCGCAGTCTACTGGTCTCATCATCGCATTGTCCCGCCGCCGGCCTGCGGCAGCGTCAAATTCTTGTATCAGTATATACTCGAAGCTTCCGTTTGTCAACGGGATTTTTCATCTACACCCTTTCCATGGCACTTTCCCGGAGCCGGCGCACAAACTCCTCCGGCTTTTTTAACAGCTTCGCGATCTCTTCTGTGGAATAGCCGTCCCTGACCCATTCGCAGACCAACTCCCGGATTCCCTCCTGGCGTCCTTCCTGGCGTCCTTCCTGGCGTCCCTCTTGGCGTCCCTCTTCAAATCCTTCCTGTTTCAACTTTTCCAGAGCAGTACACATATTCGATACCTCCCCATTATTTCCCTGGCGCATCAGTTCTGCGGAATCCGTAATCTTTCCGATGACTGTGATCAATTCGGGATCGATCTCCCTGTGTTTATATAATACCGCAATTTTGTCAAAATTTCCGTTGAATATCTCCCTTGAAATCTCAAAGACCGTCTTTACGTCGTCGTTGTGGAACACATACCGGTCGCTTTCCCGAATCTGGACAAGATTCATCTTATAATCAGAAAAAATACGCTCAATCTCTTCCGGCATTTCCACGATCATATCCTTCAGGCACATCGGACCGTCCCATGGTTTTTCCGAATAGTAAACCACGATAGAAATGATCGGATGCAGCCGGTCTTCTCTGCGCATCTTGGAAAGGAATTCATCCCCCGTCATGACGCCTTTCTCCTCAATATGGGAATGGGCCAGCTCCTGGTACTCCTTCAAGTATCCCATCCCGTCATACAAAAGAGTCCTGAGCGGCATTGCGTAATGGATGTTCTGCTGGGATTCGATCCCGAAGACCGCAAACTCCACGCCGAAAGCCATCTTTTTTACCACGTCCCTGGCCCGGACAAGGGATTCTTCATAATCTTTAAAATGTATCACTCCAGAAAGGTCCGTGTCCATCTCTTGAAGCGCCTCCGGTCTCAGCACTTCCTTTCCCCGGAAGACTACGGCGTTGAACAGGTCGGCGAACCGGTCGTTCTGTCTCCAAAATTCCTTTAACAACACATCTGTTTTTACCCTTTTTCTGTCAGACACCCGATCTCACCCGCCTTTCTCCTTCTTTCATTATAGCAGTTTTTCTAAGATCGGCAATCACCAATTTACCCCGGTTATAAAAAATCGAACTCCCGCTCCAATAGTTCCGCCGCACACCGGACCAGCTCCTTGCAGGGCCGTTTCTTATAATACTCTGCCGTCCGCTCAGAAGGAGCGGCGTCCTCCTCTTTTTTCTGCCCTTCGGAAAGACCGAGAAGCTCGCCGCAGACGATGCTTCCCTGTTTCTCCCGGAACGCGTCCGCCAGCTTCCGCATCCTTCCGTAGTTTTCCGTCTTCTTCCGCCTGTCACCGGCATCCGTGTTCCCGGTCTCCAGACCACAGACCAAGGCCATGCCGGACACGGCCCCGCAGAGCTGCCGCATGCGCCCCATGCCGCCGCCAAAAGAACAGGACAGCTTAAGGGCCGTCTCCCGGTCAAACCCGTAGCGGTCCGCGAAAGCCAGGAACACCGACTGACAGCAATTGAATCCCTCCTGAAAATAGTCCGCCGCCCGCTCGGAACGTGACCTTGCATCTTCTTTTTTCCCTTCCATATCCCGGGATCCTCCCCTTTCTCCGTCTACAAAGTGCAGGTAATTGCGCAGCCAAAACCTACGAGAAAAATTCTGACGACTGCTTCCAGGAAAAGCCCTCTGCGCAATTACCTGTATATTTTCTCGGTCCCCTTACCGCCCGAAATAGGCGTCGATCCCGTCGGCGATGCCCTGCACGATCCTTGCCTGGCAAGAGGCCGACGCCATCTCCAGATCCTCGTCGGGATTGCTCATGTATCCCATCTCCACGATGGTCACCGGCACCTCGCACCAGTTGATCCCGCTCATGGTGTCCGTCTCCCACACGCCATTGCTCCCGAAGCCCGTGGACGCCGTCATGTAATCCAGGATACAGTCAGAAAGCGCCCGGCTCTCGTCATAGATCTGGCTGCAGTAAGGGTTGGAGGGCGTGGGGCAGATGGTCATGGAGCCGGTCTTCCCGGAATTGTCGGAACCATTGGCGTGGATGCGCACAAAGGCGCCCGCGTCCGCGTCGTTGGCGATGGCCGCCCGCTCCGCATTGCTGATATTCACGTCATTGGTCTCCCGAACCATCAGCACCTGGTAGCCCCGCGTGAGAAGCTCGTCCCGAAGCTGTAAGGACACCGCCAGGTTCAGTTCAGACTCGTCCAGCCCGGAAGCAGAGCCCGCCGTACCGTAGGAGACCTTCTTTTTCGTCTCGGAGGCCCCGGGGCCCACCGGCTCCTGCTCGTTGTTGCCCACGGCCTGATGGCCGGGATCGATGCAGACTAAGGGTCCGTCTCCCGCATGGTAGATGCCCGTCCCCGCCTGGGCTTCGCCGGGAAGGACCACCTTGGGCTCTTCCGTCGACAGATACTCCGAGGCTATGAAGCAGGTCTGCCCTTCGTACTCCACCCGGCTCCAGGTCTCATGGTAGCCGGTCCTCGTCACCGACTGGCCGATGCGAAGCTTTCCAAGAGTCTCGGCCCCGGTATCGGCCTCCCTCCGGATATTCACCGTCTCCGTCGCATAGACAGTCTCGTCTGCGTCCGTAAATACGGGAGCTTCTGTGGTTTCCTCCGCCTGTGTCGTCTCTTCCGTCTCATCTGCGGCTTCTGTCACTTCTGCCGGCGGCATCGTCTCCGACTCCTCTTCCGCCGCTCCCAGAGTCGCCACCGGAGCACTGGCCTCCATTTTCTGCTCCGGCACTTTTCCATTCTCTCCGCCGCACCCGGCAAAAATAAAGGCAATGAGGCCTGTCATCGTCAGCATTACCACACCGTTTCTGATCTTTTTCATCTCATCCTTCCTCCCGGTCCTTCGTCTGTATCCTCCGCCCGCCGCCACGGTCTCTGCCTCCGCGGACGTTCCGTCCTTATGGCTCCACGGCCATTCTGTCTTATCACTCCACGCCGTCAGGAGACGGCCGTCTCCGTCTTCCGCCCGGAGAGGATGGTCCCTCCCCCGGCCACGTACTCGCCGTCGTAGAGCACCAGCGCCTGTCCCGGCGTCACGGCCCGGACCGGCCGCTCGAACCGGCATTCCAGCAGGTCCTCACCGATCATCCGCACAAAGCACCGCTCTCCCCGGTGGCCGTAGCGGATCTTTCCCAGGTATGCTTTTCCCTCCTCAAACCCGGGGACAGCCATGAAATTGAGCCGATCGCAAAAAACCGTGTCCGTGAAGACATCCTCCGCCTCCCCGATGACCACCTCCCCGGTTTCCGGCCGGATCTCGGTCACGAACACCGGACGGCCCATGGAAAGACCCAGCCCCTTCCGCTGTCCCACCGTATAGTGGACAATCCCCCTGTGGGGGCCCAGCACGGTCCCGTCCCTTGTGACAAAATCCCCCTGCCCCAGGGAACCCGGGCGTGTTCTCTCGATGAACCCCGCGTAATCGTTGTCCGGCACAAAGCAGATCTCCTGGCTGTCCGGTTTTTCCGCCACCAGGAGCCCCCGTTTCTTTGCCATGGTCCGGATCTCCTCTTTCGTGTAAGCCCCCACCGGCATCAGGGTGCGGCGAAGCTGGTCCTGGGTCAGGCTGTAGAGAGCGTAAGTCTGGTCCTTGGCTGCCGTCACGGAATTCCTTATGGCCATCCTGCCGTTTGGAAGCCGCTCCACCCTGGCGTAATGGCCGGTGGCGATGTAGTCGGCCCCAATCTCCAGACTCCGTTTTAAAAGAGCCTCCCATTTCACGTAACGGTTGCAGGCGATGCAGGGATTCGGCGTCTGCCCGTTCACATAGGAATCCACAAAATAACGGATGACCTTCTCTCTGAATATCTCTTTAAAGTTCATGACGTAATAAGGGATATCCAAAAGTGCGGCCACCCGCCTTGCGTCCTCAACGGCCGAAAGACCGCAACAGCCTCCGTTTCCCTCGGCGGCCGTCCGGTCTTCATCCTGCCAGATCTGCATGGTCACTCCTATGACCTCATAGCCCTGTTCTCTCAGCAGCAAGGCCGCCACGGAGGAGTCCACTCCGCCGGACATGCCCACCACCACTCGTTTTCCTGTCATAGATCAGTATTCTTCTTCCTCTTCGCCCTCGCTGATATCGGATTTGGGCTTGGAAAGTCCCTCGATCTTCAAATCGTTCTTCTCGGCGTAATCCCAGAGGGCCGCATGGATGGCTTCCTCCGCCAGCAAAGAACAGTGTACCTTAACCGGGGGCAGTCCGTCAAGTGCTTCCATCACCGCCTTGTTGGTCACCTTAAGAGCTTCGTTCACCGACTTGCCCTTGACCATCTCCGTCGCCATACTGCTGGTAGCCACCGCCGCCCCGCAGCCGAAGGTCTTGAACTTCACGTCACGGATGATCCGATCGTCGTCGATATCCAGATAGATCCTCATGATGTCGCCGCATTTGGCGTTGCCAACGGTGCCGACGCCGCTGGCGCCGTCTATCTCTCCCACGTTTCTGGGATTCTGAAAATGATCCATTACTTTCTCGCTGTACATTTTAGAGTTCCTCCTTCTTGCCCGTGCTCTCAGGGCATGTCAATCCGCCTTCACCACTTCGCTTCCCTTCTTGACGAAATCCTCATAAAGGGGAGACATGGAGCGAAGGTCCGCGATAATCTTCTTTAACGTATCCACCACGTAATCGATCTGCTCCATGGTGGTGTCGTCCCCCAGGGTGAGACGCAGGGAGCCGTGGGCGATCTCGTGGGGCAGGCCGATGGCCAGCAGCACGTGGGACGGGTCCAGGGAACCCGACGTACAGGCCGAACCGCTGGAAGCGCAGATCCCGGCCATGTCCAGCTTGATAAGGACAGACTCACCCTCCACAAACTGGAAGCTGAAATTGGCGTTGTTGGGAAGCCGCTTCTCCCTGTGGCCGTTGAGCCTGACATAAGGGATCTCCGCCATGACCCGCTCGATCAAATGGTCACGGAGTTCCTTCTCCCTGGCACTCCGCTCGTTCATGGTCTCGGCGCAGAGCTTGGCAGCCGCCCCGATGCCGATGATCCCGGGAACGTTCTCCGTGCCGGCCCGGCGCTTCCTCTCCTGGCCTCCGCCATGGACGAAGGAGCGGATCTTGACGCCCTTCCTGATATATAAGAAGCCGATGCCCTTGGGGCCGTTCAACTTGTGGCCGCTGGCGCTCAGCATGTCGATCCCCATCTCGTCCACGTTGATCGGCACGTGGCCGAAGGCCTGGACGGCGTCGGTGTGGAACAGGATCCCCCTCTCCTTCGCCAGCTTCCCGATCTCGGCGATGGGCTCCATGGTCCCGATCTCGTTGTTGGCAAACATGACGGAGATCAGGATGGTGTCGGGACGGATCGCCGCCCTAAGCTCATCCATCTTCACCAGGCCGCCCTCGTCCACGTCCAGATAAGTCACCTCGTAGCCCCTGCTCTCCAGGTACTCGCAGGTGTGGAGAATGGCGTGGTGCTCGATCTTCGTGGTTATGATATGCTTTCCCTTGCTCTCGTATGCCTCGGCAGTGGCCTTGAGGGCCCAGTTATCGGATTCGGAACCGCCTGCCGTAAAGTAGATCTCCTCCGTCTTCGCACCGAGAACCTTTGCAATGCTCTCTCTCGCCTTTGTGATGTCCTCCTTGTTGGCCGCCGCAAATCCGTACACGGAGGAAGGGTTTCCAAACCGCTCCGTGAAGTAGGGAAGCATAGCCTCCACCACCTTCGGGTTCACCTTCGTCGTCGCCGCATTGTCCAGATAAATCAACTGACTGTTCTGTTCCATAATCCGTATCCTTCTTTCCTTATCTTTATACTATTCCTCTTCCCATGTCCCTGCCTGCATGGATTTCGTCTGTTCCACGAGTTCCCGCAGAGTAATTCGGTTCACCGTCTCCTCCAGGCTCTCGTTGATCCTCTTCCAGACGTATTTCGTCACGCAGGATTTTGCCGCTTTGCAGGCGCCGTCCTCCTCGAAGCCCGCACAGTCCACCGGCAGCAGTTCCCCCTCCAGGGCCCGCAGGATGTCCCCCACGGAAATCTCTGCCAAATCGCCCTCAATCTGGTAGCCGCCCTGGTTTCCTCGGATGCTCTTCACCAATCCGGCTTTCTTTAGCATTCCCAAAAGCTGCTCCAGATATTTCTCCGAAAGGTCCTGGCGCTTTGCGATGGCCTGGATGGGCACAGGTGCCTCTTCTCCGGCCACCGCCACGTCCACCATCGCCCGGAGTCCGTAACGGCCCTTCGTCGAGAATTTCATCCTGCACCTCCGAATCCCCAGCAATTTACTATGAATTACAGTGTCACTATACCACCCCACGGTATTTTTGTCAAGCACTCCTTTTCCCAAAACCTTATTTTCATTCCAGCATGATCTCCTTGATGGAAACCTTCCTGATCTTGCCCGAATACACGGGAGTTTGACAGTTTGATAATGAAAAAAAGCTCTACAGGCCCTATAAAACC
>CAMSZT010000069.1 GCA_947066815.1 uncultured Lachnotalea sp.
CATAGGATACAAAATCCTTGAGGAAAATGTGTCAACTAATCTTGACAAAATCAAATTGTCGCAGATCCCGTCGCCGTCTGCGTCCACATAGCTACAGGCGCTGTGGGCGTAGTCGCAGATCCCGTCGCCGTCTGCGTCCACATAGCCACAGGCGCTGTGGGCGTAGTCGCAGATCCCGTCGCCGTCCTCGTCGATATAGCTGCAGATGCCGCCGGCGTAATTGCAGACACCATTCCCGTCTGCGTCTACTCTATGACATCCGGCTCCAGAGCCTGTCGAGACGACGCAGGCCAATCCCAGTGACAGCGCGGTGATGGTTGCTAACATTGTGTTTCCCATATGGATTCCTCCCTTATTTTGTGATTGCTTTTTGGATTCTCATCTTTAATACGATTGTACGGGAGCAATCCATTCATAAATCAGCAATTTTTTTCTTTTTGCACAAGAAGGCGGGAGATCTGCCGCCAGGCTATAGATCCAATTGCCCAAAGTCAATCCACAGGTCCCTGTAAATATTGGCTTTGACTTTATCCTGGAAGGTATAAGTCCTGATTTGGAAATCGGTTTCTTCCAGGTAATAGACAAATATTTTTTCAATACGCGGGTCTACGATCCAGTATTCCCGGACACCGGAGTCGGCGTATAAGTTCAGCTTACGGATATAGTCATGGCCGGGATTGCCGGGAGAAACGATTTCGATGATCCAGTCGGGGGCCCCGGCACATCCATGATCCGTGAGCTTGCTGCGGTCACAAATGATGCTGATATCCGGCTCGACTATGGCTTTCCTGTTTGTGCATAGTTCGACGGCAAAGGGAGCGGGAAAAACACGACAAGAGCCGCCCTTCAATTTGATGTAATTGTTTATGACAGTATGCAATTCACTCAGTATCATCTGATGAATGGTCGAGGGTGCCGCCTGATTATAGATGAGCTGACCGTCGACCAGCTCCGCCCGGACATCTTCCGGAAGATTATAATAATCGTCTTCTGTGCAATGCTTTGTCTGCGCCAGTGCCATGAGATCCCTTCCTTATTCTAAATGCTGATAAAAGTATAGCACATAATTTCAAAACTTCCAATAGCCGGTGTTTCATATTGCCTGGAAGGGAGGCGCTCACAAGACGGGAAATCTGTCTTGCCATTTTTGGAGGAAAGGGCTTATAATAGGAGATGATGATCATGGGGCAATGTCCGGCGTGGGAGAGGAGAAATGGATGAGGAAGAATGACGTGTATCTGATTCATGGGACGGATTATCTGGAAATGACGAAGCGGCTCCTTTTTGAGGCGGGGCTCTCGGACATGATCGGGGACAGGGGCGCCTCCGTCGGGATCAAGCCGAATCTGGTGGCGGCCAGTGCGCCTTCCCAGGGGGCCACGACCCACGGGGAGCTTGTGGCGGGGACGATTGTGTATCTGAGGGAGCAGGGCTTTTCCAGAATCACGGTCATGGAGGGCTCCTGGGTGGGGGCGGACACGGCCCATTCTCTGAAGGCGGCCGGCTATGAGCCCATCCTTAAGGAGTATCAGGTTCCTTTTGTCGATCTCCAGAAGGACGGCTTTCGGGAGTATGATGCCTCCGGGATGAGGATCAAGGTCTGTGATTCGGCGCTTGCGGTGGATTTCATGATCAACGTGCCGGTGCTCAAGGGCCACTGCCAGACCACGGTGACCTGCGCCTTGAAAAACAACAAGGGCGTGATCCCCAACAGTGAGAAGCGCAGGTTCCACACCCTGGGGCTCCATAAGCCCATCGCCCACCTGAACACGGTGGTGAAGAATGACTTTATCCTGGTGGACAATATCTGCGGCGACCTGGATTTTGAGGAGGGAGGGAATCCCGTTCCCATGGACCGGATCCTGGGCTTTGCCGACCCGGTGCTCTGCGACGCCTTTGTCTGCGAGGCCATGGGCTTCGCCGTGTCGGAGGTTCCCTATATCGGGATGGCCGAGGCGCTGGGCGTGGGCTCGTCCGACCTGGCCGGTGCGAAGCTCCATGTTTTGAATGCGCCGGTGTCTGCCACGTCTTCCGAAAGGCCCGCCAGGCGGGTGGAGAAGCTTGCCCGGTACGTGCAGGCGGACGATGCCTGCAGCGCCTGCTATGGCTCTCTGATTCATGCCCTGAACCGGCTGGACGAGGCGGGACGGCTGGAGAAGCGGCTGTTAAAGCATCCCGTGGCCATCGGGCAGGGCTGGCAGAAAAAGCCGGGGGAGATCGGTATCGGACGTTGTACCGGCGGCTGCCGCCATTCCCTGAAAGGGTGCCCGCCGAAAGCTGGGGAGATCCTTTCGTTCCTGGAGACGTACTGGGGGAAGGCGTAGGCAGAAGGAAATTCGGCTGTCTGTGTGTTTGTCGCTGCGAGAAAAGAAGGAGGTTCACATGAGAACGAGAAAAAACACTGCGTTGGCACTTGGCGTTATCCTGATCTTTGGCATGCTGATGATCGGCTGCTCCGGCGGCAGGGCTTTGGGGGAATCGTCCGAAGCCGGGGAGAGTCTTCCGGAAGGAGCCGCAGAGGAGCCGGGAAGCCAGGGGGGACAGTTAAAGACCTTTGAGGCGAAGACCCTGGACGGCGGGACTTTTACGCAGGAGGACATCGCTGCGAAGGACGTGACCCTGATCAATTTCTGGGCAACCTACTGTGGCCCCTGCGTGGAGGAGATGCCGGGGCTTGCGAAGCTGGAAAAAGCCCTGCCGGAGAGCGTGGGGCTTGTCACGGTCTGCCTGGACGGGGGGATGAAGGCGGAGTCTGCGAAGCAGATATTGGAGGATGCGGGTTTTGAAGGCCTGACCCTGACGGAGGGGGACGGGGATCTTGCGGATCTCGTCGGCGAGCTCCAGTATACACCGACGACCATTCTGGTGGACGGAGACGGGAACCTGCTCGGAGAGGCGATCATCGGCGGCCGGGACGGCGGGGCTTTTGCCGAGATCATCAACCAGGCGCTTAGGTCCATGGGAAAGACGGAGATCAGCTATGAGGAGGAATAAAGAACAGGCGGCGATAACATGGCTCCGCATCGGGGCGCTGGCGGCGGCCGTCTGCCTGGCCGGGGCGGGCCTGATGCGGCGGGAACACCTTGAGGTGCTTGCAAAGGCGGTGAGGATATGTCTGGAATGCATCGGGATCGGATGAAGAAGGAAAAAGGCGGGGGAAAGATCTCCTTTCAGCGGAAGGTGCAGTTTTTATCCGCCGTGCTTTTAAACGGGTATGCGGCTGGATTTGCGAAGGGAAAGCTGTTTACCGGGAAGAGCAAGGCTTTTTGCGTCCCGGTCCTCAACTGTTATTCCTGTCCCGGTGCCCTTGGGGCCTGCCCGGTCGGTTCTTTACAGGCGTCCCTCGCCGGCCGTCGTTTCCCTTTTTACGTGCTGGGCCTGCTCATGCTGTTCGGGGTTGTCCTCGGTCGTCTGGCCTGCGGACTTTTATGTCCCTTCGGCCTGGTGCAGGACCTGCTCCACAAGATCCCGGTGCCCAAATGGAAGGTGCCGGGAAGGATCGACCGGCCGGCGAGGTCTCTGAAATACGTGGTCCTGCTGGTGCTTGTGATCTTCCTTCCGGCCTTTGCCGTGACGAAGAGCGGTGTAAATCCGCCCTATTTCTGCAAGTACTTATGTCCGGCCGGGACCCTTGGAGGCGGCATTCCGCTGATGATCACGGATCCCGTGCTCCGGGAACTGGCAGGTTTCCTGTTTGACTGGAAGGTTCTCGTGCTGGTCTTGATCCTGACGTCGTCTCTGTTTATCCACCGCCCCTTCTGCCGGTATCTCTGCCCGCTGGGGGCTTTCTACTCGGTCTTCAACCGCTTCAGCTTTTATCAGATGCACCTGGAGCGGACAAAATGCGTCGGCTGCAAAGCCTGTGAGCGCTCCTGTCCCATGGCGGTGGAAGTCACGAAGAACATCAACAGCCCGGAATGCATCCGCTGCGGGAAATGCAGGTCCGTCTGTCCCACGGGGGCGATTTCGGGAGGGTTCAGCCGGAACGTTTCCGGTATTCCCTCGGAAGGGTCTGAAAATATGCCTTGAAGGCGGCGGTGAAGCGGCTCTGGCTGTCGTAGCCGACGGCCTGTGCGATCTCGGCGATGCTTTGGTCCGTCTCCCTTAACAGCCTGGCGGCCTGTTCCATGCGGTGCTCCCTTACGTGGGCGGCGATGGAGGTCCCGTAGACGGACTTGAATGCGGCTTTCAGGGTGGTCGGGTTGATGAGGTACTGCCTGGAAAGCTCTTCGATGGTGATGCGCTTCTCCATGTGCCGGGTCAGGTAGTCGTGGATCTTCCGGGCGATGAGGAGCTGTTCCTCCTGGCATTCGGATGGGCCCTGCCCGGAGTAAAGCTTGGGACAGGTGATCTCCATGACCTGTTCGATCATCTGATGGAGCAGGCGGCTCTCCTCCGTGTCTGCGGCCCGGTAATACATCTCTTTTCCTTCCCGGCGGCTGACGATGAGGCCGCTGTTTTTTAATGGCCTGAGGTGGTGGGACACGGCCGGGCTTGACATATGCATCATGGCGGAAATGTTGAGCACGCATTCCTCGAGGTGGCACAGGAGCCAGAAAATGCGGATCCTGGTGGTGTCGCCTAGCTGCCGGAACACCTCCGCCACGGTCTGGAAATAGTCGATCCGGTCTAACTGCTCCTGGATCTTTTCCGCCTGTTCCCCCTCCCCGTGCCGGTGGGGCAGATTCATTTTCTCCATAAATTTCTCCTTTTTGTCACTTGAGTTCCCGCACGTTATCTTTGTCTGAAAAATCAGGGAGAAAAGCGGTTTTTAAGCCGAAATTCTTCAGAACGCCGCCAGGAAGCCTTCCCGGTGGCGGTTTATCTTTCATATTAAAAGGCGTGAAAAGAACAGCTTTTCTTCCGTATTTGTACCGAAACAAACATGCAGAAACGCAAGCCTGTATTTGCATTTCGCCCAAACAGAAATACTTTTCGCCTGTTTGGGAAGGAATGCGTCTCCGATATTGACGTCTCCGGTTATCTGGATTATACTACAGTCACAATGATTAAACAAGTGCTTAATTGTTGAATTTCAAAAACAAGGAGGATTTTTCCGATGAAGAAAACTTACAAGATCGAGGTGGACTGCGCCAACTGTGCAAATCTGATGGAGAATGCGGCAAAGAAGACCGCCGGCGTCCAGAGTGCGACGGTCAATTTCATGACGCAGAAGATGATCGTGGAATTTGCAGAGGGGAAAGAGCCGAAAGCGATTATGAAGGACGTGCTGGCCGCCTGCAAGAAAGTGGAGCCGGACTGCGAGATTTTCCTCTAAACGCCATCCATTAAATATGTTCTGAAAGGAGTTTTACCATGCAGGAATTGGTGATCAGCATACTGCTGACGGCCGTGGTCCTCATGGCCGCCGCCATGCTTCTCTTCGTCGGCAGCCGTGAGGGAGGCATGAAGAGAAAGCAGAAGGTCATGATGATTCGGATTTTGGTCACTGCCGCCATTCTGCTGGCTCTCCAGTTTGTCCCCGCAGAGCTGTTTGACAGGCTTGACGGATACCTCGTTCCCTCTGCGGGGAGATGGGCCCGCTTTGCGTGCTATCTGATCAATTACTTTATCATCGGCCATGACATTCTGAGGAAGGCGGCAAAAGGGATCAAAAACCGCCGAGTCTTCGATGAGAGTTTCCTGATGGCCGTGGCCACCGTCGGAGCGATGGCGCTGGCTATTTACGAGAACGGCGAATATCTGGAGGCCATTGCCGTCATGCTGTTCTACCAGATCGGTGAATGGTTCCAGGGCTACGCCGTGGGAAAGAGCCGCCGCAATATCAGCGACCTGATGGACATTCGTCCCGACTATGCAAACGTGGAGATGGACGGGAAGCTTGAGCAGGTCGATCCGGACGAGGTGGAGGTCGGAAGCGTGATCGTCGTCCGGCCGGGAGAAAAGGTGCCCATCGACGGGGAGGTCATTGAGGGGAATTCCAGCCTGAATACAAGCGCATTGACCGGTGAGAGCCTGCCGAAGGAGGCAAAGGTCGGCGACGAGGTCATCAGCGGCTGCATCAGCATGACCGGCGTATTAAAAATCCGGACGACGAGGGAGTTCGGGGAGTCCACGGTATCCAAAATTTTGGACCTGGTGGAAAACGCAAGCTCCCGCAAGTCGAGGTCGGAGGATTTTATCTCGAAGTTTGCGAGGGTCTACACGCCGGCCGTCTGTTTTTCGGCCCTGGCGCTGGCCCTCATTCCCCCGGCCGTCCGCACGCTTTTCTTGGGACTGTCCGCAGACTGGGGCGTCTGGATTTACCGGGCGTTGACCTTCCTCGTGATCAGCTGTCCCTGTGCGCTGGTGATCAGCATTCCTTTAAGCTTTTTTGCGGGGATCGGCGGCGCCAGCGGCGAGGGCGTGCTGGTGAAGGGCTCCAATTATCTGGAAACCCTCTCCAAGACGAGATACGTGGTCTTTGACAAGACCGGAACCATGACCAAGGGCGTCTTTGAGGTGAACGGGATCCATCATTCGACCATGGATGATGAAAAGCTGCTGGAATATGCGGCTCTGGCGGAGAGCGATTCCTCCCATCCCATCAGCAAGAGCTTACAGCGGGCATATGGGAAGGAAATTGACAGAAGCCGGGTATCGGACATCCGGGAGATCAGCGGCAACGGCGTGACGGCGAGGGTGGACGGCCTGGAGGTGGCCGCCGGGAATGACAAATTGATGAAACATTTGGGCATTCCTTATCAGGACTGTCATCAGACCGGCACGATCATTCACATGGCGGTCGGCGGGAACTATGCGGGGCACATCGTGATCTCCGACATTGTCAAACCCCATGCAAAAGCCGCCATTGAGGAACTGAAGAAGGCGGGGGTGGATAAGACCGTCATGCTGACCGGGGATGCGAAGCGGGTGGCGGACCAGGTCGCCGCCTCCCTTGGGATCGACGAGGTGTGCAGCGAACTTCTTCCGGCCGACAAGGTGGAGCGGGTGGAGGAGCTTCTGCGGGCGAAGCCCGCCAGGGCGAAGCTGGCCTTCGTGGGCGACGGGATCAACGACGCACCGGTGCTTTCCAGGGCGGACATCGGTATTGCCATGGGAGCCATGGGTTCCGATGCGGCGATCGAGGCGGCGGATATCGTGCTGATGGACGATGATCCCTTGAAGATCGCAAAGGCGATCAAGATTTCCAGAAAATGCCTGCGGATCGTCTACCAGAACATCGTGTTTGCCCTGGCGGTGAAATTCGCCTGCCTTGCGCTCGGAGCCGTGGGGATCGCAAACATGTACCTGGCGATCTTCGCAGACGTGGGCGTGATGGTCCTTGCGGTGCTGAATGCGATCCGCTGCCTGTTCGTGAAGAAGCTGTGAGGACGGAGAACTTTTCTTTCTTTTGCCAAGCCGGCATGGTATACTGATACTTGTATGGGGGATGCGGCCAGGCCGGCCAAAATCATATTAACAAGAGGGGATGGGAATGTCAGTGATTTATGCGATGAGCGACATCCACGGATGCGTGAAGGAATTCGAGGCAAAACTCCGGCTGACCGACCTCGGGGGGAACAACCGGCTGATCCTTTTGGGAGACTATATTGACTATGGGCATCAGTCCGGACGGGTGCTGGAGATTGTTTATGGTCTGCAGCAGGAATGCGGACGGGACAAGGTGGTCGTCCTGAAAGGCAACCATGAGGCCATGTTCCTGGGATGGGTCCATTGTTTTGGCAGGAAGGCAAGCCCTGGGCGTGACGTCTTAGAATATGGCGGATGGTTTGCGGCGGATTCAAATGATGGTTTGAATACGTTTCGGACATTGGTCTCGGAGGATGCCTTCCGTGACTTTGAGGACTTTGCGGGGAAGGCGGATTTTCTCCAGATCAACCAGAAAGCGGCGGAGCTTGTTCTGTCAGAAAAAGGCGAATTGGTCAGATGGCTCAGAACGCTGCCGTCCTTTTATGAGACGGACACGCAGATATTCGTCCATGCGGGGGTGGACGAGGAGGCTGAGGATTATTGGAAGCTGGGGACCACGGATGCCATGTTTTTGTGGAAGCATCCGGCAACCTTTGGGAATTTTTTAAAGACGGTGGTATCCGGGCATATCGGTACCAGGGAACTGGCAGACGACAGAGGTTATCACGACGTGTACCATGACGGTGCCAGCCACTATTACATAGACGGATCGGTCTATCAGGGCGGGAAGCTGCTGCTTCTGGCATATGATGAGTCGGAGGGGCGGTACTATACGGTGCAGGAGGACGGCGGGAAGACAGAGGTGGTTCGATACCAAAGATGAGAGGAACCATTGCCCTGTATGTCCAAAAAAGCAGGGCGGAAAAGAGGAAACACCAATGCAGGAGAGCAGGCTGTTTAAGATCCTATATTATTTGCTGGAGCGGGGAGGGGCCACCGCTCCGGAGCTGGCGAAGCGGTTTGAGGTGTCGGTGCGGACAATCTACAGGGACATGTATGCCCTGAGCAGTGCGGGCATTCCCATCTATGCGGAGGCGGGCCGAAACGGCGGGATCCATCTGATGAAGGATTTCGTTCTGGATAAGGCGCTGCTGTCGGAGGAGGAAAAGCAGGAAGTCCTCGCGGCCCTGGAGAGTATCAATGTCACCCAGGGGAAGGATGAGAGCCAGATCCTGCAGAAGCTTTCGGCTCTGTTCCAGCTTGGTTCGGAGAACTGGCTGGAGGTGGATTTTTCCAGATGGGGCCATAGGGAATCAGACAACGAAAAGCTCGAACTGCTAAAATCGGCGGTGATCCGTCGTCGGATGGTAAAGCTTTCTTATGCAGGCACAAGCGGCTCCCTCACAGAACGGACCGTGCAGCCCTACAGGTTGGCCTACAAGGCAAGGGCCTGGTATCTGAAGGCGTTCTGCACCAAGAGGCAGGAGCTTCGCACCTTCAAATTATGTCGTATTCTTGACGTGGAGATTTTGAAGGAGGGTTTTCCTTACCGGAGCTTTCCGGAGCAGGAGGAGGCTTCCGAGGAGGATTATCCGGAGATCGTGCTTCGTTTTCCGGGGGAGATGGCCTACCGGGTTTATGATGAATTCGATCGGACGCAGGTGGCAAGGCAGGAAAACGGGGACCTGGTCGCTTCCGCACATATGCCGGTGGACGAATGGCTTACCGGCTTCCTCCTGTCCTTTGGAACGCAGGTGGAGATCCTTTCTCCGGCTTTTTTGCGGGAGGCCGTGGCCGGTGAGGCGAAATTGATCTGGGAAAAATATCAAATATCTGCCGATGTGGATAAAACCTGACAGAGGATGTCAGGTTTTATGTGTTATCTTATGGGAAACAGCAGGAGCATCTGCCGTTTGCCACAAAGAGACAGCCGGAAGCCTTTTCCGGGCTTGCGGCACATTGGAAAGAGAGGTATGAGATGAACGGAACGGAACAAAAATTCTGCCAGAGCTGCGGCATGCCGATGGGAGACGGGGAGGAGCTTTATGGGACCAATGCCGACGGCAGCAAAAACGAGGAATACTGTAAGTACTGTTTTGAGAAGGGGGAGTTTACCTTCAAGGGGACCATGGAGGAGCTGATCGAGTTCTGCGTGCCCAATATGACAGCCGCCAATCCCGGCATGACAAAGGAGGAGGCGAGAAAGGGCATGCGGGAATGGTTCCCCACCTTAAAGCGGTGGAGCGGACAGGCGCAGTAGAGCAGGAATAAAAAAACAGGAACAAAAGAGCAGGGACAAAAGAACAGGAACAGAAGGGGTGCGGGCGGTTCGGGCTTCCGTAATCGAGTAGGGGGATTAAATTCCCCCTACTCGATTCTTCCCTTATCAGTTTTGGTTTATTGGAGGATCGACCATTTTAGGGGAGTAAGTTTTTATTCGAGATGGATGGCGACTTCCATTGACAAATACACATAAAATACGTATAATTTGAAACGAAAGGGGAGTTCGTTTGTCCGGCCTGTGGATTCAGGATAGAGGAGAAGACGAA
>CAMSZT010000070.1 GCA_947066815.1 uncultured Lachnotalea sp.
GTCCGCTGTCACGTTCAACAGGTCATTTTCCGTAACTTCCGTCAGGAAATAGACAAATAATCTACTTTTAATCTTAATTTAGCCGGAAGATGATTATAGCTGATATCACAGCGTTCATCTCCAATATTCAAATAAAATCAGTAGGAATAAGCTCATATTTTTTCTCAAGCGCCGCTGCAAAATTGCCAGCAGAATCCACATCAATTTCCTGATAATCAAATCCGCTCTTCTTTTTACTTTTAAAGAATTTGCCGATGTAGTAAAAATACAGGCTCATGACCCGCTGCTGCCCGTCAAGAATCTCCAACTGCCCTTTCTCATTCCGATAGGTGTATATAGGCGGAATGGGCAGCTCCCGAATCAGGGAAGAGGCCAATTCTTCCACCTGTGTTTTGCTCCAGCGATATTTTCGCTGATATTCTGGGATCACATACACATTATCATGCACTCCTTCCACCAAGGCTTTGAACCCCCTGATCTTCCAACGGACTTTTCCCTGTTTTCCATAACAAACTTCTCCCCGCATCTGTCTGCATTTCCGCTCCCTCACATCCCCTCCGCCGCGAAAGCCGCAGTCTGCTCCCCCGCGATCCGGTCGGCCTCCTCTTTGGTGATGGCCTTGTTTCTCACCATGCACCGGAGCACCTGCCCCGTCCGCTTTTCGGCCAACTCCCTGTGAGTATCCGGGGAATAGGCGGAGGGCGCCTGGGGGAGTCCCGCCAGCATGGCGCACTCATAATCGCTCAGTTCTGCCGGCCGCTTTCCGAAATACCCCATGGCCGCTTCGCCGATGCCGTAATAGCCGTTTCCGAAGTAGGCGGTATTGACGTAGAGCTCAAAGATCTCGGCCTTGGTATAGCTTTTTTCGATCGCCAGCGCCGCAAAGACTTCCGCAGCCTTCCTCTCGATCTTTTTCTCCTGGGTGAAGAGCAGATTCTTGGCAAGCTGCTGCGTGATCGTGCTGCCTCCCTCCACAAAAGACATTGCCCTGATGTCGTTCCATATGGCCCGTCCGACGGCGATCGGATCGATCCCGAAATGCTGCGCAAACCGGCGGTCCTCCGCAGATACGACGGCACTCACGTAAAAATCCGGCAGGTCGGAGTAGGCCGTGAAGGATTCCCGGCCGCGGACTTCCTCCACCCGCTCCTCGATGGTTTTCTCGTTCACGGCATCCCGGTACATGACATAGCCTTTTACCCCATAGAAGCCGACGACGGCCAGGACAAGAAGGAGCAGAACGGCCGACAGGCGAAGAAACAGTTTTCGAAAAAATCTCATGGTCAGTTTCATGCGTCAGCCCTCCCCGAACAATGAAAAAATGGCTTCTGTTCCCATCTGCAGATGATATGATCCAACAGGGAGCAGACCGTCGCAGCGGCGACGAACAACAGGAAAAACGGAAACAGAACAGCGCATGGCAGGATGCTTTGAGCGGTTTCCAAAAGTTTCTGTCTTTTTCGTTCTGTCATGATCGGCCTCCTTCGAGATAATGCTTGTGTTCCAACCAGTTTTTTAATCCTCCCTTAAATACGGCCGCATGGCCATGCAGGTATCCTTTAGGGCTTCTTTAAGGATACCACGCCTATCTTACAACTCCGTGACATTCAGGTGAAAGTTTTGTCACTTTCCCCTTGCCATCCGTAAAAAACAACAAAAAAACCGGCTTTTGACCGAAGAGGGGAAGGCTCCCTTCCTCCCTGCGCACACAAAAAAGAAGGCCCCCTCGCTCCGCCCGACCACGATTTCATGACCGGGCATCCGAAAAAGCCTTCCATCTGAAACAAAACCCGAACCTGTCTGAGTCAAATCCCTCGCGGCAGGCTGCCAGTGCGGCATTTTGTTAAATCCGGATCTCCTTTGGCGGGCCGGTCCGCCGTTTCCGGATGACCAGGTAGCAGGTCACGTTCATAAGAAGTACCAAGGTCCAGGAAATCGGATAGGAGACGTAGAGCATGAACCGGCTGTGCTCCCAACGGAACACGGTGAAGATCCAGATCACCCGAAACAGGCAGGCTCCCGTCAGGGATGTGATCATGGGGGTGATGGAACAGCCCATGCCCCGGAGGCTGCCCGCCAGCACATCCATCAACCCGCACAGGGCATAGGGTGCGGAGATCAGGGACAGTCTTGTTATGCCGTAGGCTATGACCTGCGGGTCGGAGGAATAGATCCGCAGGAGTACCCCGCCCATGAGATAAGCCCCCACGCCCAGCACAGTCCCCAGGACGGCCACGATCAGTAAGCAGCACCCCAGCACCTGATCCACCCGTCTGTACTGGCGGGCTCCCACATTCTGACTGGTAAAGCTTAAGGCAGTCTGATAGATGGCATTGAGGGCAATGTAGACAAAACCCTCAATGTTGCTGGCCGCCGTATTTCCTGCCATGACCAGGGAGCCAAAGGAGTTGACCGACGACTGGATCAGCACGTTGGAAATGTTGAACATCATACCCTGAAAACCGGCCGGAAGACCGATCTTCAGCATGGCGGCCAGCTTGTCCTTATGGATGTGGAGCCTGCGGAGCTCCAGCCGGTAGATCCCCTCGCTTTTGCACAGGCACCGCAGGACCAGGATGGCCGAGATCACCTGGGAGATCACCGTGGCGATGGCAACCCCCTCCACTCCCATGTGGAAGACCACCACGAACAGCAGGTTGAACAACACATTGATCACACCCGCCGCCGACAAAAAATATAAGGGGCGCTTCGTGTCCCCGATGGCCCGCAGGATGGCGGCGCCGAAATTGTAGGCCATGAAGGCCGGCATCCCGATGAAATACAGCCGCATGTAAAGCACCGCCTGTGGAAGCACGTCCTCCGGTGTCCCCATCAGCTCCAGAACAGGGCGGGCCGCCAAAATGCCGGCGAACACCATGAAACATCCCCCGATGAGGGCTGTCAGGACAGCCGTGTGGACCGTCTGGAACATTTCCTCCTCACTTCCGGAGCCATAGTAGCGGGCCGCCATCACATTTGCTCCCACGGAAACCCCGATAAAAAGATTCACCAGAAGGTTGATCAGAGAGCTGGTGGAACCCACTGCCGCCAGGGCATCGCTCCCCGTGAACCGCCCCACCACGATGATATCCGCCGCATTGAACAAAAGCTGTAAGACTCCCGACAAAATAAGCGGCACCGCAAACTGCAGGATCTTTCTGAACAGCGGACCGCTGCACATGTCAATCTCATAGGACTGTTTCATGACTCATTCCCCTTATGCCTGTCATTTATTTGTCATATTGATATCTGCAAGACACTATTATAACAAGCTTTTTACAAAAAGCAATCACCAAACTGCACAAAGAAAAACAGCGGTATTTTTCCTGCGCCAATAAAATAGACAATAAAAAACCGGCCTCTCTGCCTCTGACCTCATGTCGTAGAGAAGGCCGGTCCCTGTTCTCATTTCACTGTCATCATGGAGAAAAACTGGAACTGTTTTTCGTCCCGGGGAAAATATATTCGTAGGCGTCGTTCTTCAGACAGATCTCCGAAATCGCCCTCCGGTTGGCCACCACCTTCCGCATGGCCGCCACATATTCCTCCTGCTGCTCCGCCGTCATGGTCACTCCCGCCGCCGGCGTAAAGGTCTCGTCATATCGATTATAATACCCGGCGTCGCTGAGCCAGCAGCCGGAGTTAAAGGCCGCCAGTCCCGCCGAATCCGACAGGATATCCGTGCCGGAGAGCATTCTGGAATCGTATTCCAGGCCCAGAAGGTTGGAAATCGTGGGAAGAATGTCCACCTGGCAGCAGACCTTGTCAACCTGCACCGGCTCCTTCATGCTGCCGCTCCACATGATCAGCGTATTCTTATACAGGTTGTAATCCGTGATCATGGACTCGTTGAGGTTCTTTGCCAGATTTTCAGTGTCTCCGGAAACAAAACTCTTCCCTGCAAGCTCCTCCATGTTGGCGACATTGAAATAAGGAATGTGGTCAGGCGCCAGTACGACCAGCGTCTTATCGGCGATCCCCGCCTGCTCCAGCCTCTGAAGCAGATACTCCATAGACTTATCAAGCTCAATACAG
This sequence comes from uncultured Lachnotalea sp., assembly GCA_947066815.1. Classification (GTDB taxonomy): domain Bacteria; phylum Bacillota; class Clostridia; order Lachnospirales; family Lachnospiraceae; genus Lientehia. Next base: position 4,036 of record CAMSZT010000070.1, read on the forward strand.
GTGGCCAGATACCCCTGGGTCAGCTCCGTGTACCCGGTCCCGCTGACCGCCTGCTGGTTTTTTCTGGCCATGGCATTGCCCACAAATCCATACTGCATATGGCCGCTGATGGTCAGATAATAGACATTGAAAGGCTTTTCGCTGCTGATATACTGGTCAATGGTCTGTTCTATCGTATAAAGATCCGACTGGGGCCACAGCGCCTTGGCGCCGGCCTCATCCATCTCCAGCGGAAATCCGCTTTCCTCCTGACACCACTTATACCCCATGTTCGTATGGCACGCCTGCCGCTTATACATGTCCCCGTTGGCATGATAGCCTGCCGAGACATACCCCAGCCGGTTCAGCTGCTGGGCCAGGTTAAAATACCAGTTGGTCCCTTCTGCCCCGCTGTCCTGGGTAATGATGGGGTTTCCGTTTTTGGGATAAAGCCCCAGCATGTTCTGGCACTCCCCTCCGGCCGTGCTGGTGTAATGAAGAGCCGTATAAAAATTATTAAATACAAAGCCCTCGTGGGACAGCTTCCAGAGGGTGGGCGTCAATTCCTCACTGATCCCGTAGCCGGTCAGTCCCTCCGCCGTAATAAAGATCACATTGTAGTCCTTGAAAGCCCCGGTATATTTGTTTTTGTTGGTAGGCGTCTGGCTGTTGAAATACTTGCAGAGCCATGCCAGGTCTTCATTGGGCGCATTTGCTGCCAGCGTTTCCAGATCCACATTCATCACATTGGGCGAGGTATCCGTGTTGGTAAACAGTCCCGCCGTGTTTTCCGGAAGCTCCGCATTCACATTGGCGCCGCTCTCACCCGGCTCTCCCGCCCCCGTCTCCGGAACACTCTCCGCCGTATAGACCGGATCCGGAGTGACAAAGTCATCGTCCCTCTTCACTTTGATGCCAAATAAGCTGTGCTTCAGATCCAGCCGCAGCATGGTGCTCACTCCGAGCTGCTGCACCTGATCATCCACATTGGTGTCGGTCCGGTATAACATCCCCGGCGTATAATCTCCCCTCCAGGGCAGACGGATCACCAAAAGCCCCAAAAGATGGGTCACCAGGACCGCTCCCGCAACCACGCCGGAAAGGCCGATCCATTTCCGTCTGAAATTATAAAATTTCCGCCCGAAAGCAAAGATGAAAATAACCGGCAGAAGCATCAGAAAAAGCCCGAGCAGATTGTGCAGGATCCCGTCGATGATGGCGTCCATGTAATCCGTCAACTTATTGCCCGCCGCCGTCTTAGCAATACTGAACAGCTGATAATAAGTGGCCAAAATCTTCTTGGTCATCATCTCGATCATATAAACCAGGCTGATCAGGCACGTCAGGACGCAGGTAATGATCCGATTGGCTTTTTTGCTAAAATTAATGGCAAAGAGCGCAAAGAAAAATCCCATGGATACGGAAAAAAACAGCCAAACCGGAAAATATCGGATTCCCTCGCCCATATAAATATGGAACGCCAACTCCAGATAAAAGAACATGATCGGAAAATAGAGAATCGGTCCCAGGGCAGAAAGCAGCCCCAAAACGCCGCCCCGTTTCTGAGTCGGTCTCCGGTTCGGCCTTCGCCTTCCGGACCGCTCCTCGGTCTCGAATTCACTCCAGGGCATAAGCTCCTCGTCCTGCCCCCCGTAAAAATCCTCCTGGCCGGAAGAACGCTCTGCACCTCCGTATCCGCTTCTTCTTCTGAGTGCGTCCTCCGGTTCTCTGTATCCCCCCGTTCCCGGCCTGCGCCGGCCAAGCCTTGCATCTGACATAATCTATAGAACTCCTATCTTACTAAGTACTGACTGAACTACGCCGCCGCCGGCCCCTTCACCAGAAAATACACCAGCACCAGGACTCCCAGTACGATCCGGTAAACGCCGAATGCGGTAAAATCTTTTTTCCTGATATACCCTAACAGGAATTTGATCGCAACCACGGAAACCAGGAAAGCAGAAATCATGCCGGTAAAAAGTACCGCCGCTTCCGTTCCCGTATAATCAAAGCCAAACTTAATCAGCTTTAAAAAGCTTGCCCCAAACATGACCGGAATGGACATGAAAAAGGAAAACTCCGCCGCTATGGGCCTGGAGATCCCGATGAGCATGGCTCCAAGGATCGTGGCCCCGGAACGGGAAGTCCCGGGAACCAGGGAAAGCACCTGAAACATGCCCACAATCAGCGCATCCCCGTAAGTAAGCTGGGAAAACCGCTCCACGCTGAAATACCGGCGCTTATTCCTCCACTCCAGAAGGATGAACAGAATACCGTAAATGATCAGCGTCGCCGCCACCACATAGCTGTTATAAAAATGCTCGTCAAACCAGTCGTTAAATAATACGCCCAGGATTCCGGCAGGAATACAGCCGACGATCACCTTTCCCCAAAGCTTCCAGGTCTGCCTTTTCTGACGGGCATTCTTTTTGGAAGAAAAAGGATTCAGCTTCTTAAAAAAGAGCAGACATACCGCCAGAATTGCGCCAAGCTGGATCACCACCCGGAACATTTCCATAAATTCCGGCGTCACGCTCAAAGGAAGCAGATCTTCCAATAGGATCATATGGCCCGTACTGCTGATGGGAAGCCATTCGGTGATCCCCTCCACAATGCCGAAAATCAGAACCTTGATAAACTCTAATATGCTCATACTCCCTCCCCGATGTTCTCGATCTGCCAGTCGACGGGCTCTGCGCCGTGCGCCTTCAGGAATTCATTGGCTTTGCTGAAGGGACGGCTCCCGAAAAATCCCCGGTATGCAGAAAGAGGACTGGGATGGGGCGCCTCCAGAATCAGATGATTGGGATTACGGAGCATCGCCTTTTTGCTCTGGGCCGGCCTCCCCCATAAAATAAACACAATAGGCTGATCCAATTCATTGAGCGCCCTTATGGCCGCATCCGTAAATTCTTCCCAGCCAATGCCCCGATGGGAATTGGCCGCATGAGCCCTGACCGTCAATACCGTGTTCAGAAGCAGGACCCCCTGCTTCGCCCACTTGGTCAGATATCCGTTATCGGGAATATAACACCCCAAATCGTCGCGGAGCTCCTGATAAATATTCACCAGGGACGGCGGAATCTCCACCCCCGGCTTCACGGAAAAGCACAGCCCGTGAGCCTGCCCCACATTGTGATAAGGATCCTGTCCAAGAATCACCACCTTCACCTGATGAAAGGGCGTCAGCTCAAAGGCCGAAAAAATATCCTTCGACTCCGGAAATATCTGTCTAGTATTATATTCCTCTTTTATCGTCTTATATAACCTGGCATAATAGGGTTTTTTAAATTCTGCCGAAAGCGGCTCCAGCCAGTCGTTCGAAATAGCCCCCATTCTCTCACCTTTCGTCCTTTTCTACAGCCGGACAGGAAGCCCCCGTCCCGCCAGATATCTCTTCAGTTCCCCAATCTCCAATTCCTTATAATGGAAAAGAGAAGCGGCCAGGGCCGCATCTGCTCTTCCCCTGGTAAGCGCATCATAAAAATGCTCCATGGCGCCGGCTCCCCCGGAGGCGATTACCGGTACGGAAACCCGCTCCGCCACCGCAGCCGTCAGCTCATTGTCGTAGCCGGCCTTCGTCCCGTCGCAGTCCATGCTGGTGAGGAGGATCTCCCCCGCTCCCAGACGTTCCGCCTCCGCCGCCCACCAGAGCGCGTCGATCCCCGTATCCAGCCGGCCGCCGTTTTTATAAATATTCCAGCCGGAACCGCCGCTCCTCCGCTTTGCGTCAATGGCAACCACCACGCATTGGCTCCCGAACTTGTCCGCCGCCTGGGAAATAAGCTGCGGATTGCCGATGGCCGCGGAATTGACGGAGATCTTATCCGCCCCTTCTCTGAGAAGCGTTTTAAAATCCTCCACCGTCCGGATCCCTCCGCCCACGGTAAAAGGAATAAACACCTTCTCTGCCACCCGGCGCACCATGTCCACCACCGTATTTCTGGCATCGGAAGAGGCCGTAATGTCCAGAAACACCAGCTCGTCCGCCCCGGCCCGGTCATAGGCCGCCGCAATCTCCACCGGATCCCCCGCATCTTTCAAATTGACAAAATTGACTCCCTTGACGACACGTCCGTCATGGACATCCAGGCAGGGAATGATCCGCTTGGTAAACATCCGTTTCCCCCTTTTCTTTCATAGAAAATTTACAAGAATTCTCCCTGGTTCAAGAAAGTTCTGCAAAATTTTTGAGGATCTCAAGGCCTACGCTGCTGCTCTTCTCCGGATGGAACTGACAGGCAAACACATTCTCATGCTCCACGGCAGCATGGATCTCCACTCCATACTGCGTCCTTGCCGCCACCATGTCCGCCTCCTCCGCCTTTAGGTAATAGGAGTGGACAAAATACACGTATGCGCCCTCGTCAATCCCTTTAAAAAGCCGGGTATCCCTCGGAAATTCCAGAGAATTCCAACCGATATGGGGGATCTTGAGGCCCGGCGCATCAGGGATCCGCAGGATCCGTCCCGGCAGGATGCCGAGACCGGGAACGCCCGGAGATTCCTCGCTCTCCGAAAACAAAAGCTGGAGTCCCAGACAGATCCCGAGAAAGGGCGTCTGTCTCTCCACGACCTCCCGGATCACCTCCGCAAGCCCGTACTGACGGAGCCGCCCCATAGCATCCCCAAAACTCCCCACCCCGGGCAGGACCACCCTGTCCGCCCTGAGGATCTCTTTTTCGTCTCTGGTGATCAAGGGCGTCTCCCCCAAAAAGCGGAATGCTTTCTCCACGCTTTTTAAATTTCCCGCATCATAATCAATGACCGCTATCATAGATCTTATCCCCAAATCCTGTAATATTTCACAGCTATGGATTATTTTATCACAGTTGATACTGCCGCACAATAGAAGAATCCTTCGATTTTCTTAAGAAAAGCGGGCTTTTTGCGAAAGCTTTCTTCCTCTTTGTAACAATTTAAGGCCGACGGCCGGGCATATGGCCTCTCATGCCTCCCACTCCATGGACAGGATCCAGCGGACACTGTCCATGGCCTCGCCGCGGCCTCTTCCGTCCAGGTCTTCCGGAAGCTGCGGAAATTTCCCATGAACCCTGTACAAATACGATTTCAGGTTCAGGCAGGCTGTTTTCTCAAAGGGCCACCGGATCACAGAAGGATTTTCAAAGCCCTCGCCCAATTCCAGAAGCAAAAGGTTTCTGTTTAAGGTTCCCATCAGCCATCGCATGTATTCGTTCCAGCGCTCCTCACTGCTTCCCTCCGGCGCTCTCTCACCGGCAAAGGGCGCTGCGATCCGCGCTCCGGCCAGAGCGGTCTCAAAGATCAGGCCGTCCGACAGAGTAGTCACAACAAAATAATTTTTTCCCTCCAAAAGCTTTGCCAGCTTCTCATACGCGTTCCTGACGTCTCCCGAGGGACTGTCCGATTCCCATTCCTTACCGATTCCCACCAGAACAAATTGTGCCTTGCCGATTTCCTGCCTGAACGATCCAAAATCCATCTTCCTCTTCCTCCAAAAGTGCCGCAGCCCTGTATTTTCTCCTTATTGCAATCGAGCAGAGGGATTTCCCACTACTCGCCGCGCCGCCGATGCGCCGCTCCTGCGGCATATTTCCTCTGCATCGGCGTGTGCAAAAAAAACCGCTGTAGACCAAATTCCACAGCGGTTTTTATCATTTGTATCACACCATCTTATGTGTTATATTTCTCTCGTCTTATGTACCTCACATTACTCTTACGTATCTGAAGGCCTATACCTTCAAAACTACACATTGACCAACATCCCTCACAACACCCTCACCGCC
>CAMSZT010000071.1 GCA_947066815.1 uncultured Lachnotalea sp.
TCTCTGAAACTTCTTCTTTAAAGAAACTTCAGGGGTTGGAATATACTGTTCAGTTGTCAAGGTTCATCATTTTGCTTCTCGTTGTTGTTTTCAGCGACAACTTCTATAGTTTAGCACAGTTGTCATTTTTTGTCAACAACTTTTTTAATTTTTTCTTACCGCTTTTTCACAGCGGAGTTTTAATATACCACGTCTTTCCTTTTCTGTCAACCTTTTTCTTTCAAAAGAGAGAAAAAAAGAACGGCACCTTTTATGGAAAGGAGCGGAGAAAGAGGGATTTGAACCCTCGCGCCGGTTGCCCGACCTACACCCTTAGCAGGGGCGCCTCTTCGGCCTCTTGAGTATTTCTCCGAACTTAATTTTCCATATTTGACGCCATGCGACGCATTAGATAGTATACAGGAGGGAAAGCCACTTGTCAACCACTTTTTTTTATTTTTTATAAATTATCCATTCGGCTGGGTACAATGGGACCTGGATCGTATCTCTCCACCGGATAAATTCTATAGGAAACGGCAAAAATACTGCCGTTTCCTGGTTTTCTACTCTCCGTCCTTAAGCTCCAGCGTCATCTGGGCGTTCTCTTCCTTCTTCTCCTCGTCGGCGTTGTTCGGATCCTCCCTCACCTTGGCGATGCTGGCCACGGAGATGTCGTTGTCGTCGATGTTGATCAGCTTCACGCCGGAGGTGATCCTCCCAAGGATGGAGATGTCCTGCACGTTGATGCGGATGATGATCCCTTCCGTGGTGATGATCATGATCTCCTGCTCTGCCCTGACCACCTTCGCACCCACGATAAAGCCGGTCTTATTGTTGATCTTATAGCACTTGACGCCCTTGCCGCCCCGAAGCTGGGGAGTGAATTCCTCCAAAAGGGTCCGCTTGCCCATGCCGTTCTCCGAGACGATCAGGAGGGCTTCGCCCTGGGTGTTCATCTGCATGCCGATCACTTCGTCGTCCTTCTCAAGCTTCATGCCGATCACGCCCATGGACGCCCGCCCGGTGGGCCTCACGTCCTTCTCATGGAAGCGGATGCACTGGCCCATCCTTGTCACCAGGATGATATCTTTCCTGTCATTGGTGGACTTGACCTCGATGAGCTCGTCGTCCTCCCGGAGATTGATGGCCTGCAGGCCGGATTTGCGGATGTTCTGATACTCCACAATGGAAGTCTTCTTCACCATACCCTGCTTGGTGGCCATAAACAGATACCGGCCCTCCTCATATTCCCGGATGGGAATGATGGCCGTCACCTTTTCTCCCGGAAGAAGCTGCAGAAGGTTCACGATGGCCAGTCCCCTGGCCGTCCTCCCGGCCTCCGGGATCTCGTAAGCCTTCAGACGGTAGACCTTCCCCTTGTTGGTGAAGAACATCAGGTAATGGTGGGTGCTGGTCATGAGAAGATCCTCGATGTAATCCTCCTCCAGCGTCTGCATCCCCTTGATGCCCTTGCCGCCCCTGTGCTGGGCCTTGAAATTATTCTCCGACATCCGTTTGATGTAGCCCAGGTTCGTCATGGCGATCACCGTGTTCTCGTCGGCGATCAGATCCTCCATGGACATGTCCGACTCGTCAAAGCCGATGGAAGTCCTTCTCTCATCCCCGTATTTGGCGGAGATCACAAGGATCTCTTCCCGGATCACCGCAAGGAGCTTCTTCTCATCCGCCAGAATGGCCTTTAACTCTGCAATACGGATCTGCAGCTCCCGGTACTCGTTCTCGATCTTCTCCCGTTCCAGACCGGTGAGAGCACGAAGACGCATGTCCACGATGGCCTGGGCCTGGGCGTCACTTAAGCCGAACCGCTCCATCAGGTTCTGTTTGGCCTCCGGCGTGTTCTTCGAAGCCCGGATGATGCGGATCACCTCGTCGATATTGTCTAAGGCGATCAACAAGCCCTCCAAGATATGGGCACGTTCCTCCGCCTTGTTGAGATCATATTTCGTCCTTCTGGTGACCACGTCCTCCTGGTGGGCCAGATAGAACTTGAGCATCTCCAGAAGGTTCATGACTTTCGGCTCATTATTCACAAGGGCCAGCATGATCACGCCGAAGCTGTCCTGGAGCTGGGTGTGCTTGTAAAGCTGATTTAAGATGATGGTCGGATTGGCGTCCCGGCGCAGCTCGATGCAGATGCGCATGCCGGTCCGGTCCGACTCGTCCCTGAGGGCGGTGATCCCGTCCACCTTCTTGTCCCGGACAAGCTCGGCAATCTTCTCGATGAGCCTTGCCTTGTTGACCATGTAGGGAAGCTCCGTGACGATGATGGCATGCTTTCCGCCGGACATGGGCTCGATATTGGTCACGGCGCGGACCCGGATCTTTCCCCGGCCCGTCCGGTAAGCGTCCTCGATCCCCCTTTTTCCCAGAATCTGGGCACCGGTGGGGAAATCCGGACCCTTGACGATGTCGATCACCTCATCGATATCCGTGTCCCGATCCTCCAGGACCCGGTTGTCGATGAGCTTGACCACGGCTTCGATGACCTCTTTCAGATTGTGGGGAGGAATGTTGGTGGCCATGCCGACGGCGATCCCCTGGGTTCCGTTCACCAGAAGGTTTGGAAACCTGGAGGGAAGGACCCTCGGCTCCTTCTCCGTATCGTCAAAGTTGGGAATGAAGTCGACGGTGTCTTTTCCGATGTCCGCCAGCATTTCCATGGAGATCTTGCTGAGACGGGCCTCCGTGTAACGCATGGCCGCCGCACCGTCCCCGTCCACGGAACCGAAATTTCCATGGCCGTCCACGAGGGGATACCTGGTGGACCATTCCTGGGCCATGTTGACCAGGGCCCCGTAAATGGAACTGTCGCCGTGGGGATGATATTTTCCCATAGTATCGCCGACGATACGGGCACATTTTCTGTGGGGCTTGTCGGGACCGTTGTTGAGCTCGATCATCGCATAGAGGACCCGCCGCTGTACCGGCTTTAAGCCGTCTCTCACGTCCGGAAGGGCACGGGCGGCAATGACGCTCATGGCATAATCGATATACGATTTTTCCATGGTCTTTTGCAGGTCTACCTCGTGGACCTTGTCAAAAATTGTTTTCTCCATCTAAAGTTCCTCCGTTTTATATATCGAGCTCGCCGTACTTCGCATTCTGCTCGATGAACTCCCTTCTGGGCTCCACCTTGTCCCCCATCAGGGTCGTGAAGGTCAGGTCCACCTCCGAGGAAGCAGACTCGTCCATGGTCACACGGAGGAGGATCCTCCTCTCCGGGTCCATGGTGGTCTCCCAGAGCTGCTCCGGGTCCATCTCCCCAAGGCCCTTGTACCGCTGGATCTTGTTGCTGTTGTCCCGGCCGATCTCGCCGAGGATCTGGTTCAATTCCTTGTCGTCATAGGCGTACCAGACCTTCTTGCTCCGCTCCACCTTGTAGAGGGGCGGCTGGGCCAGGTACACGTGCCCCTGCTTGATGAGCTCCGGCATGAACCGGTAGATGAAGGTTAAGAGCAGGGTGCTGATATGGGCGCCGTCCACGTCGGCATCCGTCATCAGGATGATCTTGTGGTAACGGAGTTTGGAAATGTCGAAATCGTTGTGGATGCCCGTGCCGAAGGCCGTGATCATGGCCTTGATCTCCGCATTGGCGTAGATCTTGTCCAGGCGGGCCTTCTCCACGTTCAGGATCTTTCCCCTAAGGGGAAGGATGGCCTGGGTATTCCTGGAGCGGGCCGTCTTGGCGGAACCGCCCGCGGAATCCCCCTCCACGATGTAGATCTCACAGTTTTCCGGATTCTTGTCGGAGCAGTCCGCCAGCTTCCCGGGAAGGGAATTTCCCTCCAGGGCCGTCTTCCTCCTGGTGAGATCCCTGGCCTTCCTGGCCGCCGCCCTGGCCCGCTGGGCCAAAATGGACTTCTCGCAGATGGCCTTGGCCACCTGGGGATTCTGCTCCAGAAAATAGGTGAGCTGCTCGCTGACCACGCTGTCCACGGCGCTCCTGGCCTCGCTGTTCCCCAGCTTCTGCTTGGTCTGCCCCTCAAACTGGGGCTCCCCGATCTTCACGCTGATGATGGCCGTCATCCCCTCCCGGATGTCCTCCCCGGTCAGGTTGGCCTCCTTTTCTTTGAGCAGGCTGTTTTTCCTGGCATAATCGTTGAAGGTCTTTGTGAGCGCATTCCGGAAACCGGCCACATGGGTGCCGCCCTCCGGCGTGTTGATGTTGTTGACAAAGCTGTAGACGCTCTCCGTGTAGGAATCGTTGTGCTGGATCGCCACCTCCACGGCCACCCCCTCGATGGTCCCCTCGCAGTAGATGATGGTCGGATAGAGCGATTCCTTGCTCTTGTTCAGATACTGGACAAACTCCTTGATCCCGCCGTCATAATGGAACTCCCTCTCCTGCTTCTTCTCCTCCCTCTCATCCCTCAGGACGATCTTCACGCCCTTGGTCAGAAAGGCCATCTCCCTGAGACGCTGTTTCAAAATATCGTACTCGTAGACCGTCTCCTCAAAAATCGTCCCGTCCGGCTTGAATGTCACCGTGGAACCGTGTCTCGACTTCTTGCAGGTCCCGATCACCTCCAGTTTCGTGACCGTGATCCCCCTCTCGTACCTCTGCCTGTAAATGTTTCCGTCCCGGTAAATGGTCACCTCCAACCAGTCGGAGAGGGCGTTCACCACGGAAGCTCCCACGCCGTGAAGGCCGCCGGATACCTTGTAAGCCCCGCCGCCGAATTTTCCTCCCGCATGGAGCTGGGTGAAGATCACCTCCACCGCCGGGATCTTCATCTCCGGATGCTCGTCCACCGGCATGCCCCGGCCGTTATCCACCACCGTGATGGAATTGTCCTCATTGATGGTCACTTCGATGGTATCACAAAAACCGGCCAGGGCCTCGTCCACCGAATTGTCCACGATCTCATAGACCAGGTGGTGAAGCCCCCTCGCCGCCGTATTGCCGATATACATGCCCGGCCTTTTTCTCACAGCCTCCAGGCCCTTGAGGACCTGGATCTGTTCTGCACCATAATCAAACTCGGAACTCATGCGTATCCTCCTGTTCTCACTCATTCTCATTCCTGACTCTGCCATCTATAACCTGAAACACCTGATTGACCGAAAAATGCCGGTTCACGAAATCCTCGAGACCCGTACAGGTGATAATGGTCTGTATCTCTTCAATACTCTCCAAAAGATGATCCTGCCTTCCACTGTCCAGCTCGGAAAGCACGTCGTCCAAAAGAAGCACCGGCGAGTCCTTCACCTGTTTCTTGATCATCTCGATCTCCGAGAGCTTTAAGGACAGGGCGGCGCTCCTCTGCTGCCCCTGGGAACCGAATTTCCGGATGTCGACGCCGTTGACCAGAAACAGGATGTCATCCCGGTGGGGCCCCCTGGTGGTGACCCGGTTCTTCTTATCCTTCTCCTCCGAAAGAAAAAGAACCTCCGAAAACTGTTCCTTCTCCACATCCGGCTCGTAGGAGATCACGATCTCTTCCTTTCCCCCGGTAAGCCGCTCATGGCTTCTTCGCAGGATCTCGTTCATCTCGCCGATAAAATGTTCTCTTATGTCCATCAGTTCCTGTCCGTACTTCACAAGCTGTTCATCCCAGACAGGAAGGGTATCCTCGTATTCCGGCCGAAAAGGGAGCTCCTTAAGAAGACGGTTTCTCTGGTTTAAGACCTTGTTATAAGCGACTAGATTTGCCGTATAGACCCTGTCAAGCTGGCACAGCTCCAGATCCAGGAACCGCCGCCTCTCCGAAGGACCGTTCTTGATGATGTTCAAGTCCTCCGGCGAAAAAAAAACCACGTTGATATTTCCGAAAAGCTCACTGGCCTTTCGGATCGGAAGCCCGCCGATGGCGATGCCCTTCGTCTTATTCTTTTTCAGGTGCATGTCAATGCGGGACTCCACGCCCTTTTTATCCACAAAGAGCTTGATATGGGATTCCTCCCTGTCAAAACGGATGATCTCCTTATCCTTGCTCCCCCGGTGGGATTTCGAGGTAGCGCACACATAGACCGCCTCCAGGATGTTTGTCTTTCCCTGGGCGTTGTCGCCGTAAAGGATATTGGTGCCGGAATCAAAATCCATATGCAGTTTTTCATAATTCCGGTAATTTTTAAGCTCCAGGGACTTTACAAACATGCCTGCACCATCAATTTTCTATCTTCACGATATTTCCGTCAAATTCAAAAGAATCCCCGCCCACAAGTTTTTTCCCCCGCTGAAGGCAGACTTCCCCGTTGACCTTCACCTTTCCGTCAAGGATCATGATCTTTGCCTCCACGCCGGAGGAGACAAACCTCGCCGCCTTCATGGCCTGTCCAAGCTTGATGTATTCTTCCCGCAGCCTGATGGTATCCATATCGTTTCTCCTTAAATTTAAATGTTGACGGGAAGGATCAGGTAGAGGTAGGCCCCCTCGCCGTCCCGAATGAAACAGGGCGCCTTGGAGTTGACCATGTACATGTCGACCTCCTCGTCGTCGATCACCCGCAGGGCGTCGATCAAAAACTTCGGGTTAAAGCCGATGGTGATGTCCTTGCCCTCCTTACGGATCAGGATATCCTCCTTCAGAGAACCGATGGCAGACTTAACGGCCGCCTCCATATTGTTCTCACCGACCGTCAGGATCAGGGGTTTTTTGTCATTTTCCCGGATGAGCAGCATGGACCTCTCGATGGTATCAAGAAACTCCCTCTTGTTCAGAGAAACCTTCGTCTCATAGTCGTTGGAGATCATCTGGTCCACATTAAAATACTGTCCCTCGATAAGTCTGGAAACCACGATGGTATCGTCAAATTCAAATAAAATGTGATTGCCGGTAAAGTAGATAACGATTTCTTTATCGGAGTCCCCGGAGAGGATCTTGCTCACCTCGGAGAGAGTCTTTCCGGGCACGATCACCTTTTCATCCTCATAGTGATCCTTTAACTTCACCCTTCGGATCGAGATCCTGTGCCCGTCCAGGGAGATCATCCTGAGGAAATCATCCCTCACCTCAAACAACTCGCCGGTCATCTGCTTATTACTCTCCCCCTGGGCGATGGAAAAGATCGTCTGCCGGATCATCTCCTTTAACGTAAACTGGGAGAGGCTGATATAACGGTCTCTCTCGATATATGGCAGATAAGAAAATTCATCGCCGGATTTCCCGGCAATCTTAAATTTTGATTTTTCACAGTCAAGGACCACATTGTAGTTTTCATCCGCTTCGATAAATACCTGGCTGTCGGGGAATTTCCTCACGATCTCCGACAAAAGCTTTGCCTCGATCGCGATCTTTCCCGGCTCCAGGATCGTCCCTGCAACTTTTGTCTCGATGCCTAGTTCCATGTCGTTGGCCGTCAGCTTGATCTCCTCGTCCGAGGCATCTATGAGGATGCATTCCAGGATCGGCATGGTCGTCCGGGAAGGGACCGCCTTCATCGCAATGTTGATTCCGTTTAATAACGCAGATTTTTCAAAAGAAAGCTTCATAAATTTGCCTGACTCCTTTCGCGGGTAGAGACAGAAAGAGATTAAATGATTTAGCAGCAATAGTAATAGGGGCTGTGGATTTGGGGAAAAATGCCTTCCCACCGCTTAAACAAAGACTTTAAGGGTTGGATAAGTATGTGGACAGCCCTGTTTTATCCTGTGGATACCGTCCGGTTTATCCACAATGGCTTTTTCTTTCCGTTTAGGAGAAGTTTATCTTTTTCTTGAGGATCTCTACCGTATTCTTAAGCTCCCCGTCATTTTCCATAAGCTGAGTGATGTTGTTGATCCCGCTTTTTACCGTGGAATGATCCCTTCCTCCAAGGAATTTCCCGATGGACTGGAGGGTGGAATCCGTCATCTGGCGGCACAGGTACATGACCATGTGCCTGGGGATGATGATCTCCTTTAACCTCTTGTTGGAGAGGATGTCGGAGGTCTTGCAGCCATAGTGGTCCGCCACCATGCCAAGGATCACTTCGGGAGTAACCGCCTGGGCGTGGTTCGGGGAGATCAGGTCCTTCAGGGCCTCCTCCGCCAGGGGCAGGTCGACCTCTTTTTTATTGAGCCTTCCCAGGGCGACGACCTTGGTGAGGGCTCCCTCCAGTTCCCTGATGTTGGAAGTAATGTTGTTTGCGATATAATGGATCACTTCGTTGTCGATGTTGTAGCCTTCGATTTCCTCTTTTTTTCGTAGGATGGCCATCCTGGTCTCGTAGTTGGGCGGCTTGATGTCCGCAATGGGACCCGCCTTGAACCGGGAAAGGAGCCTGTCCTCCAGGGCGGTCTCAAAGTCCCTGGGAGGGCGGTCACTGGAAAACACGATCTGTTTCCCGGCCTCATGGAGGGCGTTGAAGGTGTGGAAGATCTCCTCCTGGGTGCTTTCCTTCCCTATAATGAACTGGATGTCGTCGATCAGGAGGACATCGTTGTTCCGGTACTTCTCCCGGAAGTAGTGGACGGATGTGGCCGATTTGCTCCGGATGGAGTCAATAAGCTCATTGGTAAACCGCTCTGAGGTCACGTACATGACCTTCTGGGAGGGATCGTTCTTGATGATGAAATTACCGATGGAATGCATCAGGTGGGTCTTTCCGAGACCGGCTCCGCCATAGATAAAAAAAGGGTTATATTTGGTGGCAGGAGCCTCCGCAATGGCCAGGCAGGTCGCATGGGCAAACTCATTGCTGGAGCCGACCACAAAATTATCAAAGGTATATTTGGGATTCAGATTGCTGCCCGGGGAAGAAACCTCCGGTTCCGATTTAAGACCTGCCGTCCTCTTCGGTCTGGAGACTTCCGCCTTCTCTTTCTTTTCTTCCATATAAAAATGGATCTTGCAGGCGAAACCGGTCACCTGCTCGATGTAGATCTGAAAAAAATTAGAATATTTTTTTGTGATATGGTTGATGACATTGGACTTTGAACTGTAAAACTGAGGACTGTTGAGGGCAATATGGACGATATGGGCATTTTCGTCCACCGATTCCACATGGAGAGGCTTGAGCCAGGTATCATAGCTGGCCGAAGTCACTTCGTGATTGTCCCTTATCAGCTGCAGGATCTCATCCCAATGTTCCTGTATCGTCTGAAGCATTTCCCTTATCCCTGCCTTTTCTCAAGCCAAAACACAACAGAGAGCAAAGGCCCCCTTATACTTTTAACTATTCTATACCAATTCGGAAATTTTTTCAACGGGAATCTTTGAAAAGAAAACGCGGAAAAACAACAAGTTATCCCCAAAATGTTGATAAACTGTGGATAACTATGAGGATGAAAGAGGACTGTGTGTATTTTATTGCGGCGACAGTGATCGCGTTCCCTCTTATGTATCGGAACGCCAGG
>CAMSZT010000072.1 GCA_947066815.1 uncultured Lachnotalea sp.
ATCTGCCATCGCTATCTGGACAAAAGAGGTGACAGTATGAAAACCAACGAAGAATTAGTGAAAGATCTGCTGGAACGGCTGAAAAAAATAAACTATATCCACAGCCGGGACATTCCCAATATCGAACTGTACATGGATCAGGTGACGACGTTTATGGAGCAGCATCTCTCCCACGGGAAACGGAGGGACGAGGACAAGATCCTCACCAAGACCATGATCAACAATTATGCGAAGAACGATCTGCTCCCGCCTCCCGTAAAGAAAAAATATTCCAGAGATCATCTGATCCTGCTGGCCTTTATCTATTATTTTAAAGGATTTCTGTCCATCGGGGATATCCAGGTGCTGCTGGCGCCTCTGTCGGAGAAATATTTTACCGAGGATCATCACGAGCTGGACCGGATCTACAACGAGATCGTAAAGATGGAAAAACTCCAGCTTGTGGATCTTTTTAAGGAGATCCCGGCCCGCGCGGCGCTTGCGGGGAAATCTTTTAAAAACGCCCCCGAGGAGGAGCGGGATTATCTGCAGCTTTTCTCTTTTATCTGCATGCTCAGCTTCGACGTCTATGTAAAAAAGCAGATGATCGAACAGATCATCGACGAGATGCGGGAGGATGAGAAAAAAGAACCCTCGGAAAAGGAGAAACAGTGAAAGCGGCTCCGGCCGCTTTTTAAGATTCCGTCTCCTGTCCGTCCAGCCTGGCAAACACCATGTCATATCCGTCATTCCCATAGTTCAGGGAACGGTTCACGCGGCTGATGGTCGCCGTGGAGGCCCCCGTCTTTTCTGCAATCTCCAGATAGGTTTTTCCGGAACGCAGCATTTTTGCCACCTCGTACCGCTGGGACAGGGACAGGAGCTCGTTTACGGTGCAGACATCTTCAAAAAAAATATAGCATTCGCTGAGATCTTTTAGGGTAAGGACTGCCTGGAACAGATGGTCGACAGCTTCGGTCTTTAATTTTTTATTCATCACGGGTTTTCCTCCGATGCGTTTTCATGCCTTTTAGGGCATGCCTGTATATTTTAACATTTTAACGCTTTAAAGTCCAGACCCAGTCCCTTACTTTTTTATAAATATTTCAGAAAATTTTCCTTTGTATCTGCAGAGGGTTCTGTGGTACAATGACGATATCATACCGGCAGGAGGAAGCGATATGTATTACTTTATCATAAATCCCCATTCCCGTTCGGGGAAAGGGAGCGTGATCTGGCAGCAGGTCAGGAAGCGGCTTGACCGAGATCAGATCCCCTACGAGTTCTATCTGACAGAGCGGCCGGGACATGCCACGGAGCTGGCGGCATTCCTCACTTCCCCCCGCCATCCGGACCAGACGCCCAGGACGATCGTGACCCTCGGCGGCGACGGCACCCTCAATGAAGTGCTGAACGGGATCTCCATGTCGGCGCCGGTGACCCTCGGATATATTCCCTCCGGTTCCGGCAATGACTTTTCCAGAGGTATGAAGCTTCCGAAAAATCCCGGAAAGGCACTGCAGCGGCTGCTCCGGTCGAAAAAGGTCCGTTCTCTTGACTACGGGATCCTTTCCTATACGGACGGACGTCCGGCCCACAGGCGGTTTCTGGTGAGCAGCGGGGCCGGATATGACGCGGAGGTCTGTCAGAACCTGTTTTCCACCCGGCTGAAGAAGGTCTTTAACCGGCTTCATATGGGGAAGCTGGTCTATCTGGTCATCGGTGTCAAGAGGATCGTTCTCTGTAAAAGCGCCGACGGATGTCTGACTCTGGACGGGGTGAAGAAGATCAATCTGAAAAAGATCCGTTTTATCTCTTCCCATATCCAGCCGCATGAGGGGGGCGGCTTCCGGTTTGCGCCGAAGGCTGACCCGGCCGACGGATATCTGGATCTGTGCGTGGTGTCGGGCGTGTCCAGGCTGCGTCTGACCGTCCTTTTGGCTGCGGCCCTGGCCGGAACACACACACATTTGAAAGGGGTGCGCACCTATTCCTGCCGGGAGGCATCCCTCCATACGGAGAAGCCGCTTCCTGTACACGTGGACGGGGAGATCTGCGGCAGACAGACGGATGTCTCCGTGCGCTGTGTGGAACAGAAGATCCGGTTCCTGGTCTGAGGCATTTTCCGGTTTCTGTATTTCAGAACGGTTTTGACATCGGCGTGCAAATGGCTTATAATTGAAGAAAATAACCCCGGCGGGGAGGAGGATTCATTTATGGGAATCATACAGAGATTTAAGGACATCATGTCGTCCAACATCAACGCGCTTTTAGACAAGGCTGAGGATCCGGAGAAAATGATCGACCAGTATATGAGGAACCTGGAGAGCGATCTGGGGAAGGTGAAGGCTGAGACGGCCTCCGTCATGGCCGACGAGACGAGGGCGAAGCGGGAGCTCGACGAGTGTGACGCCGAGATCGCCAGGCTGCAGCAGTATGCGGAGAAGGCGGTCATGGCGGGGAACGACGAGGATGCGAAGCAGTTCCTGGCCCAGAAGGGAGTCCTTGCTTCCAAGGAGGATGCGCTGAAGCAGTCTTATGCCCTGGCAGCGGAGAATGCGGCCAAGATGAAACAGATGCACGACAAGCTCTGCTCCGATATCGCGGAACTTAATACAAGGCGGGATGCCATCAGGGCCAAGGTCAAGGTGGCGAAGACCCAGGAAAAATTAAATAAGATCGGCGCCAGCGTGGACGGGGCGCGGAGCAGTCTCAGCGCTTTCGACCGCATGGAGGAGAAGGCCAACAAGATGCTGGATGAGGCCAATGCCATGGCGGAGCTTAACCGGCAGCAGGGGGACTCCGACCTGGACGCTCTGAAGAGCAAATACGATTCGGCTCCGTCTTCTGCGGTGGAGGATGAGCTCGCGGCCCTCAAGGCGAAGCTGGGAAAATAAGCGGAGGAGCCGGCGGGAAAACGGCTGAGAGGAGCGGGTTATGGGACTTTTTGGAGGCCAGATGGCCAATGTGGTGGAATGGCAGGAGTACCGGGACGACATTATTTTCCGGAAATGGAAGAATGACGAGATCAAAAAGGGAAGCCGCCTGGTGATCCGGCCCGGCCAGGATGCTATTTTTATGTACAACGGAAAGGTGGAGGGCGTATTCCGGGATGAGGGCAGCTTTGATATCGAATCCGACATCATTCCCTTCCTTTCTACGCTGAAGGGATTTAAATTTGGATTCAACAGCGGAATCCGGGCGGAAGTACTGTTTATCAACACGAGGGAATTCACGGTGAAGTGGGGCACGAAAAATGCGGTGAACCTTCCGGCGCCGGGACTTCCCGGCGGGCTTCCGGTCCGGGCTTTCGGCACCTTCGCCTGCCGGGTCTGTGATCATATGGCCCTGATCGACAAGGTGGCGGGCATCCGGGAGCAGTATACGGTGGACGATGTGAAAGAGCGGGTGCTTTCCGGGCTGGATCCCCTGCTGATGAAGTGGATCTCCAGGGAAGGGAAGGATCTGTTCAACCTGCAGGCTGCCGCTTCGGATATCGGGCGGGGCATCTGTACGGATCTGGATATGGAGATGCGGAAACTGGGCATTGCCATCACGGGATTTTTCATCCAGAGCGTCTCTTATCCGGAGGAGGTGCAGAAGATGATCACGAGGGCCGCTTCCCAGAGCATGGTCGGCGACATGGGCCGTTATCAGCAGGTGGCCATGACGGACGCCATGGCGCAGGGAGGCGCGGGCGGCCGCATGGCCGCGGACATGGCAGGCATGCAGATGGGGATGATGATGGGACGGCAGATGGCAGAGCAGATGGGGCAGGCAGGTCCCGCGGGACAGAACGGCGTCCGGCCGGAGGGGACGGGAAACGGGCAGAAGACCAATTTCTGCCCCAACTGCGGGACAAAAACCGGCGGGGCCAATTTCTGCCCCAATTGCGGACAGAAGCTCTGACCGCGGGGCATCTGTTTCCGAAAGATCAGGGGCCGCCTGTCTGCGATGAGAGGATACGGAGATGAACAGTAGTTATGATACATTGAACCCCATGCAGAGGGAGGCCGTGGAGACGACGGAGGGGCCGCTCCTCGTGCTGGCGGGAGCCGGCTCGGGAAAGACCCGGGCGCTGACCCACCGGATCGCTTATCTGATCGAGGAGTGTCAGGTGAACCCCTGGAATATTCTGGCCATCACTTTTACCAACAAGGCGGCCGGGGAGATGCGGGAGCGGGTGGACCGGATGGCAGGATGCGGGGCGTCCGCTGTCTGGGTGTCGACCTTTCATTCCGCCTGTGTCCGGATTTTGAGGCGGCATATCGGATGCCTGGGGTATACGACGGATTTTACGATCTATGACGGCGACGATCAGAAGACGCTGATGCGCCAGGTGATCAAAAAACTAAATCTTGATCCAAAGCAGTATAAGGAGAGAGCGCTTTTGTCGGCCATTTCTTCCTGTAAGAACGAGCTGATCACGGCGGAGGATTTCGCCGCTCAGTCAGACTGGGACTTTTCCCGAAGGAAGACGGCGGAGGTCTACCGGGAGTATCAGGCACAGTTAAAGAAAAATGACGCACTGGATTTTGACGACCTGATCATGAAGACGGTGGAGCTGTTACAGGCGGACCCGCAGGTGCTGGATCATTATCAGGAGAGGTTCCGTTACATTATGGTAGACGAATATCAGGATACCAATACGGCCCAGTTCCGGCTGGTTGCCCTCCTGTCCGCCAAATACAGGAATCTCTGCGTGGTGGGGGACGACGACCAGTCTATTTACAGCTTCCGCGGGGCCAATATCCAGAATATCCTGGGATTTGAGCAGGTGTTCCCGGAGGCGAAGGTCATCCGCCTGGAGCAGAATTACCGCTCCACGGCGAATATCCTGCATGCGGCCAACGGTGTGATCCGCAATAATGCAGGGCGGAAGGAAAAAACCCTCTGGACGGAAAAGGGAGAGGGGGATCCCGTCCTGTTCTGCCAGTACGACAGCGCATACGAGGAGGCGGACGCCATAGCGGAGGATATCTTAGGCCGCGTCCGGGGAGGCGCCAGGTATGCGGATTTTGCCCTTCTCTACCGAACCAACGCCCAGTCCCGCCTTCTGGAGGAACGGTGCGTGAACCGGGGGATCCCCTACCGCCTGGTGGGCGGCGTCAATTTCTACCAGAGGAAGGAGATCAAGGATCTTCTCTGTTATCTGAAGACCATCGAGAACGGCCTGGACGATCTGGCGGTCCAGCGGATCATCAACGTGCCGAAGCGGGGCATCGGGGCGGCCAGTGTGGGCAGGCTGATGACCTATGCGGAGGCCAACGGGAAGAGTTTTTACGAGGCCTGCTGTCTGACGGACCGGATTCCCGGCATCGGACGGGCGGCGGGGAGGATCCGGGCTTTTGTGGAGCAGATCCGGGCCCTGAAAAGCAAGCTGTCCTATTATTCCATCGCAGACCTGATCGACGATATCCTGACGGATACCGGATACCGGGAGGAGTTGGAGCAGGAGGATACGGTGGAGGCGGAGACCAGGCTTGAGAACATCGATGAGCTGAAAAATAAGGCGGTCTCCTACGAGGAAAATATGGAGGGGAGCGAGGAGGGGCCGACCTTAAGGGGATTTTTGGAGGAGGTGGCCCTGGTCGCCGACGTGGATTCTATGGGAGATTCCGAGGACAGGGTCACGCTGATGACCCTCCACAGCGCCAAGGGACTGGAGTTTCCCCAGGTGTATCTGACCGGCATGGAGGAGGGGCTTTTTCCGGGCTCCATGTCCATAAGCTCCGGGGAGCCGGAGGAGATGGAGGAGGAAAGGCGGCTCTGCTATGTGGGGATCACAAGAGCGATGGAGCGTCTGGTACTCACCTGCGCCAGGCAGCGGATGGTAAGGGGGGAAAACCGCTTCTATGTCCCTTCCCGGTTTGTGAAGGAGATTCCGCCGGAATGCATCAAGAGGGAGGAGCGTTCCCCCGTGTTTTCCTTCGGACGGTGGAATGCCAAAGATCAGAGTCACGGCGGCAGAGAGGCAGGAGCGCTTTCGGACGATGTGTTCGAGTTTCCCGGGAGAGGTTCCCTGGGAGCTGCCGGAAAGCGGGAGGAAAGGCCGGACCGGGAGGCGGATGGAGAGCGGAAGCCCTATCGGCCTTGGACGGCCCCGGCGGCCAGATACGGAAAAAGCGTTTCTTCTGGAACCGGCATGAAGGAGGCGTATATGGGAAAGCAGTTTACCGTCACGAAGGCGGAAGCGCTTTCCTATGGTGTGGGGGACCGGGTACGGCATGTGAAATTCGGCGAGGGCATGGTCTTAAACATCGCGGAGCAAAAAAAAGATTATGAGGTGACGGTGGAGTTCGACCGGGCCGGACAGAAGCGGATGTATGCGACCTTTGCGAAGCTGGAAAAATTATAAAATTATTATAATCTGGAAAATTTCGATAGTAAAATGGAAAGAATAGTGATATAATAACTGCAAAATGTAAAGGTTTTGCAGAAAGGACGTGTGGATATGAATAAAAAGCTGGAAGAAATCTTGAGCACGAGCAAACTGAATGAGCTGATCCGCAAGAGCGAGAAGCAGGAGGAGAAGAAGAGCAAGGTCCTTTGGGTGCTGGCGATCGTCGGAGCGGTAGCCGCCGTGGCCGGGATCGCGTATGCCGTGTACCGTTTCTTTACGCCGGATTATCTGGAAGATTTTGAAGAGGATTTCGAGGACGATTTCGACGATGATTTCTTTGATGATGAGGACGGAGAGTCTGCAGAAGGGTCTGAGAGCATTTCCAAAGCCGGAGAGGAAGCTTTTGAGTAAGTCCGAGGAGGGATTGCAGGTTTTTGCCTGAAAAAGATGTCAGGGAGGCTGCCGTAAGGCAGCCTTCTTTGATGTACAGGGGCTGCAGGCGATTATGGGAAATCTAAGACGAGAGGTTTGTGGAGATATGAAAAAGGGTGAGATTTTTGAAGGCAGGGTAGAACGGCTGGACTTTCCCGACAGGGGGATCCTGCACATCGGGGAGGAGACGGTCCTGGTGAAGCATGTCCTTCCGGGGCAGCAGATCCGGGCGGCGGCCGGGAAACGGAGGGGGGGCAGATGGGAAGGGCGCCTTATTGAGGTGCTGGAGGCATCTCCCCTTGAAACGGAAGAGGGATACTGCCGGCATTTTGGCATCTGCGGCGGCTGCAGCTTCCAGTCGGTCCCCTACGAAGAACAGCTTAAATTAAAGGAAGAAATGGTGGAGAGGCTGATCGGAGAGTATTGTCCCGGACCTGTATTTGAGGGAATCCAGGGAAGCCCCCGCCCTTTTGGCTACCGAAACAAAATGGAATATTCTTTTGGAGACGCGGTAAAGGACGGGCCTCTGATGCTGGGGCTTCACAGACGGGGAAGCTTCCATGACATTGTGACTGTGACGGACTGCAGGATCGCGGACGGGGATTTCGAGAAGATCCTTGCAGGGACGCTGGAACTTTGCAGGGAAGAGGGCCTCTCCTTTTACCGGAAAATGAGGCACGAAGGATATCTCCGCCACCTGCTTGTCCGAAAAGCCTGGAAGACGGGGGAGATCCTGGCCGTCTTGGTGACAAGCGGGCAGACGGAAGGCGTGGGAGACGAGGAGGCATTTCTCGGCCGTTTTTCCCGCATGGTGGAGGCGCTTCCTTTGGAAGGAACGCTGGCGGGCGTACTCCACATGAGGAATGACGGCCAGGCGGATGTGGTGAGGAGCGACCGGACCACGGTACTATACGGCAGGGACTTTTTTTACGAGGAGCTTCTGGGGCTCCGTTTCAAGATCACGCCGTTTTCCTTTTTCCAGACCAATTCCGCCGGCGCGGAGGTCCTCTATCGGACAGTCAGGGATTACATCGGAGAAGTGGGAGGCGGGCTGATCTATGATCTCTACAGTGGGACCGGCACGATCGCGCAGATCCTGGCGCCTGTGGCAAAAAAGGTGATCGGTGTGGAGATCGTGGAGGAGGCTGTGGCCGCCGCCAGGGAAAATGCCGCCTTGAACGGCCTTCATAACTGTGAATTCCTGGCTGGGGATGTATTAAAAACCCTGGATTCCATAAAAGAAAAGCCGGATCTGATCGTGCTCGACCCGCCCAGGGAGGGGATCCACCCCAAGGCCCTGCCCAAGATCCTGGCATACGGCGTAGAACGGATCGTGTACATCAGCTGCAAACCCACCTCCCTGGCAAGGGACTTGAAAGAGTTTGCTGCCGCCGGCTACCAGGTGCAGCGGGCCTGCTGTGTGGACCTCTTCCCGGGAACCAGCCATGTGGAGACTATTGTGTCGATACAAAAGAAAAACTCGTAGAAGTCCTTTATTT
>CAMSZT010000073.1 GCA_947066815.1 uncultured Lachnotalea sp.
TTCAGTGAATATGCAGGAGACCCGAAAATATTGGAGGATGGTACATTGAGGGAAGCAGGAAGAAAAGCAGATCGATCCAAGGGAAGATCGATAGAAGAACTGCAAAACGGATGCTTCAACAGGAAAGCGTATCTTCATCTAAAAAAGGGAACCTAAAAACGAGGCGGAAAGGAATATCACATAAAAACTCCTTCGATAAAAACGAAAATACAGTTTCATATAAAAACTTCATAAAAAATAAGAAAGAGGCTGCACAGAAAATGTGACCGGCCTCTTTTTTATGCACACGCCCGTGCAGAGGAAATATGCCACTGGGGTGGCGCACGGGCGGTGCGACGAGTAGGGGAAAAGACTTCTCCCCTACTCGATTGCGTATCCCTATGCAGAGGAAGTATGCCGCAGAAGCGGCGCATGGGGCGTGCGGCGAGTAGGAGAAGATGGATCTTCCCTACTCGATTGCGCAAGCCCGCACAGAGGAATATGCCGTAGGAGCGGCATGCACCCTTCTACAGCTCCTCCCAGCAGCGGCTTTCCCCGAACAGGCGGACCAGCCCGGGGTCCAGCTTTCCCTCCTTTTCGGCCATGATCTTCAGCACAGAGAGGGCGCGTTCGACGGGCATGCCCGGCTTGTAAGGGCGGTCGTCGGCAGTCAGGGCGTCGAAGATGTCCAGGATCGTGAGGATGCGGACCTCCTCGGGGATCTCCTCTGCCGTAAGGTGGCGGGGATAGCCGCTCCCGTTTAAAAATTCATGGTGGGAGGAAGCCCATTCCCGCACATGGGAGAAGTCCTGGGAAAACCGGATCTGGGACAGAAGCTTTCCGGTGGCGGTCACATGGGATTCCATGACGTTCCGCTCCTCCTGGGAGAGGGTACCCTTGCGGATGGAAAGCATGGCGTATTCCTCCGGGGAAAGCCAGGGCTTTTTCTGACCGTCCCGGTCTGTGAAGGTCCGGGAAGAAAGCTCCTCCAGGGCCGCCAGCGTTTCGTCGGAGAGGAAGCCGGCAGTGTTGGCGGCTTCGACCAGCTCCTCGGCCCGACGGGTCCGGCCGGCCAGGTCTTCCAGTTCGGCGCCGGTGATGCGGCCGGAGAGCCGGTCGATCTCACCCTGCATCCGGAGAAGCTCCATGCGGTGGAGAAATGCGGTGTGCTGTTTTGGCAGAAGCCTGGCCGGCTTGTCCATGACCTCCAGAGGGATGACCAGCTTGCCGATGTCGTGGAGCCAGATGCTCATGAGGAGTTCCTCCCGTCTGGCGGCGGAGAAGAGGGCCTCTTTTCCGGCAGAGACGGCTTTTTCGTTCAGGTAGTCCAGAAAGCGGTTCCCATAGGCGGCCATATGCCGGGTGTGGCTGCCGTTGTAGGGGCTCCGCTCGTCGATGGCGGAGGACATGACGCGGACGAAGGAACGGAACAGCTCCTTGATGTCCTGGATATAGCGGACGTTCTGGATGGTGATGGCGGCCTGGGAGGCGACGGACTCTAACACCAGAGCCATATCCTCCGGAAACGGGCAGACCGTTCCGGAGTCATCCATGGCGTTGATGAGCTGGAGGACACCCAGTTTCTCCCCCTGTCGGTTGCACATGGGGACGGCCAGCATGGATCTGGTGTGGTATCCGGTGAGGGCGTCGTAGCGGATGGGGCCGGAGAAGTCGTATTCCCGGCTTTCCTTCACATCGTCGACACTGAGGGTCCGCCCCTCCAGGAGGGCCATGGCGCACATGTTTTCCCGCTTCAGAGGGACAGGCATCATGTCCGGATCCTTTCCGTCCCCGCCGGAATAGACCTGCATGGTATGGTTGCGCATGATCTTAAACCGCAGAACATCGCCGTCTAGCAGATAGAGAGTGCCTGCGTCGCAGTTCGCAAGATCCATGACGCAGGTGAGAAGCTGGTCCAGCAGGCGGTTTAAGTCCCGCTCGGCAGAAAGCTGCACGCCGATCTTTAAAATACGTTCCATATGTTCCTGTTTCATAATGTGATCACCATACCTTCCTTAGCAAAGCGGCAGCCGGCGTCCACCCGGATGGCCTTCTCTTCCTGGGCCCGCAGAAACGGATCCGGATAACCAGGATCATAATGTGTCATCAATACTCTTCCAGCCCCGGCCTCCTGCCGGAGGCGGATCCCCTGCTCCCAAGTGGAATGCCCCCAGCCCTTTTTCAAGTCTTCCGGCGCAAAGCCGGCGTCCCAGATCAGCAGGTCCGTGCCGCGGGAAAATTCCGTCAGGGCGGGGAGGACGGAGGCGTCCGCCTCACAGTCCAGCGTATAGGTCAGGCTTTTGACGTTTCCGTCCGGAGCGGCGGCCTCCAGCCGGTAGAGAAGGCTTCCGCCGGGGTGGTTTCCGGCCATGGTGTACACCTCCAGCCCGTTCAAGGAGAACTGTTCGTTCACCCAGAGCTCGTGGAGGCATACCCCGGCGGGGAAACCGGACAGGCCCACCGGCCAGAACGGGGGGCCGACCAGGGTCTCCAGCTTGTGGAAGGAGGCCGCCTTCGCATAGATGTGGATCTCGGCGGCCGGATCGAAAAAGGGCGGGAAGGAGAGCAGGCCCATCACATGATCCAGGTGAAGGTGGCTTAAGAGAATGTGGATCTTCCGCTTTTCTCCCCCCGCGGCGATGGAACGGCCCAGGGCCGACAGGCCGCTGCCTGCGTCCAGGACCACCAGCTCTTTTTCGTTATCCACACAGATACAGGAGGTATTCCCGCCGAAATCCAGAAATTCCCGCTCCGGCCTGGGCGTCGAGCCCCGCACCCCCCAGATGGTTACCTTCCATTCCTGCGTCATAAGATTCCCTCCATGATATGATTTCCTTCATGATAAGATTCCCCTGATCATAGGACCCTCCCGATCATAAGATTCCCCCGATCATAAGATCTCGTCCAGCGTCAGCACCTCAAAGCCCGCTTTCTTCCCCTTGAGGGGAACGCTGTCCCTCAGGGAGGTGGTCCGGATGCGGCCCTCCAGGGCGTCGGCGACCGCCCTGGAGATATAGATCGTTCCGCCGGGGGCATTGGCCTCCAGCCGGGCGGCCGTATTCACCGTGTCGCCGATGGCAGTGTAATCCATCCGCCTGGGGGAGCCGATGTTGCCGACGACAGCCTCGCCCACGTGGATGCCGATGCCGAAGGAGACCGTCCGTCCATGGGCTTTCAGAAGCTCCTCCGAGAGTGCCTTTGAGCCCTCCACCATGTCCCTGGCGGCTTTGGCGGCCAGCATGACAAAGTCCTCCTGGGGGAGCGGGGCGCCCCAGAAAGCCATGGCGGCGTCACCGACGAACTTGTCCAAGGTGCCTTTGTTTTTGAGGATGCAGTCGGAGATCAGGGTCAGGTATCGGTTCAGGATCTCCACCACCTGCCCGGGGGCCAGGAGCTCCGACATGGGGGTGAAGCCCCGCACGTCCACGAAGAGCACGGCGATCCTGGTCAGCTTTCCTCCGAGAGCGAGGGAGTCCGTCCCCTCCTTTAAGAGTTCCGATACGATCTCCGGGGCCACGTAGCGGCGGAAGGTATTGGTGACCCGCTGCCGCTCTAGGGCTGCCTGGAGGTAGTTGACGACCAGACAGACGGCGTAGAGGGCGGTGATGCCTGCCGGAACCCAGAGGACGTGGAGGATCCGGCCGGTCCGGTACATGGCGAGGCAGAGGAGGATCCAGCCGCCGCCCAGGAGTGCCCAGAGGAGGACAGAAACCCTCATCCGGAACCGCCGGAATCCCACAAAGCCGAGGAACAGGAGGAGAAACAGCAGCAGGAGCTGAAGGCCATCGGAGACCTCCGTCTTATAGCTGCCCCAGAGAAGGGCCTGGATGGCGTTGGCCTGGTATTCCACACCGTACATGGGACTTGCGTGGTCGGCCGAGGTCACGTAGCTGTCCTGAAGCCCCGCCGCATAGGGGCCGATGAGGACGATCTTCCCGTCAAAATAGTCTGGGGATATGGCGCCGGAGAGAACGTCGGAGACCGAGATCATGGGGAAATCACCGGGGGTCCCGCAGAAGGGCAGATACCAGAAGCCGCGGCTGTCGGTGGGCGGCTCTGCCACGGCATCCCCGCCATAAGCCTTTGCGGCCGCCAGGGCCAGCGAGGGGATAAGACTTCCGTCCGGCAGGGTCAGGTACAGAAGGTGGTGCCGGAGGATGCCGTCGGAATCCATCATGGCATTGATATGGCCCTGCGCGGAGGCCGTCTTTAAGAGACCGTAGGGCTCGCTGAAGGCCGTGACGGAATGGGGGGAGAGGGCGTAATCCCCATCCTTCTCCACCAGGGCGCTTCCGAACTCCGCCGCCGAGGCGGCGATCACGTTGCCGTATTTTCCGGCCGCCTCGGCGAGCCGCCGGTCCG
Source organism: uncultured Lachnotalea sp. (assembly GCA_947066815.1). Classification (GTDB taxonomy): domain Bacteria; phylum Bacillota; class Clostridia; order Lachnospirales; family Lachnospiraceae; genus Lientehia. The sequence goes on from CAMSZT010000073.1 coordinate 4,342, forward strand.
CTTCCGGCTCCGACTCTCCGCTGTAGAGGATGTCGATCCCGATCACGGCGGGATGGCAGTCAGCGGAGGCGTTCAGGGTTTCCAGAGTTCTGGCAATGACGCCCCGGCCCCATTGCTGGTAGGGGCCGTAGACTTCCAGCGCCTTCTGGTCGATCCCCACCAGGACGATCTTTCCGTCGGAGGCGGCACGTTCCTGATAGAGCATATCCGAGAGGGCCAGGTCGGCCGACCGGAACAGGCCCAGCCCAAGGACAAGAGTCAGAAGCCCTGCCGCAAACAGGGCAGAAAGGAATGTGGGGAATCGTCGGTTTTTCATGTGTTCTCCTTTTGGGCGGCAGCGGCTTTATGGGAAAAAGCCGGTAGGCTTGAGGTATAGCTGTTTCCGCTCTTGCTTAAGCGGCTGTCATGGTGATCGTCCTCAAAGGTGCCGTCCGGATGGATGGTCAGAAGCGCTGCCCAGCTTCCGGACCGTCGGCTGTCCTGTTTTGGGCGTCTGCCCCTGCCTCTTGTGAGAGCCGGCTCTTAAGCTCCCTGACGGTGGCGGCGAGAGATTCCTCCCGGTCATATAGTTCCTGATAGGAAACGGAATCCAAAAGCTCAAAGCGTTCGTCCGTCCGGGATTGGATCTCGGAGAAAATCTGCTCGATCTCCGTGAACGCGCCCGGCGCTTCATAGTCGTACTCATAATCCATGGGGATGAGTTCCGCAGCGTTTTCAAAGCTGCAACAGACATTAGAGTCCATGTTGAAGGTATAGCGGACGTACACCGTGCCGGTGGACCGTTCCCGGTAAACGCCGTACCCCGGAGTTTCAAGGATACCTCCCGCAATGCCAAAGAGATTCATGAACTCTGTTTTGTCGAAGGGGATCCGGTCGGCGCCGTCCCCGTTCCAGATATAGCCGGTGAAGCCGTAGCCTGATGCATTCCGGAACGTGTAGGCTCCCAGGATCAGCAGATCCTCCGTGTCGTCGCCGTTTAAGTCCCCCAGCCTGGCGTACATGGCCTCGTCCGGGGACAGGGAGTTTAGGATCTCCAGAAAAGCGCTCATCCGCCGCTCCTCCTCAGAAAGCCCGTTGGAATCTTCTGTGGAGACCGTCCCGTCCGGATCCTCCGTGGAGGTTTCCTCGCCGGGATCCCCACTCTCCGGATCCTCCGTCTCCCGCCGGAGCGCGTCCAGCATGTTCCGGACGGCGGGGATGTCCGTCTGTTCTGTCTCCTCCAGCACGTAAGAGGGGATGTCGGAAAAACGAAGCGTGCCGGTCTGGATCGAGCCCTCCCCGTCCGGATCGTAAAACATGGAAGCGGTCTCCCCTGCGGAGATGGTCTCGGAGGCCAGCTCCCGGCCGGTAAGGTCAAAGACCGTGCAGGTGACGGCGCCCTCCAGGAGGGATACCTGCATATGATCCTGGCCGGATACCTGCACCCAGCCGCAGGTGCCCCGGATCCCGACCATCATATTGGAGGTGCGGATCTTCATGGTCTCATCTTCCTCCAGAGGCTCCGACACATTGAAAAACAGGCCGCCGGATCGGACGAGGATCTCCAGGTCTCTGCCGTCCTTCCGGATCCCGATCCTGCTCTCGGCGTCCATTTTGGCAAGTTTTGTGCTGTCCAGGTCGATCCAGGCATAGCTGGCTGTCTCCGTGCCCACCTGGTAACCGTCGTAGAGACCGAGGCGTTCCATGAGCTCTACGGCGCCGCCGCTTTCATCGGACACGCCGACGCTTCCCTCCGCCTTCGCAAGATGCATGGAGGCGGCTTTGGGAGTCTTGCTTCCGCAGGCGGAAAGGCAGCAGACGGATAAAAGCAGGGGGATCATGAGGAGCAGTGCCGGAATGCGGCGGTGGATGTGCTTTGCCGGTTTCATGTGAGAAGTCTCCTTTGTCATCTGTGAATGGCATGATGAGAAACAAAAATTATTCGTAAATTTCCCAATATCCATATCGTTTACCACCCCTGCGCTCAATCGTACCTTTGCTCTTTAATATCTCCAAACCTCTCTGGATTGTTCGTCTATTGACAGATAACTGCCTGGCCATATCAGTGGTAGTAATAGATTCATTTTCTTTAATCAAATTTAATATTTTATTTCTATTGTGACATCCTTTGTGACATCTTTTAGGACATTTAGGGCTTTGGCATCCGATACTTTAGCACTTTGGAGGGCAGAAAATTTCACCATGATATCTTCACCATGAACAATATACTCAGGATCATCCGCCCCAAGATTTTTGCATGCATCCCGAATCTTCTGAATACCTCGTCCCCAACTTTCAATATATCCTGCACGATAAAACACTTTTGCAACATCAGGATTGTATGGCTTTGATACATGGGTGCTTAAAAGTGTTTCTACTGTCCAGCCAAAGGGCAACATACTACAATTACTGATATACATGGCATCATCCTCAATGCG
>CAMSZT010000074.1 GCA_947066815.1 uncultured Lachnotalea sp.
TTGGAAATAAAGGCTATACAGCGTTTTATGATCTTATAAACTGTCAAAGACGGGAATATTATTTGTCAACCACTTTTGTGCCGGTTTTATCCTTTTCTTCAAAAATTTTAACAACAAACGGGGGAGGTCGCAAAACAGCGCCTCCCCTATGGTACTTTTATAGATGACCCGTCTGTACACCGATATCATTTATCGTATAACAAGCTTTTTTCTCCCTGCATCCGGATCACTCGCCTCCCCCTTTCCTCTGCCCTGCCGTCACATGCTTATGGGTATAGAGGTGATCCTGGCAGTACTCGTAGGTGCCCTCACATTTGGAGCAGAAACGGAACTCCAGATTCTCCCCGTCAAACTCCGTCCTTCCGCAGACGGCGCAACGATGCCTGGGATGTTTCTCGTCGGTCTTCGCCGCCTTCACCTGCCTGGCGTAGACGGTCTTTCTCTTGATCTCCTTGGGGTTCACCCGGCTCATATTCCGGCTTCCCAGGAAGAAGATCAGGAAATTGAGGACCGACAGGATGATGGCCGTCCTGGTGGCCCAGCTTCCCACGATCAGTTCATAGACGAAATAGACACCGTTCAGGATCCCCAGCCATTTCGCCTTGACCGGGATAATGAAAAACAGCAGGAACTGCATATCCGGAAAGGTGGCCGCAAAGGCGAAAAACAGGGACAGGTTCAGATAAGAAGTCCCCAGAAGAAAGACCTCGCCAAAGATCAGGTAGATCAAAATCGCCGCCAGGATATGTCCCAGTATGCCGAGGAAAAAATACAGATTGAAGCGGAAGCTTCCCCACACCCGCTCCAGGGTGCTGCCCAGGGAATAGTATAAAAACATGGCGATGACAAAGTACAGGATATCTCCCGCCGGAGGATAGATCAAAAAGGTAAAGATCCTCCAGACCTCCCCCTTAAGGATCCTGCTGGCATCTAGGGATAGATACTGAATATAGAACAGCGGATTCGCATTGATCAGAACAAATCCCACGCCGTAGAGGATCATAATGTAAAACATCAGGTTGCGGATCGCATACCGGCCGAATTTCCGCTCCAGCTTATTTATCCAGTTCATAAAACAAACTCCATTCTATCGGATTGCCGCACAAACAACGATGACCTTTTTATTATAGGAAGAAACCCCTCATTTGTCAAACCTCTTAAAGCCGGTTCTTGTTTTTTTACAATTTTCAGCATTTTTTAACATTTTTTTACTGCCTCCCGTTCTTGCTTTTCCGGGAGGAACATACTATAATAACATGTGATTTCGCCGCTCCTGTTTCATTTTCTGCCTTCTTCGGCAGATGTGGGCGGAAATCCGCGGGAAACGGCAGAAAATCTGACCGTTCCTGTAAACGGCAGCAAACGTCGACTTAGTATTTATTATAGAAGAAAAAGGTGTGTTTTATGACAGGACTGAATACTCTCGGGATCGACATCGGCTCCACCACGGTCAAGGTGGCCATTCTCGACCCGGATAAGCACGTACTTTTCTCCGCCTACGAGCGGCACTATGCGAACATACAGGAGACTCTTGCGGACCTTCTATCCCAGGCATTTGGTACGCTTGGATCCATGGAGGTCTGTCCGGTGATCACCGGCTCCGGCGGCCTCACCATCTCCAGGCATCTGGAGGTTCCCTTCGTGCAGGAGGTGGTCGCCGTGGCCACCTCCCTGCAGGACTACGCCCCACACACGGACGTGGCCATCGAGCTGGGCGGCGAGGATGCGAAGATCATTTATTTTACAAACGGCATCGACCAGCGGATGAACGGCATCTGCGCCGGCGGCACCGGCTCCTTCATCGACCAGATGGCCTCCCTGCTCCAGACGGACGCAGCAGGCTTAAATGAATATGCCAAGCAGTACAAGGCCATCTATCCCATTGCGGCCCGCTGCGGGGTTTTTGCCAAGTCGGACATTCAGCCCCTGATCAACGAGGGCGCCACCAAGGAGGATCTGTCGGCCTCCATTTTCCAGGCGGTGGTCAACCAGACCATCTCCGGCCTGGCCTGCGGAAAGCCCATCCGGGGCAACGTGGCCTTCCTGGGCGGCCCCCTCCATTTCCTCTCGGAGCTGAAGGCCGCCTTTATCCGCACCCTGCATCTGACGGGGGATGCCATCATTGCACCGGAGCATTCCCACCTCTTTGCCGCCATCGGCGCCGCCATGAATCCCAAAGAGGAGATCCATACGTCCCTGGAGGCTTTATGTGAAAAGCTGAGGGACGGCGTCCGCATGGAATTTGAAGTCAAGCGTCTGGAGCCCCTTTTTAAGGATCAGGCGGAATACGACGGATTTTTAGAACGGCACGGCCGCCACAGCGTGGCCACCGCCGAGCTGGATACATACGAGGGCGACTGCTTTCTGGGGATCGACGCAGGCTCCACCACCACCAAGGTGGCCCTGGTGGGCGAGGACGGCTCCCTTCTCTACTCCTTCTACTCCAACAACAACGGAAGCCCTTTAAAGACCACCATCCGGGCCATGAAGGAGATCAGTGAACTCCTTCCCCCCAGCGCCGCCATCAAATACTCCTGCTCCACCGGCTACGGGGAGGCCCTCATCAAGGCGGCCCTGATGCTGGACGAGGGCGAGGTGGAGACCGTGTCCCACTATTATGCGGCCTCCTTCTTCGATCCGGAGGTGGACTGCATCCTGGATATCGGCGGCCAGGACATGAAATGCATCAAGATCAAGAATCAGACGGTGGACAGCGTCCAGCTCAACGAGGCCTGCTCCTCCGGCTGCGGCTCCTTTATCGAAACCTTTGCCAAGTCCCTGAACTACAGCGTCCAGGACTTTGCCAGGGAGGCTTTGTTTGCCAAAAACCCCATCGACCTGGGCACCCGCTGCACCGTGTTCATGAACTCCAACGTGAAGCAGGCCCAGAAGGAGGGGGCCGAGGTCTCCGACATCTCCGCCGGGCTGGCCTACTCGGTCATCAAGAACGCCCTCTTCAAGGTGATCAAGATCACCAACGCCTCCGACCTGGGGAAGCGGGTGGTGGTACAGGGCGGCACCTTCTACAATGACGCCGTCCTCCGGAGCTTTGAGCGGATCGCCGGCTGCGAGGCGGTCCGGCCGGATATCGCCGGGATCATGGGCGCCTTCGGGGCCGCCCTGGTAGCCAGGGAGCGGTATTCTCCGGAGAAAGTGACCTCCATGCTTCCCATGGAAAAGATCCTCTCCTTAAGCTTCGACACCAGGATGGCCCGCTGCAAGGGCTGCACCAACAGCTGCCTCCTCACCATCAACCGATTCTCCGGCGGCCGCCAGTTTATCTCCGGCAACCGCTGCGAGCGGGGCCTTGGCAAGGAGAAGAATAAAGAAAACATTCCCAACCTGTTTGAATACAAATACAAGCGGGTGTTTGCCTATGAGCCCGTTCCCCAGCACGAGGCCATCCGGGGCACGGTGGGCATCCCCCGGGTATTAAACCTCTATGAAAATTTCCCCTTCTGGGCGAAATTTTTCGAGACTCTGCGGGTGCGGGTGGTCTTGTCCCCTCCTTCCTCCAAGAAGATTTACGAGCTGGGCATCGAATCCATTCCCAGTGAGTCGGAATGCTATCCGGCCAAGCTGGTCCACGGCCACGTGAGCTGGCTCCTCAAGCAGGATGTGGATTTTATCTTCTACCCCTGCATCCCCTACGAGCGGAAGGAGACCCCCGACGCCCAGAACCATTACAACTGCCCCATCGTCACCTCCTATGCGGAGAACATCAAAAACAACGTGGAGGAGCTCAGGGATTCCGGCATCCCCTTCCTGAATCCGTTTTTGTCCTTTGCCGGCAGGGAAACCCTGACAAAAGCCCTGACTGCCTACATGACGGAGCAGTTCGGTGAGAAATGGAAGCTCTCGGCCAGCGAAGTGGAGGCGGCCGCAGGGACCGCCTGGGACGCACTGGAAGAATTCCGCAGGGACATGGAGCAGAAGGGCGAGGAGACCCTCCGCTACCTGGAGGAGACGGGACGGCGGGGCATCGTGCTGGCCGGCCGCCCTTACCATGTGGACCCGGAGATCAACCACGGCATCCCGGAGTTAATCACCTCCTACGGCATCGCCGTGCTGACGGAAGATTCCGTCTCCCATCTGGGCCAGGTGGAACGGCCCCTGATCGTCATGGACCAGTGGATGTACCACTCCAGGCTCTACCGGGCCGCCAACTTCGTCAAGACGAAGGAAAATCTGGACCTGATCCAGCTCAATTCCTTCGGATGCGGCCTGGACGCCGTGACCACCGACCAGGTGAACGACATCCTGAGCCGGTCCGGAAAGATCTACACGGTGTTAAAGATCGACGAGGTGAGCAACCTGGGCGCCGCCAGAATCCGGGTCCGCTCCCTGATCTCGGCCCTCCGGGTCCGAGAGGGGAAGCACATCGAGCGGAAGGTGGTCTCCTCCGCCTACAGCCGGGTGGAATTCACCAAGGAGATGCGGAAGGATTACACCATCCTCTGCCCTCAGATGAGCCCCATCCATTTCAACATCCTGGGGCCCGCCCTCTCCTCCTGCGGCTACCACGTGGAGGTTTTACAGAACCACACCAAGGCCGCCGTGGACGTGGGCTTAAAATACGTAAACAACGACGCCTGCTATCCCTCCCTGATCGTGGTGGGACAGATCATGGAGGCCCTCCTCTCCGGCAAGTACGACTTAAACAAGACGGCCGTCTTCATGAGCCAGACCGGCGGCGGCTGCCGGGCGTCCAACTACATCGGCTTCATCCGCCGGGCCCTGGAGCGGGCCGGGATGCCGCAGATCCCCGTGATCTCCCTGAGCGCCCAGGGCTTAGAATCCAACTCCGGATTCTCCTTCACCCTGCCGCTCCTCATGAAGGCCATGCAGGCCGTGATCTACGGCGACGTGTTCATGCGGGTCCTCTACCGGATGCGGCCCTACGAACAGGTTCCCGGCTCCGCAGACGAGCTTCACAAAAAATGGGAGGCCCGCTGCATCCAGGACCTGACCACCCACCGGCCCTCCATGGGCCGCTTCAAGAAAAACATCCGGGCCGTCATCCGGGATTTTGACGCCCTTCCCATCCACGAGGACGTAAAAAAGCCCAAGGTGGGCATCGTGGGAGAGATCCTGGTGAAATTCTCCCCCCTGGCCAACAACAACCTGGTGGAGCTTTTGGAGTCGGAGGGTGCCGAGGCCGTCATGCCGGACCTCACCGACTTCCTCCTGTACTGTTTCTACAACACCAACTTCAAGGCGGAGCATCTGGGCTTTAAAAAATCTACGGCCCGCCTGTGCAACATGGGAATCTCCCTTTTGGAATGGCTCCGGAAAACGGCCAGAGAGGAATTAAACGCCAGCCGCCATTTCCTGCCCCAGGCCAGGATCGAAAACCTGGCAGAGCTCGCCGCCCCCTTCGTCTCCCTGGGCAACCAGACCGGCGAGGGATGGTTTTTGACCGGGGAAATGCTGGAGCTCATCCACACGGGGACCAACAACATCGTCTGCACCCAGCCCTTCGGCTGCCTGCCCAACCACGTGGTCGGAAAGGGCGTCATCAAGGAGCTTCGCAGACAGTACCCGGACTCCAACATCATCGCCGTGGACTACGACCCCGGCGCCAGCGAGGTCAACCAGCTGAACCGGATCAAGCTGATGTTATCCACCGCCCAGAAGAACCTGAAGATCAAAAAAGAAGCCTGAAACGGCTTTACGGGCATGTGCTCTTTTGTTATAATGAAGGCAGCACACGGATATGCACTCTTTGAAAGAGAGGCGAGTCCATGACAAGTGATAAAGAAATGATCAACAACCTGATCGACACCTACTCAAATCTGCATCGGATCAAGAAAGCAGATAATGCCGAAAAAGAATTGGATTACCAGCTGACGCTGGTCCGGGCCAAGCTTGAATCCTTCGGCATCGTCACCAGCAAACTGGATATGAAGTAACGACAAAAGAACATCTGGACGAGGAGGTCCGGATGTTCTTTTTTTTGCAAAATATATTCCAAAATCATCTTTTTCTACAATTATACATATAGGAATAAACGGAAGGGATCAATGCAACCGCCAGCAGCCCTCCGACAGAGAAAATGACCGGATGAAGCAAGATGCCTCCGGCCAACATAAAAACCGCCGTGGGAAAGGCGCAATACCCCATCATCCTGTGGGCCACCCGCCAAGTATCCGGATCCTTGAGGGTCCAGGGCAGACGGATTCCCATAACTCGGTTGACCGGGATCCGGGGAGCGGCATTTCCCATAACCAGAGTCAAAATCACCGAAAATATCAGCACAGACAAACCTATTTTAATCCAATATTTCTCTCCCTCCATCTCTATGCCTCCCATCAACACACTTTCTCTCAACGCCCTGTTCAAAGTAAGACAAAAATCCGCTCAAAGCTTCCTGCAAAACGGTGATGTTGATAGAGTATGTCACATAAACCCCTTTTTTCTCGGAGGTTACCAGCTCCGCATTCTTTAAAATGTCCAGATGCTTCGTAATCGCCGGTTTTGACATGGAAAACTGTCCGGAAATCTCTCCCACTGTCATATCTCTCTTATTATAGGCAATCGCTATATTGGGAACGCATTCCTCCAGATAAGCGCTTAGTGCTTTCTCAAACGAATGCTCAAGCGCTCCTAAATCTGTCCGGTCCCCCTTTAAAGAAGCAAGACAATACATGCAGTGAAAATGGCTGGTTTCTAAA
>CAMSZT010000075.1 GCA_947066815.1 uncultured Lachnotalea sp.
ATGGAACCGAAATACAAACAGAAGATAATCAATCTAATTTTGAATATGTGGATGTGGACCAGATTCATTTTAGCGAGGACGGAGAGAGGCAGAGACCGGAGGAAAAGGCATTGGATGTTCCGGAACAGCTGATGGACCAGATCCGTCTGGTATCAACTTACAAAGGGGTGCATGTTCCGAGCATTTTTTTTGATTCTACCGGAACCAAGAAGATAGCCGCACTGGCGAGTTATATTATTGAAGCATTGGATCAGGGGAGGATCCTGGCAGTGGACGAGCTCGACAGCAGCACTCATTTTAAACTTACACGGGCGATCGTTGCAATGCCGATGCTCTGCGACAAAAGAAAAATCTGTATTATTTGCGAGGGTGAAAAAGTATTCCGTCTCATTAGACAATGCGGGAGGAAACGGGAATATTCCGGTCAGATATCAGGACCGCTGTCAAAATGATTCTTATAATCTGGTGCTTGTGTTTTGCGATACGGAAAAGAAACCATATGAACAGTATGCAGATATCAAACGTAAAATTAATGGATTTCATGGTGTGGATGGGGCTGCTGATGAGGTGGTTATCTATGGAAATTGGAGAAATGGGCAGTGATGACAGAGTAACAGGAAGCAGTAATTTCGGCAGGTTTATAAATTATCTGCATACGGAAAATGATGCTTGGATAGAACGGATTAATTTTAAATTAGAGGGATAAAAACAGAGGAGGTTTACCATGTTACATCTTGCAACCATCGGAAGCGGAAGCATTGTCGATTTATTTTTGGACGCAGTGGAGAAAACGGAGGGGATCGTCCTGGAGGCGGCCTATTCCAGGACGAAAGAGCGGGCGGTGGAATTTGCGAAAAAGCACGGCGCGTCAAAAGGGTATTCCGACCTGGACGCCATGCTGGCAGACGGGGAGATCGACTGCGTTTACGTGGCCTCCCCCAACAGTCTTCATTACGGCTATGCGAAAAGGGCCCTTTTGGCGGGAAAGCACGTGATCTGCGAAAAGCCCTTCGTGGGGAGTGCGTCGGAGGCGAAAGAATTGTTTGCCCTTGCTGCGGAAAAAAAGGTCTTTTTGATGGAAGCGATCACCGTGCTCCACATGCCGAATTTCAAGTGCGTGCGGGAATGGCTCTCCGAGATCGGGCCGGTCCGTCTGGCAAACTTCAACTACAGCCAGTATTCCAGCCGTTACGACGCCTATCTGGAGGGAAGGCTCACCAACGTGTTTGATCCGAAATTTGCCGGCGGCGCTTTGATGGATATCAATGTGTACAATCTCCATGCGGCGGCGGGACTTTTCGGGATGCCGCGGGAGGCGCACTATTTTGCGAACCGGGGCTTTAACGGCATCGACTGCTCCGGCACGGCGGTGCTTTCTTACGACGGCTTCGTCTGTACCTGCATGGGGGCCAAGGACTGCGACGGCGACAACCGGGCGGTGATCGAGGGGGAAAAGGGTTATATCGTGGTGAGAGAGGCCGGAAATCTCTGGGGAAGCGCCGAACTGTTTTTGCGAAATGGGGAACGAAAGTCTGTGGGATATGACTTGTCTCTCAATCGGATGGCCTATGAGGCGGCAGACTTTGTGCAGGCCATCGAAACCAGGGATGAGAAAAGTATTCGCTCCTGGCAGGAAGAGACCCTGCTGGTGATGGGAATCCTGGACCGGCTGCGGGCTGAGTGAGAATGTTTTGCTCCCATGGCCCTGCAAAAGCCGCAGGGGGAAGCGGGGGGAGAGCAGTTTGATGAAAGCTTCGCAAAACCCATTGACATGTGTTTGTAAAACACATATAATGACTATATATTCAAAAATAGTCAAACAGGAGACATCCAAGTGCCAAAAAGTTTTTCAGAGCAGGAACGGGAATATATCAGAAAGCGGTTGAAGGAGGAAGCGGCAGAATGTCTCGCCAGGTACGGCGTCCGCCGCACGACCGTGGATGAGATCGTGAAGCGGGTGAAGATTCCCAAGGGAACCTTCTATCTCTTTTATAAATCAAAGGAATTACTGTTGTTCGAAGTCATTGAAGAACAGCAGGAACAGATCAACCGCAAGCTGTATCAGGCCGTTTCCGGAATTGCAGGAGGGGAGGTTTCGGCGGAAAGGCTGACCGATGCGATTGTCGCATTCTATAAGATGGCAGAGGAGATGCCGATTCTGAAACTGATCGATGCAGGGGAAGTGGAATTGCTGGTGCGCAAGCTGCCGCGGGAAATCGTGGAGGAGCATTTTCAGGACGATACGGACACCATCGAAAAAATGCTTGCCCTGTTCCCGGTGAAAAAGGATGTAAACGTCAAGGTCATCAGCGCCGCCTTTCACGCCGTTTATTTTGCGACGCTGCACAAACCGGAGATCGGAGAGCGGTATGACGAAGCGCTGTATACCTTGATCTACGGCATTGTAACTCAGATCATTTAAAAAAGTCTGGCGGTCAGCCAGACTTAAAACGCCTCCTTTATTGACTATAAAAGCAGATTGAGTCAAATGGTGTGGAGGAAAATGATGGAAGAAGAAAGCATGATAACAGTAGAAAACCTTTCGTTCAGTTACACGAAAACCCCTTTTATCTCCGGCATGAGCTTTTCTGTTTCCAAGGGTGAGATCTTTGGATTTTTAGGGCCGTCCGGTGCGGGCAAAAGCACCTTGCAGAAGATCCTGATGGGGATGCTTCGGACCTATCAGGGCTCCTGCCTTGTAAACGGCACGGAGTGCAAAAACCGCACAAAGCATTTCTATGAGGAGATCGGGGTCGATTTTGAGTTTTCAACCATGTATGAAAAGCTGACTGCGAAAGAAAACCTGCGCTTCTTTTCGTCTCTATACGAAAAGAAGCCGCACTCGGCAGACGAGCTTTTGAAAATGGTGGGCCTGGAGCGGGATGCGGATAAGCGTGTGGCTGATTATTCCAAAGGTATGAAATCCCGCTTAAACTTTATAAAGGCGCTGCTCCATGACCCCCTCTTGCTCTGCCTTGACGAGCCCACCAGCGGACTGGACCCCACAAACAGCCGTGTGATGAAAAACGTGATTTTGGAGGAAAAGGCAAGAGGGAAGACCATTCTTCTTACGACCCACAATATGCAGGACGCAGCCGAACTCTGCGACAGGGAGGCCTTTATCGTGAATGGGAAAATATGTGCCCTTGACAGCCCTCATCACCTGATCATGTCAAAGGGGGCGGCGGCGGTAACTTACACGTGGCTTGAGAATGGAGAGCAGAGCGCAAGCTGTCCTCTGGGGCAGGTGTCTTCGGATGAGCGGTTGAAGAGTCTGATCGCAGAGAACCGCCTGCGGTCCATTCACAGCAGTGAGCCGACGCTAAACGATATTTTTATGGATATTACGGGGAGGACATTGCTGTGAGGTTGAAAAGACTGTTTCTATTGGATATGCGCTTTCAGGCGAAATACGGCTTTTACTTTTTATATGCGATTTTGACTGCAATTTATACGATCGTTCTTTTTGCCCTTCCCGAACACTGGAGGGGAAAAGCTGCCGCCATTTTGATCTTTTCTGATCCGGCATCCATGGGCCTGTTCTTTATGGGGGCCATTGTCCTTTTGGAAAAAAGCCAGCACACCCCATGTGTCCTGGCGGTCTCCCCCGTCCGTGCGGCGGAATACGTGATCGCCAAAGTCGGCTCTTTATCTGTGGTTTCGCTTGCTGTTGCAGCTGCCTTGGCCCTGGCCGCAGGTGTGGACGACCTGCCCATGGTGCTGTCTGGCACCCTTCTGTCCAGCGTGATCTTTACCTTGTTTGGGATCATGATCGCAGCCCAAATAGGAAGTCTCAACCAGTTTATCTTGTGGACGGTGCCGGTGGAGGCCGCCTGCTTTGTCCCTGCGGTCCTTCATTTATTTAAAGTCACCCCTGCGTGGTGCGGGTATTATCCGGTCAATGTCTGTATGGATATGGTTTCCGGCCATTACCCGTCCGCAGCGGGCTTCTTTCTTGCGGCGGCAATGACGGCGCTCCTATTTGTGCGTTCAAGATTTTGTGTCCTTCAGATGTGGGAGCGGATGGGAGGTGTAAAGCTGTGAGAGCGGTCAGATCAGCCTTTTTTCAAATGACAGTCATGATGCGGAGGGACATGATGCTGTTTGTCTCCTGCCTTGCGCCAATCCTTGCTGGTATTTTCTTCCGGTTCGCCATCCCCCTTTTGGAAACGACTTTGACAAACTGCTTCCAGGTGGAGGCGGCCCTTTCCACGTATTACAAACTGATTGACATTCTGTTTGCAATGCTGACGCCCGACATGTTCTGCTTTGTCTCAGCAATGGTCGCCCTGGAGGAACGGGATGAAAAGACGGTCGCCTATCTGTTCATCACCCCTTTGGGGAAAACCGGCTACCTGTTTGCCAGACTTGGCGTTCCGTCCGCCATCGCATTTCTTGCGACCGTGATTTTACTGCCTGTTTTTAAGCTGACGCCCCTTTCTGCGATGTCCATTTTATTGCTGGCGGCGGGGGGAACCCTGCAGGGGATGATCGCCTCGCTACTCATTCTGGCGGTTTCCTCAAACAAGCTGGAGGGGATGGCCGTGGCAAAGCTCTCCGGGCTTGTCATTCTCGGTGCGGCCGTCCCCTTTTTCGTCCGCTCAAATGTACAATATCTGGTATCCCCGCTGCCCTCCTTTTGGATCGGGAAGGCAGTTTTGGAAAACCGCATGCCTGATATGCTGCCGGCATTTGGTTTGTCTGTCGGATGGATCTGCGTTTTATTAAAATGGTATTTACGCCCTCGGTGAGTTTCCCCGCCAAACCTTCCTATCGTCTGTCGGGGAAACTCGCCGGGGGCTTCTCGATATATAAGATTAGTCTACTCCCGCCCGTCCCAGCAATAGGTGCAGAGCTTACTGCGGTCCAGTCCCACCGATTCGATCATGTCGTCCAGACGGTGGTAGCGCAGAGAGGTGAAATCCAGCCGTTCCCCGATGTGCCGTACCATCTCCTGATACTCGGCCGTTTCCGGGTTGGAATAGGCGTCCAGCCTTGCAAATCTGTCATCGCCCTCCATGTCCCTTATGACCTGTCTGGTGATCAGATCCATTTCCGAGGAGGAGCGGGAGAAATTCAGGTATTTGCAACCATAGAGCAGGGGCGGGCAGGCCGGGCGGATATGAACTTCCTTGGCACCGCTCTGGTACAGAAACTGGGTGGTTCCCCGCATCTGGGTCCCCCGGACGATGGAGTCGTCGATGAGTAAAAGCCGTTTGCCCTGAATCAGATCGTGGACGGGAATCAGCTTCATCTTCGCGATCAAATTCCGCTGAGTCTGGATCGTCGGCATAAAGGAACGAGGCCAGGTGGGCGTGTATTTAATGAAGGGACGGGAAAAAGGGATTCCCGATTCATTGGCATAGCCGACGGCGTGGGCCGTCCCCGAATCCGGCACGCCGGCCACCGTGTCAGGCCGCACGGTATCCCGCTTTGCGAGCTTGGCACCGCATTGGTAACGCATCTGTTCCACGTTGATGCCTTCGTAAGAGGAAGACGGATATCCGTAATAAATCCAGAGGAAGGTGCAGATCTTCATGTCCTTTCCCGGCTGGACCAGCGTTTTCATGCCCTCCGGCGTGATGACTACGATCTCGCCGGGTCCCAGCTCCTTATAATCGCTGTAGCCCAGATTCAGATAGGCGAAGCTTTCAAAAGCGGCGCAGTAGGCGTCCTTCTTTTTGCCGATGGCCACCGGCGTCCGTCCCATTTTATCTCGGGCGGCATAAATTCCCTTGGGAGTCATGATCAGCATGGTCAGAGAGCCGTCGATCAGCTCCTGTGCGTACTGAATGCCTTCGATAAAGTTTTCCTTCTGATTGATCATAGTTGCCACCAGTTCTGTGGCGTTGATGAGCCCGCCGCTCATTTCAAAGAAATGGGAGTGGGAGGACTGCAAAAGCTTGTCCGCGATGGCGTCGGCGTTATTGATCTTTCCGACCGTGGTGATCGCATAGGTTCCGTGGTGGGAACGGATCAGGAGCGGCTGCGGCTCATAATCGGAAATGCAGCCAATACCGAGATTTCCTTTCATGGAATTGGCGTCCCGGTCGAATTTTGTCCGAAAAGGAGAATTTTCAATGTTGTGAATGGCACGGTCAAAGCCCTTTTCCTTATCATAGGTAACCATGCCGGCGCGCCTTGTCCCCAGGTGGGAATGATAATCCGTACCGAAAAACAGATCGAAAACACAGTCATTTTTGGAAGCGACCCCAAAGAAACCACCCATAATTCATCCTCCGAATTGTTGTGAAAAGATAAAGTTTATCTAACAGGTATAAAGAACAGTAACAGTATACTAGAAAAGGAAGGAAGCCACAAGAGGGAAATTGAGGTTCGGCCCAAATATCATAGATCCCGTATTCATGCGAAAGATCTGGAAAAGAAACAAAAATTTTTCAAATTTTCCATTGACAGGACGGCTGGTTAGTGCTAGAATATCACTTGCGCGTGTGAAAAACGGCAGCAGAAAAGAGTTTTTTCGATAGAAAATAAAAAAATGGAGACTACCTCTTGACAAGCCTTCCTCAGTGTAGTAAAATGTTTGAGCACACTTTTGGAGAGGTATCGAAGTGGTCATAACGAGGCGGTCTTGAAAACCGTTTGTC
>CAMSZT010000076.1 GCA_947066815.1 uncultured Lachnotalea sp.
AAGACGGTTCTGTCAGTTTAGGAATCGTCAGCTGGCTTCCAGGTTTTACCGCATTACAGTTTTTACAGTGGATGGATTTGCTCCCGGCCTCTGTGTATGTCGCCGCTTTGTCAACCGTGTAGGAAGAATTCCAGGTATGGGTTATCGGAATTTCCTGTTCCATTTTATCTGTGTATACTTTCCCCGCAAACACCGCCCTTGAGGTAATACTTCTCCTCCCTTTTGAAGTACAGGTTGCCTGGACCAATATCTGTGAACTTACAGAAGCCTTGACTTCCTGTATATCATTGCAGCGGCTGCATTTGAACCGCGCTATGCCGTCAGGCGGCGTCTTGCTCATGTCATGGCTCCAGCCCGCAAACTGATAAGCATGGCTGGAGACAGAAACGGTCTTTGTCCCTAAAAGGACATGATTTCCATATCCCACATTGATCGCATAGACATAGACCGGGTATGTCCCTTCTTCTATCTTAATATCCGTCTTAAATCCATGATCGGTCCCACAGCCGAGGGGTGCCAGATCCCGGCGTTCGTTTTCCGCGCAGGTACTGTAAAATTTAGCCCCTGAGCCTGCCGGGCCGCCGACATAAATGTGGATCTGCAGATGTGCCGAAGCATCATCCCTGTCGAAGGCCCAGCCGTTTATAGAAATCATCTCATCTTTGCCCGTTATCCCGTCGGCATATCCTTCCGGATCATAGGTCGTCGGCCCGCCCGTCCGAAAAGCCGCTTTCTCTCCGTAATAAACATTTCCCCCTGCCTTCGCCCAGAACTGGTAGGTATAGTCCCGTCCGGAATTCAGTTCGACTCCCATATCGGCAATAATATTATATGTAACATACATGTAAGACCCCGATACCGATGTCCCCTCTGATTTTTGAGCGATCAAGTTTCCTCTGTCATCCCAGACGTATACCCCCGCCTCCTGGAACTGTACAGGAGCAGAAGTCCGGATCTCTCCCTTGATCCCCGCATTATGGTCGTCTGTAAATTCAACGGTGTTTGTCCAGGAGGCTGTGACCGAAGAAGATGTCTCCGCTCCCAGATATACAAATCCCAGCCATGTTCCTTTTCCGTACTGGTAGTCATTGGCAAAAAATGACGGAGAAACCGTTCTGATATTGCAGTATCCATTACTGCTGTTTGAATAATAATTGTTGCCGCCTTCGCTGATCGTTACCGTATTTCCACTGACCGATTCTACCACGGAGACGTGTCCTTCCCAGCAGGCCAGTGCCTTCGCCTGGAGCGACGAACCGCGGGAAAAGCCATAGGTATTGTACATTGAGTTATACCAGCTGGAACCGCTGTATATCTGGTTAAAGGTTTTCCCCGTGATCTGACTCGCCCTGGAAGTGGCAAACCAGGCACAGCCGCTCTCCGTATACGCATATTGTCCCCAGGTCGGCATTCCTTGATAGTATGTATAGGGATGTGCATTGATATCGATCCAGATCCCCCCTGTCCCATTACCGGCAATCCCATTCGACGCACCTGCCAGTGCAGATAGCGGACTCGGTAAGACCAGCAGGATCAAAACCGCCAAAAAGCAGAGGCTTTTTCCTTTTATCATATGTTGTCTTTCTTTTCTGTTGCTTTTCATGACGTTCCCCCATCCTTTCCTTTTATAAATGCTTTTTATCTCCATCGCCCTCCGGCATTTTCTACAGTATAACCCGCTATGATCTTCAGTTGTCTCCTGGCAGCACATCCGGTAGGAAATCCGGCAAATTCCGCAAACAAAAACAGGAATCCTTCTGGAAATCCATCCAAAAAAATTCCTGTTTACAGTGGATTTTCTGTTTTTGACACTGGCGGTTTTCCTCCCGCCGTTCCATAAAAAGATATCAATATTACTCAATAGGAAACTGCCCTATAAAGGGCAGCTCTATCTCTGTTTTGCCTGTGCCATTGAGAATAAGGTTTCTTGTAAAAGTTTAGAGAAATTGATATTATTTTTCCTCATACCAGTTTGTATCTTCCTGTCATAAACCATATGCCTCCCCCTGAGCATTCATGGTATTGATCTCCCGTCTCATCGATCACACCCCATACGCCCCGTATGCCTGCCATTGCATATGCTCCGCACATAATGTCCCATATCCCCTTTGTCCTTTGTGGCATATACAAAGGAATATGTCACATTCCCGTCTCCCTCCCCTTATAAAAGCAGCCCTGCCTACAGCGCTTCTCTCGTAAAGGCCGCGTACTCCTTTTGGATCACCTCATAGTCGTTGTCCCCGTAAATGCTGTCGACCTTCCACTCTCCGTTCCAGTTCAGGACCCGGTAGGCCGCGGTGTAGACGACCGTCCGCTCCATATGGTAGCGGTACCCGTCCACGTCCCCGAAACGGTTCATGGCCTCTTCCCGCTCCGATTCCGACAGCTCCTCGCTGGTCTCGTTCTGGGTGATATAGTAGGTCTCCTCCGTATAAACGGCGTACTCTGTATCACTGAGCGGCTCCAGGGCGGTCACCCGGCAGTTTAAGAGCTCCTGCCGGTTGTCCCCCTTGTTCACCACATATTCGCTCATCTCCTGATACAGGCTCCCGCCGGTCATATAGGATTTGAGCGGTTCCGGATCATGGGTATCCATCGCCTGCGTGTACGTGTGCAAAAACGCGGTGACCAGTTCTTCCATCGCCGCGGCAGGATCCCCGGCCGTCTCCTCCGGCTGAGGCAGGGCAATTTCCTCTGGATGGGACGCCGTCGTCTCCAGCCAGATTTCCTCCTGGCCCTGTTCCGGCGGCTCCGTCCCGACGGGCATTTCCGTCTCCCCATTCTGCAGGATCCCTTCCTGTGCGGTCTCTCCTTGTATCGTCTCCTCCTGTGCAGTCTCCTCCTGCGCCGCCTCTGTCTCTGCAGGTTCTTCCGCTTCGGCCGTCTCTTCCGCCGCCGGCAGGGAACCTGTCTCCGTCCTCGCTTCCCGGACCGGCCCGCTCTCCTCCGGCCCTCCCGGTTTTGCCAGGAGGATCACGATGATGACTCCCAGGAGGATTGCCGCCGCTCCCATGCCGATGAGCACAGGCAGATAACGGGAACCTTTTTTCTTTTCTTCACCCTGCTCCAGCGCAGCTCCGCAGTAAATGCAGTATGCCCTTCCCTCCGGGCTTTCTTTTCCACAGTTTCGGCATCTCACAGCTTTTCTCTCCTCCGTTTTCAGTGTAATACTCCCGCCCGTCTTTTTCTGCAGCAGATACAGGAGTCCTCGTCCTCACGGTTTTCTGTCCCGCAGGTACACCGCCATCCCCCTGCTGTCTTCTCTGCCTCGAAAAACGCATCCGCCCTGCCCGGCTGCCTCCGGAGTTCCTTCAGATGCTCCACGGGCAGATCCGTCTCCGCGTAAAGCGGAACCGTCTTCTCCGCCATTCTCCCCTCCTCAAGGCTGTGCTGCCTGATGTACACCTTCGCGTACACGATGTCCTCCGGACCGTTGTAGACGGATTCCTCACACTCGCTCTGATAGCCGTCGCCTTTCCAGTTCAGGCCGGAGATCTTCATATTCCGGATGCAGTAGACATTGTGGAACCGGTCTACCAGGTCGATATCCGCCTGGGCCAGCTGCAGCTTTGCCTGATATTGTACGAAGGTCACGGAAAGCCTCCTCTTTCCATCCACCGTTATCTTTAAAGGCCGCACCGGGAGAAGCGCCGGATAGTTGAGTACCGGTACCTGAAAAAGATTGTTCTGAGTTCTTTTTTCCGACTCAGGCGCAGAGATCTCCGTCTGAGTCTTCGGCGCGAATCCGGCAAGCGCCATTCCTCCGATCCCGGCCGCCACGGCCAGCCAGGCCCCTGTGGCAAGCTTCGCTTTATCCGGAAAATCCCTCCAATAGTCATCATGATTGACGGACACGCACCACAGAAGTGTAACGACCACTACCAGCATATTGACGCCGAATGCCGCCCAGGCCATGCCCGCTGCCTCCTCAAAGTTCTTTTCCGTTCCCAGCCGGATCATATACACGCCATATAAGACCGGCGCGAGATAGGCCAGAAGGACTGCCGGATTTTCCGTCTCCTTCGCTATAGTCCAGAGGGAAAAATCCCGCAGCATCTCCACCCATCCCATAAAATACGCAAAGATGACCACCGCGCAGAGAGCGATGCCCGCCCCGATCCAGCCGTCGATCTGCCTTTCCGGACGCTCCTCCTTCTTGGCCTCCTCCTTTTCTTCCCTTTGAAGGGCCAGGAAGTAGCGCTCCCCCTCCTCCTTTCGGTAGGGCATGTCCAAACTTTTCTGTTCCTGCACCAGCTTCAGCTGGGAGACCTCGATCCGAAAGTCATTCTCCTCTTTTTGCAATGTCTCCAGCTGCTTATGCTCCGCCGCGTTGGTCTTGATGGCTTTTGAGAGCAAGTCTTTCTGCTCCTCCAAAAAACGGATCCTCTCTTCAAGATGACGGATATCCTCCATTCCCGCCGGTTTTTCTAAAATCACTTTTTCCAGAGAACGGCCGCAGGCGGAACAGAATCTCGCATTTTCAGGCAGCTCGTGATCACAGTGCGGACACCTCATACCTCTCCTCCTTCTGATAACAGCAGCCCGATCAGCCTGCTTTTTTCTTCTCTCAGTCCTCTGACCCGCTCCTCGGCGCATCCAATCTGCTCCCGGAGTGCCGCCGCCTCCTCCTCCCGTTTCTCCTTCTTCTCCTCCAGCTCCCGCAGCTCCTGCTCCAGTCGCCGGATCTTCTCTCTCTTCTCCTCCGGGCTCTCAAGCTTCGCTCCGCACACGCCGCAGAATACGGCCGCATTCGGATTTTCCGCCCCGCATTTTACACAGTTCATCTGTCGTCTCTACACCCTGGTACTGTCTTGCACAAATTTCGGTGTATGCCTCCCTTCCCGATCGTTTTCTATCAGGATCCATTATAAGATATCAAGGGCAGACGATCTTTCGCTCCGGCATATTCGGTATGGATTTCGACAAATTCCGCAGATCGGGCAGGCGTGTTTCCTCCACATCGGCGTGTGCATAGAAAAAACACCGTATAGGGTCTTCCCATACGATGTTCCTTTGATCTCTGTCTGATCTTCTCTGTTTTCTTTTTGTCCCCGGGCCTGTCAGAGCACCTTCCTCATCCCCCATCTGGCGAAGGCTTTCCTAGCCTCGGGGGAGTACCGTCTGCTGACCGGCACGGACGCGCCCCCCGACAGCCTGATCTCCGTGCGCCCCATCTCCCGGATATGGCGGCAGGAGGCGAGGAAGCTGTTGTGGCACCGTAGAAAGCTTCCGGGCTCCAGCTGCTTTTCCAGTTCCTCCAGCTTCTCATAGCACTCCAGGACCGTACCGTCCTCCAGAAGGATCCGCGTCTTGCGCAGGCTCCGCTCCAGATACAGGATCTTTTTCTGCGGCACCTGTTCCATGCGGGAACCGATCCGGACGCGGAGCGTCTCGTAATTTCCCGCCAGGCGTTCCGGCAGGATCCGCTCGAAAAGCACCGGCAAGCGTTTTTCCAGCTCCTCCTTCAGGATATAATAACAGTGCTCCGTCTCGTATACGTCGCTGACATAGTCCAGATATCCGGTCAGAAAGACGATGATGCTTCCCGGATGTCTCCGGTTGATCTCCTCCGCCAGCTCGATCCCGCCCCGCCTCTTTTCCCGGATGCAGATATCCAGAAACAGGATCCGGATCCCCGCCTCCTCCCCCTGAAGCTCCCGCCAGAGCGCCTCCTCTGTCAGGCAGGCCGCCGTCTCCGCCTCATAGCCCATAGCCCGGCAGAGCCTTTCCGTTCGTTCCTCGATCCGGGCCAGATATTCCGGCTCGTCATCGTAAAAGATCAGGTGATACATGTCCCTCTTCCTTTCCTTCTCATTCCCGGCGCCGCTAATGCGCTCTTATCCGGAAGCCAGTGTAAGCTCCACCGCATACCGGCCGGCCTCCTCCAGACGACGGATCTCCCCGTGATACCGCCGCACCGTCTCTGCGATGATCCCCAGGCCCTGGCCCCGCCCCGGCCTTCCCGATTCCCGGCTGCCGCCGCCTTCTCCCCTGCGCCGGTCTCCGCTTCCGTTCTTACGTCGTTTTGTCTCCCGGAAGTTTACGTCATCCGTCTTTCCGCCGGCCGGCTTTCCACCGGCCGGCTTTCCACCTGCTGTCCTGTCGCCGGCAGCCGCTTCCCAGGATCCGTCCTCTGCCTCTCCGAGCCTGTCCCCACGCCTTCCGTTCTCCATGAAGACGGTGAACCGGCCCGGTTCTGCGGCAAGCTTCAGGCGGA
>CAMSZT010000077.1 GCA_947066815.1 uncultured Lachnotalea sp.
CTGATCGGAATATTATTCATATTGATCACGTCGATTCGTTTTGCCAACTCCATAACGATCTTTTTCATGTCTTCCAGATACTTGAATTTCCCTGTATCTATGACATGGCAAAACATGCCTTTTTTCACCACCATGGAAATCATCTGCTCTGCGTCTTCGTCTATGCATTTATACTCATTTCCATTATCATTGATCAAAAGCCAAACAATCTCTTTTTCATTTCCATACTGATCCTTCAATATCTCTGCAAATTTTTCAAAGACAAAGATTTCCTCTGACGTGTCATATTGAAAATCATAGGAAAACTTTCTTCCCTGACGTAAAAAGGTAATCCCAAGTTCGCATACTGGATTCCCTGAAAACATATTGGATTTAAGATTTAATTTTTCATAAATTTTATATTCGATCTTTTCATAGGCTTCCGCCTCTCATTTCCGTGCAGAAAATGAGTGGAAAAGGGATCGGACGGGCAGTATAATTGATAAAAAAGAAAAGGAGCTTACGCATATGGAATGGATCGAACGACTCAACGACGCAGTCCGTTACATGGAGGAACATCTGACGGACGAGATCAGCTATGAACAGCTTGGAAGGATCGCCTGCTGCTCTTCCTATCACTTTCAGCGGATGTTCGCCTACATGGCCGGCGTTCCCCTGTCGGAATACATCCGCAGGAGGAAGATGTCCCTGGCGGCCGTGGACCTGAAAAGCGGGGACGCAAAGGTCATCGACATCGCCGCCAAATACGGCTACAGCTCCCCCACGGCCTTCAACCGGGCCTTCCAGTCAGTCCACGGCATCGCTCCCTCCGCCGTCCGAAATGAGGGCGTCTCCGTGAAATCCTTTCCCCCGATCGCCTTTCAGATCACCGTAAGCGGCGCCGCGGAGCTAAGCTACCGGGTAGAACAAAAAGAAGCCTTCCGCATTGTCGGCCTGTCGAGGCCCCTGGAACCGGAGATCGAGAAGAATTTCGCAGTGGTCCCGGGCCTCTGGCAGGAGGCCGCCATGAACGGGACCGTGGAAAAGCTGGCCGGAATGATGGACTCTGCGCCCGTAGGCATCCTGGGAGTCAGCGTCTGCAGCAACGAGGAACAGTGGAAATATTTCCTTGCCGCCGCCAGCACAAAAAAGGACGACAGCCTGGAAGAATATATGGTCCCCTCCTTTACCTGGGCCATTTTTTCCGGGGAGGGCGCCTGCCCCGGGGCCATCCAGGAGCTGGAGCGGCGCATCGTGACGGAATGGCTCCCCACCTCCGGATATGAATATGACAACGGACCGGACATCGAAGTCTACCTGAATCCCGACCCGTCCGACGCAAAATTCGAAGTCTGGATACCGGTCAGACAAAAGCAGGCCCACAAGCTCATATGAGATCCCGTAATGCCCCGCCTGCCGAAAGGACCATGATCCCGCCGGAGGGCCGCGGCCCTCACGGCAGCTCGAAGGTCAGCTTCACCGGATTGTGGTCCGAGTAACGGAATCCGCCGTCCAGGTTCTCCGCCCGGGCCGTGATCCCGTCGGAGACGATGAAGCCGTCCACGATGACCGTGTAGGTGACGCCCTTTTCGTAGGGGACGTCCGCTCCCCGGCAGGTGGGCACCTCGGCCGCATTGTCGGCCTTTACAAAATGATAACCGTCCGCAAGCTGGGAGTCGTCCAGCTCGAATACCCATCCTGGCACCTTCTGCTCGGTGGGAAAGCTCTCGATGGAGCCGGCGATGTCGTGGTTGAAATCTCCGCCGGCGATCACGTAATTTCCCTTCCCCCGCTCCTCCTCGAACACCTGGTTCAGAAGCGCAAGCTGTTTCGCCCGGATCTTTCCGCCCTCGTCGTAGGCGCTCAGATGCAGGTTGATGAGCAGAAGCTCCTTCCCGTTCTCCAGGGGAACCCGGCTCACCATAAAGCAGCGGTCCAGATCCGTGAACTTGGTGATAAAGGAGTTATCCACCGGGAACTGCCTGCGGACGCTCTCCGAAATCCGATATTTTCCCAGGGTCAGCATCCCCGCCTGGACAGAGCCGTGGGGCTCGTGGAACGGGTAAAACAGGTAGGCGCTGTGGAAATTGCAGGCGAAGGCCGAGGCGTAATCGGAAAACGCCTCCTTAAGAAGCTCCATCTGATTGATCCCGTAGCTTCTGTCCGCCTTCTCGTCCGCCTCCTGCACGAAGATGAAATCCGGGCCTTCCCCCTCAAGAAGGCCGATGCTCCCCTCCGTGTTGGCGAGAACCTCCTCCTTGGATTTCCCCCTGGCGGACCTCCCCGCCGTCTTCGTCCCGTCCTTCATCTCCCCCGTGTCCATGAAAAAGGTGTAATCGTCGGAATAGGCGCCGAAGCCGATGTTGTAGGTCATCAGCGTATAGGACGTTCCAGATTTAAGCTTCTCTTCCCGGTTGTTCTCCGTGGCAATCATCTGGTTGTCCTCGATCCGGTAATACTGGATCTGCATATAGGCCATGTAGCCGCCCACCACAAGCGCCAGGAGCAGGACCGCCCCGCCGAAAGCGGCCGCGATCCATTTCCACGGCTTCCTTTTCCTTGGTCGTTTTCCCCGCTCCTCCTCTCTCTCAAAATCCCACGTTTCCATTTCAGAACTTCCGGAAATCCTTCCCATGACAATACCCCCCTGTGTTTTCTGCTACCATCATAGCAGAAAACACAGGGGGTATCAACCAAAAAGCCGTTTCTCCCGATCCCCGGAAGGTATCCTCACTGTTCCATCATCTTTCGATAGTCTTCCAGGTATCCTTCCTGCCCTTCCGGCGCATAAGGCTCACTTAAGGCAAATCTTCCTCCATTCCGATATTCCACCCGCACGTCCAGCCAGCTCATAACACCGCCGTCGGGGAATGTATAGCCGTATTCGCCGTCCCAGGAAGCCGAATAACTGTGAAAGCTGATGGCGTCCCCCCGTAGGTAAATCCCCACGGCCTTGTCGTAGCGGACGCCCTCCACATCTCTGATCTCCGGCGGAAGAAGCGCTTTCCAATCCTCCACATAGGCCTCCGGCCGATATTCATAGGGATGCCAGCCATCCCCCATCCATTCCAGGACGAAAAGCCTGGTCACGTCAGAATACGACTTCCTCCCGTCATTCGCCCTGCGTCTCACGGCCACGGCCAGCTCCTCTGTCCCGTCCTCGTCGTAATCGGCCATCCTCATCTCCCCGCTCACCGACACGGACAGATCCCGGATATCCATCTCCTCCGGCTCTTCCAACCTGCCCAGGACATAGTAATTTCCGTCCCCGGCCAGCACCGCCAGCTCCCCGTAATTCTCAGAATCGGCCTGGTCGTCATACCAGAGTTCTTCCCCCTCTGTCTCCGCCAGCATCGTGGAATAGCTTCTCTCGTCTTTTCCGAACCACTGGACCTCATCTTCCTGGGACACTTCGTCTTCTATAGGCGCTGCATCTCCCCAAGGCTCTGCATCCTCCATTGGCAGCGGCACCGCAACTTTATCCGAAAACTCCTCCGGGTTCCGAAGCTCTCTCAATGCCACTCTCGTTTCCTGGTAATGCGCCCCGTCGAACAAGAACTTCCCGTCCCCCTTATAATCCAGGGCTCCTTCTACCCATTTTTCATCAGACGAAGATTCCAAATGCGCCCGACTGAGGATCTCCCCCTCCTCCAGAGCAAAATTCCTCAGCGAGTGGTCGTTAAGAGAGCCCTCATGATCAAAATTGACAATGTTGTCCATGTCTGTAAAATGCAGGTACTTGTTCCAGTCTTGTCTGTAATCGTCTTCCGTATACTCATAGGCCTTCCAGCCATCCCCCTCCGGCTCCAGGACAAACAGCCGCTCCTGCTTCCGGCGGTTCTTCCCGGCCTGTGCAATATACCACATGGTCACGGCAAGCTCCTCTTCACCATCCCCGTCATAATCGGCCGGCACGATCTCGCCGCTGGCAGCGGTAAAATCCTCTTCCCCCTCCGGCTGCTTCTCCAAATGCTCCGGTTCCTCCAAAGGCTCCAGCCGGCCAAGACTGTAAGATTTCCCGTCGGATGTCCGAAGTGTCATCTCTCCATAATCCTCCGACTCAAGATCATCGTTAAACCAGAGCTCCGCCCCTTCCGTTTTTGCCAGCGCCCCGATCAGCGGCGAAAGCTCTTTGACCTTTCCTGTAAAGCTGCATCCCGCCAAAAGCACGATGCCGAGGAGGGCCGTACAGACCGTTACCACGCCGGAAAACCGCTTTCTCCTAAGGGCCACCCGCCAGATCCGCTCCTTGACCGTCCCCCAGCTCCCGGCAAGGGAGGTGGCTGCCCGGAATATACCGCCCGCCTCCTCCTTCCCGGAGGCCAGCCGCACCAGGGTCCTCCCGTAATCCAGCCGTTCGCTCCGTTTCAGCCGTTTCAGAGCCGCCTCGTCGCAGGCCAGCTCGCAGTCCTTTTTGGAGAGGACGGCCGCCAGCCACACCAGGGGATTCGGCCAGTAAAGGGCCAGCAGGACGCAGCGCAGGAGGGACCACAGGAAATCTCCGTGACAGTAATGGCAGTACTCGTGAATCAGCACGTGGCGAAGTCCCGCACCTTCCATCTCCGTCTCCAACCGTTTCGGCAGATAAATGCCGCGCCCGTACTGGCAGGGCACCCGGACCTCCGGCGTCACGTAAACCCTTACAGGAACCAGCTCCTGCGCAAACGGCTTCCGGCTCCGCTTAAGCTTCCGGTAAAAGCTCACATTCACGAACAATTCCCACAGCGCCAGCAAAACAGTTCCTCCGGCCCAGAGGCCCGCGGCGGCCGCCGGCCAGCTGACGGAAAACGCCCGGCCCGCGCCCTCGTCCGGCTCCTCCGCCGCCGTCCGGGACACAGCCGTCCCCGTCTGTCCCGGAGATGCCGCCCGGTCAGCCGCTCCTGCCGGCTCCTCCGTCCAGATTTGGCTTCCGGCGCCTGCGCTTCCTGCATTCCGTCCGCTGCCGGCCGCCGTCTCAGATGTCTCTGAAGGATTTTCCCTGAGGACGGCATGCTCTGCGCCCTTCTCCCTCTCGATTCCCAGGACATTCATCATGCCGTACCCATTCCGCAGACCCTCCCCCATGGAGGGGACTGCCAGAAGGAGAAAAGGCAGGAGGAGCCGCAGGGCCACGGCCAGCCAGAGGGCGTACCGCACCCGCCCCGACAGCCGGTCCCCCGCCAGGACCCGCAAGGCTGCGATCCCCAGGATCAGGACTGACGACGTGATCAATAACTCCAAAATTTCATACCCCTTCATCTCTCCCCCTCCTCTGCCTGCTTCAGTATGGAGTAAAGCTCCTCCACCTCTTCTCTCGATAAGCTCTTCTCCTTCACCATCTGGCTGACCATGAGCCCCAGGCTTCCGTTATAAACCTTCTGCAGAAAGCCTCTGGTCTCCTGAAGCTCCGTCTCCTCCTTTTTAAAAACAGGATAAAACTGCTTGGCCCTCTCACCCTCCCGGTAAGCCACCGCCCCCTTCTTCTCCAGCCGCCCCAGCATGGTGATCACCGTGTGCTTCGTCCAGCCGGTCTCCTCCCTGAGCTCCACCACCAGCTCGGTGATGGTCCTGGGCTCTTTCTCCCACAGAGCCTGCATGATCTTCCATTCTCCGTCCGATATCCCGATCTTCTTTTCTTCCACCGTATCACCTCCGTCCAGATAATGTCTCTGATTCCCCCAAAATCTTCTATGCGGATAAGGTTGACTTTTGTCTACCTTTAGTTTAGCAGAAAGGTAGACATATGTCAACCTTTTATAAAAATTGTTTTACCTCAAGATTAATATTCTGAGACAGGCTAACATGGCACTGCCGTCTGAACACATAATAAAATTATAATGTATCAAGCCTCTCAGGTACTCGCTAAGCATTGGTTTCTTGTAAATATGGTGTTTTACCAAATATTTTCTTTATTTTTCAATTTTTCTTTCAAAATATATTGATTATTTAAAGATTTAGTGTTATAATATCAAAAAAATAAGGCAGGAAGAAATATGCACGGTACAATAAGAAGTATTAAAAACAGGCTTTTGTCTTTAAATCCTAAAAAAATCATAAAAATCGGAGATATATTGTGGATCATCGCTCTTTTTACGAGAAGTACTATTGGGGCTTTCTTTGGTGCTATACTGGCAACCAGTGCTTCTTTGGTTTTATCTATAAAAGAAAAAGATATACTTTCTTACATAGGGCGCACTGTTTTTTCAAATTCCGCGAACATAGTCTGCCTGAACAAGGTTCCC
>CAMSZT010000078.1 GCA_947066815.1 uncultured Lachnotalea sp.
TGGCGATGGTAAAAAAATTGAGTGAAGGTATGATAAAATCAGCAAATTACAACAGATCCGCATTTTCTGCGAGCGGCTATGACAGAAAAATCAGGCAGGTCCTCCCATATTATGATGAATTCTACAGACAGGTCGTAGAGCTGGTGAAAGTATTGGATCAGAGGAGTGTGAGGAACACCTGAAACGGTATGGGAGGGATTATTTTCCGATTTCATTGTCGGAGAATATGGAATTGCTGCGAAATTGTGGATTTCAGGCGGTTGAGATATTGTGGCTGTCCAATATGCAGGTTGGCCTTTGGGGAATCAAATGATCGGTTGATGCAAGGCAGGGGAGGAAGGGGCGGTTCTCCCGTCCCTCCCCTGGAAATAAAGCTATGCTTCGTCATATTGATACTTTTTCAATTTCCTTCCTGTGATGAGACAGAAGGAACTTCCGACCACGCCGAGGATCAACATCATCAGTGCGGCGCCGGAACCCTTGCCCGTGCCAAAGAGCATCTTTAAGATTGGCAGTTCTCCGTATGTGTTCATAAAGGGTTCGCACACCTGGTCCACCATAAATCCGCCGAAGAACAGACCGATGGGGATCGTAAAAAACTGAAGTGTGTTGCGGCATGCGTAGACCCGCCCCTGGAGCTCCACAGGAATGGTAGTCCTGAGGATCACATCTAAATTTGCGTTCATAACCGGAACAAGGACCCACCCGATCATCTGCCCGACGCACCACAGGACCGGTTCTCTGGAAAAGGCCAGCAGGAAATTTTCGGTTCCCAGGGAAAACAGCATGGTCAGATAAATGACCCGCACCCTGTTTTTGGGTTTCGGCAGGACGGAGACAACCAGACTTCCGATGATCATGGCGACACCGGAGCAGGATGTGACCATTCCCAGAACGGAGGGGCCGCCCTTCGGATTGGGAAGCACGTAGCCGGGCAAAGCCGCGTCAAAGGCGGAAGCCACCAGATTCACACCGGACATAAATAAAATCAGTGTCAGGATCAGCGGATTTTTCCGCAAAAACAGAAGTCCCTCTTTGGCGAGGACAAGTACGCCCTCGCGCTTATCCCGTTTGGTTTCCGGAATCCGGATGAAGAACAGAAGCGCCGCAAAGGCCACGGCAAAGCTCCCGAGATCGACGGCGATCACACCGTTAAGCCCTGTCAATGCGTACAGGGAGGTGGCGATCAAAGGATTTAGGATCGAGTTGAGGCTGTTTGACAGAGAACGGAGCCCGCTGGTCTTCTGATAATGCTTTTGAGGCGTGATCCGTGTCATGGCCACCTCGGAGGCAGGCTGCTGGACGGTATTCATGAGTCCCGAGATCCCATTCAGGACGTATAAATGCCATACCTTCAGGCTGTTTGTCCGAAACAGTACAAAGACGGTGATCGTACAGACTGCGGCGAATGCGTCGCAGCCGAGCATGGTCTTCTTTTTGTCAAACCGGTCGGTCAAGGCTCCGGCAAAGATGCTCATCAATACATAGGGCGCATAGGAGCATATGGCGAGCGCCGCCGTGCCCAGAGAGGAGCCGGTCTTTTCATACAGCCACAGGGTCAGCGCAAATCCCGTCATGCTGCTGCCAAGCTGGGAGACGCTTTGGGTGCTCCAGAGGATCAAAAAATCCTTTAATTCAAATAATTCGCTCTTTTTCATAAATTTCATTTCTTTGCTCCTTTTGTTTTTCTTGATTCTCAAACCAGAAGCAAAGACTGAGGAGATCAGCAGAAGTGATTCCTCCATACAGTCTCCTCAGACTCTGCATGGAGCTTTTGCAATGCAAAGGATCATGGGTCCTCCCTCCGTGGGTTTCCGCTTTTTTCAAAGGATACCATATCATTATAGACGATTCCCCGCAAAGGGGCAAATATTTTTTGAAGGCATTTTAATCTGTTTCCGATTTCCTCAGGTTTTGTGCTATAATGGTTTATATGGCTTTGTGCAACGGCCTGATCAATTCTGAATGTTAACATGCGTTGCTTGCGGCAACGGGCGGTTTTCGGTATTATGGCGGCAACGACGAAAAGAAAAGAGGTTGTATCCAATGTTAAACGAAAACATCAAGGCGATCAGAAAATCTAAAGGTCTTTCGCAGGCGGAGCTGGCCGTCAGGCTGAACGTGGTGCGGCAGACGGTCTCCAAGTGGGAGCAGGGATTGTCGGTTCCGGATTCCGACCTGTTACTCTCCCTGTCGGAGGCGCTCGAGACACCTGTGAGCACTTTGCTGGGAGAAACGGTGGCCGAGACGAAGGCGGACGACTTGAAAGCGATCGCCGAAAAACTGGAGACCATAAACTTACAGTTGGCACGGAGGAAGGCCACGGGAAGAAAGGCGCTGCATTGGCTGTTCCTTTTCCTGTGTGCGGCCGTCGTGGCGGTTTTTGTGGTTTTGGTCCTGTCAAAGAGCCCCTATCTGGGCTGGGATTATCACGACCCGGAAACCGCCGTCGCCGGAGCGGTTTTTCACGCCTTTGAGTGGCTGTTTGTCCGGTCGGCGCCGATCATTTTTGCGGGGGCGGTCCTTGGGGCGTTCCTGACACGGAGGAAACTATAAAATGGTTTTGATGATTGATACAACAAAAGAACAGATCGGAAGGCAGATTGCAGAGGAATTGCTCCAAAACGGCGGGGATCCGGCCGGATTTGAGCTGATCGACACCACCGATCTGCGCATTTCCCACTGCGTCGGCTGTAATTACTGCTGGCTGAAAACGCCGGGGGTATGTGCCATTAAGGACGATTATGGGCCGATCCTGAAAAAGATCAGTAAAGCCGGCCAGGTCTGGCTGCTCACGGACACGCATTTTGGATTTGTCTCCCATCGGACCAAAAACGTCGTAGACAGGGTGATGCCCCTTGTCACCATGTACCTGAAGATCAAGGACGGGCAGATGCGCCACGTGATGCGCTATGACCATCAGCCGGATCTCGGGATCATCTATACCGGGGACGGCGACCAGGCTTACCTGGAACGGTGGTGCGGGCGCACGGCGCTCAATCTCGGAAGCCGTTCTCTGGGAGTGTTTTCGGAGGAGCGCAGAAAGGAGGCGGTCTCATGCATGTTGTGATCATCAACGGAAGTCCACGGGTGCAGAAATACAGCAACACGGAGAAGATCATCGCTTCCTTTGTAAAAGGGCTGTCGGAAAAGGGGGCTTCTTTTGAAACCTACGCAATTTCCAACCGCAGCTCCTGGGAGACGATCCGGAAAGCTTATGTAGAGAATGAGGAAATCCTGATCGCGCTTCCCTTATATGTGGAATGCGTGCCCGGACTCCTTTTGGAATTTCTGGAGACTCTGCCGAACAAGGATGAAGGCACCCGCCTCTCGTTTCTTTTGCAGAGCGGTTTTGCGGAAGGATGCCAGCTTCGCTGCGGTGAGGAATTTCTGGCGAAGCTGCCGGGTTATCTGGGAGTCCGCTATGGCGGCTGTCTGGTCAAGGGAAATAATTTCGGGATCCGGATTCTGGACGAGGAGAAACAGAAGCGGGTCACAGGGCCCTATCAGGCGATGGGGGAACTGTTTGCGGAGGGGGACGGATTCTTCCGCAAGGAGGCTAAGAAATTTACCGGACCGGAATATCTTTTGCTGCCGGTGCGTCTGCTGATGGGGCTCGTGTTCAAGACCTTCGCGAAAAAGATGTTCCAGAAGGCGGCTGCCTCGTGGGGATGTACGGTGCCGCTTGACGAAAAAGTCTGGGAGACAGGCGCCGGTCACGGAGAATGAAAAATGGAAACTTCAGGAGGTACAGAACGATGAGGGAGAGGATTGCATACTGTGGGCTGGATTGTGAAAGGTGTGACGCATATCTTGCGACAGTCAACGATGACCAGGCGCTCCGTGAGAAGACGGCAAAATTGTGGGCCGAATTGAATGACGCCCCCATTCTGCCCGAACATATCAATTGTGATGGGTGCCGTGCCGATGGAAGGAAAACGGTATACTGCGACAGCCTTTGCGAGATCCGTCAGTGCGCATTGAAAAAAGAGGTGACGACCTGCGGCGGCTGTCCGGAGTTTGAAACATGCCGGACGGTGGGAATGGTGATCGTGGATAATCCCGCCGCTCTTGAAAATCTGAGGGAATTCAAACAAGAAAATCCGGCTGACCGGGGAGAGTGTTCCGATGGACTGTGAAATTTGTATCCACCGGGCCGGATGAATGGAAGGAGGCATGGCGGGAAGGTGACGAACAGAGAGATCGATGGCGGGACTCCCTTTGACTGGGGAAGGACGTCTTTGGATTATGCGAAGTTCCGTGACATTTATCCGGAAGAATTTTATAGGAAAATCGTGGAACGCAGATTGTGCATGGACGGACAGTCTGTCCTTGATGTGGGGACGGGAGTAACGGACTCTATGCAGGAAATGGTTTTGTGAACGAAAACAATATTTGTCTCATACCGGTTCTTCTGTGGCTTTACCTCGTGGAGCGGAATTATGGGTGGACTGCGCTGGTGCTGCTATTTTACTGGCATGGAAAAGCGGCGACGTTCATGTTGTATGCAATGCTGATCGTCCATTTGGCATGGTGTGACATTCCAATTTGAAAGTAATTCGATCCTTTTCCCAATTCCAGTCTGTTTTGTGCTATAATTTATTTGAGTTTTTGCGGCATGCGGAAACTCCAGCGGGATTTATGGATTTAGGAAGGCAATGGGGAGGGGGTTACATTCTATGAGACAGTGGGCGGAATCGATCATCAAAACCCTGGAGCGGGGAGAGGCATTGATTTG
The DNA here is from genome assembly GCA_947066815.1 of uncultured Lachnotalea sp. GTDB lineage: Bacteria > Bacillota > Clostridia > Lachnospirales > Lachnospiraceae > Lientehia. Next base: position 4,739 of record CAMSZT010000078.1, read on the forward strand.
GGTCAGCATTCTGGCAAGCTCCGGTTCCACGCCGAGGGGGGCCGGGGCCAGGATGCTGGTCTTTGCGGACGGGCATTCGGAGGGGACCATCGGCGGCGGGGCGGTGGAGTATGCGGCCCAGAAACAAGCGAAGAAGCTTTTAGAGGAGAAAAACTCCGGCGCCGTGGGGTACAGCCTCAAAAAAGACGACGTCGCCGGATTGGGGATGGTCTGCGGCGGGGACGTGAAGGTGTATTTCCAGTACCTGGAGGGAGAGGGGGAGCTGCCCCTGTTTTACCGCCTGCAGGAGATCTGTTCAAAAAATGAGGATTCCTGGCTGGTGCGCCGGTTTGAGAGGGATCAGGTGACGGCCATGGCGCTTTTCGACGGAGAGGGGCTTCATTTCGGGGATGGGATTTCAGAACATGATCTTTCCGGGCTTATGAAAGCGGGGGCTGTTTACCGGGTCGGGGAACCCTCCTGGTATGTGGAACCGGTGGGCCGAGCCGGCCGTGTCTATGTGTTCGGCGGCGGCCATGTGTCCCAGGAGCTGGTTCCGGTGCTGGCGCATATCGGATTTTCGGTGGCAGTGTTCGAGGACCGGCCGGAATTTGCAAGGCCGGAGCTTTTCGGCGGGGGAGCGTCGGAAATCTTCCTGGGGGATTTTAAGGAGATCGGAGCGTCCGTCACCCTGACGGAACAGGATTACGTGGTCATCATGACCAGGGGACATCAGGCGGATTTTGAGGTGCTTTCTCAGGTGTTAAAACTTCCGCTTTCCTATATCGGCTGTATTGGAAGTCGGAGGAAGATCGAAGCGACAAAGGAGAGGCTCAAGGCGATTGGGTATCCGGCGGATGCCTATGACCGGGTCCATTCCCCCATCGGCCTTGCCATCGGGGCGGAAACTCCGGCGGAGATCGCCATCAGCATTGCGGGCGAGCTGATTAAGTACCGGGCGGAGTCTGTATAAAATTTTATTGAGGCGTACAGGAAGTTGTGATAAACTATCGGTATTGTTTTACACAGGAGAAAGGAGTGAATCCTGATATGCCGCAGATGCTGCCGGTCGATTTTTTAAATACATTAGAACGAATGTACAAAGACTCCAGAATTTTGTACGAAAAAGGGGAATATTATAATTGCTGTTATTTATGCGGATATATCTTAGAATGTGCGTTAAAATTTATTCTACATGAATACGGAAAGAAATTGGATGGACAGCCATATACCGTAAATGAACTAAAGGCATTTCGGCATAATACGGAAAAAACTCTGGCACATGATGACATTGATTATGATTATACTTATAGCTTTACA
>CAMSZT010000079.1 GCA_947066815.1 uncultured Lachnotalea sp.
TTAATCTGGGATGGACGAATTATATGCAGTTATATGAAAAAGAAATCCCAGAATTTAGGAATAATATGATTCTTTTGGATGCAGATGTTCCGAAGAAAACGGAGTATCGAAGCTGGAAAAAGATTGTGGAAACGGCAGACAATATTATGTTTCTTCCTGTAGAGATCGAAAAGGGTTTGTTCATTCTGATGAAAGACCATAAAAACTTCAACAAATTCCAGAAAAATTATTCCAATGTAAATGCATTTAATTACGATATTTGTTTTAATGAGTGGCCTTTAGGCAGCGACAGTTATGTCAGCATAGATTTTAAGCATTGGTTTGCCCATGTAGAAAAAATATTGGGAGATAGGAACATTTTATTTCGGTTCTGGATGGAGGAAAACCAGGAACAGACAGATTCATTCCTGGTTGAGTTTGTCAGAAAGTTTTGTGTGTTGGCGGAGAGGGCGGAAGCAGACTTTTTACCTGCTACGGTGTAAGATGATCAGATCCCCAGCTTCTGCGTATGGCTCATATCCCTGCTTTTCAAGGAGCAGAGTCAGTGCCTCACAGCCGTTATCCCTGCCGGGGGAGGCGTATGCCTTAAAATCACTCTCCGCGGAAGGGTCCAGGACAATGTAGTCCGTACTCAGCAGATGCTCCTGGGAACAATGCCGCAGGTCATACAGAAGTTCTCTCTGGGACAGGGCCGTCGTATAAAAGGTGGAGGCAGTCACGGAGGCGTCCTCCGGGATCAGGGAGAGGGTGTTCATAAGTTCCTGATAGTGTTTTGACCGGCTCTTTGCACATGCTTCCGACCGGACTTTAGATCGGCCAGATTGAGGAGTGTCAGGTACAGAAGGAAGGCCGCAGAGCCGAAGGTATACTGGAAGAAGATGTCATGCTGGTAGGGATAATCGGACATCAGGTTGACCAGCACGTAAGGAATGAGCAGGAGATATCGCTCATATCGCCTGGTGAAGAGCGGCAGTCCCAGGAGGGGAAGCAGGGTAAAGGCGATGAAAGGGAGCTTTTCTTCGTCGACGCACTCATAGATAGCTTTCATGGGACTTAAGATGCAGGCCTTTACGACGGTGAGGAGAGAGGAGGATCCGCCGTAGAGGAAGTTGTCATAGCGATAGGCCATGACGCCGTCCCCGTTTTCGGCGAGGAAGGTGGTGGCAGCGAGGAACCAGGCGAGGGACACCGTCAGGAGAAAAAGGCCGGTGAGGAGATCATTCCGGTCTTCTTTTTTGGCTGCGATGCAGGTGCCTGAGCGCTCTCCTGCTCGATTGACAGTTTTCACCGTCAGCCAGAGGGCGATTACGGCGGGATAGCACCCCGGATTTTTTCCTGCGGCCGAGATTCGGTGGCAGCAGGACCAGTCCAAAGAAAAACGGGAAAGGGCCCAGCCCAAAAGCTCCCGGAGGACAAACAGCAGAAGAAGGACGCCGAGGAAAGAAGCCATGGCGTCTGTCGGTGAAAAAACACGGTTCTGATACAGAAGCCAGGAGATCCCAGACAGGATCACTGCCGGATCTGGCCCCAGGGAAGGCCCTTTCGGATACAGGAAAAAGATTGCCGCTGCGGCAAAAAGCAGGCTCAATATGCGGGAGAGGATACTGGCAAGGCTTCCGTTCTCATCTCTTCATCGGAAGCTTCCGGAGACAAAGGTTCCTGCGTTTGTTTTACATGGGCGGTTTCTTCCACATAGGTTGTTTCCTCCATATAGATGGCCGCCGTTGTTTCTGCAAAGGAATTCTCGTCTATAGAGGTTTGGACAAACTGACTGCAGACCCAGAGAAAGGCAGAGAGCAGGCTCAGGCTCCAGGCAAGAGTATTACGGCGCTTCAAAGACATATCCAATCTCCCAGACGACTTTCAAATATTCCGGCTTCCTGGGATTTAATTCCAGCTTCTCTCGGATCCGGCTGATATGAATCATCACCGTGTTTTCCACGGAAAAGCTTCATTTTCCCAGATTCGCCCGTAGATTTCCTCGGCAGGATAGACCCGCCCCGGAGAGGACATGAGCATGTGCAGGATGTTGTATTCCGTGGCAGTTACATGTACCGGTTTTCCCCGCACGATGAGCTGCTTTCTGGCCGTGTCGAGGAGGATGTCCCCGGCCCGGATCTGATCATCCCCCGGGGTCTCTCGGATGGAACCGAGGGCGTCATAGCGGCGGAGCAGGGCCTTTACCCTGGCGAGGAGCTCCTGTTTGTAAAAGGGCTTTACCAGATAGTCGTCGGCGCCGGCCTCCAGTCCCAGGACCCGGTCCGAGCCCTCCGCCTTGGCCGACAGGATGAGGATGGGCACGTTGCTTTTCTCCCGGATCCGCATGGTGGCGAGGATGCCGTTGCAGCGGGGCATCATTACGTCCATGATGATCAGATGAGGAGGCTCTGTAGTCAAAAATTGGCAGGCGGCATCTCCGTCGTGGGCGGTGAATACCTGGTAGCCCTCCTCCGTCAGTGCCGTTTCAATGATATTTACAATATGAAAATCATCATCGGCAACTAAGATCCGGTATGTTTTTTGATCACGGTTTTTCATAAACGAATTCTCCAAAATGTGCAGGAAGTTCTTTTGTCATTTCTACCAGTATACCTTATAAAGTGTAATCGTTCAAATGATAAGAGAGAAAATGTCGGAGCAGAAACCGTTGACAAGAGTTTCCCTCGGCCTATATAATGGGTTTGAGGATATTTAAAATACGACAAAATACAAACAATACAGAGAAGGGGGATAACAATGAAAAAGAGCAGTATCCGAAAAAAGATCAGGATCTGCCTGGTGACCACTGTCCTGGTCGCTTTGGCACTTGTGGGAGGGATCAGCGCCGCACTCAGCTATCGGAGCACCGTAGCCACGGTCGACCAGATGATGAGCGAGACTGCCGTGCTGGCGGCAGAACGGATCGAGCAGGAATTGACGGCTTACAAGAATGTAGCCATGGACACCGGCAGGATTCCGCAGCTGTCTGCCGATGAGGTATCCGTGGAAGAAAAACGGGCCGTCATCGACGAGAGGGTATCTGCCCACGGTTTTCAGAGGGGCAACATCATCGGCACCGACGGGATCAGCGTGTTTGACGGGAAGGACTATTCCGACAGGGAGTATGTCCGTCAGGCCATGGAGGGCAATGTCTACGTGTCCGAGCCTTTGATCAGCAAGGTCACCGGGGAACTCTCCATCATGGTGGCAGCGCCGCTTTACGACGGCGGGAGCGAGGCGGGCGATATTGCCGGCGTGGTGTACTTTGTGCCGCCGGAGACTTTTTTGAACGACATCGTGTCCTCGATCAAGGTGGGGGAGGGCTGCCGGGCTTATATGATCAATAAGAACGGAGACACCATCGCCGATGTCACCCTGGATACGATCACGACCCAGAATATTGAGAATGAGGCCGGGGGTGACCGGTCTTTGAAGGGCCGGGCGGCACTCCATGAGGCCATGCGCAGAGGAGAGAACGGTTTTGGGAGCGTCCGGGGTTCGGAGGGCCCCTGTTACCTGGCATACGCGCCCGTGAAAGGGACGGACGGCTGGTCGGTAGCCGTAGAATCGCCAAAGAAAAATTATCTGGCAGATACTTATTTCAGCATGCTGATCACCGTCATTATCGTCCTGCTGTCGATCATGGCCTCTGTTGTTGTAGCCGTGAAGCTTTCCGGCAGTATCGGCGGGCCCATGCAGGCCTGTGCGAAACGGATGAAGCAGCTGGTGCAGGGAGATCTGAAATCGCCGGTTCCCCAGGTCGTCGGCCAGGATGAGACGGCGGAGCTCACGCAGGCCACGGCGGACATGGTAGACGGATTGAACGTCATTATCAGTGATATCAGCTATCTGCTGACCGAACTGGCCAACAAAAACTTTGACGTCCGGTCAGATAAACGGGAGTCCTATGTGGGTGAGTTCCAGACTATCCTTCTGACCATGCGCAATCTGAAGATGGCGCTGAGCAGTACCATACGCCAGATCGATGTGTCCGCAGGCCAGGTATCCTCTGCCAGCAGCCAGGTTTCCACAGGCGCCCAGAGCCTGAGCCAGGGCTCCGTGCAGCAGGCCAGTGCCGTGGAGGAGCTGGCGGCGACCATCAACGAGATCTCCGATAACGCGAAAAGGACCGCGGAGGCGGCGGAGAAGGCGGGGGTGGCCGTGGGCCAGGCAGGTGGTCAGCTGGAAGTCAGCGTAGGATACGTGGGAGAACTGAATACGGCCATGGAGAAGGTCTCTGCCTCCTCCAGAGAGATCTCCAAGATCATTGCCACCATCGAGGATATTGCGTTCCAGACAAATATTTTGGCGTTGAATGCCGCCGTGGAGGCTGCCAGGGCAGGATCTGCAGGAAAGGGATTCGCGGTGGTGGCGGATGAAGTCCGTAATCTGGCACAGAAGTCCGACGAGGCCGCCAAGGCCACCAAGGAGCTGATCGAGGGATCCATTGCCGCAGTTACTGCGGGCGGAACGGCCGTGAAGAAGGTCACGGAGGCCCTGGAACAGACCAGTGTCTATGCCGGCGGTGTGTCGACACAGATGGAGATCGTCGTGAGGGAAGCCGGGGAGCAGAGCGAGGCCATCGCTCAGGTCACTGAGGGCATCGATCAGGTTTCCAGTGTAGTGCAGACCAACAGCGCCACCGCCCAGGAGAGTGCGGCGGCCAGCGAGGAGCTGTCCGCGGAGGCCTCCGGATTGAAACAGCTGGTGGATGAATTTAAGCTGGCCAGGAAATGAGGCCGGCCGTACTCCCCGGGTCGAACGGCCCGGGGAGTACCTGCATCCGAACCTCTGCGGGAGATATGCATATAATAGTATGAAGCATATCAGGCAGCAGGAGGATGTTATGCCATACAAGGTAATCTTAGATGCAGGTCACGGAGGACGCGATCCGGGAGCTGTTTATCAGAACCGGCAGGAAAAAGACGACGCGCTGGCACTGGCCCTTGCGGTGGGGGAGATCCTGGAGCAGGCAGGAATCGATGTGGCCTATACAAGAACGGAGGATGTGTACAATACGCCTTATGAAAAAGCGGTGATGGGGAATAATTCAGGAGCGGATTATTTTATCTCGATCCACAGAAACGCCACGGCGGCGCCGGGCGGGGCTTCCGGGATCGAAACCCTGGTGTACAGCAAAGGCGGAGAGGCGGAGCGGCTGGCAGAAAACATCAATGACGAGCTGGAAGACCTGGGGTTCCAGAACCGCGGGATCACGGAGAGGCCCAATCTGGTGGTGCTCAGACGCACCTCCATGCCGGCAGTGCTGGTGGAAGCGGGCTTCATCGATTCACCGAAGGACAACGAGCAGTTCGACCGGCAGTTCAATGAGATCGCCAGGGCGATCGCGGAGGGCTTTTTGAAAACGGTGGGAATGGACGATGTGGAGACCCAGACGGCCGAACCGGTGAAGCCGCCGCTCTATCAGGTGCAGGTGGGGGCATACCGCGTCCGGGATTATGCGGACCAGATGCTGGAACAGCTTCAGGCGGAGGGATTCCCCGCGTGGATCGAGGCGGAGGACGGGTATTTCCGCGTAAAAGTGGGCGCCTACGAAAAACTGGATAACGCCGTGCGCATGGAACAGCGGCTGCGCCAGATGGGATACAATACATTCATCACGGCAGGCGGAAGATAGCTGCTTTTATAGAGACAGGCAATTGCAAAATCTTGGGATTCTCCGCTGCCCCTTGGCCGGATTTGGCCGTACCGCCTGCCGGCCAGGGGCAGAATGGTGTGAAAGACGACAGAAAAAAGCAGGCGGCCGGCCGGCAGAATGGGAAGACAAAAGCCGACAAAAATTGACGGCAAAAAAATTCAAAAAAAGTGTTGACATGACAGATCCAGTGTGGTATATTGAATAAGCTGTCGCTGACGAGAGAAAGAAAAAGTCAAAAGACAGCACAGAACCTTGATAATTGAACAGTATATTCCAACCCCTGAAGTTTCTTTAAAGAAGAAGTTTCAGAGAACA
>CAMSZT010000080.1 GCA_947066815.1 uncultured Lachnotalea sp.
CTCCTGTAATAGATCGATACGTCCGGAAATGAGGTTACAGGCTGTCCCGGTAACGCTTCATTCCATTGAGGATCACGGTGACGTAATGCTCCGCGTCTTCCTCGGTCAGCATGGGTATCTTTACATATTCTTTGTACTTTGTGGTCACGATCATGGAGAGGATGGCATGGGAACCGGGAATGATGCCGGCCCCCCGCATCTGGTCGTTGACCGTGTTGCCCATGAAAGTGACGCCGCCCGCGTCCTGACTGACAAGCTCCGCGAGTTCTGCGGTGAGCCTTACTTTTTCCATGCAGTCGTCGGCTGCCTTCAATTGTCCGGCCAGGACGATCAGCCTGTCTGCGTAAGCGGCCGTGGCCTTCGCAAGGCTTCCGGGGGCCAGGGGCATGGCGTTTGTCTTCAGGCAGCAGGGAATCTGACGCTCTTGTGCTGTTTTCAGAAGCGTTTCGGCCAGCGTCACGTTATCCGTTCCCTCTTCGGCCCGGAGCATCAGCATGTTTTCCGCAAGGTCCGGGGCAAAGGCGGGAATGTAGGCTTTGCTTTCGATGAGAATAGTGGGAACCGTGTCCAGGCCCACGGCCTTCATGACAGGTTCCTTAAAATCCCAGGGCACGTTGCCCTCATAGTCCTCCGCCGGGCCGATTCCTCCCTCGGAGAAGTTGACGAGGAGCATCAGGGCCATGGGAATGCCGTCCACGTCGAGGACGGTGGTAATGGCCTTGTCCAGGTATCCGGATTTTCCCGCCGGGGCGGAAACGTGGAAGCGTCTGGGAGCGGCCTTTACAAAGGTGTCCAGGACGGCGAGGGCACAGGCTCCCTGGAAACAGGCGGCCGTCTCCGAGACTCCCTGTCCGTACATGCGGCCAAATACGCGAACGGCGGCATTCTGAGAGAATGCCGCGTCCAGATTTACGCCGCGGGTTTCCAAAAGCTCCTTCTCAAAAGGGGCGATCCCGCGGCGGGGGGAAGCCGAAGCCTCCCCTCCCCCGTTTGTACGTACAGTGATCCGCCCCTCCTTCATGGATGCCTGAACTTCGGAGATCCCGGTGTCGACAGGAAGAGCCTTTTTCAAGATCAGGGATGCCGCCGCAAGACCCGCCGAGTCGTCCTGTACAAAGCCAGAGTGGCTGTGTACGTGGCCTACGCCCGCATGACCGGAAATACCGAGCACTCCCTTTTGCCGTTCAGAAAATTTTACTTCCATAATAAAAGGGCCTCCTTCTGTTTATGCCTTAGCTGAATCGTTCTCGTTATGAGAATTGAACTTGTCTCTGTCCAGATCCCCCATCATGGCAGAGACGGTCACCATACCGACGGTGTCACCGGTCACGTTCAGCATGGTGTTGGGCATGTCGATCAGACGATAAATGCCGGCCACCCAGGGAACGATGGTGAGCGGGAGGCCCATGGTCTCCATCATGATGGCGCTCATCATGATACCGCCGCCGGGAACGCCCGCCACGCCAGCCGCCATGATAACGCCCAGGAAGATGATCAGGGCCAGCTCGCCGATGCCGTAGCTGCGGCCGAAGAGCTGGGCTGCAAACACGGCGTAGATCGCCATCTCCGCACAGCAGGCCTGCATGTTGATGGTGGCTGCCGGAGGCGCGATCAGACCGACCGTATCCTCAGGCACGCCGCAGCGCTCCTTCGCGCACTTCATGGTAAGAGGAAGCGTGGCGGAAGAAGAGCAGGAGGAGAACGCGAGGATCATGGCCGGGAACACGTTCCGGTAATGCTGGACCGGATTGACCCTTGCGACAAAGGCAAGGATTAACGGGAACACGATAATGATCAGCACGGCATAGGCCACGTACTGGGTGATGAGCATCTTTCCGAGGGCGCCCAGGACTTCCGCCCCGAGAGTGCCGGAAACCTCTGCCATCAGACAGAACACGCCGATGGGGGCCAGCTTCATGATCATCTCGACGATGCGGATCATCAGGTCGTTGCCGGAAGCGAAAATATCTGTCAGGAAGTTTTTTGCCTTGCCTTCGGGCAAGGTGGAGATGCCGATGCCCGCGAAGATGGCGAAGACGATTACCTGGATAATGGAGAAGTTGGCCATGGCGCCGAATACATTATCCGGTATGTAATTGATCACGGTCTCCAGGAGATTGACGCCCTCCGTGGAATATTCCTCTGCCGCGGTTCCCAGATTGACGCCGACGCCGGGCTGGATGATATAAGAAAAGATAAGTCCGGTAACGGCAGCCAGGAAGGAGGCTAGGATCCAATAGATGATAAAGCGGACTCCGATCTTTTTGAGTTGTTTCAGGTTTGCGATGCTGGCGATGCCGCCGATGATTGAGCAGAGAATTAACGGCAGGATCGTCATCTTCAGCAGCCGGATGAAGATGGTGCCGACGGTGTTGGTCACGTAGGTCCAATATTCATACTGCCCCTTCAGGGCGAAGCCGAAGATGAGACCCAGGACCATGGCGATCAGGATCTTGATCGCCAGACTGATTTTTTTCTTCTTCATAAGAAATACCTCCTGTTATAAAAATAATACCCTGGTAAAGCCGGGCGTAACTTCGTCGTCTACCAAGGTGTATGTAATCAGTTTACAGAAATTTTATGTGTTTGTCAATATAGGAACAGAAAAAAGAATTGATAATAAAAAAAGAAAGAAATAAACTTAAAATTCAGTAATTTATAAGGCATAATTTCGAAAGTGTGTCAACTTAACGTGATAAAGCGTGAAAGTAAAGTGGGGGATCGAAAAACATAAGGGGGTTTCATTGCGGAATTTGGGAAATACCCGTACAAAAGGCGGGAAAAAATCCAAAAGAAAGCCCTTGAAAAATGCAGAAGGCTGATATATAATAGGGAGCAACGAAAATAAGGCAGATGCAGTGAGGAAAGCTAAAGCGTGTGACACCCTTTCAGAGAGCCGGTGGCAGGTGTGAACCGGCAGGGAAGCAGGCCCTTCCACTTTCGGAGCAGTTGGCGATGAGCCAAAAGGCCGGTGGCCTATATCCCACCGTCAAGAGGCCGGTCCCTGATCGGCAATATGGGTGGCAACGCGGAAACCTTTCGTCCCTGTTTTGGACGGAGGGTGTTTTTTTACCGCAATTCCACAACAATCTACCACAAATTGAGGCTTTTACCACAAGTTTAAGGAGGAACACATGATCGACATCAAGTTTTTGAGGGAGGATCCCGACGCGGTCCGGGAGAATATGAAAAAGAAATTTCAGGACCACAAGCTGCCGCTGGTGGACGAGGTTCTCGCTCTGGATAAGGAAAACAGGCAGATCAAGGGCGAGGTGGAAGCCCTCCGCGCCGACAGGAACCGTCTTTCCAAGGAGATCGGCGGCCTGATGAAGCAGGGAAAGAAGGAGGAGGCCGAGGCGGTCAAGGCCCAGGTGAATGCCAACGCCTCCAGGGTGGAAGAACTCTCCGCAAGGGAGCGGGAGGTGGAGGCGGCCATCAAGAAAGCCATGATGACCATCCCCAACATCATCGACCCTTCCGTCCCCATCGGAAAGGACGATTCGGAGAACGTGGAGGTGACGAAATACGGCGAGCCGGCGGTCCCCGACTTTGAGATCCCCTACCACACCGCCATCATGGAGCGGTTCGACGGCATTGACTTAGAGAGCGCCGGGCGGGTGGCCGGAAACGGATTTTATTACCTGATGGGGGACATTGCAAGACTGCATTCCTCCATTCTGGCCTATGCGAGGGATTTCATGATCGGCAGAGGCTTTACCTACTGCATCCCGCCCTTCATGATCCGCAGCAACGTGGTCACCGGCGTGATGAGCTTTGACGAGATGGACGCCATGATGTACAAGATCGAGGGGGAGGACCTGTATCTGATCGGGACCAGCGAACACTCCATGATCGGAAAGTTCATTGACACCCTGAACCCGGAGGAGAAGCTTCCTTATACATTGACCAGCTATTCTCCCTGTTTCCGTAAGGAGAAGGGCGCCCACGGCATCGAGGAGCGGGGCGTTTACCGGATCCACCAGTTTGAGAAGCAGGAGATGATCGTGGTCTGCAGGCCGGAGGAAAGCCCCATGTGGTTTGAGAAGCTGTGGCAGAACACGGTGGACCTGTTCCGGTCCATGGACATTCCGGTCCGTACCCTGGAGTGCTGCTCCGGAGACCTGGCGGATCTTAAGGTGAAGTCTTTCGACGTGGAGGCCTGGTCTCCCAGGCAGAAGAAATATTTTGAGGTGGGAAGCTGCTCCAATCTGGGCGACGCCCAGGCCCGCCGTCTCGGCATCCGGGTGAAGGGCGCCGACGGAAGCAAATATTTCGCCCATACCTTAAACAACACGGTGGTGGCTCCGCCCCGTATGCTGATCGCGTTTTTGGAGAACAATCTGAATGAGGACGGAAGTGTGGACATTCCCGCGGTCATCCAGCCTTACATGGGCGGGCAGACGAAGCTGGAGCCTAAAAAATAAGAAAGCTGGTTCTTGCTGGATCAGCCGAAAGGATAAAGTCGATATGCATAAATTTTTACGGGCGGTGGGATTTAGCGAGTACAGAAAGAAAAAGGATATCAGAGAGCTTTTGGCGAGGGTCCAGAATCATCCGGATGAGGTGCAGGTGGTGCAGATGCCGGACGGGGAGACCAGGCAGCAGCTTTACGCGGAAGCGGGGAGCGGCTTCGGGATCTCCGTCTGCGGGGAGCTTGACGAGAAGGACGAATTTGAGAGAGAATATTATTTTCCGTTCCTCCGCAGTACCTGCATCAGCACCCAGGCGCCCTGTCAGGTGCAGCGCCATGCGGAGAAGGAGTCCTATGCCGGGATCTGCGAGGAGTACCGGATCGGCGTTTCCCTGATCTTTTATCTGCAGAACGGCATTGAATATGTGAAGCGGCTCCACGATCCCTACCGCAGCATCAGGATCTCTTCCGTGATGCTGTCGGCGCTGTCGGTCAGCGGAAAGATCCTCCTGCCGGTCCAGAAGACGAAAAAGCAGAGGGAGCGGCTCAAGGTGGCCACGACCAACCGGACCAATCTTCTGGAAGCGGCAAGGCGCGGAGATTCGGAAGCCATGGAATCCCTTGCCATGGAGGATATGGATCTGTACACTTCCATTTCCGACCGGGTCCGTCAGGAGGACGTCTATTCCATCGTGGACTCCTGTTTTATGCCTTATGGCGTGGAATGTGACCAGTATTCCATCCTGGGTGAAATTTTAGAGGTGGAAAAAATAAGAAACCAGTGGACAAATGAGGAAATTTATGTTTTAATAGTAGAGTGTAGCGATCTTATGCTGCAGGTAGCTGTCAATACAAAGGATCTCCTTGGAGAACCTCAGGCGGGCCGTCGTTTTAAGGGGCCGGTCTGGGTCCAGGGCCAGGTGAATTTTCAGGATTGATCCTTGGAGACGGCACATGTTATATCTAAATGTCGCTATAGCTCAGCTGGATAGAGCGACCGCCTCCTAAGGTTACGAAAGACCTCTCGCCTTTTACCCAAAGGCGAGCGATAGGAGAACTAAAAATTTTATAAATGTCCCGGTAGCGTAGTGGATAACGCAACCGCCTCCTAAGAAAGTGTTATAACACTCGCCTAAGAGGAAAAGGAAAAAGGTAACAAGTAAAACTAAATATAGATTTTGTAACTGTCGCTATAGCTCAGCTGGATAGAGCGACCGCCTCCTAAGCGGTAGGTCGGAGGTTCAAATCCTCTTAGCG
>CAMSZT010000081.1 GCA_947066815.1 uncultured Lachnotalea sp.
ATTATATCTCAAATCCTTGAGAATGGGCTGTCAACTTTTTTTATACCACATCAATCCTTCTCATACAGGACCGTATCCAGTCCGTCCGGGCTTACGATATCCTCCGCCGCATAGACCTCAAAGGTGACCCCTGCCAGCGACTTCCGGAAATACCGGAAGATAAAGTCGTACCAGTGTCCTTTCGCCAGCCGGATATCCGTCAGGAATTCCCCGTCCTTGTTTATAAGGATGGTTCCGATCGGCACGGCGTCCTGCATCTCCACCTCCTGGAGCTCTCCGGTATCGGAGACCGTAAACCGGATCTCTTCCGCCTGAAGGTATCCATAGGGGGCAAATTCTTCTTTGAGGGTATAGGTCTCACCAACATGGAGACGTTCGATCACATGGGGTTTCCCGGCCTCGGACGTCCACGTCTCAATCAGGTTCCCCTCTTCATCAAGCACGGAAAGGGTCGCCCCGGAAAGCTCCTCCCCGCTGGTGAGGTCTGTCTTTGTGAATCCTACTCTGGTAGGGAGATTTTTAAATTCTGTTTCCAATACAAGGACAGCCGTCTCCTGCCCCTGATAGGAAGCGTCATAAGAAAGGGTCGCATCAGAAGAAACGTATCCGTCCGGAGCCTTAAGCTCCTTCGTGTAATACTGTCCCAGGGGATAATCCTTCCCGAATACAGCCTTTCCACTGCTTCCGGATACAGCCCGCTCTAACAGGGTATCCGCTTCCACCAGAGTGTTCCCTTCCGCATCCCGGATATCTTCTGCCGCATAGAGGCCGAATTCTGCCCCGGCGACCGGAAGTTCTGTCTCCGAATCGAGTTTGAGCACGGATAAGGAAACCTTCTGCCTGTCGTCGGTAAACGTCAGGGTCTCTTTGATGACCGGGGTCCGGTCATCCGCATAGGCGAATTTCACCGTCTGCTCCTTCGGATCCAGGACATATCCGTAGGGCGCTTTCGTCTCTTTTACCCGGTAAGTCCCAAGGGGCAGGCCAGAGAGAACCGCCCTTCCGTTTTCGTCTGTCACGAGGGTTCCGACCAGCTCGCCTTTTTCGTAATACCGGATCCGTTCCCCGTTTTCATCCTTCTGTCCGTCGTTCGTGCAGATATCTTCTGCCGCGTAAACTTCAAATTCCGCCCCGGCAAGGGTTCCTTCCCGGTAGACAAATTCTTTATCTTCGCTGTCTGCAAAGAAGCCGCCCCGGTATGCTTCCAGAAACTCCCCTTTTTTCTCAATGGTCAATTCCCCTGTGGCAGGCGCATCCGCACATTCTGCGGTAATAACTGCCTCATAGGTGTCGGGATCCGTCTCATAGGCCGTGTCGGTATCCACAGAGAAGAACATTGGTTTCTCATTCACCACATAGCCCTCCGGAGCTGCCACCTCTTCGATCCGGTAATCGCCGAGCTTCAGCTTTTCCGGTAGGATCAGGTCCCCGTCTCCGTCCGTAAAGAATGACGTATGCTTTACTTTTGTCGGATAAGTTGTATACTGGGTGACATATTCCTTCCGATCCAAGTCGTAAATTTTAAATTCTGCATCCGGTACAAGCACCGTCTTCCCGGTCTTTTGGTCTTTTTTCACGATGCGCAGCTTTGCCGTAAACTCCCGGTCCATGAATATCCGCCACACTTGCGGCTCTTCCGGGTGGTTTTCCGTGACGGATACTTCAAAGGGCCGGATCTCTTTCCGGTTATGGGGGACCACGGTCTCTTTTACCACATAGGTCCCGTAGGGAAGCGCCTGCGTGACCAAATAGCCCTTTTCATCGGTATAAAGGGTGGTCTCCCCGCCTGTTCCGATCGCCACCTTTTCGGCGTGCTCCAGATCATAGCTCCCATCTGCCAGAACCTCCAGGGAAGATTTCAGATATGCGCTGAAGCCGGCACCGGCAAGCGCCGGGGCTTCCGTATCTTCCCCGTTATCGGAAACCTTGATCAACTGGAAGGGCTGTTTATACACCTGCTCCTCCGAGGCCACGCTCCTTGCCACTTCCGGGACCAGGTCTCCCTCGTAGCTGCAGGTTACCTCATGCTTTTCCGGATCCGGCAGGTAGCCCTCCGGCGCCTGGGTTTCTTTCAGGTAATATTTCCCGAGGTAGAGCCCCTCCACTTCCGCTTCCCCTTTCTCGTCTGTCGTGATGGATGTGACCAGTTCCCCCGCATGGCAGAGCACGCCGGTCGCCCCGTCCGGATGGACGATATCCTCTCCCGCATAAAGGCCGTAAACAGCCCCGGAAAGGCTCGCGTCCCCCTGCGGGACCGCTTTCTTCGTCTCTTGATCCAGCTTATACAGATGGATCTTTGCCGTCACACGGTCATTGGCAAAGGTATGGGAAAAGGAAGCCGTTCCTTTTGTCTCAGGCAGAAGTCCGAAATGGAAGGAATAGACGTCTGCCTCATCCCTCACATAGCCGGAAGGAGCCTGCGACTCCGAAACATAGTAGCTGTTCCCGATCGGAAGGTCCGCGCTGAATGCCGCCGTTCCGTCCGCTCCCGTTGTGACCGTCTGCAGAAGGGTCCCCTTTTTGACTGCCAGACCTCCGTCATACGTCCGGATATCATTCCCGACATACAGGGAATACGTTCCGCCGTCCAAAGGGTTTCCTGTCGCGGAATCCTCTTTCGCCACCGTCACGGAAGCTGTCTGTCGGTTATTATAGATGCCGGCCGATTCCGACTGCACTTCCACGGTCTGGTCCTGATAGGAGACTGTCACAGTCTTAGGGGTGCGGTTGATGGCATAGCCGTCTATGCTTTTTGTCTCCGTCACCACATAGGTCCCCAGAGGAAGCCCCGGAAGAACCACGCTCCCGCCCGCCCCGGTCACAAGATTTTCCGCAACGGTATCTCCCTTTTGATAGACCTTTGTCCCGTCTCCCCGGAAGATGTCCGCTCCTGCAGTGACCCGGAAAGCCGCTCCGGGAAGCCTCCGTTTTTCATAGGTGAAATTGCTGCCGTTCCACCCGGTCAGCACCTCCCCTTCCTTATAGATCGTAATGGCCCCAAGCTGCTCCTTGTCCGTCATTGTCACGGTCTCCGTCTGCCCGGCCCTTACCTGCAGGGGATAGACGGTCCCGCTCACCACATACCGGTTGGGCGCTTTGATCTCCTTTAGATAATAAGTTCCCGTCGGAAGGGCCTTTGACTTCGCATATCCGTTCCCATCTGTCGTGATCTGCTCCACCAGGGACGTGCAGACGCTATCGGAGTAAATTCCGTAAACGGCACCGGCAAGGTTTACCCCACTCGCTTCGTCCTTTTTATAAATCTCCCCATAGCCGATGTTTTCCGTTTTCACTTTGATATAAGCCGGGAGCGGGTCCCCGTTGGGCACTTCCGAGACGACCTCCTGGTCCCGGTCACTCCCGGTCAGCCAAAAGACGCAGCTCCCGTCCACCTCCACCACGCCGCTGTTGGAGCGGAAGGTGCCTGTCACAGCATCTGTGTGGACTTCGGAAGAGTAGATCGTGAAGCTGGTTCCCGTTCCGGCTTGTCCCATAGCCGTTCAGGGAAAGATCAAATTTAGACAGGATCCCGTTGGAGTCCGTCAGCGTGGTCTCAAACCGCCGGTTCGCCTCGTTCCATTTCAGCTCATACGTCTTCGCCTGGCTGAGTCTGGAAGCCGCGAAGCTGGGGATCTCCGCACGGACGCCCGCGTCAATCTTACTTTTCAAGTCCGCATAATACTGAAAGGACGCCGCCGGGTCCGGCGCAGAGGCGCACATCTTACTGGCCGCGGAATCCGCACTCGCCGTCCCGTAAAGTCCTTTCTCAATGATCCACACCAGTACCTGAGTCGCGATAAACTGGTTCCTCTGGTCCGCACTCGGTGACGCGGTGACGTCCGTGGAAAACCCGTAGTACAGGCAGTACCTCAGATAGAGGGCCTCCTGGTCTGTCAGGGGCGTCCTCCTGGTATCGCCGCTGACCATGACCTGCCCGCCTTTCGCCGCCAACTCGTAATTCATGCAGTAGCCGGTGTGGCCGTCGATCATGAAATACAGGACCTTGTCATAATCATAGCCTGGTTTTAACTCAGGGACCTCCCCCACCTGCCTGGCGGAAGCGTTCCAGCAGGAAAGCTTCGCGCTTGGGCTTGCCGCAGATGCGGACACGCCTCCGGCCAGAAGGGAAGGAAGCGCCATGAGCACGGCCATACATGCCGCCATCCATCGTTTCCATCTCTGTTTCATAAACATTCTCCTTGTTAAAAATGGCCAAGATCGAGTAGGGGAACTCTTTTCCTCCCCTACTCGCTGCGCCGGGTGCCCGTCAGCTCTGCTGACATCTTTCCTTTGGGCACCCGTGCGCACAAAAAAAGCGAGCCTCTCCGGCCCGCCCGCGGTTCCCCGCTCCTGTTCCCTTTATGCGCGGTAACAGTAAAACACGTAACACTCCTTTCCTCCATACGTCGTTGTCCCATGGTATTCGATATAGAAATACTGCTGGGGAAGGGCGCCGTACATCCCTGCAATGTTCGCCGCGATATCATCCTCGCTGCCGAACTTAACCGTACCGCTCACATCCCTCGCCTCGTTCAGATCCGACGCCACATAATATTCCAGATAGCCCGCCCCGTCCGTGGGATAACAGGCGTGGTAATCTTCCTCTGTGATCGCTCCTTCCGAAAGCATCCGGTCGAGGTCATCCGGGATATAAGTTTTTCCACACGCTTTCGTCTTCGCCACGGCAAGCTCCACTACCCGCCCCGGACTGTAAGAGGCCAGCTGGGGTTCTGGAACCGGTTGGGGCTCCGGCTGGGGTTCTGCCGGTTCTGGTACGGCAGGCTGAGTCTGCGGCAGCATCTCCGTCTGAACAGGCTCTGCCTGCTTTGGTTCCGTCGATGCCTGCGTTCCCTTTTCTCCACCCCGCTCCGGCGTTTTCGGTTCCCGTCCTGCCGGTTCCTGCTTTTTGATATCCTGTTCTGCCCCGGTCTGCACCTTCTTTTCCCCTTTTACCTCCCTATAATGTCAAGTGATTTTCCTTAAAAAATCAAGGAATTTTAAGTTTCA
>CAMSZT010000082.1 GCA_947066815.1 uncultured Lachnotalea sp.
CTTTGCAGCAGGCTGTTCCAGGGATGTGATCCGCCAGGGTGCCGAAATGCTGGGAGTCACGGAATTAAGTGACCGGTTCGGACATGAGGCCTCTCCATATTCTTTAATAAAGAACCTTTTTACTTATTACAGAATATCACAGTTTGAAATCCGATACAACTATCAATTTTCTCCAAATTTCCGCAAATTATTTGTGCATTTTCCCTATAGCATAGAATCCGGCTTTCTTTTTAAGACGGCTTTTGGTATAATAAAAAGAGTTTTTTTGCAGAAAGATGACCTGTTAAGGTCTTAGAAAAGGAAAAAATATGAATCTCCAGAAGCTGCTCAGCTATACCAGACGTGCGGTCGATGATTATCAGATGATCGCGCCCAATGACAAGATCGCTGTCGGGATCTCCGGCGGCAAAGACAGCCTCGCTCTGCTATATGCCCTGCACGGCCTGAAACGGTTTTATCCGCACCCCTTTGTCATCGAGGCCATCACTGTGGCCGTCTTCCCGGAAATGGATCTTGGCCCTGTGCAGGCGCTCTGCCAAAAGCTGTCGGTCCCCTATACCGTCGTCCCCACTCAGATCGGGGAGATCATCTTTGAGGAACGGAAGGAAGGAAACCCCTGTTCCCTCTGTGCCAAGATGCGCAAGGGCGCGTTCAACGAACAGGCAAAGGCCCTCGGCTGCAATAAAGTGGCCTACGCCCATCACAAAGATGACATCGTAGAAACCATGCTGATGTCCCTGATCTTTGAGGGCAGGTTCCATTCCTTCTCCCCCTACACTTATCTGGACCGGATGGATCTGACCGTGATCCGCCCTCTCCTGTATGTGCCGGAGGCCGATATCATCGGTTTCAAAAACCAGTACCACCTGCCGGTCTGCAAAAATCCCTGTCCGGCCGACGGGCAGACCAAACGGGAATATGCCAAAGATCTGGTACGTCGGCTGACTGCGGAAAATCCCGGTGCAAAGGAACGGATGTTTACCGCCGTTTTAAACGGAAACATCCCCGGCTGGCCGGAGCTCTCTGGCAGAACCGGTGATCAGCATGAACCTCATTGACCGCTGCCTGCAGAAAAAAGAAACGGAGGAAGCCCCATGGAACAAAAACCCTATTTCCAGCAGGTGGACATTCAGAATACCAAAAAGCTGAGGGAGCTTCTGGCTCCTCTCCCCCCTTTCTGTGTCACCTTTTTCCGCGGGATCGAGCCGACAACCTCCTCCCGGACAAGGATCGCCTATGCCTATGACCTTAAAGTTTTTTTTGAATTTCTGATCCGGGAGAATCCCTGCTACCGAGGAAAGGAGATCAAAGACATCACCCTCTCCGACCTGGATCTGGTAAAGCCCTTTGATCTGGAAGAATATATGGAATACCTGAAATATTATTCTGCCGATGATGCTTCGGAACACATCAACCAGGAGCGCGGCATCACCAGAAAACTCTCCAGTCTGAAAACCTTTTACAATTATTTCTATAAAAAAGAACTCTTCCGGAACAATCCGGCAGCCCTGGTCTCTCTGCCCAAGCTCCACTCCAAGGATATCATCCGCCTGGAGATCGACGAGGTGGCCATGCTCCTCGACAGTGTGGAAAACGGAGACGGCCTGACCGAGCGGCAGAGAGCCTTCCACAAAAAGACCAGGATCCGCGATCTGGCCCTCCTGACACTCCTGCTCGGCACCGGGATCCGGGTCTCCGAGTGTGTCGGCCTGGACCTGAACGATGTGGATTTCAAAAATGACGGCATCCGCATCCATCGGAAAGGCGGCAAAGAAGTCGTCGTCTATTTTGGAGAGGAGGTCCACACAGCCCTCCTTGACTATCTGGAGGAGCGGAGGCATCTGATCCCGGCGGAGGGACACGAGCAGGCATTTTTCCTCTCTCTCCAACAGAAGCGGATCAGCGTAAAAACCGTGGAAAATCTGGTAAAAAAATACGCACGGATCGTAACTCCCCTGAAAAAGATCACGCCTCACAAGCTCCGCAGCACCTACGGCACCAATCTGTACCGGGAAACCGGAGATATCTATCTGGTCGCCGATGTTCTTGGGCACTCCGACGTCAACACCACCAAAAAGCATTACGCTGCCATCGAGGACGAACGGCGCCGCAGCGCAAGGAATGCCGTGCGGTTGAGAGAAAAGCCCGGGAGATGAAGGTGACTCCGGATCCCAAAGATCACATCCGGGGTCTCCCTCAGTATCCGACATAGTCCAGAAGATCCTCCTTTTCTCTGACCATGACGATCTTCGCCCCCGGTTTCAGGATCCGCAGAATCTGTCGCATCTGCCCTTCCTCAATGGCCACACATCCCAGGGTGTAGGGATTGCGCCCAAAACAGTGGAGGAAGATCGCCGATGTGGAATCTTTGCGGCACTCCGGATTGACTTCAATGTTGACCGAATAATTATAAGAGGGGACATAATCGGCCAGATGTTCCCCGGATCTCCACCCACTTGGAACCTGACGGCTGTCGATCAGCCGGTTGTAGTAGTCACTGTCCGGATCGTCGACCCAGTAATGGTAAGGATTTATGTCAAACCAATCCAGGGCCGTCCCTGGATCCTTCTTATTTCCAAATGCGATCCCCAGCTCATAGCAGCCCGTCGGCGTCGTCCCGTCTCCCTCGCGGGTCCGGTCGGAAAAGCCATGGATTCCCAGATGTGCCTTCCCCATAAGCTGCCTGGTCCATCCGGCCTCCCCCTTCTGCCAGAAACTCAACTGCGCCCCTGTCACGGTCCCGTCTCCGACCACGGTGATCAACTGGGACGTACCCTGTATATTTTCCGCTGTGTCCATCAGATCCTCCAGGCTTCGGAAATGGTAGGCACCTGCCGCCGGTCCCGGGGCTGCCTCCCCCTTCTTCTTTAAACAGATCTCGATAGCCTCCAGACGTTTCGACTCTCCTGCCGTCCCGGCCGGCTGCCCGTTTTTTGCCCAGCCGAGCCAGCCATAAGTCTGTGCATGGACGCGATAATAAACATCATATCCTTCTGCTATCTCTCCGGTCAGCCGGATCTGGATTGCCTCCAGGCGTTTGGACCTTCCGCTGGTCCCGCTTATCTGCCCTTCCTCCGTCCAGTCCATCCATCCATAGGACTGAACATGGGTACGGTACTGAAGGCTCCCGGACAGGTTGTCCGGCTTCTTCAGAGAGATCCTCACCGCTTCCAGACGCTTGGCTTCCCCGACGGTTCCGGCCATATGGCCGTTTTCCGCCTCCGGCTGCCATCCGTAACTCTGAACATGCACCGAATAACGGATCCCTTCTTGTTGTTCCGTTTGAACTGCTTCCATATAAGCCGCCTTTCCGTCCTCCGGCATGGTTTCCCCCTTCGGAAGCAACCGGATCTCGATCGCTTCCAGGCGTCTGGAAAACCCGGAGGAGCCGGACGGACTTCCGTTTTTTGCCCATCCCATCCAGCCGCAGCTTTGCAGATGGGTCCGGTAATAAATATCATACTGTTCCGAAATTTCCCCGGTCAGCCGGATCTCAATGGCCTCCAGGCGTTTGGCCTCCCCTGTCGTCCCGGAAAGGACGCCGTCCGTCCTCCAGTCCTGCCAGCCATAGGACTGGACATGAGTGCGGTACTCCACGCCGCCGGAATGAGCCTGATCCAGAAAGATCTCAATGGCCTCCAGACGTTTTCCCTCCCCGGTTGTCCCGGAAGAAGCTCCGTCCGTCCTCCAGTCCTGCCAGCCATAGGACTGAACATGGGTACGGTACTTTATAGAAACCGTCTCCCCGTTCCCCGCCAGGGCCGCCCCGCCCCACATCCCCGAGACCAGAAGAGTCCATATTACTCCGATCCAGATCCATTTTTTTCTTCTTTTCATGCCGACCGTTTCCTTTCCTGAAATATCTCCTCTGGATCATTATATAAAACAGGAAATGCTGCGTCAAGAAGTAACCGCTTCATTTATATTCTTTCGAATAATACACCACGGTCAGATACCGCCCTGCATGGATCTCATCACTGCCCAGATGGTTGATCCGTTTCAATTCCTTCATATACTCCCGGATCTGACCGGGATCGCGGCAGTATTCGGAGGCGATGTCCCAAAGGGTGTCACCCGGACGGATCTGGACAGAAGTATAGTATTTATAGAGAAATGGCTCCTCCTCTGCATCGTCCGCCCGTACCAGCATGCCGAACAGAAACAGAGAAACCAAAAGCAATACAGCCACTGCCAGGATCCCTCTTCTTTTATGTGAAAACATCTGTATATTCCCTCCCATACCGCGCTCCTCCTTTCTTCTGTTTTGCCAGATCGGAAGAGCACACG
>CAMSZT010000083.1 GCA_947066815.1 uncultured Lachnotalea sp.
AGAGCACACGGTTCATACCCGTGGTGTCGAGAGTTCAAATCTCCCTTCCGCTACGCAATGAAGTCCGAATCCGGTCTGGATTCGGACTTTTTACTATATTACACGAGGCGAAAAAGAACTATTTTTAGGAGGGAAGTATTATGGGGAAAAAAGCGATCGTTACAGGAGGTAGCCGGGGGATCGGCAGGGGTATCGCCTTCGCTCTGGCGGCGGAGGGGTATGATCTGGCCATCACCTATGCCGGCAAGAGGGAAGCGGCGGAAGCTTCGGCGGAGGAGATCCGCAGCCGGTACGGCAGGGGATGCTACTGCTACCAGGCTTCTCTGGAGATCCCGGGCGTTGCCCACGACATGTTCGTGAAGGCGGCCGCCGACCTCGGAGGGCTGGATCTTCTGGTCAACAACGCGGGGCTCACCATCTGCGAAAGCCTTCAGGACATCACCGAGGAGAAGCTGGACCATCTGCTCAACCTGGATTTTCGGACCTTCATCATCCTCATGAGGGATGCCGCCCGCTATATGATCGATCATAAGGTCAGGGGAAACATCATCAATATCACCTCCTCCAGGGGGGAGAGGGCCTATCCGGAATGCGGCATTTACTGCGGTTTAAAGGCCGGGCTGATCCACGCCATCAAGGCCTTTGCCCTGGATGTCTCCGCTTACGGGATCCGTATCAACAATGTGGCGCCCGGCGCGACCCGCATCCGCACCAAGGCGGAAATGGCTGCCATGGCCACAGGGGGCGCCAGCGACTATTTCTGGAGGAAGGAATACGAGGACAAGACCAAGGAGATCACCTCCGATTTCTGGGATGAGCTGGGGGAGCTGATCCCTCTGGGCCGTGCCGGGACTCCGGAGGATGTTGCGAACGCGGTACTTTTCCTGGCTTCCGAGAAAGCGTCCTACATCACGGGGATCACCCTCCGGGTGGACGGCGGCCTGATCCTTCCCGGTATGCCGGAGGGCTTTGCCGGACAGGGCGCGGCGTCCTCCGGAGGATGGGGACGGCCGGCAGTGGAGGACGATAAGAGATGATCTATACATTCTATACGGGTTCCTACGCCCTCGCGGACGAGCCCGGCATCTGTCTGTTCCGGCTGGACACGGAAAAACAGACGCTGGAGCGGCTGGAGAGTTTTTCCGGGATCCACCATCCTTCCTATCTCTGCCTGGGCAGAGAGTGCGGCATGCTCTACGCCGTTCAGGAACAAGTCCCGGAGGGGATGGTCCACGGGCTTGCCGTGACGGAGACGGGGCTGGAACTTCGCTCGTCTCTTTCTTCCGGCGGAGCAGACCCCTGCCATCTTTCCATGAGCAGCGGAGGCCGTGCGCTTTACGCGGCAAACTATACCGGCGGTTCCCTGGCCGTCTATAGGCTGGGGGCGGACGGCAGTCTGAAGAGGCGGAGCGGATTGTATCAGCACGAGGGAAAGGGAGCAGACCCCATCCGCCAGGAATGCGCCCATGTCCATTTTTCGGGAGAGCATGAGGGACTTCTCTATGTCACAGATTTGGGGCTGGATCAGGTATTTGTATATCAAGAGAGAGACGGATCCCTGGAGGATACCGGGCTCCGGCTCACGCTTCCGGCGGGATACGGCCCCCGCCATCTGGAATTTAACCCGGAAAGGCCGGAGATGGTCTATGTGCTCTGCGAGCTGGCCGGGAAGGTCGTCGTATTTCAAAAAGAGGAAGAGCGGTATACGCTGATACAGGAGGCAGACACGCTTCCTGCCGATTTCAAGGGAAAAAATATTTCTGCCGCCATAAAACGGTCAAAAGATCTGCTTTTTACCAGCAACCGGGGCCACGACAGTATTGCCGTCTTCCGCATCCGGAAGGACGGGATGCTGACGCCCACCGGGATCTTTCCCTCCGGCGGAAAGACGCCGAGGGATTTTGAGATCTTTGACGGCCTTCTGGCGGCCGCCCATCAGGATTCCGATTCCCTGACCGTATTGAAGATTGACCGGGAACGGGGAGCGCTTTCTCTCACAGACCTTCACGCAGAGCTTGTGAAGCCCTGCTGTATCTGCCGCGTTTAGGGGCAAGGCACCCGGGAGTCGGCCGGGGCGATATTTGGCCGGGTGCGCCCTCGCATGCCGGCATTCAGGAGGAGATCAAAAATGGGATATACCTACCTGCCTGTGGAACAGGTCAGAGCTTACTGTGAACAGATTTTTGTCAGGCACGGATTTTCCGCGGAGGAAAGCCGGGGGATCGTGGACGTGGTCCTCACCGCCGATCTGTACGGGATCGAGTCCCACGGCGTCCAGCGCATGATCCGTTATCATGATTCCCTGGTGAAGGAACTGGTCCATACGGACGCAAAGCCCCGGGTGCTCTTCGAGACGAAGCTTTCCGCCGTGCTGGACGGAAACCGCACCATGGGCCAGGTGACTGCCAGGGCCGCTATGGAGCTGGCCATCGCCAAATGCAGGGAACACGGCTTCGGGGCCGTGACTGTCCGAAACTGCAACCATTACGGCATCGCCGGCTATTATGCCCGGATGGCTGCCGAGGAGGACTTTTTGGGGTTCAGCTCCACCAACACGGAGGCCATCGCCATCCCCACCTTCGGCAGGCAGCCCATGCTGGGCACCAGCCCGCTGGCCTTATGCATGCCGGCGGACCCGTACTTTTTCTGGTACGATGTGGCGACCACGGTGGTGCCCAGGGGAAAACTCGAGATCTACAACAAGCGGGGCGACGCTTTAAAGGACGGCTGGGCCGCGGATGAATACGGAAACAGCTGCACCGATGCGGGGCGGGTCCTCGACAATATCAACGCCAAACGTCCAGGCGGCATTTTCCCCATCGGCGGCGGATCCGTGGACACCGGTTCCCACAAGGGCTACGGCTTGGGGATCATCGCGGAGCTGTTCACGGGGATCTTCGCCGGCGGCCACACCTCTCCCCATGTGGAGAACGGCGGCATGGGCGACACCTCCTTCGGCTTCATGGCCCTGGATTACGGTATGTTCGGCGATAAAAAAGAGATCCGGGGGCGGATGTCCGAGCTTCTTGAGGAGCTGCGGGCGAGCGAGAAGGCGGAGGGCCGGTCCAGGATCTACACCCACGGGGAAAAGGAGATGGAATCCATGGCCGAAAAACAGAAGACCGGGATCCCGGTCAATGAGAAGACGCTGGAGGAGCTGAGGATGATCGGCGCGTATGTCGGCATTTCTTTTGGCGGCATGGAAATGCAGAGAGGATAATGTAGAGAGGATAAGAAAACCGCCCTCTGCACGTTAGTGGGCATGCAAGATGGTATCAAAGTGGTGTCAAGCATAAAATCAGGGCTGTCCTTCAAAAAAGAAAGACAGCCCTTTTTCCTTGATCAAACAAGGCTTCGAGCGGATAACGGGAATCGAACCCGCCTATCCAGCTTGGGAAGCTGGTGTTCTACCAATGAACTATATCCGCATGAGAACATTATAACCGCTGTTTCCCGAATAGTCAAGCAGGAATTTTCATCCTGTGATTTTTGCCGTCTGTCCGCAATTTTCTGACTTTACAGCTTGCCATCTGGTTTTTATTACTATATAATAACAGACAGAGGTGACAGTATGAAAACCAACGAAGAATTAGTGAAAGATCTGCTGGAACGG
>CAMSZT010000084.1 GCA_947066815.1 uncultured Lachnotalea sp.
GTTTTGACCGATGGCTTAGCACCATGTTTTTTCATCTAACTTCGGAAGTCAGGTATCATTATCCATATTGTATCATCTTAGAACATTCTATTCAAGCGGAGGATTCTCTTAAGCTTCCGCATTTTGCGAGAATACAGGAAGGAAATCGACGAAACTCCAAATACAAAGGCTTAAGAGGAGAAGGTGTCCGAGGGTCTCATGATGGCGAACATGGAGAGGAAGATTAGGAGGATGCCAAGGAAGGAGACCGGGGAAAAGGTGTCGTGGTAGACCAGGATGCTGAGGGCCAGGCTGGCCACCGGCTCCATGGTTGCGGCAAAGGCGGTTTTTGCGGCGCCGATCACCTGCAGACCATGCATGACACCCACGTAGCCGAAGCAGTTCATCAGACCGATGGACAGGGTGAGGAACGCATCCAGCGGTCTGCGGGGGAGAAGGGGGATCTGAAATATGAGACAGAGGAACCCGAACAGCACGACAACTCCCAGGGAAAGGAACGCCATTTTGGTATAAGGCGGCAGTTTCGCAAAGCGGCCTTTTTCGTTGGCGACATCGTAAAAGGCATAGGTCGCAGCGGAGAGGAAAGCCAGGAGGTATCCGGGCAGGCGGCCAGAAAAGGTGAAATTGGTGATACATGACATTCCCATGAGGGAGAGGATGCAGGCGGCCGCCTTACTTTTGGTGAAGGACTGGTGGTAGAGGAGGCTCATGCAGAGTACCACCAGGACCGGGTAGGTAAAATGGATGAGGGTGGCGGTACTGGTCTGGATGTAATGGTAGGAGAGGGTGAGCAACAGGGTGGTAATACCCATCCCGGCCGCACCGGTAAGGAGCATGGAGGTGGCAAGGGGGAGGGACGGCTTCACCCTCTCTTTTCTGGACGCCTGGAATACGTAGACGGCCAGGCTGACGAGGAACAGCCAGAAGACAATGTAAAAGGAGGAGTATCCTTCCATCTGCAGATGTTTGATGATGACTGGCTCCAAACCAAACAGGAAGGAACCGAGCAGCACGGTGAAGAATGCGAATGACATAAAAACTCCTTTCTAGGGGCCCGTGCCCCAAAGACGTTCGACGGCGATGGCGATGCCGTCCTCGTCGCAGCTATCCGTGACCAGGTCTGCGCCGGCCTTTAAGGCCGGGGCGGCGTTCCCCATGGCGACTCCCGCAGCGGCAAAGTCGAGCATGGGCTTGTCGTTCATGCCGTCGCCGAAGGCGGCCAGGTTTTCACGGGAGAGGCCGAGAAGGGCGAGCAGTTTTTCGAGACCGGAGGCTTTGTCAATCCCTTTCGGCATGATTTCAAGAAAGCAGGGAGCGGACTGGGAGACGGTGCACAATCCTTTTACCGCTTCCCGCAGACCGGATTCACCGCCCTCCGCAATCTTTCTGGGTTCCCCGACCACAAGCACTTTGTTGACGGGAAACGGGACGTCCCGCCGGAAGGAGGAAATTTTGCGGACGGGAAGCCGGTTTAGCCCGGCCTCAAAGAGGACGTATTTATCGGTGTCATCCAGGCACAGAAGTTCGGATTCCGTATAGGTTACCGGGGAGAGCCCCAGGGAGAGGGCGGCATCGGCGACGGCCCGGGCAGTTTCCGGCTCCATCTGGCAGTCAAAGAACCGTTCTCCGGTTTTTAAAGAAACGACAGTCCCGCCGTTGAAACCGAGCACATAACTGTCCGTCCCGGTGAGCGAGAGGGATTCGGCAACGGGCCAGATTCCCTTCGGATGCCGCCCGGAGGCGAGGACCACCTGTACGCCGATTTGTTTCAGTCGGCGGATGGCGAGGATTGTGGAGGGAAGCAGTTCCTTTTTGGAATTTAGAAGCGTTCCGTCCAGGTCAAATGCAGCTATGCGAAGTTTGCCGGTTTCGTTCATGATTTCTCCTGTGATTTTCCATAATTTTGGATCAAATTGTTATAATATGTTCTATAACATCATATTATCATTTTTGCAGGAATTTGTAAACAGGATTTGTAAAATATCGGGATGGGATTTGAGAAAAGCCGGGTTCCATGCAGGGAGAGGAAGAACCTTTCTGCGGGGAACCCGGCAAGGGGGAGCGTTTGAGGAGAGAGGCATGGGGCAGATGCCCGTCACATCTGGAGATCCGAGAGAACCGGAATTGCATCGGACAGGGTCTTCACTTTTGCGAATGCGTATCCGGGAAGCAGCTCGGTGGGATCCTGAAGGTCGGGGACGATGATCACGTTCATGCCAGCCGCTTTTCCCGCCATGAGACCGTTTTTGGAATCCTCGAATACGACGCAGGAGGCAGGATCTTCACAGCCCAGGGCCTCTGCCGCCATGAGGAAGATCTGAGGATCCGGTTTTCCCCTTGTGACCATGTCACCACCCATGACGACGTCAAAATATTCCGTCAGGTGAACGCTTTCTATGTAGGCGGAGACCTTGCTCCTGTCGGAGGAGGAGGCGACGGCGATCCGGAAGCCGTTTTCCCTGAGCCAGGCCAGAAGCCGCACAAGGCCGGGCTTTACGGGCAGCCCGTGTTCGGCGATATGGCGTTTGGTCCAGGTTTCGCTGATGGCATAGCACTCGTCGCAGCTATATTTGGTCCCGAAGAGTTTCGGAAAGACTTCCACTGTGGAGGCGTGGTTCAGGCCGATGATGGAGACCAGTTTCTCCCTGGGAAACTCCATGCCGGTCTGTGGAGCGACATACTGGATAAAGGAATCGACGAACAGGCGCTCCGTGTCAAACATCAGTCCGTCCATGTCGAAGATTGCGTACTGGAACTTCATGTGATACCTCCCTGGATTAAAATTTGTTCTATCATGTCTTATAACATATAGTGCGATAAAATGCAAGGGAAACTTGCCTTCGGTTTCCGCATTTTTGTTATCGCAAGAAATACGGAAACCGAAGGCATTCTGCTGACAGAAACCCCCAAAAAGCCCGGCTTGTAAAATGGGGCGGGGACAGGTATAATAAAGGTAGCCCGCAAAAGAAAAAGGGCGGGACTTGACAATCACGCCAATGGTATGGTATAACATACATACCGTTGGTATGCATAAGGGGAGCAGGGCGATGGCTAGTATATTGTAAAATAAATAAATAGACTAATTGCTCGACCTGTGATATAATG
>CAMSZT010000085.1 GCA_947066815.1 uncultured Lachnotalea sp.
GCAAAGGAGATGTTCAGCATGGCGAAAAACCAAAAATCCTATCCCCCGGAATTCAGTTTTGCAAATTTATATTTGTCAGCATGATATTTGAAGAGGTTTATCTATATGGAATTCAGGGTACTTCGATATTTTCTCACTATTGCCAGAGAAGGCAGCACCACAAATGCCGCCAGCAGTCTTCATATTACACAGCCCACGCTGTCCCGGCAGATCTGTGATCTGGAAAAAGAACTGGGACAAAAGCTTTTTATACGCCGCAGCCACAGTATGGATCTGATTTTTGAGGGAATGGTCTTAAGACAAAGGGCCGAAGAGATCGTCTCCATGGTCGAAAAAACACAAAACGAGTTTCAGACTATGGAAAACAGCATCAGCGGAGATATTTATATCGGCGGTGGTGAGACAGATGCGATTAAATTGATCGGCCGGACCGCCAAAAGACTTCGAGAGCAGTATCCGGGCATCCACTACCATTTATAAGCGGCAATCCGGAAGATGTGACGGAACGGCTGGACAAAGGCATCCTGGACTTCGGCATTTTGATCCAGCCCGCAGATATATCCAAATACGATTACATCAATATCCCTGCCAGGGACACATGGGGCGTCGTCATGCGCAAAGACAGCCCTCTTGCCCAAAAGCAAGCGGTGCGAAAAGAAGATCTTCGGGATCTTCCCCTTCTTCTATGAATACGTATCCTTTCTTTTTGGAGTGTTCACAAAAATATTGCACCCCCCGTCAAAGGGTGCTATAATCTCTTTGGTTTTTACACAGAAATCTTTCCGGAGGGCAGACCCATGGAACAAAATGCGAAAAAAAACATCCTGACCGTTCTGATCGACCATATTTCAAGCTGTATGGCCCCGATCATCCCCATCGTCATCGCCGGGGGCCTGGTCAAGCTTCTCGTGATCATCTTTACCATGACCGGGCTCTTGGCGGAAGGGGCTCCCACGGAGGCCGTGCTCTCCTTCATCGGGGACGCCCCCCTCTATTTCCTGCCCTTTTTCCTGGCCTACACGGCCTCGGTCCATTTTAAGGTCAACACGGTGCTGGCCATCGGGGCCGTGGGTGCCCTCATGAGCCCCAGCTTCGTGGAACTGGCGGAAGGCTCGCAGGCGCTCTCCTTCCTGGGGATCCCCCTTGTGAAGGCTTCTTACGGCTACAGCACCATCCCCGTGATCCTTCTGGTGGCCGCCATGGTCTGGATCGAAAAGCTGGTACATAAGCTGATGCCGAAGGTGGTGGACGACATCCTCTCCCCCCTGGTCATCCTGCTCCTCTCCTCCCTGGTCGGCCTGCTGGCCATCGGCCCCCTGGGGACCCTCATCGGGAACGGCCTGTCCGGCGCCATCTTCTGGCTCCAGGACCACGTATCCTGGCTTGCCTGGACCCTGTTTGCCGCCGTGTCGCCCCTCTTAGTCATCACCGGGACCCACTGGGTCTTCGTGGCGACCGCCATCGCCCAGCTCGGAAGCGCCGGCGTGGAGCCCGGGATCCTTCCGGGATTTTTCATCATGGCCCTCGCCCTGGGCGGAACCTGTCTGGCCGTTTTCCTGAAAGCAAAGACTGCCTCCCTGAAGAAAACCGCGTTGAGCAGCGGCCTCACGGTCCTTCTGGCGGGAGTCTCGGAGCCGTCCATGTTCGGAGTCTGTCTTCCATACAAGCGGCCTCTGCTCACCGCCATCCTGGGCAGTGCCATCGCCGGGCTCTATCAGGGCATCGCCGGCATCCACTGCTACGTGTACGCTTTTCCGGCCATCCCCTCCTGCTTGATGTTCGCGAGCGCCGACGAGCCCGGCAATCTCACAAAGGCCATGATCGCCGCCGTCATCGCCTTCGCCGCCTCCTTCCTGCTCACCCTGCTCTTCGGAGGGCGGCTGGACGCCGACGAAACTCAGGCGGCAGACCATACTGGGATTTAATACCCCAATTCCTCTCCCACCAGGATCACCTTGATCCGCCCGGCGGGCCGGCAGTTCCTGGTGGTAAGGAGCTGGTTGCAGATGCACTCCGGCGACTTGCAGTCGCCGCAGACGCCGGTGAGCGTGCAGGGCGTGTTCTTTAAAAACCGCTGCTGGTTCAGGGGCGCCGCCACGGTCCTTGCCCGCACCATGGCATCCTCCGCCGTCCGCACCACCTTGTTCATCCCGGCCACCACGATCACGTACTTTGGCCCGAACACGATGGCCGCCACCCGGTTCCCGTTCCCGTCCACGTTGACAAGCTGGCCGTCCTCGCTGACGCCGTTGGCGCTGGTCAGGAAGTAATCCGCCGAAAGCGCATCCATGGCCGCCTTCTGTTTTTCTTCCGGAGTCTCGGCCGCATCCCGGTCGATCGCCTGATAGTTCCCTTTATTTACCGCCTCCGTAAGCCCGATGTCCCGGATGGTCATGGAGCCGCCCCAGGCGACCGAAGAGCCCTCTTTGATCCATTCCAGGGCCTTCTCCCTGGCTTCCTCCCCGCTCCTGCAGTAGCAGGCGTCAAAGCCCCTCCCCTGCAGATTTTTGACCACGGTGTTTCCTCTCTTCTCATTGAATGATTCCCTCGGTGTCATGTTTCTTCCTCCTTCCTGTCTGTTTCCGTGTAATTACATATTGAAAGAAATTATGCTAATGACTATATTTCTCCAAAAAATCAGCGATTGTCAAGATTTCAGGTTCTTCTATGTCTAAAACATGAAAATCCTTGTCACCTGTAATAAAAACATCTATATTTCCATAAGCGCAGTTGCCAAAATAGGAGAATCTTTTATGTCCCTCATCATATTTTTTTCCTGCGAATTTAATTTTCTTGGAGTGTATACCATTTCAAAGGGTAACTCTATAAAAAATTGATTCAGCGAATTTATTTTTGTTGGAAATTTGCGTTCGGTAACAAGCCTTAATTCTTCAATTACGTAATCACAGAGTATGATCCTAATGACAATCGGAAGAAGCAGGATAACGGGGATAAAGCAAA
>CAMSZT010000086.1 GCA_947066815.1 uncultured Lachnotalea sp.
AACGTCTACACGACAAATGCTTTTTTATCCACAGGAAGGGGTACGGACCATGCATCAGGGCAATGAAAAAAAACGATTGCTGATCTACGCCCATTACTATATCCCGGACACGGCGTCCACCGGCCAGATCCTCCGGGAGCTGGCAGAAGGGCTGTCCGACCGGTTCGAGGTCACCGTCATCTGCGTGGTGCCGAGCTACCTGGGCACCGTGGAAGAACGATATAAAAAACAGAAATATTATAAGGAAGAGATTCATGGAGTAAAGGTACTCCGCGTCCGTGTCCCGGAATTTAAAAAGACAAGGAAGCGGAGCCGGATCCGGAACATCCTCTCCTACTTCTTCGGCGCCATGTCGGCAACCTTCCGGGTGGGAAAGACCGATTATGTGCTGGCCATCTCCCAGCCCCCGGTCCTGGGCGGGCTGCTGGGCGTCTGGGGGAAATGGGTCAAACACGCCAAATTTATCTATAACATCCAGGACTTCAACCCGGAACAGGTGATGGCCGTGGGCTACAGCCGGAACCGCCTGCTGATCCGTGCCATGCTGTTCTTTGACAGGTTCAGCTGCAGGCGGAGCGACCTGGTCATCACCGTGGGGCGGGACCTGATGGAGACCCTGCAGAGACGGTTCAAAGGAAAACGCGTGCCGGACGCGGTGATGATCAACAACTGGGTCAATGAGAAAGAGATCTGCCCTCTGGAAAAAAGCCACCCGAAGGTGGCGGCCTTCCGGAAGCAATACGATCTGGAAGATAAATTCGTCATCATGTACTCCGGCAACATCGGCCTCTACTACGACCTGGAAAACCTGATCCGGGTGATCCGGAAGTTTAAGCCCGGGACAAAGACCCCCGACGGCCGGGAGGCGGCCTTCGCCTTTGTGGGGGGCGGCTCCGTGCTGGAGCGTCTGGTATCCTACGTAGAGGCACACCACATGGACAACGTGGTCTTCGTCCCCTACCAGGAGAAAGCGGATCTGGTCTACAGCCTGAACGCGGCGGACGTCCACTGGGTGGTCAACGCCAAAGGGATCAAGGGGGTCAGCTGCCCGTCCAAGTATTACGGCTGCGCTGCCGTCCAGGCCCCCGTGCTGGGCGTCCTGGAGGAGGGCTCCGAGATCCGCTCGATCATCGAGGAAACGGAAGGCGGCCTCTGCTGCGAGCCCGGGGATTACCGGGCGGTGGAACAGAACATCCGCTGGTTCATCGACCATGCCGGGAGCGAGGAGCTGGCGGCGATGGGGAGACGGGGCCGGGAGTATCTGGAAACATACCTGACCAGGGAGGTCTCGGTGGGAAAATACGCGGAGGCGATCCTGGGCCTGTAG
The DNA here is from genome assembly GCA_947066815.1 of uncultured Lachnotalea sp. Lineage (GTDB taxonomy): Bacteria > Bacillota > Clostridia > Lachnospirales > Lachnospiraceae > Lientehia. The sequence continues at coordinate 1,328 of CAMSZT010000086.1, forward strand.
ACAGGATCTGACTCCATGAAGACCAGGGCGTTTTCTGCGAAAAGGGATCTCAGACTCCGGAAAAACAGCAGCAGAGGACGGTTATAAGGAGAAGACATGAACAGCAACTGGTTCAAGCTCATCATGAGGATGACCAAAGTCGAATATGGGAAAAAGCTCCTCCTGAAGGGGGTGCCCGTCATCTTCAATAAAGGCGGGTCCAGGCTGAAGATCGGCAGGAACGTCACCATCAAGAGCAGTTTTCTGAGCAACCTGGTCGGCCTTTACAGTCGGACCGTCATCGTGACCCGAGCGCCGGGAGCCGTCATCGAGATCGGCGACAATGTCGGGATCTCCGGGGCAACGATCTACGCCCGGAAGGGGATCTACATCGGGGAGAATACCCTCATCGGAGGCAACTGTAAGATCCTGGACAATGACTTCCACCCCATTGACACAGAGAAACGGCTGAAACTCCTGCAGGATGCCCGCGGAGGCGACACGGCAGACCTGATCCCGGCCAAGGAGATCCGCATCGGGAAGAACTGCTTTCTCGGGTGCAACAGCATCATCCTGAAGGGGACTGTCCTGGGGGATAACTGTGTAGTCGGGGCAGGGGCTGTGGTCAGCGGAAAGTTCGAGGATGGGTGTGTGATCGCCGGGAATCCGGCGAGGGTGATAAGAAAAATTAAGGCGGCAGATTGATGGAAAAGAAGAAAATATGCTTTATCGCACAATTTCCCCCTCCCATACACGGACTTTCGAAAGCGGTAGATACTTTATACAATTCAGACCTGAATGCTTCGCTGTCGTCCAAAGGCGAATTTGAATTCGAAAAGATAGATATCACTGACAATAAAAAATTCCTGCAGAATTTAAATCGGATCCGAAAAAGCAAGGGCGACCTGTTTTATTTTACAATCAGCCAGACAAAAGGCGGCAATTTGCGAGACCTGATTATTTTTAAGTTGTTGGAGATACAGCATAAAAAATGCCTGATACATTTGCATGGTGGTTATTATCGTACTCTGATTGATAAAGATATAAATAGATGGCAGAAAAAATCTAATTATAAAGCAATTCGTAAATTGGCGGGAGCAATTGTGCTCGGCCCATCTCTGGAATATATTTTTCGTGGGATATTGCCAGAGGAAAGAATTTACACGGTGTTTAACTGCGTAGATGATCAATATTTAATGTCCGATGAGGAATTTGAGAAAAAAACACAAAAAATACGTGATAAAAAGGTCAAACAGGTACTTTATCT